>CAMDDZ010000070.1 GCA_945893145.1 Rhodoplanes serenus | reverse complement strand
CAGAACCTCCCCAGCCTGCGCCTTCTGCGCTTCCGTCAGCGTGTCGACCCCACACAGCCATGCCTGAAATGCACGCCGCTCCATACCCTCAATCCTCCAGCGTTTCGGCCATTCTACGCCAGATCATTACGTTTTGCTAATAGAGCCTATTGTTAATTGCGTTTTCGCCTCTTGTTGAGGATCGCTCGCAGCAATCTTGGTCAGTTGGTATTGCCGCTGGCATTATTCTCATAGCAGTTATAGGTGGGGGGTTCATCGTTTCGACGATTACCGGAAATCGTGCTAAGGCGGCAAGTACAATAGAAATGAGCGCAATCAATTCCGCGATAGATAGCTTGCGTCAGGAGCTAAAGCGTATCGAAGGGAAAGAAAAAGCCGATTTTCAACAATTTGAGCTTCGGCATGGGATGCTGTTAGAAGCCTTACGCGGGGTTGACGCCGAAAAAAAGGCGAAAGAAGCGGACAAAACTGTCCTGTTGGTCGGGAACAATCTGCTGCAAGGCTTTTACACTGACGAAGCCGCGTGGGCTCTCGCATATCCGCAATGGGAGGCTGCTATAAAGCAGATCGATAATATCATGTCCGGAGACCTGGGGGACCGGCACGCGCCGCTTTTCAATGATCGGCTAAGAGATATTGAACATAACACCCCGCTGCCGCCAGCAGAACTGACAGCACACGACAATCAGGTTCATTTTAGAATTGTATTCCTTGCTCAGACAAGCTACGCAAACCGACGAGACAATATCTTCATATATTTGTCCAACAAGGCTCAAATACCATGGCATTAAAAACGCAAGTATCTTCTATTGTTTTGTCTCCTTTTTTCGCACCATCGTCTTCTTGTGAGCCAAGTTGCGAGTCGAGTTCTTGTGATTTTCCTTTTTCTCTTTCTTTGGTTTCGGCCGATGCGCCAGAACCAAATCCACGATCTTATCGAGAATTTCCGGCGGTTTTGCCGGTGGCCTACTCATCCGATCAAATCCTTGTATGTCAGCCGCTTGCCAGCCGTCCCGTCGATGAAGCTGTCAATGCGCTGAGTGGTATGCCGCTTAACGTCGCCTTCATTGAGGCGAAACGAGAATTCATCGACGTATCGATGCAGGTGCTTCGGGCTTACATGGTGAAACGTGCCGTAGATGCCGCGCTTGAGCACGGCGAACACGCTCTCGATGCTGTTCGTCGTAACGTCATTGCGGACATATTCGGAAGCGCCGTGATTGACGGTCTCATGCACGAAGCCGGTAAGGCCACGATATGCCGCAAATTCATCGGTATGCACCGCCGACCCCGGCTCGACGTGCTGGCGAATTTCGTCGTGGATCACGTCGCTGTCGGTTGCCTCGATTGGCACGGCCCGTGTGCGACCGCCGCGTTCCCGCATCCCGAGAACGGCGGTCTTGCCGGCCGGGCCGCGACCGGCATGGAGCTTCTTGCTCTCATGCTTATTGGCTTCCTTGCCGCCGACATAGGTTTCGTCGATTTCGACGATGCCGCGCAGTTTGTCGAGCTTGTCACCGCAAGCCTCGCGCAGCCGCCCCAGAATGAACCAAGCGGTTTTCTGGGTGACGCCGATCTCCTTGGCAAGCTGCATCGACGAGACGCCCTTGCGGGAAGTGACGACACGGTACATCGCATAGATCCACTTGTGCAGCGGAACGTGCGACCGCTCGAAGATGGTGCCGGTGCGGACGGTGAAATCCTCCTTGCACTGGTTGCAGCGATAGTAGCCGCCCTTGCGCGCCGTGATGCGATCACCCAGGCCGCAATGGGGGCAGCGGACGCCGTTAGGCCAGAGGCGGCTTTCGAGATAGACGCGCGCCGTCTCCTGATCGGGGAACATCTCGAAAAGCTGGAAGGTGCTGATGGTGGACCTGCTCATCGCCTAACCCTCGGTTTATGCGAGGATTATAGCGCCTTTCGCCGAGGGAGTAAAGTATATAATGCCCTTTTATTTTATGTATTAATACCTCTGAGTATTCTTAGTGTGCCAATTTGGCACTTCTTGACCGGCAGGTTTGGCATGCCTAGAAGTGCCAAATTGGCACTTCTGCTCATGCCACATTCTTCCTACGCGTGAGCTTTTTGTGCTCAAGGTCGAATTCGTAGATATTCGATCTGCCCTGGCCGCGGCGGGTGATCTTGATGAACCCTGTCCGCTCAAGCTCCTGGATATAGCGCACGACGCTGCGCTGGCCGCCGCCCATGTCCTTCGCGAGCCGCTCCTGGCCTGGAAAGCAGTAGTCGTTTTGCCAAGCATATTTGAGCAGCATGGCATAGGTCAGCTTGGCGCCCGGCGAAAGTTTCGAGCTGTCGAGCACATAGTTTGGCACTTGGGTAAACCCCCTCGTCGTGAGGATGTCGGCTCCTCTGAGCACGATGTTGCGCTCGATCACCTCCCCAATTGAGACAACCCTTCCCTCTCGGCGTTCCATGGCCAGATTTTAGCACTCGACGCCGCAATGCCACGTTGTTCTGCGGGGTTGTGGGGATAAGCCGATTACCGCTGATCAGGCTCGTCGACGAACTTGCGACCGCGGTCGGGCGCGCTGAGAAGCGGTGCGAGTAGCCGTTGCAAACCACCGATCAGGTGATTGGTCTCGCGTGCCCGTTCGGTAAGGTCTTTGATCTGCTCGTCCTTGACGGTGACCTGTCCGCGGAGAAATACGTTCTCGCTTTTGAGCAGCTCGACGACGCCTGGATCAGCGGCGACAGGCCGCGACACGTCCTCGGCTGTCGCCATTTGTCGCCGCTCGTCGGCGCTTGTTGCCCCATTCTGTCGCTGCTCTTCGTCCAGGTTTTTTGCGGCGACATCTGTCGCGGCATGCCGCGGCACGTCGCGACTCGTCGCGACAAGTCGCACCTCATTTATGTACGCGATATGCCGATCAACTGACGCGGGCGTGATCAGAAATTTGTCGCCAAAGGGCGTCTCGACGCGGTGAGCATCGAGGTCCCCTTTTGCACAATAGCGCTGGATGCTGCGCGGCGTCCGGGGAACCCTGGCCGCTTCGTAGCGGGCGAGGGCATCGTCGATCGAAAGGGAATAGTCACTGCCGTCGCTTGTCGCGGCAGGTCGCGACGGGTCGGTGCTTGTCGCACCCTTCTGGTGCGGGTTGTCGTCACTCATGCACGGATGATAGCGTGGCGAGAAAATCACGCCCGGTGGTTATCCCCATGCGCCGCGGTAGGGTAGGGGAGAGCTTGCCCGTTCGTATTCCTGGCAGCATCCATCGCGGATCGCGAGGGTTAGCCAGGGTCAGCGATCGTTGGGAGCCTAGCATTGACGCCTAAGCGCCGATTCCTACCGTTCGCGTAAGCGCGGTGGAACCGCCGGAGTCGACCCTCAGCGGTCGCTCGTTGCCGGCGACACCGACGGCGGGTCATGCCCTAAGCGGACTATTTCGTCGGCGGTTTGGGGCAGTCGCCTGTCGAGGTTCACACCAGTTCAAACTCGTTCGTGTTGCGCAATCGCTCCGATCGGTAACCTCATCGGCAGTTCTTTGGCGCGCGCTCGAAGCCGATGCAAGCGCCTTGGGTGGCCGTTATTATAAGGTCGGACCATGTCGGATTTATCCCCTCTCGGTTTCGCGTTCTATGCGGCGGTGCTCCTAAGCGCGTTCGCGGTTCGCAGCGCGGCAGGATTTGGAGCGGGATTGATCGCTATCCCGATGCTCGCTTTTATCCTACCGGTATCAACCGCCGTGTCGGTTGCGACGGTTTTCACTACACTTAGCTCAGTACAACAAGTAAGTCGCGAGTGGCGCCAAATTGCCTGGCGGCAATTTGTAGTGATTTTCTTATACTCGATGGTAGGAATCGGATTAGGATTGTATTTTATAAACCTGCTGGACGAAGATGTCCTGAGACATTTCTTGGGGGTATTTTTGATCCTGTATTCTATTTATGCCTTGTCGGCGGTAGATACCTCTCGCTTGCTACCGAGACGTTGGCACGGCGCCTTGGGCGCAGGAGTTGGAATCGTCGGCGGCCTGTGCAGCACATTGTTCGGAGCCGGGGCTGGACCGATATATGTGGTCTATTTCGATATCTTGCGTCTGGAGAAAGCGGTCTTCCGCGCAACCATGAGCGCCGTCGTGCTGCTTGGCGGGGCCGCGCGGATAGTAGGATATGGGAGCTTTGGGTTCTACGGGCACTCGACGATCGCCCTACTGGCGGTCGGACTACCCCTGGTGATAGTCGGCTCCTGGTTAGGAGACCGACTCGTATATAAGCTCAGCGCTCGGTCGTTCTCTCGATTGGTAGCAGTCGTAATGCTGCTCAGCGGGATCACTCTGCTCATACGATAGGTCACCGGTGAGAGGTCACAAATACTGGGCGGTTGTGCCGCCTGATGCCCCTCCAAACGTCCAGTCTCGGCGCCGAGCTGCCGCCACGCCCGCGACCCGATTGGTCGGGTTGCCCCTAAAGAGACCTTGCCGGCGCGATGGGAGAACACCGCAGGTGCGTGGTGACCCGCCCTTCGCTCTACTGCGGTATTTCAATCCACAGCGGTTGGCAGTTGGCGTGGCCCAACCCCGCTTTGATCGCGTCGAAATCGACGGAATATCGTGCCTGTTACGTGTTTGACACGATGATGTCGGGGCGCTCTTGCGAAGGGCAACCGCCGCGCCGCAGCAGGCCGTCGACGGCATTATTAGCCCTGGAATGCTAACGCGCCGGTCCACTTGGCCACCTCGGCTTGACTGCCCGGGCAGCCCGGGTGCTAAGTGTCCATGCCGATTTCGCAGGGACAGACTGCACTTTTGGCGGTTTGGCAGCGGTTTGCGCTACGGCACACTCCGTCCCCTTGATCGCCGCCGGGGACGTGCCGCTCTGATGAACGCCAGTCTCTCACCTCGCCAAATCGGTCTGATCCTGATCGGCGCCGCGGTGCTGCTCGGCCTCGGCATGGGGATGCGCCGCAGCCTCGGCCTGTTCCTGTCGCCGGTAACCCTTGACCTGGCGGTGACCGCGGCCGATTTCACCCTTGCCATCGCGATCCAGAACATCGTGTGGGGGATCTCGCAGGCGCCGGTCAGCGCGCTGGCCGACCGTTTCGGGCTGCGCGTCACGATCATGGCCGGAGCCGCGATCTACGTCCTCGGTCTCGGCGTCTTCGTGGTTGCGGGCGGCGCGGGCGCGCTGAACCTGTCGGGCGCTCTGATCGGGGTGGCGCTGTCGTGCACCGCCTCCTCGTTGGGGATGACCGCAACCGCACGCGCTGTCTCCGAGAGGCGGCGCAGCATGACCCTCGGCATCGTCGCGGCGGCCGGCTCGATCGGTGCGCTGATCGTGCCGCTCGCGACGCAAGCCCTGCTGGCGGATTACCCGTGGCAGATCGCCGCGCTGTTTTTTGTGGTGCTGGCGGCAGCGATGCTGCCGGCCGGTTACTGGGCCGGCGCCGCCGACCACATTCCGAAACAGGGCAACGCCGGCATATCGATGCGCGAGGCTATCGGCCAGGCGGCTCGTCATCGCCCGTTCGTCGTGATGTCTTGTGCGTATTTCGTATGCGGCCTCAACCTGATCTTCCTGACGACACACCTGCCGGCTTATCTCGCGATCTGCGGGCAGAGCCCGATGCTCGGTGCCGTGGCGATCGCGGTGATCGGCGGCATGAACGGCATCGGCTCCTTGACCGCCGGCTGGCTTGGGGGGCGCTACCCGAAGCACATTCTCCTGGGGCTGCTCTACATTCTGCGGGCTTTCGTGTTCACGGCGTACTTTGCGCTACCGCCGACCCCGACCACCACGCTGGTCTTCGCTGCGGCGATGGGCATGCTGTGGCTCAGCGTGGCGCCGCTAATCGGCGGGCTTGTCGCCGACATGTTCGGCACCCGCTACATGGCGACGCTGCTCGGCATTGCGTTTGTCATGCACCAGGCCGGTTCTGCGCTCGGCGCCTGGGGTGGCGGTCTGATCTTCGACGCGACGGGCTCTTACGATGACGCCTGGAAGATCGGTGTGGTGGTCGGCTTCACCGCCGGGGTCATCCAGATTGTCGCTGGGGGGCCGAGTCGCCGGCCCGGCCCCACGATCGTCCCGCGATTCGCCACGACATAACCTGTGCAGTCATGGCTGCATCGGTGAATGCCCCCTTAAGGGCGGTACCCTCGGTTCTGTCGCAGTCCTGGGAATTGCTTGGATCAGCGCCGAGCTGACGATGCGGCCGCGAGGAGTTGCCGACCTTCGAGCCTCTATGCCCGGTGTGCGCAGGTGCGCCCAGGGGCACTCCCTGAAAACGATCACAGCCCCACTGCTGCTCATGATACCGCGAGGCTTTCTTCGACAGCGTCTAAAAGCAGCGAGGACAGACTCAAGCGGCTCGGTAGTGGCGCGGCAAACGACCGGAATCGTCGGCGCTTCCTAGTCCTCGCGCAGCGCGCTCGCCAATGACCGAATTCCACCCGACCTCGCCGTTGCTCGGTCCCGGCGGCAACGGCCGCAAAGGGGCAAGTGCGGAAGACCTTCTGCGGATCTTGCGGGGTTGAGTAGTGGAATGTCGCCTCGTCACGATAGCCCCGACGTTAAGACGGCCGTCGGCGTGCTGGATGCCGGACGTTGCGGATCACGACGGTGTCGCCGTCGATCCTGTAGACAATGAGGTAGCGGTACGGCCGAGCGATTTTGATGTAGGTGCTTGGCTCATCGGTTTCGGCACCGATGCGAGGGAACGGGAGGAGCTGTGCGATGGCTGCCTTGATGGCCGCGCCGACAGCCGCTGCGGCGGCCGGATTGTCGTCGGCAATATGAGCAAGAATATCGTCAGCCTCGGTGAGAGCCGTGGCCGTATACAGCACTCTCATGCGCCGTATCGGGCGAACATCTGGTCAATCTCGTCGTCGGACGCGAAGCGGCCGAGACGCTCGTCCTCGGCGCTGCGAGCGAGAGCTTCGCGCTCGTCGCCGTCCAGATTGTAGATGCCAAGATGCTGAGACCGCATCTCAACCAGCGATTGCACGAGCTCCGCCTGCGCTTCTTCGGGCAGTTCGGTAGTCTGCCGTATCAAGGATTCGACTTTTTGCTGAGTAGTCATATGCATATATTGTAGCAAGGGACAGTTTGTGCGCAATGAATTCGATTAACTTCAGGTGTAGAGAAGGCTATCCGCGTGAATTACAAATATATCGTCCAAAGTGCACAAAATGGACAATGTGCGCACTATAGGAAATGGCACAGCTGAGCCATATTTTGGCTCTTCCCGCCCCTGCTGCGCTCCGGGCGCCGAGCGGGTAAGCCCCAAATTCTTCCTTGAAAAAGCTGCCTTGACGCAACGCTTTGTGCGTTGCGTAGCCGATTGATTTACGCAGCGGCCTGACGGCGGCGGCGCGCAAGGAGCGGCCGTGGGAAGAATTCGCAGTACTCTTCCTCGTCGAACCACGCGCAGATGTCGAAGAGCCGCAGGCCTGCGAGCTTGGTGAGCGCGAGGGCGTAGATCATGAGCTGGGCAATTGGATGGTCGGCACGGGCGTGGGGCTTGTAATCGAGAATGTGCACGGCGCCGTTCCTCACCTGCAAGAAGTCGATGTGGCCGGTGATGCTCCCGGCCCCGCTGCCCGGCGCCAGCAAACTGATGCCGTGTTCACGCTCAAGCGTCTTGATGTCGGCGGGCGCAAGCCAGATCGGCACCTCGACGGCGAGCGTGGTGCTGTCGTTGACGAGCATGAAGCGCTGGAGCGCCTCGTGCCGGAGGCGGTTGTCCCCTACCGTCGGGATGACGAGCCCGGCCATGCGCGTCGCGGCATTCTCCTTCTCGACGACGATGAGGCGGGAGGTGTCGAGAAAGCTCGCCGCTTTCCGTGAAGCGCGCTCGCTGTCGCGGAAGAGGTCATGCGGACACTCGATCGGCACCCGTTCGAGAAAGTCTGCTACGCTGGCGAATCGCCGGTGTTCCCTGCTCTCCCGCAGCATGGCGAGTTTCGGGCGGTGGTACTCGAATTTGTAAATCTGGCGGTGGTAGAGCTTGATTGAGCGGATTACTTGGGTCGGCGGGAAGAGCCGACGGCCCTCGGCGCGTAAGCGCGTGTAGGTCATGAGCGAGCAGTGTTCGGCGAGCCAGGCGGCAATCGTCGAGCGGCCAATGCGGTGGCCATAGCGCGATTTGATTTTATCGGCGGTCTGCTCCAGCGAATAGCCGAGGTCGTAGAGCGTAATCGCGTCGAGCACGACCTTGAGCGGATATGTCTTGTTGCGCAGCGCCGCGGGTGCCGGTGTGAAGACGCGCTTGCACGAAGCGCAGCGCCAGAGCTGAACGATCTCGATCTTTCTTCTCGCGCGTGCCCTTCTTCGCGACATGGGTGCTGTCGCAATGCGGGCAGCGCTCGGGGCGCTTGTCGGTGTGCGGGACGCGAAATGTTCTGGTGGGGGCGGCAACCATAGTGGTGAGGGTATCCGGACTGTTTTGGGCTACTGTGTTTGGTGCTGCGCTCGGCGTCGTCGCTGGCACTATTATACAGTATTTTTTGACTCTGCTTTTGGAACGAAAATCTGTAGCACGCCAGAAAAATGCCCTGATGAAAGAACTCACCTACAATAAGTCGCTCATCGATGAATTAGCTAGAGAAGTGGGAAAGCTGCGCAACGCCGTTAACGGAGGAGTGCTAAATACATATTTCGGGTATTTCGCGTTTAGCAGAGGCATATTTGCGCAAGCCAATGCGTCTGCAACGAGTGGTGTTTTATATGAGCTGCTATCGACTGATGACATAAGGCACGCGCAGCGAATAGTATCTCTGTTGAGCGCCCCCAACGAGAATTGGGTGAATAACGAAATAACGAGACGACGAAATATTGTTATCAACGCGACCGCAAACTTCAGCCAGGCCGAAGCTATCGTATTTGTCGATTTGGTTGAAAATCAAATTCGCGATCTCGGTCAATGGACCGACGATCTGATCAGCAAACTGCAATGAGACACTTCGCTTCTTAAAAGATCTTGAACAAACTCCCAATCCAGCATCAGCAGGGCTGGGAAGTGTCTCGGAGCACGAATGCCGGTTGCTGCTTGTCCGTACTGCTTGCGGACTTGTCTTGCTTACAGCGCATGCCTGTTGACAGAGGGGGTGTTCAATGCCGCAACAGTATAACCGACGTCCCGAAATACGGTTCGACATGGCACAATTCGCGCAGCTCAAGGCTGTAATAGAACACACGCTAGGCACGCGCGCTTATCACAGGATTAAAGATGCCGGTCCGCTCCAAGAATGGAAAAAGCAGCTAACTCGCCTTCTTCTTGCAATGCAGCTCTCCGTTGAAGATACAATTCAGGTGGTCGACGATGATTGGAGAGAGGAGATAAAAGCGGTGTTTGAGGACGGCCAACAGTTATTAAAGGAAAGCGAGAATATCAGCGAACTATTTTCTCGTTGCTCCGCGACCCTCTCAAAGCTTGTTTTCCTACAGATTGGATTCATTCCATACAGGACTACGACAGTTGAGTTGCGGAAAGGGAAGTGGAATCTTGCGCATCATCGCAGCGTGCTGTACGTGCAGACGGGAGGGCAGCGGAATCGGTACCAGGAATTTCGCGCCAAGATGGAGAAAGCCAAGGAGAATGCGGACAGCGACCCTTAATGCGGGTCAATGAAACCCCGCCCGGCGCGAGCCAGGGCGGGGAAGTGTCTCAGAACCGAAACGTCGATTGCCGCGGACGCCGGCACCGTTGCCGTTGGGCAATATCACCGTCGAGCGGTAGCTCGCCGGCCACCACGGCGCCTCGCGGCAATTCCTCGAGCCTCGCAAAGCACAGCTCTTCGGCCGCTTCTCGCGAGAGCCCATCGGCCACAATATCCTCGCGGACGCGGCCGGTGAGCCGGACGACGGCCCAGTTTGCGCCAGCACCGCGCACGAAGTAGGCGACGCCCATCAATACTCCTCCGCGAGCATGATGGTGAGCACGCGGGTCGTGTTCGCCGGATCGGCCGGATCTTCCGAACCGAACTCCATCGCCGAATCGTAGTAATCCAGCTTGAAAAAGAACTTCCGGCCCGCGAGCATAAAGCTCCCGAAGTCGTGTTCGCCATGCGGATCGTTGTCCGCCGAAAATGCGGTGAACTCCCGCACGGCCGTAAGGACGCTCGCGACCGTGTTCTCGCCGAGAGCTTGTACGCCAGCGGTCATCATGACTCGACCGCCGGTCATCGTGGTGCGGAAGCGGTCGTTCAGCTCCCGGACTTTCGCGGCGCTCATCGCGGCACTCCGTCAAAGAGCGTCGGCTCCAGATACCGCCCGGCCGCGGTGCGCTCCGAGGGCGGACGCGCGTCGTCCCTCAGTTCAAAGAGGGTCGGCTGCGGCTGGCGGGATTGCGTGAGTTGCTCGCGGCGCTTTTGGAGGATGTCCCTCCACGCATATCGCTTCCCGTCGATCTCTACGAAGCGCATGGCCGCACCGCATAGCGACGGTGAGGGAACGAGGCGCGAAAGCGACCGGCGGCGCACTCGGCCGCCGTCCGGCTCGGGTAGTCGATACCGAACTCCCGCCACGGGCGGGTCAGATAGACGCGATACATGGTCAGCCTCCAAAGAACAGTTGTCCCATGGAGAATCCTACCAAAAGGAACCCCGCCTCGTGGGCGGGGTAGGGGATTAAACGCGCAGCTCAGTAATCGAGCGTGGCGAACGCATCGAGGCTGGCAGCCGTGATCCGCAACAGGAAGTCGTCGTACGTCCCCGCCGCGATCATGCGCTCGCACGAGGCGCTCTCGAACACGGTCGCTACGGGATTGGCCGGGTCCCATGCCGGGCGTGCCGCGTTCACGGCAGCGTGCTCCGATCGAAGGCGCGGAACTCGGCCACGGTCATCGCCTCTTCGCTCTCGTAGTATTTCCCACGGTAGCGAATGAAAGCGGCAAATGAGGCCGTCAGGCGCCCCGTCGCTGTGCACCTGCGATGACCGAACGGCTCGCCGACGAGGAAGCCCTTGTCGATCCACAACGCGGGCGGCAAGACCGCGAGCATTTCGTCGTACCGAGCTTCCCCTACTTCCTTGAACGTGGTCGCGGCGCTCATCAGATGAACCCCGCCAACACGAGCGCGCTCGCGACGGTGTTCGTGCCGCAGGCCTCGCACCAGCCCTCCCGCTGGTCGGGCTCCATTTCGGCCGTGTAGTCGCAGCCCTCATTGAGGCAGATCGCCCGGCGACACACTGTCGCTGACCGCCGCCGCAATCAGATCGTCGAGGCCGTCATACCCTTCGATGTCGACGAGCTCGCCGAGCTTTACCCGCCGCTACAACGCCCCACCAAAGCGCCATGCGGCGCCATATATTGGCACCACCCCCGCTGCGTGCCGCAAAGCCCGCCTGCGGACATCCTGGCGCCCTTCCGACTGGCCAGAGTTGGATGCACCTACCCGCTATGAGTTGGCAAATCATCTCATTGTTTCAATATCATTTAGTGAAAACGGCAGCGCAATTGGAGGAGTAGCCGCGTTTGGCCAACCCACAATTACTCTATATATGGGGGCGCCGTAACGGGCGAACAGCCGAATGCGGGTTGTTATTATTAACCCTCCGCCAAGTTCATGGTATTGAAGATCTAGCTGGTGCAGCTGATCGATTGGAGGTTCCAGTGGATCGCAGCCTATAAACCAAAGCGGGTCTTGTTCATTGTCGAGAATAAGAGGCCGCAAGACATAATCCAGCTTTCCTAATCCGAAATGAATTACAGCAAAGCTGTGGGCTATTTTGGCGAGCATACGGAAGAGATGGTGAGCGCCAAGGCGGGGTGGCGATACGGAATGCACCTTGTATTTTTCTCGGACGAGTTTAACTGTATCTTGTAGGTAATGGCAAAAAGGTGGAAACATAACTTCCGGACGCCAGGGGATTTTAGCGAGGCCGCGGGCGGGAGGGAGAGCGGGCAGATACAAGCAGGCGGGATAGTCCTCTACATTAACCATCACGCGCCGAGGCGGCGTTTCCGAACCATCGTAAATTGGAAGCTTCTTAGGCCGATTTCTAAGCGGAGATTTCGACTGCATCTCCAAATAAGATCGTACAGGCATCAACGTAGTTTTTAGAAGATGCCATTCCGCTCTATTAATAGCGCGCTCGCAATTTCGGCAACTCGCCTCGGGTAAAATAAGTGAACCATTGATCGCCTCGGGGATAATGTGCTCGTTAGCGAGCTGTGGGCGTGGGTCGTCCGGGGCATATCTGTCCACACCACAGTAGATGCAGCGGCCCACTGGCGCGGGATTCGGGGGCGCTTTCGTATTATCCTCCCTGCATGAGGGGTTGTCCAGCGCCAGCCGCTGCCTACCGCGGAACGGTTTCGTTCAATCAGCACGCAAAGACACGGCGCGGGCGATCCGGGCCAGCTAATACCTACAACATAATCTTCTCAACCTCATCGAGCGCAATCTTGTCGCTGCGACGATCGTAGAGCTTGGTGGTCCCGCGCGCTTTCGTGCGCGGCCATCTGCTGGGCATGTTCGAGGAGCACGCCATTCTTGAGATAGACGGCAATGCCGGTCCCTGCCCGCCCATTTTTCGTAACACATTGATGGCGTGCGAGAAAGCGGGGTGTGCTATACTAGCCACATGTCAAAAGCGAACACACTCGATCTTGCGATGAGCAAGGCCCGGTCGCTCCCCGAGGCCGCGCAAGAGCAGCTCGGTCGCGAGGTTCTTTTGCGCGTCGAAACGCTGGATGGGCTGCGCACCGCGATCGAAGTCGGCGTGCGACAGCTCGACGCCGGTGAGGGGCGGGCACTCGATATTGAGGAGGTCATCGCGCACGCGCACCGGGAGTATGGAGGGGCGTAAGCCCCTGGTTTGGTCGCCGGCCGCGGCACAAGACCTGCTCGACATCTGGCGATATTTCGCGCGCGTCGCGGCTCCCGAGGTCGCCGACACCCTACTACGCGAAATAGAAAATGCCGCTGGCCGTCTCTCCGAAAATCCGCTCCTCGGGCGGCTGCGCCTCGATATCACGACGGGCCTTTTTGGAGACGTGCGCTCGGTGCGCGCACACCCGTATTCGCTCTTCTATCGCCTGTCCGACCGAGCCATCCAAATCGTCCGGGTGCTGCACGAGCGCCAAGACATCCCCTTGATCCTCGCCGAAGCTCGGCATAGCACCCGACCACTGTATTGACCACCCTTAACCACCACCAGGCCCCTCAACCAAGCGCCCTTTGGCCCATACGGCGCTTGATAGGGCAGCATCCCACGTCCGGCATCCGTGACCTCCTCCCCGTCCCAAATCCGAGCCCTCCCCATCCATTTTTCGTGCCATGGCTGTCCGAAATCCGTGACCCTCTCATCCGGCCGTATAGGGTTGGGAGATGATCCGCTCCGTCGCAGCCATCGCGGTCTCCTCATTGGGGACACGCTGATACGGCTCCGATCACGATCTCGGTGTTCGGAATGCCTACTCGAAGCAGCCATTTATACTCAAGGTCCTCCGCGCTTTCAACCGCGTGACTCATGACATTACCTTGTAAAGCTGTCGCCGACAGCGTATATCGTTACGGTCGACTCCCGTGGTTCGTCTGCGTCCCCAGCTCGCGGTAGAGCGCTGGACCTGCTTTCTGTTCCGTGTAGAGATTTGACCCGCCATCAGTGCTGATAGCGGTTGTTTTGCTTTGAAGGAACGTACGATGGCTAGCGGAACAGTAAAATGGTTCAACGGTCAGAAGGGCTATGGATTTATCCAGCCCGATGACGGCTCGAAGGACGTATTCGTGCACATTTCTGCCGTTGAGCGGGCAGGGTTGAGCTCCCTCAACGAAAACCAGAAGCTCACCTACGAACTTGAGCGAGGGCAACAGGGGAAGACCTCAGCGGTCAATCTCCAAATAGCGTAGGGTTCACTGGCGCACCGCGCCGCCGAAGACGGCGGTGCGGTGCTTCCCGGAGCAGAAAAATGATTACCCATAAGTTTTCGGTCGGGCAGACCCTTCAGTTTTCCCCCGGTCTTGGGGAAGATAGTAAAAGCAGGGGCCGCTACAAGGTTGTTCGACAGCTCCCCGAAGCAAGTAATACGCTTCAATACCGGATCAAGAACGAAATGGACGGCCACGAGCGCGTCGTTCGGGAAGACCAGATGAAACACCGGTAATTAATCGTGGCGCGTTGCTCTGCCTACCAAAGAGCCCAATTTGTGCCGGCCGAGGGGTAGCGGCCGAACCATTACAACACGTCAGGCAAAATGAGATCAGGATCAGGTCAGCGTCCGCCGCCCGGCCGCTACAGTGGCAACCGTCCCATTCAACAGCAACAGCGAGCGCCCCAGCGAAGCCAAACCTTCGACAGCAACGGTCCCAACATCAAAATCCGCGGCAGCGCCCATCAGATATTCGAGCGTTACGTCGCCCTCGCGCGCGAAGCCACGATCGCCGACGACCGAGTTGCTGCCGAAAATTTCTATCAGCACGCCGAGCACTATTTCCGCATCAACAATGCGAGCCGCGAGGGTAATCAGCAGGGTACGCTGCCGACCACGCCGGCCGATGTCGAGATGGGCGAAGCTGAGCAGGGGCCAAGCGAGACCGACATGGGGCGTTCGCAGGCGGGCTGGGGAGAGGATCGGCCCGGCTTCATATAGAGCAAGCCAGACCAGCAGCCCGCTGTGCCCAGGCTTAACTCAGGTATCCGGTTGCGCGAGCAATGTCGCAACCAACTCGACGAGTTCCGCCGGCCGAAACGGCTTCGGCAGAATGGCGGTCGCCCCGAAGGCCTGCGCGATGCCGAGGTAGTCGGCCGGACCAAACGACCCGCCACCGGACATGGCGAGGATCGGCAGCTCTGGCTGGAGCCGTCGCGCCGCGCGCACAGTTTCCACGCCGTCCATCTCGGGCATGATGACGTCCGTGATCAGGAGATCGGCATGTTCATGCGCGAGGAAATCGATCGCTTTCCTCCCGTCCTCGCACCTCAGCACCGAGTGCCCGGCCCGCTCCAAAGCCAGTGTGATAACGCGCCGCAGCACCGGATCGTCATCAATGGTTCGAGGACGTAGTGCCGTGGAACGACATCCTCATGGACGGCCTACTGCTGCAAGCGCCATTGCGTGGATACGAGCAAAAACCCGACCCCTTCTTTCCAAAACTCTACCAGTCTTACCAGGTATCCAAAGATCCGAAGGCATGGCTTTCCAGCACGCCTCTCGGAGAGCTGTTTAATCTCCTTATTCCCACCTACATACCTTTCCTCGGCGGACGGGAAGCACACCATGCCATCATAGGGTACTCCGGTTCCGGAAAAACTTCCGTGCTGGAATGGATGCTATTTCAAGACTTAGATAGGGTAGTAAGGAACGAAGCATCGGTCGTCGTCATCGAACCCAAAGGCACACTTTCCAACAGGATCACCCGGTTCCGCCGCTTCGTTCACGGCGACCTCAAGGGGAAACTCGCATACATCCAGCCCTCTCTCGAACACCCGCTGGGCATATCCCTCTTCGATCCCGGCCCGCTTGAAGGACTGAGTGAAACGCGAGCGCGTGCGCTCCGTTCGCAGGCGTTCCGCCAGCTCTCGTATGTCTTCAGCGCGCTCGGCGTCGAAGCCACTACCTTGCAGGGCGGTCCGCTCACGCCGGCGCTGAAGCTCTGCTCTCTTGTCGAGAACGCAAACCTCAGAACGCTCCTCGACGTTCTGTCACTTAGAAAGGGCGACGAACTCCCATACGCCGACCTCATCCCGCAGTTCGACGACTCGGCCAAAGACCACTTTCTGACCGTATGGAACTCCAGCCCGACGAAAGCACGCAGACAGGAGGTGATGGGGAAGGTCGATGCGGTGCGCCAGGCGTCCGACTTCCTTGATGCCATGTTCTCTGCGCCAAAGACGCAGATAAACCTCTATCGGGAGCTGCACGAGAAATCGCAGCTTATGGTGATAAATACCGACGAAGCGAAACATGAGCGAGGATGGCTCTTCCATTTTGGGCGCATTCTTCGTTTCTCTGATCTACGTCATGGCAATGCGCAGACTGCTCATTCCCAGAGAACAACGCAAACCGATTTTCGTATATATAGACGAAGCCGGCGGATACATCGGGCGACACCCTGAAGCCGAAGCCCTCTTTGCCAGAGCGCGGGAGGCCGGGGTACACCTCATTGTCGCCGCGCAGAACTGGGGGGACTTCAAGAGCAGGGACATGCTCAACGCTGTCATGGGGAATACCGCAGTCAAGTTCGTGAACACACGGAACCCGAATGACCAAGCGACCAGCGCCCGCGCCGTCTTCGCGAGTAAAGCCAGTGATGTTTCTCTTGCTCAGTTTAACTTTCTTGCGCTCATCCCTCCGTTAATGTCTCCCGTCACGATAAACGTGCCGCCGAATTGGTTTTCCGGGCTGCCGCAGATGTCGGAAAGAGAGTACCAGGCGCTTCTCGACGACATGCACCGTCGCTTCTCGTGGAACCCGAAGGAGCGATCGAGCACGACCTCTCCGCCTTCCTCATCAACTCCGCCACCGCCGACGCAAGCTGCGCCTCGAACACGCGACCCCAACATATCCCCATCTCCGACTCTGTTCCGCAAGCCGCCGGAGAAAGACTGATATACTGAAATAGTCCCATAGTTCGTCAAGGTTCTCGGATTCGACAGCACCCGTTTCGTGTGCATAATCCTGTGTCCTCTGCAATGGAGGACACGATGGACGGCGATTTTGATACCGATGCCGGCAGCGACATCGAGGGCGCTACGGGGGAAGGCGTAAGCGAGTACGGCTTTGAGGCGGTCGACGACTACGACCGCGAGGAGGCCGAGGGCTCGATACTGGACGCCCAGAAGTACGGCGTGGATTCCGAGCTGATCCAGCAGGCGCAGGACATTCTCGACGGGCTCGCGGACCCGTTCGAGCTGCCCGACCTGATTTCCCAGCTCCACAGCCTCACTAGGGACGCCTGGGGTAATACGCTCGAAGAGCCGTCTGCGCCGCCGTACGTGCCGGACCCGCTCACCCTGTCCTACCATCTATTCCGCGCACAGTTCTGCATCCGCCGCCCGTGCCGCGGATGCAAGCGCATCTACAAGCGCTGCATGAAGCCATGAACCTCAAGAAGAAACGATTTGATAAAGTAGGCCGGCGGCGGCGCGACGTGCGCACGCCGGCCGGCGAAACCCTCCGAATACAGGAGCGGGAGATCATCTGGGCCGAAATCTGCCACCGTCTCGGCCCGCAGACTGTCAGAACGCTACACGAATACACCAAGCATCTTAACAGCAACTACTACGCCGCCTCGCGCAGGGCGAAAAAGCTCTGCCACGAGGAATCTCTCTTTCGCGGAGAAGCTATCGGCGGCCCGTTCTTCTCACGGCCCGACTGGCAATTCGACACGGCCAAAGCCGAGGCAAATTTCCTCATCGTGGACGTGACTGAGCATTCTTTAGCTGTACTCGAGAAATTGGGAAAACTGCGGAAGCACACCCCCGCGACCTCTGGCTCCGGCAAGCACGACTTCATGGCCTCGCATATCTGCGCGTCAATTGACCTCGCCTGCCGTGCCGCCGGGCACCGCTTCATCCACCAGGACGAAATCCTCGCGCATGCGGACACCGAAGCCCGCTTTCCGACCCTCATCAACGGGGAGGAGGTCAACCTCATCCCCGACCGCATTTTTGCTATCGAATACGACCGGGATGGCCGGAAGGAGTATCTGGCTTTCGCCCTGGAAGCCGATCGCAGAACGGAACACAACAAGGGCACAGATCGCAAGACGTTCGAGCGCAACGTGCTTCAGTACGAGCAGTTCATCGAGCAACAACCTGCTGCTCAACCCCTATGGCGGCAACATCGGTGTTGGTACGACGACGCCCGGCAGCCTCTTTGCCATCAACGGGGTTGCCAATTTTACTGCTGCAACGAGCACTTTTCTCGGTACGGGCGGTATCAACCTCTCGGGCGGCTGCTTTGCGGTCGGCGGGACGTGCCTTTCAACCGGCGCGAGCAGCCAGTGGACGACCTCCGGCTCTGCTATCTATTACAATTCCGGCAACGTCGGCATCGGCACCACCTCGCCCTTCGCCAAGCTCTCCGTCGCCGGAGACGCGTACATCGGTGGAAACGTGATGGCAACCGGCACACTCGCGATCTCCGGCGCCACCACGATTAGCGCCCCGATCACTTTGAATGGGTTCGCGGCCGCCGCTCAAGGCATCAAGCTCATACCCGTGGATACGGACAATAATATGTTCGCTCTCTCGCTGGGAGACTTCGCGAACGGCGGTGACGCCGCACGACCAAACGCAGCGATGTCCCTTGGTTATAACTTGGCATCAAGCGGACGGATCAACGCGAGCGATCACGCATTCGGGTCGGTGATTGAGTCGTGGTACAAGCCGTCGAGCACCGCGCAACTTGAGTTTTATTACCAATTCTACACCACCGCCGGCACAAGTTACCGGCCGCTCGGGATCACGATCCCACTCGAAGGTGCCAGCGCGAACACTGTGCGGTTGGATGCGTACTTTGACGATTTCTATTTTTCGAAGAGGTTGGACAATTCCACCCTGGGCATTTGGAACAACAACGGTATTACGTCTTACAGATCGGTGAAAGTACTTGCCGACGATGGCTCCAAATTCAAGATACTCCTATCGAACCAAAGCCTCGGAGTGGCGCTGACGAGCGACAGCCCGGTTTGGTGGGTTAGCACTGATGATATCAACACTGGTAGCCAGGATGTCGCGCTCAGGCGCAACGCGGCAGGGGTTCTAGAAATCGACAACGGCACGGCAGGGCAGTATCGCGATCTTCAGCTTCGAGCAATTAATCCTACCGCTGGCAACATCGGCATCGGCACCACCTCGCCCTGGCGCACGCTCGCGGTGACCGGCACCGTCGGCTTCGACGGGCTCACGGGAGCGACCGGCGCCGGCTCCCTCTGTCTCGATAGCAACAAGCAGCTTGTCTACAACTCCGGCACCGACGCCTGCCTCTCATCGCTGCGCGCCACCAAGCACGACATCAATATCCTTTCGCTCTCCGGAACAGAGATGATCGCCGCGCTCTCGCCCGTCTCCTTCATCTACAACAACGACGCCTCAAGCACCCTGCGGTACGGCTTCATCGCCGAGGACGCGGCGGCGGTCGACCCGCATTTCGCCACCCGCGACGCGACGGGCAAACTCTCCGGCATCGACGATCGCGGCGTTATCGCGGTGGTGGTCAAAGCCCTCCAAGAACTCATCGCTGATCTGAAATCCCTCGGCGCGACCGTCGCCTCCTTCGCCGACAGCTGAACTGGACCCCATTCGCGGGACCACGGGTCGTTGGATTTAAGGTGTAATCGGGCCTGCCCTTATTCCTTCAAGAATCAAGCTGCTTCATGCTGGTTGTGCTGTGGGTATGTGGGCAACGCGTTTGCGTTGTCCAAGCGAAGCGGCATATCCACAGCTCTCGCCGCCGCCTCGATTTTGTCCATACCGTCGCGCCACACCGCCATCGGCGTCTGGTTGTTCATCGCCTGGTGAGGGCGTCGAAAATTGTAGAAGGTCATCCAGGAACCGATGCCGGCGCGCGCCTCGCGGCCGTCGGCGTAGGCTTTCAGATGCACCTCTTCATACTTGATCGAGCGCCATAGCCGTTCGATGAAAATGTTGTCCATGAAGCGGCCGCGCCCGTCCATGGAAATCGCGACGCCTGGCTTTTCCAGCTTGTCGGTGAACGCGGCGCTGGTGAACTGCGCGCCTTGATCGGTGTTGAAGATCTTCGGATTGCCGTATCGTTCCAGCGCCTCCTCCAGCGCCTCGACACAGAAGCGGTTATCGATCGTGTTCGACAGCCGCCACGCCAGCACCGCGCGGCTGGCCCAATCGATGATCGCCACCAGATACAGAAATCCCCGCGCCATCGGGATGTAGGTTATGTCGGCCGCCCATACATGGTTCGGCTCGGCGATCGCCAGTCCGCGCAGCAGGTAGGGGTATATCTTGTGCCCCGGCGCGGGTTTGCTTGTGCCGGGGCGCGGAACCAGAGCCTCGATCCCCATCACGCGCATGAGCCGCTGCACGCGTTTCCGGTTGACGCCGCGATCTTCCTTGTTGAGTTCGAACGTCATCCGGCGCGAGCCGTAAAACGGCAGCTGGAGATGCAGTTCGTCGATGCGGCGCATCAGGGCCAGATCGCCCGCGCCAATCACCGACTTGGGCCTGTAGACCCCCGAACGCGCCAGGTTCAACAGCGCGCATTGGCGGCGAACCGACAAGTCCACGCCCGGCCGCTCAACCATCGCTCTTCGATCCGGCGCGCTCATCGTCCTGGCCTCCTGGCCAAGAAATCCCTTTCTACCGTCAGCTGACCGATCTTGGCGTAGAGCTTGGCCGTCTCGCGCTCGCGCTCCTCCTCGCCGTCACCCAAGCCACTCCCGCCGCCCGCGAACAGGCTCGCCAAATTGTCGAGAACCTGCTTCTTCCAGGCATAAATCTGGTTCGGATGAACCCCGTGCCGCTTGGCCAGCTCCGCCACGGTCGCGTCCTCGCGCAGCGCCTCCAGCGCAATCTTCGCCTTGAACGCGGCATCAAATTTCTTGCGTGATTTCGTCATTGATCGCTCCATCGGTTGCGACAGAGCAGACCCTTCACACCTTAACCAATGGTCCTAAATCCGGGGTCCACTTCAAGCTTCACCACCAAGAAAGTCACCACCGACGAGCTTTGCGTCGCCGACGTATGCGTCACCCGCGACCAATTCCTCCGCGTGGTCGAGCAGTCCCAAGGCACCCGGCCCACCACCGCAGGGCAGGGAAGCACCAGCACGGGTGCATCGGCCACCCCCGCAATCTCCGCACCCACCACACCCGAACCCATTAACGAGCCAGAAGAGGCCAACCAGGCGAGCGACCCCGCCCCCGAGCCATCAGCCTCGCCCAGAGAGCCAGCTCCGGAGGAGCCAGTTCCAGCCTCCTAACCAACCCCCAACCAACCCGCGCGCAGCCCATAATCTGCGCCGCGGCGCGCGCCTACCCTGTCCGAAATCCGTGACCTCCACCGCGTCCAAAACGCGTGACCACGCGCCGACCGTCGCCCGTATACTCGCCCTCAGCTGGGGAGGGTCAGCTCCGGATCGCCGCGCCGAAGCGGCTGAAGCAGCATGCGGTCGAGGCGCAGGCCGGCCGGGTCGCGAAACTCCTTTACGCCGAGCGTCATGCCGTTGTGGCCCGCCGCGGGCTGCGAGCGGTAGGTGCCCAGCAGGCGATCCCACCACGGCAGGTTGAAGCCGAAGTTGCTGTTGGTCTCTCGCATGTCGATCGAGTGATGCACCCGATGCATCTCGGGTGTGACCACCAACCAACGCAAAGCGCGTTCGAAACCCGCCGCTATGCGAATGTTGCTGTGATTTAACATCGAGGTGGCGTTCAGCAGCACCTCGAAAATGATGACGGCGATCGCCGGCGCGCCGAGCGCGGCCACCACCGCGATCTTGATGACCATGGACAGCACGACTTCGACTGGATGGAAGCGCAGCCCGGTCGTGACGTCGAATTCCAGATCCGCATGGTGCATTCGGTGGAGCCGCCAGAGCACCGGCACCGCGTGGAACAGCACATGCTGAAAGTAGATCGCGAGATCGAGGACGACGACCGCCGCCACCACTTCCAGCCACACCGGCAGCGCAATCACGTTGACCAGGCCCCAGCCCTGCGCCTCGCCGACAAGCGCCACGCCTACGGCTGCGGTCGGGAAAAGCACCCGTACCGCGAGCGTGTCGATTACGATGATGCCGATATTACCAGGCCATCGCTTCCACCGGCCGATCGCCTGCGGTCGCCGTGGGGCCAGGAGCTCCCACACGGCCATGACGGCAAAGACGCCTGCGAAGGACGCCAGGCGGATCAGGGGTTCGGTAGGCAAGGCCGCCCCTTCATGCCAGCGAAGGCTTCGGTCGGCTTCGAACGGCAAGGGCCGCGATCATCGCACCCGCCACCAGCAGAAAGGGCAACACCGTCAGATTGACGCCTGTCCAACCGAGATGGTGCAACAGCCCACCGGAGGCGAAGGAGGCTGCCACCACCACGCCCAGGATCAGAAAATCATTGGTCGCCTGGACCTTGGCCTTTTCCGACGGCCGGTAGGCTTCCGTCAGCAGCGCCGTGCCGCCGATGAAGGAAAAATTCCAGCCAACGCCGAGCAGCACGAGCGCTGACGTGAAATGCAGCAGCTCGACGCCGCTCAAGGCGATTCCGACATGACCGGCGAGAAGAGCGATGCCCGCAAGCATGATGCGGGGCGCGCCAAAACGGGTGATCAGGTTGCCCGTGAAGAAGGACGGCAGGAACATCCCGAGCGTATGCCAGCGGATCACCGAGGTCGTTGCGCCGAGGTCGTGATGATGGCCGACCATGGCCAGCGGCGTTGCCGTCATGGCCATGATCATGACCCCGTAACCCACGGCCGCGCCGCCGAGTGCTACGAGAAAGACCGGCTGGCGCGCGATCACCGATAGCGGGCGTGCGGGCTCAATGATCATCTCAGCCAGCGGCTGCGGCACGCGGATCAACGACACGATTGTCGTCGCCAGCAGTGTGACGCCGATGATCGAGGCGTAGGAGGCTATGTAAGGTGCGCTCAGCGACAAGCCGGTCGTGACATTGGCAAGGGCTGGTCCCGCGAAAGCGGCGAAGACACCGCCTGCCAGCACCAGCGAAATCGCCCGGCTGCGGAACTCGGCGCTCGCCGCATCCGCCGCGGCGAAGCGGTAAAATTGTGCAAAACCTTGATACGCACCCATGAACAGATGAGCGAAGCAGAACAGCCAGAAGGAATCGATCAGGAGCCCGCCAACGCCGAGCGCGCCGCCGGCCGCGCCGAATACCGTGCCGATGATGAAGCCGCCGCGGCGGCCAATCCGCGCCATAAGCAACGATGCCGGGATCGTGGCAATCGCTGTGCCGATACTCATCGCGCTGATCGGTAGGGTGGCCAGCGTTTTGTCGGCCGCCAGCAAGTAGCCGGCCAGGCCGCCGATCGTCATGATCAGCACGGACGTGGTCTGAAACAGCCCTTGCGAAGCGGCCAGCAGCACGACATTGCGTTTTTCGGCGAACGAAACCGACATGATCGAGGGTGCCTCCTTTCGAAAGAGGTTGACTCACCCTTCCTCACTAATCAATAGTTCAATTGAATCATGGTTCAAATGATGGGCGCAAAGCAGACGCTGTATGACTCCTTTGCCGAGGTCGCCAAGGCGGTAGCTCACGGGTATCGCCTTCAGCTGCTTGAGCATTTGGCCCAGGGCGATCGCGCGGTCGAGGATCTGGCTAACCGCACCGGGATTACGGTAGCCAACGCTTCCCAACACCTTCAGCACCTCTACAGGGCCGGGCTGGTCACCGTCCGGCGTGAGGGCACACGGCGCATTTACCGCCTCAACAGTGGCGTTGTGGAGCTGCTGGCGGCGCTGCGCAGCGTCGCCGAGGCGCACCATGCCGGCAGCCAGCAGGTGATACGGGCGTATTTTGCGGCGCGCGACAGTCTGGAGCCGGTAAGCCATGACGAGCTCATGGCCCGTCTTGCCGAGGGCTCTGTCACGCTGATCGATGTGCGCCCGGCGGATGAATTCCAACAGGGCCACCTTGCTGGTGCCCGCAACGTTCCACTCGCCGAGATCGAGGCTGCCGTCGCACGCCTCGATCCTGAAATCGAGATCGTCGCCTATTGCCGCGGCCCGCGGTGTGTCCTGTCGTTTGATGCGATCGAGAGATTGCGCGCTCGCGGATTCAAAGCTCGACGGCTAGCGGAGGGATATCCCGAATGGAAGGCGGCCGGACTTCCGACCGGGCAATCCGACATCGCCTCAATCCCTTGAATTCGCAAAGCCGCAAAGGAAGCACATGACATCGACCACCTGCGCGAGGCTCTGCGCCGGACGGGTGCACTACGCCTGGATCGTGCTCGGGGTAGTGTTTTCGGCCACGCTCGCCTGCGTCGGCGTGCGGGCCGCACCGGGCGTTATGATCCTGCCGTTGCAGCGTGCCTTCGGTTGGGATATCGCCACGATTTCCGGCGCGATTTCGGTCAACATCATCCTGCTCGGTGTGATCGGGCCGTTTCTGGCCGGTCTCATCGATGTCGTCGGCCTAAAGCGCACCATTATCGGATGCATGGTGCTGCTGGCGGCCGCGACAGGTTTGTCGATCTTCATGACCACGCCGTGGCAGCTGTTTCTGACCTGGGGACTGTTGGTCGGAATCGGGTCCGGCGCTGGGGCGGTCGGTATCGCGGCTGCCGTGGCGAACCGCTGGTTTGCCGAGCGCAACGGGCTTGCGATGGGGTTGCTCAGCGCGGCTAATGCGGCCGGGCAGCTGATCTTCCTGCCGTTGCTCGCGATGCTGGCGGAGCGCTATGGGTGGCAGGCGGTGGCCGGCACAGTCACCTTGGCCATCGTCGCTATGCTGCCGCTCCTGGTGATGCTGTTACCAGAGTCGCCGGCCGAGATCGGCCTCAGCCCCTACGGCTCGGTTGCCTCACCTCCTCCGCCGGTCCGCGCGGGGAACCCCTTTGCCGTCGCGTTCCACGGATTATCCCGCGCCGTGCGTTCCGGGGATTTCTGGCTGCTCGCCTTGAGCTTCGGCATCTGCGGTTTCTCTACAAACGGGCTGATCAACACGCATCTGATCGCCTTTTGCGCCGATCGCGGCATCACCGAAATCCACGCGGCGAGTTTTCTCGCTGTGATCGGCGTGTTCAGCCTGATTGGCGCCGCCGGGTCCGGCTGGCTATGCGACCGCTACAATCCGCGCGTGCTGCTGTTTTGGTACTATTCGTTGCGCGGGCTTTCCTTGGTTGCGGTGCCGTTCACTCAATTCGACATCGTGAGTTTGTCGATTTTTTCGATCTTCTACGGCCTCGATTGGGTTGCCACCGGTCCGGCGACTTTTGCGCTGACGAATGAAGTATTCGGCCGCAAGGATACGCCAGTCATCATCGCCTGGATCTTTGCGTTCCACCAAATTGGCGGAGCCCTGGCCGCCTTTGGCGCGGGCGCCGTGCGCAACGAGACCGGCGACTACTTTCTCGCCTTTGTTACCAGCGGGATCGCCTGCTTGTTGGCCTCGCTTATTGTATTGCGCGTCACCCGGGTCCAGCCGGCACTCGCAGCGGCCGAGTAACTCCTCAATTCACACGGTTCCGCTCGCAAAATCCGTTCTCGCTTCTTCTTTGGCGCACCAAACTCATAGCGCGCGTTGATCGCGGGAAGCGTCACGCAACCGTTTGAACGCACTGCGCCCCAGCTCCACCACCCATCCGGCGGCAAGGCCCACAGCCGGATTCAGCAGCGCCGTCGCACCTGCGGTAACGGCGATCACGGGCCAGCAGTCCGGCCGCGCATCGAAAAGACGCTTCGACACGGCAAGATCGGTGCCCGCCAGGAGAAGCAACGCCCCGACTGCGCTCAACGGGATGGCCGCGAACAGGGCGGCGGCGCTTCCCGCGAAGCCGAGCGCCAGCACACGCCAGCGTTCGCGGATGTTGCGCGCCTCACGGTCAACGCCAAGGAGAATTTCGCGACGCGCACTGCCGCGCTCATCGTGCCGACGGTGGGGGATAACCGCCTCCGGCACGACATGCTCCAGCGCTTCATGCTCGCGAACGATTCGGTCACGGTCGCCGTCGAGGTGCCGATCTGGCTGGACGCCGATGCAATTGCGTCGCTCGAAGCGCAATACGGGATCGAACTGCTACCGAAAGACGCGGCCGTCAAAACGATCACCGGCCACATCGATTTTCTCCAAGTCCGTAATGGTGCCGTTCATATTCTCGACTACAAACCAGATGCCCGAACAAACAAGCCGATCGCACAGCTTGCGATCTACGCGCTTGCGCTCACCAAACTCGCGGGGCTCAGCCTTTTCGATATCAAATGCGCGTGGTTCAACGAGGCGCAATACTGCGAATTCTTCCCACGCACGCTGTTTCCAAAACGCGTGCGATGAGAGCCGCCCTTCGTTGATACGCTACTCTTTATGAGCGCCATACGCGGTGCTATAGCCAGGGGAGCAATGGAGGTACACATGGCCGACGAAAATTTCGCAACGTTTATGCAGCGTGAACGCGACCGGCTCAACGCCGAGCGCGACGCCGTCTTCACCCAGCAACACGAGCTTCAGACCAAATTCGGCGAGATCAATCGCGAGATGGCCGCGATCGACGCCTACGAATCCGCAAAGAGCGGGAAGGGAACGACGTAGCGACAAGCCCGCGCTCCGCGCGCCACCGGTACCCGCAGGGGCCGCAGCGGCAGCAAACGCGAGGGCATCCTACAAGCGATCAAAGAAGCCGCTACTGGCTTGAGCCGTGGGGAGCTTCTCGAAAAGCTCGGTTTGAAAGGCAACAAGTCCGGCGAGATGTCCGTCTCAAATGTGCTCACCGCGCTTACCAAAGGCAACCAGGTCGCCCGCAGGGAAGGGAAGTACCACGCGGCGTAAGATGGCGAGCGTGCGTCGCCGCAATGGGCCGCACCACTCTTACAGCACGATCCGCTCGACCTCATCGAGCGTGATCTTGTCGTTTCGTCGGTCGTAGAGCTTGGTTGCCCGCGCGCTTTCATGTGCAGCCATCTGTTGCGCGTGTTCGAGGAGCCCGCCGTTCTGGAGGTAAACCGTAATGCCAGTCGCGCGGAACGAGTGGCAGCCGAGCTCGGTCAAGATTCCGGCGGCGCTCGCCCGACGCCAGACCATCCGCAACGCGTCGGTGCGGGCCATGCTCCGATCGGTGAGCTTACCGGTGCGACCGGCGGCCGTCCGGAATAGGGGAGTGGCTTTATCATCGGCGATGCCGGCGCCGGCGAGGTACTCGTCCATGTAGGTTTCGAGCAGGTGATGGGCGGGCATTTCGTGCTGCTTGCCGCCTTTCTCATGCAGCCGCACCCACCAGCGCTTGCCTTGGGCGTAGTAGTCTTCGACGTTCATGCCGGTGGCGGCCGAAACGCGGGCGAAGGTGTAGATCAGCAGCGCGATCAGCGCGCGGTCGCGCAGCCCGACCGGCGTCGACACGTCGATGCTATCGAGGAGCTGGCGCGCCGCGTCGTTGGTAAGCACCGGCGTCTTGCCGCGCTTGACGACGTGCCTGGGGCCGCGCACTGCGGCGGCCGGGTTCATTTCGACGACCTGGCGCACGACCATCCAGTCGAACAGCATGCGGATCGCGGCGAGGTGCTGTTTGACGGTCGGCGCGCTGTAGCGCTTGCCGAGCAGCTCGACGTAGGCGCCGACATGATGCGTGCGCAGTGTCTCGATCGTGAGCCGCCGCGCGTCGCACCAGGAGCAGAAGGTGCGCACCGCGACGGCGTAGGCCGCGCGCGTGTTGCGGTTGCGGATTTGCGCCGTGAAGAAATCGATGAAGGCGAAGGCGGCGCGCTCGCCGCCGGCGGCGATGAACGCGGGCACGATCGCGAGCTCGCCGACGACCGCCGGCAGATTTTCTTTTCCTAATCCGGTATTGAAGTCATTCCCATCCGGCGCTATCGTGTCTTCAAAATCATCCGGCGTTTTCACATACTTAGTGTACCATAACGTCCTTCTCTGATTGCGGTTTCCGGGTCAACACCCCTCTTTCGGCGCTTCTCGAAAACGAGAAGCGCGCCACGCCTGGCTCGGTCGGTCAGGCGGAGTAAGGGCCGAGGAACAGGTCGCCGAGCGCACGACGTAGCAGGTAGGTGATCCGTCGCCGCGCCAGGTGGTGCGGCCGGTCGTGGATCAGGTGGCAGCGCTGACAGAAGCTCTTTAGGTTCCCTAACCGGTTGTTGCCCGGATTGTGATCAAGGTGTGCGGCGGCCAGGATGACGCGGGTCTGCCGCATGCGAGTTGCTTCCTCGATGTCGGGCCAGCGGGCGGGTCGCCCGCGGTCATTGCGCCAAGTTTGGCGCACCGCGTCATACCAGCGGCCGTCCGCCAGGCAGCGAACGGTTTCGCCATGCGGCCGGCCGCAGCCCTGGCACATGCCGCCGGCGCGCTCGAACCGCACATGCAGGCTGATCTGCCGCCAGTCGATCGGGTAGAACCACCGCATGTCAGCCTTGATCGGCATGGCCACCCCCATTCGCACCGTTGGCGGTCTGTTTGCCGAGTAGGCGATAGACGCTCGCCCGCCCGATACCGAGCCGGCGGGCGATCGCCGCCGGGCCGAGCTTCTCATCGCGGCGCAAGCGTAGGATTTCGCCAGGCTCGATCGACGGCTTGCGGCCCTTGTAGACGCCGCGCGCCTTGGCGGCGCTGATCCCCTCGAGTTGTCGCTCGCACCGCAGATTGGTCTCAAATTCGGCGAACACGCCGAGCATGTCGAGGAACGCCTTGCCGGCCGCGGTGCCGGTGTCGACCGGCTGCTCGGTCGCCTTCAGCGCGACACCGCGGGCCTTCAACTCGTGCACGATGTCCTGGAGGTCTTTGAGCGAGCGCGCCAGGCGATCGATGCGGGTGACCACGAGCGTGTCGCCGGTGCGCAGGAAATCGAGCAGGTCCTGCAATTCGGTGCGGCCGTCACGCCGCGCACCGCTGGCCTTCTCGGCCCGGATCACTTCGCAGCCCGCCGCCTTTAACGCAGCGCGCTGGATCGAGAGATCCTGGTCGAGGGTGGACACCCGGGCATAGCCGTAAAAGGACATAGTGGTGAATGTTGTCTTGTTAGCTTCTAGACCCTCCCATCATACCGTCTCGCATCTCGTTTAGCAACTCAAACGAGACGGATTTCGCGTCTCGCCGCTTCGACTCGCTCAGGTATACCCTTGCGATACGTGTCTGCCACCGCGGGGATCATGCTTCTCTTCGAGGTCGGCAAGGCCGCCTCACGATGGGGTGCGAAAAGCCCGGACGCTGCAATCTTTATGGCGCACTGACTTGGGCCCGAAGGCCGCGTGCAGGACGTTATCCGCAGTCGCCCGAACCTCGTCTCCGCGGGACATCGCTCGCCGAAGCGAACTCGGTAATGGTTGTGGTCGCGCGCTACGCCGCCGCCGCCGTAGGCTCGTCGCGGCGCCATAACGGGTGGCGGTATGCCGTGCCGATACTCGGCGAAGCTAACCGCAGACCGTAATCACCCCATCTTTATGATACACGTCTGGTATGATACACGTCTGGCAAGCGATGATCGGCCTAGGGAAACGCTGAACATTGTCGGTCGGCTGGTCGATTGACAGCCGCGGCATAATTTTGGACACGGCGCGCCGTTGGGAACGGCTCAGGCGGTAGAAATCGGAGTTGTGCTGGCGTTTCCCGGTGTTGTTTGCAGGATCGAGTTAGAGT
>CAMDDZ010000069.1 GCA_945893145.1 Rhodoplanes serenus | reverse complement strand
TGAGCCTTGTCGTCAAGGAAACGGGACAGAGCGTCGTTGTAGCTGATGCTCTGAGGTCTGAGCTTGCCTAGAGTAGCTTCCGCATTGAGCCTGCGTGCTTCAAGACGGGCGACCTGTAAGGTGAGGTTGGGCCACTGGCCGATGGTGATGAGTTGCCGCTCTTTGCCTCTGCGAAGGACAAAGGATTTTGTGCCCCCTTGCGAGCATCGAATGGACAGTCCTTGAACAGAAGGGTCACGGTAGAGTTTCTGGCCTGTAGCAGGGGCTTCTAGCTTGCGAATGGTGGCGTCGGTCAACATGAGTTAGCTCCGCTCTAGCTCCGCTACAGGTGCGTGCTACGGTGTGGCGCGTCGAGCGGACAAAGCTCCCCTTTGAAAATAAAATCAGTGACTTAGGGTGAGGTTTGTTACGCTTCGTCTAGCGCTGTGCAGGTAGGGTTAGCTGACTTAAAATCCGTTGAGGGGCAACCCTCGTACAGGTTCGATTCCTGTCGTCGGCACCATCAAACGGCCATGACCGTGGTGATGATCGAAATCTTAACGACGCGATGGCATTGCATTCGGTATGACGAGGGGATGGGCCGTTCGACATCGCGGCGCTGCCGCCGTGTTTCTGGCGGTAGCGCTGGCGAATTGCGCCGGCGTCAGCGATGACACCGCAGCCACCGTGATGGGCGCACCCGGAAAATACGATTTGTACAGTTGCGCGCAGATCGTCGAGAACATCAAAGTGACACGCGCGCGCGTCCAGGAGCTGCAGCAATTGATGGAGCGCTCCGCGCAGGGACCTGGCGGCGAGTTCGTTAATGCGGTCGCCTATCGTTCCGAGTATCTACGGAACCGCGGCGATCTGAAGGTCTTGATGGACACCGCCGGCGCGAAAAACTGCGCGGGCCAAAGCAAATGGTCGAGCGAACGCTCGGTGTTCTAGATCACGGTTCCCTCGGGGGGCGGTTCCATTGCGCAGTTCGGTTCCCTCGCGGACTTAGCGTCCTTCGACTTGCGACAATTTTAGAATTTTCCATGCGCGCGCGATGCGCGCATTGGAACAACCCTGCGCGCTCTCCGTTTTCCGCCCGAGGGGAGAAACATCTTGTGTCCAAGGAGGACATGATGCGACTCACGACTCTCGGAAGCGTTCTTGTGGTGGCGAGCCTCGGGTTCGGCGGAACCGCGCTGGCTCAGTCTCAGCCCGCTCAACAGCAGATGAGCGACAACGGCGCGTTCTGCCTGCAAGCGGCCACCGGCGGCATGCGGTGCAGCTTTGCGTCGATGGATGCCTGCAACAAGGAAAAGAAGGGCCAGAACGACGTCTGCATCCAGAACCCGTCGCGCGGCACCACGGGTGCGGCGCCGGGCCAGCCCAAGAAGTAGTAAGTGGTGCAGAAGTAACGCAAGCGACTTTCGGTTTTGCCACCGTCCGGCGCCCGCCGGACGGTGGCAATCGCGCGTCAGCGCTTCTGTTCAGCCCTTGGCGGTGCGACGTCGACGCCGGAGAGGCCCGCGCGCTTGATTGCGGCTGCGATCAGACCGGAGGTGCGCGCTTCATCCAATAGAGCATCGACTTTTTCGAGCAGCGCAGCATTGCCTTTGCGCACGCTGACAGACTGTTCCACGCCGTAAAAATTACCGTCCACGATGCGAAGGCCGGGAACCTTCGCGATCAATTCGGTGAGCCGCTGCCGGTTGGCCGCGTAGGCAACGATCTCGCCGGCCTTGAGCTGCTGCGCCGCCGCGTCGAGATTGCCCGCCGGATTGCGCTTGAGTTCGGCGTTCTTGAGATTGCGGGTGAGGAAGAAGTCGCCGGCGTCGCGTTCACCCACGCCAATGCGCTGGCCGGGACGGTCGAAATCCGCCACCGAACGCAGCGGTGAGTTGTCGAGCACCAGATAGGTGTTCTGCGCGAGCGAATAGGTCTGCGAGAAATCCACATCCGCCGCGCGCACCGGATCGTAGGCGACGAAACCGATATCGGCTTCGCCGTTCTTCACGCTGTTGATGACGCCCGGAACGCCTTGCGCGCCCTTGATATCGAGCGGCACGCCGAGTTTTTGCGCCAACGCCCGCGCGATCTCGGCGGCGGGGCCGACCACCTCCTTGGTGGTCGGATGCACGAAGGCCTGCACCGGATTGCTGCCGATATAGGTCGCGCGCAGCGTGCCGGTGGGCACGAGGTCGTTGGCGGCAGCCGTCGCTGAACCAGCGGCCAGCAGCGCCGCGGCCATCAATAGCTTTTTCATGTCGTCGCCCTTGATCGAATTCAGTCAAATCTGGATCGAGTTCAGCCAAATCGCTGGCGTGCCAGCGCCGCGCCTTTGCCAAGCGCAACGAGTTTGGCCGCCGCGATGTCGCGCCGCATCGGCGCCATGCCGCAGTTGGTGCCACAGACGATGCGCTCCTTCGGCACGTGTTTCATCGCGGCCTCGATGGCTTGAGCCACGTCTTCCGGCGTTTCGACCGCGTCGGTTGCGACATCGATGACGCCGATCTGCACGTTCTTGCCCTTGAGCAGCGACATAAGACTCAACGGCACCTTGGAATGGATGCTCTCGATCGACACTTCGGTGAGTTTGCTTGCGGCCAGCGCCGGGAAAATCTGTTCGTACTGCCGCCACTCGCCGCCGAGCGTCGCCTTCCAATCGATGTTGGCCTTGATGCCGTAGCCGTAGCAGATGTGGACGGCGGTGGCGCATTTGAGCCCTTCGATGGCGCGATGCAGCGCCTCGATGCCCCAGGTCGTGACCTCGGCCATGTAGACGTTGAACGCCGGCTCGTCGAACTGGATCACATCGACGCCGTCGGCCTCGAGCGCGCGCGCCTCGGCGTTGAGCAGGTCGGCAAACGCGAACGCCATCTTGACGCGATCGCCGTAGTGCTGGTCGGCGATCGTGTCGATGATCGTCATCGGGCCCGGCATGGTGATCTTGAGTTTCTTTGCCGTGTGCGCGCGGGCAAAGCGCGACTCGGCGCCGTGGACGCGGCCCTTGAGTTTCAACGCGCCGGTGACGGTCGGCACCATCGCTTTGTAGCGATTGTTGCGGATGCCCATTTCAACCTTGTGCGCGAAGTCGATGCCGTCGACGAATTCGAGGAAGCCGTGGACGAAATGCTGACGCGACTGCTCGCCTTCGGTGACGATGTCGATGCCGGCTTCCTCTTGCAGCTTGAGCCAGACGAGCGTGGCGTCGAGCTTGCCTGCCGCGAGATCGGGTCCGCTGAGCCGCCACTGCGGCCACAGCTTGTCGGGCTCGGCGAGCCAGGCGGGTTTCGGCAGGCTGCCGGCAATGGTGGTTGGGAACATGGGCGTGAGGGCTCGTTATTATTCGGAGGGCGTTGGACGCCAATCATAGAGCCAATCGTAGCGCCGAAGCAGCATGTTTCCGCTGGTGCGACGGAGCAGAAAGTTGCGCACCAACATGCCCGGCCGCCCTAGGTGATAGATCGAGCTGTTGCGCCGCGCCTCGCGTTGCACGTGGGCGGTGCGGCGGTAGCGGGCGCGTTCGTAGCGCCGCATCGCATCGGCTGGATCGTTGGGCGTCTGCGCGAGGCTATCGGCCAGCACAGCCGCGTCCTCGATCGCCATGGCGGCGCCTTGGGCGAGGAACGGCAGCGCCGGGTGGGCGGCATCCCCGAGCAGCGTTGCGGGGCCGTGGCCCCAGCGGCGGAACGGCCGCAGATCGTAGAGCGCCCATTTGAGCCATTGCGTCGGCAGCGCGATCAGCTCGCGAGCGGCATTGCTCCATTGCTCGGGCGCAAAATGAGCCAGGAGTTCGCGGCCATCGCCCTCCTGGCTCCAGCCCGGCCGTTCCCATTGCTCGTCCACGATGGCGACGATGTTGATGAGAGCGCCGGCTTTGACCGGATAGTGGACGAGGTGCGTCTTGCGGCCGAGCCAGAGATGCACGGCCACATCGCGGAATTCGAGCGGGACGCGGCCGACTGGGATTAGCGCCCGCCAGGCCACGCGCCGGCGAAATCCCGGCGCGGTGCGGCGGCCAAGCCGCGCGCGCAACACCGACCACAAGCCATCGGCGGCAATCAACGCGATGCCGGATTCGTCGGCTGCCTCGACGCCACGGCGGGCAGCGACCGAGATGCCATTCTGGTGCGCGACAAAATCCTCGACCCGCGTGCCGAGCCGCAGCACGATATCAGGATGGGCGCGGACCGCTTCCAGTAGCGCCGCTTGCAGGTCGCCACGATGGGTGACCCAGTAGGGCGCGCCGTAGCGGCCGGCGGCAACCGACCCAAGCGGGATGCGAGCGAGGTCTTGCCCGGACGCAGCCTTGATGGCGACGGCCACCGGCGCTACCGCGTCGGCTTTCAGCCGCTGTTCGAGCCCGAGTGAAAACAGAACGCGCGTGGCGTTGGGGGAGAGCTGGATGCCGGCGCCGGTTTCTTCCAGCTCCTCGGCTTGGTCGAGCAGCGAAACGCGAAAGCCGCGCTGCGCCAGCGCCAACGCCGCGGTTAATCCGCCAATCCCGGCACCGGCGATGATGATGTTGCGCGAGGCGGCCACGAGCTTCCGACCGCGGCCGCGCGGTTAGGCCAGCTCGGTGAGCGCACAGGCTGGCGGACGCGCCTGGTGCGGATCGAGCGCCGGATCGTGCCGGAACAGCGTCGAGCAATAGGGACAGATGATCTCGGCATCGTCGCCCATATCGAGGAAGACATGCGGGTGATCGAGCGGCGGCAGGGCGCCTACGCACATGAACTCGTTCGCGCCGATCTCAATCACCGGCACGCCCGGCTCGTTGTGAAAATGCGGAACGATCCTGTCAGCCATGATCCGTTAACGCCTGTTGGTGTTTATTTGGGCGGATTGCGGCGCAACATAGCGGCCCATCGACGCGATTCCTAGTGATCCCTCGGCGAATCGCCTCAAACTGCAGCCATCTGGAACGCGACTGGACGCAAAACGTTATCCGCTGGCCGCCGCAATGATCCCCATGCCGGCTGGGGCGGTTGCTTGGGCCGGTTACCCGGGCCGCTTACTCGGGCCGCTTACTTGGGTGCGCGCGAGCAGGGCATCGGCGGTACGATGTGTCTCTTGCGGTGCTGTCTCTGGAGTCGCGTTCGTATTGGTCGATCCGTTGAAGACTGAACACGCATGACTCAAAAGCGCATTGCGTTCGCATTGATTGCCGCCGTCCTGTTCGCGATCGCGGCGCTCGTCTGCGTTCCGATCGGCCTCGAGGCGGAGGATTTGCTCGCCAGCGAGGACGATCCGGTTGCGATCTCCGACCGCGCCATCGGCAAGGTGTTTGATCATTCGATCGCGATTCGAGAGATCGAAAGCGCGTTGAAGGACAACGACTCCGATCTTGCCAAGAGCTATCTCGATCTTGCGGTGGAACGTAACATCGCGGTGCCGCCGGCGCTGTCCAAGCGCGTCGCCGACGCGGTCGAAAAGGCCAATTCGACGAGCGCGCAGGTCGAGAGCTTTGCCCGCGGGTTCCTGACCGGCGAGCCGGACGACGTGGTGGGCCTCGCCGGCACCACGCTGGGCGACCTGTTCGTGTTCGGTGACATCCGCGACGCTGTGCGCGAAGGCTCGCGCTACGCCAGTGGCGAGAAGGCCGACGAACTCGTGCTGGGGCTAGCCTGCATTGGCATCGCGATCACGGCCGGCACTTATGCGACGTTCGGTGCTGCGGCGCCCGCCCGCGTCGGCCTTTCCATGGTCAAGGCTGCGCGAAAGACCGGCCAGATCGGCGCCCGCATGGCGAGCTGGATCGGACGCACCGTGCGCGAGGTAGTGGATTTGAGCGCACTAAGGCGTGTCGGCGCGTCGCTGTCGGAGCCTGCCGTCGCGGTGCGGACCGCGCGCGAGGTGGTGAAGGTGGACAAGGCGGGCGGTCTGGTGCGGCTGGTCACAGACGTCGGCCGCGTGCAGGCGAGGGCCGGCACCAAGGCCGCGCTTGACGGGCTGAAGCTTGCGCAAGGGCCAGCCGACGTCGCGCGCATCGCCAAGCTCGCGGAAAAGAAAGGCAGCAAGACGCGCGCGATTTTGAAAATTCTTGGCCGCGGCGCCATTCTGCTTTCAATCGCCACCGCCAATCTCGCGTCTTGGATTATGTTTGCGATCCTGACGCTGTTCGGCTTCGCCTCCTCGGCCAAGGCTGTAGTCGAGCGCATGACCTTGCGGCATCTGCAGCGCAAGAAAGAACGCCAGAAGGAGCGCTACGCGGCCATGGTGGGCATGCGGGCTTGAACAAGGCGCGCACCTGGTCTCTATCTCTGCCCCTATGCCAAGCTTCCAAAACGGTCCGGTTGAAATCGCGTTCCTCGACGAAGGCGAGGGCGCGCCGATCGTGCTGGTGCACGGCTTTGCCTCCACCAAGGAGGTGAACTGGGTGAATCCGGGCTGGGTCGCGACGCTGACGCGCGCCGGACGGCGTGTCGTTGCGCTCGACAATCGCGGGCACGGCCAATCGACCAAACTTTACGATCCGGCGGCCTATCACACCTCGATCATGGCCGAGGACGTGCGCGCGCTGATGGAGCATCTCGGGCTCGGCCGCGCCGACGTCATGGGCTATTCGATGGGGGCGCGGATCGCGGCCTTTCTGGCGCTGGCGCATCCGGATCGCGTCCGCTCGGCCATCCTGGGCGGGCTCGGCATGCATCTGGTGGAGGGTGTGGGCCTGCCGGAGACCGTGGCCGCCGCGCTTGAAGCACCGACGCGCGCCGAGGTCACCGACCCGCAAGGGCGGCTGTTCCGCGCCTTCGCGGAGCAGACCGGTTCGGACCGGCGCGCGCTGGCAGCCTGCATCCGCGGCACGCGCCAGGTCTTGTCGCGCGAGCAGGTCGCCTCGATCCGCGTGCCGGCCTTGGTCGCGGTCGGCAGCAAGGATACGATTGCGGGCTCGCCCGACGAACTCGCCTCGCTCATCCCCGGCGCCAAGGCGCTGACCATCCCCAATCGCGATCACATGCTTGCGGTCGGCGACAAGGTGTTCAAGGAAGGCGTTCTGGCCTTTCTCAAGGAATCCGCATGACCCGTTACATCACGCCCGCAGCCGCCATGTTCAAGGGCGCGTCGGGCAACGCGCTTACGGGCGAAGTCTATGGCGAGGAAGGCCCACCGGTTCTGCTGCTGCACGGCGGTGGACAAACCCGGCATGCTTGGCACAAGACCGGCGATCTGATCGCGCGGCTCGGACGCACCGCATACGCGGTCGATCAGCGCGGCCACGGCGATTCCGAATGGGTCGAAGACGGTGCCTATAGCTTTCCCGATTTTGCCGCCGACGCGCGTGTGCTCGCCGATACGCTTGCCGAGCGCAGCGGCGTGCGGCCGGTCGCGGTTGGCGCTTCGCTCGGCGGCATTGCGGCGCTGTTGGCTGAGGGCGGGCCGCAACACCCGAAAACCGGCGGCGTGTTTTCCGCGCTGGTGCTTGTCGATATTACGCCGCGGGTCGATCTCGATGGCGTCGCCAAGGTGCAGGGCTTCATGCGGGCGCACGCCAAGGAGGGCTTTGCCTCGATCGCGGAAGCCGCCGATGCGGTTGCGGCCTATCTGCCGCATCGTCCGCGCCCGCGCTCGCACGAGGGGCTGAAGAAGAACCTACGGCTGCATCCCGACGGCCGCTGGCGCTGGCATTGGGATCCGCGCTTTCTCGACGGCCGCCGCCGGGTCGGGCCGGGCGGTGGCGAGATTGAGCAGATGCTGATCGAGGCGGCCAAGCGAGTGACCGTGCCGGCGCTGCTGGTGCGCGGCGCCTCCTCTGAATTGGTCAAGGAGGAGCACGCCAAGGAATTCATCGCGCTCGTGCCGCACGCCACCTACGTCGATGTCAATGGCGCCCGCCACATGGTCGCGGGCGACCGCAACGACCAGTTCGCCGACGCCATCAAAAGCTTCCTGGCGGGCCTGCCGTCGTCGTCATAAATTCTTGATGCAAATAGAGAAAATGAGCCATGCCGTTGCGCCTGGGCAGGCTCCGGCTTACCTGTGCTAGAACGGCGGCCCGCATGACGGCGGTGCCCGGGAGGCGATCCATGGCGCAGCAGCCCACCAAGTCCTCGCAAGCGATCCGCTCGCTCGATCCGGTCTGGACGCGCGTGCGCGGCGAGGCCGAGGACATCGTCCGGCGCGAGCCGGAAATCGCGACCTTTATTTATTCGGCGATCCTGCACCACGACACGCTGGAAGCCGCGGTCGTGTATCGCGTCAGTGAGCGGCTCAACCACGCCGACGTGTCGGGCGAACTGATCCGCCAGGCCTATGCGGATGCGCTGGAGGATGAGCCGCAGCTCGGCGATGCCTTCCGCGCCGACATCGTGGCGACCATCGATCGCGATCCGGCGACCGGCCGCTGCATCGAGCCGGTGCTCTACTTCAAAGGCTTCCACGCCATCCAGACGCATCGTCTGGCGCACTGGTTGTGGGGCAAGGGACGCAAGGATTTTGCCTATTATCTGCAAAGCCGCTCGGCTGCGGTGTTCCAGTGCGACATCCATCCGAATGCGCGCATCGGGCGCGGCATCTTCCTCGATCACGCCACCGGCCTCGTGGTCGGCGAGACCGCGGTGGTGGAGGATGACGTTTCGATGCTTCAGGATGTCACCCTCGGCGGCACCGGCAAGGAGGATGGCGACCGTCATCCGAAGATCCGGCGCGGCGTTCTGATCGGGGCCGGGGCGAAAATTCTCGGCAACATCGAGGTCGGCCAGTGTGCGCGTGTCGCCGCGGGCTCGGTGGTGCTGAAATCGGTGCCGCACAACGTCACGGTTGCGGGCGTGCCGGCGAAAGTGATTGGCGAGGCGACCTGCGCCGAGCCCTCGCGCACCATGGATCACATGTTCTCGGATTTATAAACGATTGTGCTAGGTTCGGTTGCACGCATCGTTAGGAGCGAGGGGCAAGGTGGACGTCCAGGAAGTCAAGAAGCTCGACACGTATCTGAAGAAGCTGTTCGGCAACCCCAGCATTCGGGTGGTGCCTAAGAAAGGCGATACCGCCGAAGTCTTTGTCGGCGAGGATGACCTCGGCGAACTGACGGTCGATGACGAAGACGGCGACCGGTCGTTCAATTTCCGGATGATCATTCAGGTCAGCAACGACCCGAGCCTGCAGCCGGTGCCGACACTCACCGCTTATCTGCAGCGCAAGTTCGACAACCAGAGCATCCGCGTGGTGACGCGGCCGAAGAAAATGGATTCGGTGGAAGCCTATATCGGTGACGAGTTCCTCGGCGTGCTGTTCGTCGAAAACGAAAAGGGCCGCCGGTCCTATATCCTCGAATTGCCAATCCTCGACGTCGATATCGGCTGATTGACCGCGCTCAAGTCCCGGTCGGATTGAGCGACGCGATCAGCCGGTCGATGCCGCTTGCGACTGCGCGCCAGTCGGACAGCCAATCGCGGTGGAAGCGCACCGTGACGTCGGCGCCGCCGATCCGCCGCTCGTGCAAGCACATGCCTTGGGTCGCTCCGGTCTTGCGGGTACAGCGCAGCAGGAATTTGTCGGGCGCCGCCGGATCGTAGATCAGGTCCTCGCCCTGATAGGGCGTGGCGGGCCGGAACGGCAGCAGCACGAGCCCGTCGGAGCCGGTCGCGGCGGGTCCTGAAACATAGCGCGGATAGATCACCTTGAGCCGTTCGGCCGGCGTGAGCGTGGTATCGCTCGTGGTAATTGTGAGAAACATCCGCTCGCCGAGACTGGGCGGTGGCGCCTGCGTGCCCTTCACGGCCAGATCGGGCGGCGTCAGCGAGGGCCACATGAAGGCCAAGTCGATACGCATCTGGGTGCCGGGCCGGCGCTGCATCGGCACGCGGATGGCCGCGGGCGGCACGTTGAACACCACGCCGCCGACGCTGATCGGCAGCGGCGGCGCGTCGGGCCGGACCGGCTCGGGCCAATGCGGCCATAACATGTAGGCAATCGGGGCGCAGAGTAGGCCCAGCCCCGCCAGGATCAGCAGGACCGCGATCAGGCCGCCGCTGATACCGCGGCCATGACGTCGGGTGGGTACGGCGTAATCACTCATGGGGGCGGGTCCGCGGTTGGTTTGGGGCCGAATCGACGCCCTTATGGGACCTTGCCTTCGTTAACCGTTTCTTAACGATGCGCTGGCGGAACCACCCCTTTTTCGGAGATGCTTGGGCCGCAGAGTATCAGTGAGGCCTCAAGCCGTGTCGCCCGAAGCGTTGGTTTTTGGATTGGTCTGGTCGCATTCGTTGCAATCGCTGCTGTCGCTGGCGATTGGATTTGCGGTCGCGGGAGCGATCGCACACGGCTACCAGTTCTTCACCGCCCAGCCGGCGAGCTTCCGCCTGATGGTGCAAAGTTCGCCCAACCAGGCGCTGGCTGCGTTGCCACTGCTGATCTTCGCCGCCCCCTTCATCATCATGCGCAACACCGTGCGCGGCCGCCGCGTCGAGAACCGCGGCTTCGGCTTCGCCATGATGGCGACGATGCTCGCGGGCTTCTGGAGCTTGATGTCCGGCACGCTCGTGGTGATGACGCTGGCGAAGCTCGGCATGATTGTCGCCTGAATGCCGATTTACGAGCTTGACGGACAGGCGCCGGAATTCCCAGCCGATGGCCACTATTGGGTGGCCGAAACCGCGGTGCTGATCGGCCGCGTGCGGCTCAAGAGTCACTCGAGCGTCTGGTTCGGTGCGGTGCTGCGCGGCGACAACGAGTGGATCGAACTCGGCGAGCGCTCGCAGATTCAGGACAACGCCACGCTGCACACCGATCCAGGATTTCCGATGGTGATCGGGTCGAACTGCGTGATCGGCCACAAGGTCATGCTGCATGGCTGCACGATCGGCGACAACAGCCTGATCGGCATGGGCGCGATCCTGCTCAATGGCAGCAAGATCGGCAACAACTCGCTGGTCGGCGCCGGCGCGCTGGTGACCGAAGGCAAAAGCTTTCCCGACAACTCGCTGATCGTGGGTTCGCCCGCGCGGGCGATCCGCACGATCGACGAGCGGATGACGAAAATGATCGCGGGCGGCGCCGACGTTTACGTGCGGCGCTCGCAGCAATACGCCAAGGGCTTGAAGCGGATCGGCTGACCGCGCACCAAGAGAGGCGGAGCGATCAGCAGCCCAACTCGCGTTTGCGCTGCTGGCACCAGCCCGTGCAGTAACGGATTTGCCCGCCGCGCGACTGGCATTGATTGAGACAGGCTTGCTCGAAGTTCGCGACGCAGCGTCGGTCTTTGTTCTGCGCGCCCGCGTCGGTCGCGGCAAAAATGGAACTCAACAACGCGAACGTGACGATGGCGTGTTTCATGACTGCCCCCGCGGTCGAAACATTGGGGCCAGTCTGCAAAATCCCGTCAGGGGTTTCTAGCGCTTTGCGTGCAAGGCGCCGCAAATTGCGACCGGCTAAAAAAGGGTGCGGCCAGTCCTTGGGGGAGGACTGGCCGCCGCGAACCCGGTCTGGGGACGGGGAGGGGTGGGGACGTGACCGGGGTCGCGTAGCTCCTAGCTCAATTCAGCGTGCAGATGCAGTGGAGGTGGCCGGCCGCGGATCGCCGAGCGATACCCAGACGTTGGGATCGCGCTGCGACTGGCGCTTGACGAAGCGGTAGCCGGTGTCGGACCAGAGCAGGATGCTCTCTTCCTGGTTATCGAGGACGAAGTCGCCGCGATCGGTTTTGACCGTGAGCACGGCGTGGCCGTCGCCCTTTTTGTCGCGCACCACGGTGATGAGGAGTGCCTCGCGCGGCCAGCCAGCCTGGATCAGCAGGCGGCGCTTGAGCAGCACGTAATCTTCGCAGTCGCCCTTGCCGTCATCGGGGTATGACCACTTCTCGACCACGCCCCAGTGATCCATATCGGTCACCGGCATGACGGAGTCGTTCACCCACTTGTTGACGCGCACCAAGTCCTTCCAGGACTTGGCCGAGAGCACGACGTCACGCGGTGCGGATGCCGTGGTGGCGCATTCCTTCGGGTGCTCGGTGCAGAATTCAATCCAGCCGATCGGCGGCCGCGACACGTCGCCGACCGACACATAGATCGGCCGTTCAGGCGTCGCGCTCGCCGCGGGCGCGGACAGCAACACCGCGCCAACGATGGCCAGGGCTGTGCCCAGGCCAAGTGTTGTTTTTGTTCGCCACGACATGCGTGACCCCTCTCCCGTCGTCTTGGGGTCACTATTCGCAGAAAGCCTTTGAACCGCCGCTAAGTTGGCTCAGTCATTTTGAATACAACGCAAGTAAAGAAAGAGACGAATACGATTCGAATACTTAGAAAATTTGATTCAAATGCGAGATATCTGCATTTGAGTAAAATTGAATCTTTAACCGCGCCAACGCAGACACGGCGGCGCGACGCCCTGATCGGGCGGCGCAGCGATTAACCGCGATCGTCGGGAACGGCGGCGGGAATTGGCTTGCCGGGGGCGCAAAATGACTGCGGCCGGCCGCGCCTGAAGGCGCGCCGGCCGCTGCAGCGGAAAGACCGCGTTTACTGTGCGGTGATGTTGTCTTCCAGCGCGTCCGGATGCTGGAGGCGCGTGAACTCGATGGCGAAGCCATCTTCGAGATGGCGCACGACGCGACCCGGAACCTTGCCGATGCTGACCAGGCTGCCGACCTCCGGCCGTTCGGCGGTCGCGACCGCGGCGCCGGAATTCGAGATGTCGATGAGGCGGACGCCGACGTTGTTGCCGTTCGGCAGAATGAGGCGCGCGTTCGGATTGCGCGGCACGACACGGCCGTGACGGCGATCTTCCGGCAGGTTGAGGATGCTGCGGTTGGCGAGCCAGGTGAGCTGGGCCGCGAGCTTGTCGCGCTTTCGTGGCGTTGCCGCGATCGTCATGGCAAAGCCATTGGCGATGTGCCGCGCAATCACGCCTTCGAGCCGGCCGACATGGTCCACATAGGCGATCACTCGCTCGCCCACGGTGCCGGCCACCGGCGAGATCAGCGCCATGCCGCCTGGCGACATGTTAATCACTTGGCAGGGATATTCCTGGCGATCCGTCAGCATGAAACGGCCCAGCAGATTGACGCGGACGCGCTGGTGGCGCCGGCGCTCCTGGGCGTGCGACAGAATCTGCGGTCTGGCTTGGGCAAGCGCCATGCGTGCGGCTATCCTCGGCACGAAAGTTCAAGCCGAGACTATTCACGGTTCGTTAAAGCCCCGTTAGCCGCGCCGGACGCGTGAATTGGCACACCCGTCAGTCGGTGCGGCCGCCCTCGTAGACGGTCAGTCCGCGCTTGAGACGGCGCGCGGCTGCCACAAAGCGCGGCGGCGCGACCCCATCCAGGCCAGAACCGATGTGACGGAACATGCCAAGCCGCAGCGACCCGATTGATTTGGCGCCGAGCCAATAGGGTGCGGCCATCGGCGCCAGCGCCCCCAACACGCGCGCATCGGTCTTCGACCGGTAGGCGAGCGGCAACAGCACGAGTTCGAGGCTGATCGGCAGCATGGCGTCGTCGGCCTTGCAGGCGGTGATGCTCGCCACAACGCCGACCCGTTCTTCGATCACCACGCCGATCAGTTCGCGCAGGGCGGCTTGGTCGGTGCGGTCCCATAGCTTGACGAAACTCTCGCCTTTGAGTTCACGGCCGAACAGCGAACACAGCCGCGTACCGGCGAGACGGAACGGATGATTGGCGATGCCGTCACAGGCGAGCACGAACGTATCGCCAAGCACCTGGCGAATTTCGCTCGGCTCGATCTCACCGCGCTCTGGGGCAAGCCGCGCGCCGCGCCGCTCATTCCAATAATTGTACAGGTCGCGGTTCGATGGGTGTTTCATTTTCGCTCCCCTGCCTCGGCGTCGCGCGTCCGCGGCTGGTTTTTGTCCCCGATCGGGACATGGTCCGGCCGCTCGCGTGTCGGCGGGAAAAACAGAGCAGGGTGCGTGCCGCGCATGCGCTGGCGGCGCCGCCAGGGCGGCATCTCCGGCGTTAGCGTTAAGTCCGGTTCCGCGTTGGCAGGTGCTGTGGCGCCGCCTAGGGTGGCTGCGGTTCACACGTTTCCCGGGGAGAGTTGGGGATTGTGACGGGAAGGGAGGGCGCAAGCCCTCCCTTTTCTTTTATGCGGACCGCCAAGCTCCCTTGCTGAAAGCAGCCGCGCGGCTTATTCGGAACGCGCGTGGAAAAGCCCCGGGAACCCCTCCTCAACGTCCCCGCTGTCGTCGTCGCGCTGCTGCTGATGCTGTGCGCGGTGCATGCGATGCGCGTGTGGCTATTGCCGGACGCGCTCGATCGCGATCTGCTCCGCGCGTTCGCGTTCGTGCCGTCGCGCTATGACGCTGCGCCGCCGCCCGAACTCATCGGCGGTTTTGGCGCGCGGATCTGGACCTTCGTCACCTACGCGTTCATTCACGCCGATCTCACCCACCTCGGATTCAATTCGATCTGGCTGCTCGCGTTCGGCAGTCCGATGGCGCGGCGGTTTGGCGCGGCGCGGTTTCTCGCCTTCAGCGCGGTGACGGCCGCGGCCGGCGCGGCGCTCCACCTCGCCATGAATATCGGGGAGTCGGAGTTCGTGATCGGCGCGTCCGCCGCGATCTCCGGCATGATGGGCGGATCGGTCCGCTTTGCGTTCCAACCGGGCGGGGCGCTCGATATGTGGCGGTCGGCCGACGGCGATCCCGACCGGATCCCGGCCGCCCCGCTGGGCGCTGCGCTGCGCAACCGGCGCGTCATCACTTTCCTGGCGATCTGGTTCGGCCTCAACCTGTTGTTCGGATTGGGTTCACTCTCATTCACTGGGGCTGGCCAGGTGGTGGCCTGGGAGGCGCATATCGGGGGCTTTTTGGCGGGGCTGCTGTTGTTTTCCGTGTTCGACCCGGTGCTCCCAGTGCCGCCGCAGCCCGAAAGCAGCCCGCCGCCCCCAGAAAGCGGCCCTCGGTCGCCTGACATCAGCCTGCCGGCCGACCCGGGAAGCAAGCCAACGCTGCATTAAGCCGCCTTCTTTCCCTCTTTCTTCCTTGGGATTGCTCTGGGAGGGATGGAACGGAATGCCACGGCCGGCGTTGGCTGGTTACCGTCGATGCACCTCGCAAGATGCCCACCGGTGGACCAGGGAGCGACCCATGACCGTCAGAGCAATCCTCGCCGCCAAGGGCGGCACTGTTGCCACGATCGAACCCACAACCAATGTTGCGGCTGCTGCCAAAATCCTGGCGGAGCGCCGGATCGGCGCGCTGGTGGTGACCGGCGCCGAAGGACGCGTCATCGGAATTGTGTCGGAGCGCGACATCGTGCAGGCTCTGGCCGGGCGCGGCAGCGTGGCGCTCGACCTGCCGCTGACCGAGGTCATGACCCGCAAGGTCGCGACCTGCAGCCACTCAGACACCGTCAGCTCCATCATGGGGCTGATGACGGAAGGCAAATTCCGTCACGTTCCGGTGGTGGAGCAGGGCCGTCTTGCCGGCATCGTGTCGATCGGCGACGTCGTCAAGCACCGGCTCGAGGAGATGGAGCGCGAGCAGACCGCGATGCGCGACTATATCCTGACGGCGTAGCGGCCTATCTCGAGCGTGCGGCTCGCGGCGATAGCGCGGTGATCGCTTCGTCGATCAATTCGAGCGCGCGCATCGCCGTGCGCTCGCCAACCTCCATGGCCTCCTGGGCGCGGTGGAAGTCGAACCAGCCAATGTGACCGAGCCGCGGGCTGATGGTGACATCCGGCGGATCGCCGGCGAGCCGCGTGCGCGTGATGCGGTCCTGCATGATGTTGAAGGCCTCGACCATCACGGTCGGAATGCCGGGCCGCTCGGCGCCGCCGAAAAACTGGCGCTTCAGCGTCCGCTCGGGCCCGAATAGTCCGCGCAGGCTCCGCTTCTTCGTCATGTGCTGCCGGTATTGATCGTCGGTCTCATCCGAGCCGTGGCTCGAGATGGTGACGCCGCGTCCAAGCATGTCGGCATTGAGATTGACCGCGATCACCAGCCGCGCGCCGAGTGCGCGTGCCGCCGACACCGGCACCGGATTGACCAGCGCGCCATCCACCAGCCAGCGGCCGCCGATCCGCACCGGCGGAAAAATGCCGGGCAGCGCGTAGGAGGCACGCACCGCTTCGACCAACCGCCCGCGCGTCAGCCAGATCTCGTGGCCGGTGCCGACCTCCGTGGTGATGGTCGCGAAACGGGTCGGAAGCTTCTCGATCAGCATATCGCCAAACACTTCTTCGAGCCGTCCGGCGAGCTTGCCGCCGCCGATCAGACCCGCGCCCGAGAGGCTGACGTCGAGATAGCCCAGAATGCCGCGACGGGTGAGCCCGCGCGCCCAGACTTCGAAGCCGTCGAGCTGGCCGGCCGCGAGGCAGCCGCCGACCACAGCGCCGATCGAAGTGCCGACGATGACGTCCGGCTTGATGCCGTGGGCAGTCAGCGCACGAAGGACGCCGATGTGCGCGAAACCGCGCGCGGCGCCGCCGCCAAGCGCAAGCCCGATGGTGGGGCGCTCGATTGGGGCCGCTTCGCCACTCGCTTCGGCGCCGCGATCGCCGTTGCGCGGGCGGCGTAGAGCCTCGAAAACCACTGTCCTGCTCCTGGTTATGACGATGATCGGAGTCGTCCGGCCGCGAAACAAGCGGTTCGCGCCAGTATGGTGAATTGGCTAATTCTCGACTGTGACCGAACCACGGCCCGCCAATACGGGCCGCAGGTTAACCGCCGCCCGGCGGGCGTGTCATTTTGAATACGGTTTCGACCATGGCGTATTCGTCATAGCCGCAGCGCGCAATCGGTTTCATCGCCGCGGTGTCGAGACGGCCGTTCTTGATGAAGCGGTCGTCGATGTGGACGCCGACCACATGGCCAAACACCACGTAGCGGTCCATGACGCGGCCGTCGATCGGATCGAAGCTCACGGTCTTGAGCCATTTGCATTCCAGAGCGCAGGGCGAGGCGGCGACCCGCGGCGGCTTGACCAGACGCGAGGGCGCGGCTTCGAGCCCGGTCGTGTGCATCTCGTTCACGCCGCGCGCCAACGGCGCGGACGTGCCGTTCATCTGATCGCGCAAATCGTAAGTCGCAAGACTGCAGACGAACTCCTTGGTCTCTTCGACGAACGCCACCGAGTCCTTCGGCCCTTCGCTCGAGAACATCACAATGGGCGGCTTGTCGGTGACGCCGTTGAAGAACGAGTAGGGCGCGAGATTGACCTCGCCCTTGGCGCTCATCGAGGTGATCCAGCCGATTGGGCGAGGCGCCACGATTGCCTTGAATGGATTATGTGGCAGGCCGTGGTCGTTCTTGCGTGTGTCGTAGAACATCGAGGGATCGCCTTGGGGGTGCGGTCAGTTGGCGCCGAAGCGCGTCACGATCTCGGACAACGGCGGCCGCGGCCGGTCTTCGGTGGGCTTCACCGGGCGGCCGATGTGGACGAAGCCGACGATGCGCTCGTTCGGCGCCAGGCCCAACGTGTCGAGCACGCGCCGGTCATAGGCGTACCATTCGGTCAGCCAGCTCGCCGCGTAACCCATCGCGTGGGCCGCGAGCACGAGGCTCGTCGCCGCGGCGCCGCCCGACATGATCTGCTCCCATTCCGGGATTTTGACGTGCTGGGTCGCGCGGCTGACCACCGCGATCACCAGCGGTGCGCGAGCGAGCCGCCGCTTTTCGTGCTCGACCTGATCGGCCGTGGCGTCAGGGCGGTTGGCGCGAAACACGCTGCCGATGGTTTCGCCAGCCTTAAGCCGCGCATCGCCTTCGAATATGATGAATCGCCACGGCGTGAGCTTGCCGTGGTCTGGCACGCGCGACGCGATGGTCAGCAGCGTTTCGACCTCGGCTGGGGTCGGGCCGGGGCCGTTCATCTCGATGGGCTTGATCGAGCGGCGTGTTTTCAGGAGATCGAGTGCGTCGGGCATGATATATCCAGCGGGTAGCACAGACCGTCCATTGTACCAAACCGCGGCTTGAATTTGCCGCGATTTCAATCGAAAAACCCGGTCATCATGGCGAGAATTGAACCGTGTCGCGGCCCGTTGGCGTTGCTTGCGCTGGCTTTGGCGCTCGGCGGCGTGTCCGACGCGAAGGCGCAATTTTCGCCGCCTCCACAGCAGCAGCCTTCGACCCAGCTCGTTCCGCCCATGCCGATCCCGAACGTGCCGGAGCAGCCAGCTCCGCCGCCGCCGATGGTGCTGCCTGAGCCGGCGCCTCCGCCACCCGCGCCTCCGCAAGCCACGCCCCGGCCGCGCAGCGGCGAGAGCACGTTGCAGGTGGTCGCGCGCTTCGGGCGCGAGGCCCCGGTCATCACCGGCGGGCTGCATTGGCGCGTCTACCCGGACAAGCCCGATCAGGGCGGCGTGTTTCGGCTGATCAAGGAGGATCGCACTGCGCAACCCTCCTTTGCGTTACCCGCCGGCACATATGTCGTGCATGTCACCTTCGGACTTGCGAGCGCCGCCAAGACGGTCCAGCTGCGCGGTGACGCGCTGCGTGAGGTGTTCGAAATTCCGGCCGGCGCGTTGACGCTCAAGGGGCAGGTTGGCGATGTGCGCATCCCGACCGGGCAGATCGCGTTCGACATCTATCCCGGCAGCCAGTTCGAAAGCAGCGACCAGCAACAGCGGCCAATCGCGAGCGGCGTCATCACCGGCGAAACGGTGATCCTGCCGGAAGGTTCGTATTACATCGTTTCCAAATATGGCGACGGCAACGCGGTGGTGCGTTCCGACATCCGCGTTCAGATCGGCAAGCTCACCGACGTCACCGTCACCCATCGCGCGGCCGCGATCATGCTCAAGCTCGTGAGTCAGCGTGGCGGCGAGGCGCTCGCCAACACCGACTGGGCCGTGCTGTCGCCCGCAGGCGATGTGGTGACGGAATCGAGAGGTGCGTTCCCGCGCGTAATCCTTGCGGAAGGCGAATACAAAGTGATCGCCCGCAACGATAACAAGGTCTATCAGCAGGATCTCAAGGTTATCACCGGGGTGGACGGTGAGATCGAAGTGTTGGCGCGGTGAGCCAGAAGCTCACATGGGCGTTGCTGCTGACCCTCGCGGGCCTCTCATCGGTTGCGGCTCAACAGCGTCCGCAAATTCCGCCGAATGAACTCGCTGGCCAAGAGCGCTTTCGCTTCATCGATCAATATCCGCAGCGCCAGTCCACGCCGCCGGTGTTCGTGCCGGACAATTCCTGGTCGCCGCCGCCTCGCCAGAAATGCCCGAACGGCCGCACGCCGCGGCCGGGCAGAGGCTGCTGACGGGGCGCTATTGATGGGTTCTATTCTTTGGCGAGCGCGTCGAGCGCCTGGCCAAAGCCCTTGAATGAAACCGGAATTTTGACGTCGCGCTGGGCTGCGTCCTTGAACTCGAAATGTCCCGGCGTGGCGCGGGCGCGCAGCTTCTTCACCACGTCGTCCTTGAGTTCGGTATCGGCGAAACAGCCGATCGGTGCGCAGCGCTTGAAGGCAGCGGTCATCGCCGGCTCCTTGTCGTCATAGACGAACTTGAGGCCCACCGGCAGCCAGACGTTGACCGGCACCTGGAAGACGACGCGGACCGGCTCGCTCTTGTTGGCGCGGCCGACCGCGACCTGGGTGATCGGATTGGGCTGGCCCTGGGCGGTGGTCGATTGCGCCATCTCGCAGGTCTTCACCGGCGGCGCGCCCTGCATCTCGCAGCGCACCGTCCAATCCTCATAGGTGGCGGTGGTGCGTTGCGGCGCTTGTGCCTGCGCCAGCCCGATGGTGCCGATTAACGCGGCTGCCATGCCGCCTGCGCGTCGAAATGTCATGGACATCGCCCTGTGCTCCGCGGCTTCAGGCTGCATTCTGCATTCTCCGCAGGTCCGGCGCCACTGCTTCGTCGGCCAGCATCTTGAGGGCCGCTTCGAGCCCGATGACCTGCTGGCCTTCTTTGCCGAAGCGACGGATCGAAACCGTACGCTCGGCTGCTTCCTTTTTGCCAACAACCAGCATCACCGGCACCTTGGCGAGCGAGTGCTCGCGGACCTTGTAGTTGATCTTCTCGTTGCGCAGATCGCCTTCGGCGCGAAGGCCGAGCTTGCGGGCCGCAGCGAGCGTTTGGCTCGCGTAATCGTCCGCGTCCGACGTGATGGTGGCGATGACCGCCTGCACCGGTGCCAGCCAAAGCGGCAGGTGACCCGCATAGTGCTCGAGCACCACGCCGAGGAAACGTTCCATCGAGCCGCAGATGGCGCGATGGATCATCACCGGCGTGGTTTTCTGGCCGTCGGCTCCGATGTAGAACGCGTCGAACCGCTCCGGCAGGTTGAAATCGACCTGCGTGGTGCCGCACTGCCAGTCGCGGCCGATGGCGTCGCGCAGCACATATTCGAATTTCGGTCCGTAGAACGCGCCTTCGCCCGGATTGATCGTGGTCTTGATCTTGCGGTTGTGGCTTTGCGCTTCGATGCGCTTGAGCACGTCCTGCATGATGCCTTCGGCATGATCCCACGCCGCATCGGAGCCGACGCGTTTTTCCGGGCGCGTCGAGAGCTTCACCGTAAGATCGCCCTCGAAGCCGAAGTCGGCGTAGGTCGAAAGGATCAGATCGTTGATCTTCAGGCACTCGTCGGCCATCTGCTCCTGAGTGCAGAACACATGCGCGTCGTCCTGCGTGAAGGCACGGACGCGCAGCAAACCATGCAACGCGCCCGAGGGCTCGTAGCGATGCACCGCGCCGAACTCGGCAAGCCGCAGCGGCAGCTCCCGATACGAACGCAGCCCGTGCTTGAAGATCTGGATGTGGCCCGGACAGTTCATCGGCTTGATCGCGAAGATCCGTTCGTCGCCGGTTTCTTCGCCCGCCGATTGCGCCATGAACATGTTTTCGCGAAACCATTCCCAGTGGCCGGAGGTTTCCCATAACGACTTGTCGAGCATCTGCGGGGCGTTGACCTCGCGATAGTCGCCCTTCAGGCGGCGGCGCATGTAGCTGACCATCTCCTGGAAAATGGTCCAGCCGTTGGCGTGCCAGAACACGGTGCCAGGGCCTTCTTCCTGGAAGTGGAACAGGTCCATTTCGCGGCCGAGCTTGCGGTGGTCGCGCTTCTCGGCCTCTTCAAGCTGATGCAGGTAGGCGTCGAGCTCCTCCTGCTTGGCAAACGCAGTGCCGTAGATGCGGGTCAGCATCGGGTTCTTGGAGTCGCCGCGCCAATAGGCGCCCGCCACCTTCTGCAATTTGAAAGCATTGCCGATCTTGCCGGTCGACGTCATGTGCGGGCCGCGGCACATATCGAACCAGTCGCCTTGGCGATAGATTTTGAGCTGCTCGCCCGCCGGAATGGCATCGACCAGCTCGACCTTGAAGTTCTCGCCTTTCTCCTTGAACACGCGCTTGGCTTCGTCGCGCGGCCAGACCTCTTTGGTGAAAGCTTTGTCGCGCGCGATAATCTCGCGCATCTTCTTCTCGATGACCGGCAGGTCTTCCGGGGTGAACGGCGCATTGCGGTAGAAATCGTAGAAGAAGCCGTTGTCGATCACCGGGCCGATGGTGACTTGCGTGCCGGGCCATAGCGATTGCACGGCTTCCGCCATCACGTGGGCGGCGTCGTGCCGGATCAATTCCAGCGCGCGCGGGTCCTCGCGCGTCAGAAATTCGATCTTGGCATCTTTCTCGATCGGGTCGGCGAGGTCGGCGACCTTGCCGTCGAGCGCCATAGCGACCGTGCGCTTGGCCAGCGAGGGCGAAATGCCCTTGGCGATATCGAGACCGGTGATGTTGGCGGGATACTCCCGACGTGCGCCGTCGGGAAAGGTCAGCGCGACCATTCCATTCTCCTTTGCTCACTCGCTGCCTACGAATGCAGGTAAGCGTCTCTCTGGTGGCGCAGGAAAACCACAATTTTGAGGCCCTGTCATGTCCTCAGAGGGTCGAGGCCGGATATTATCCAACATGGCAATGCGGAGTGAGACACCGTTGGGTGGTCCGCACTGCGGGGGCGAGCAATGACACCGTCGCTGGTTCTCATTTTGCTGTGGGCAAGTGCTGCTGCGCCCGTCAGCGGCATTGCGCCGAAGACGCCGGCCGACGGGCCGAGGGCGCCGGTCGCCGAACGGAGGGCGCCGGAGCCCGACAATAAGAACCTGCTCAAAACACCGATGATCTTTTACGTCGCGAAAGGATCGCCGGATTCGTGCGGCCCGGGTTGCAACGAATGGATCGCGGCCGAGGGCGAGTTTGACACCGACGCGCCGCAGCGATTGCGCAATCTTCTGGAGCAGCGCCGCGGCGTTCTGCCGATCTACTTCCATTCACCCGGAGGACTGCTGGATTCGGCGACGTCCATTGGACACGTGATGCGTCAAAGAGGAATGACCGCCGGAGTGTCGAAGACGATCCCTGAAAGATGTGCAGGTCTCGACCAACGCGCGTGCCAGCGGCTGAAAGAATCCGGCCAGCCGTTGGCGGCGGAATTGAATGCCATGGCGGCGTGCTCCTCGGCCTGCATCTACGCTGTGATTGGCGCGAAGGTGCGTCAGATCCCGCCGAGCGCAAAGCTTGGCGTCCATTCGAGCAAGCCGGTTCGGGTCGACGCCGATGGCCGCGTGCTTCCGAGCGAGACGGTGCTGTCCGAGCGACAGATCGCTGCGCGAAATGCCGTGCTCGCCAGCTACATTCGCGACATGGGCATCGACATCCGGCTGTTGGAGCTTGCCACCAAAACTCCGCATGAACAGATTTACTATCTGAGCCGCGATGAGATCGTTCGCCTGCGCATTGACACGCGCGCATTCGTGGAAACGCCCTGGTTCGTCATGGATCAATCCCGGCCGCTTCCGACAAAATTCGTCAGCGAAGCAAGGGGCTCGGATCGTTCTGAATTTCGCGTCAGCATGCTGCAGCTCAGTTGCTCGCGCTCAAGAAGCGCGGCCGGCGATTTCAAAATGCTGGTCAACGTCACCTACTATCGCGGTTTGGCGACGGATGAGCTGGGGACGCAGCGGGAACTCAAATTCAGCATAGGGCCGCGCAGCTTTGTGTTCGCGCCCGGATCGCGCGCGCGAAAACTCGAATTCGTCGACACCGGAAGCATGTTCGAGATGCGCTCGGAGACCGAGCCGTTGGAGATTTTCGAGCCCTTGCAGGCCGACCGAATAGAAATCGCGTCCGTTGATGCGCCCGACCGCACGCCTTCGCCCGCCGTCACCCGACTTTCGACGCAAGGCTTCGCCCGCACCATGGCGGTGATGCGCGAGAAGTGCGCCGACAGCAACAACAGGCCGGTCATCGGCAATGATAGGCCACTCGTCGGCAACGAGGGCGCTCACAGGGGCCGTTGAAAGTCGCCGTGGCGGTGTGCGCACCGTCAGGAAGGTCAGCGACCATTCCATCCCCGAGCGCACTCGCGACGCTTGCCAGGCGGCCGGTGGCAATAGAACATCGCGCAGCCAATGCAAAAGGACAGCCATCATGGGCATGCTGATCGACGGCCAATGGTCGGAGCTGGACAACCCGCCGACCGAAATGAGCCGGGATGGCGCGTTCACGCGCGTCGCCAGCGCCTTCCGCGACCGCATCAGCAAGGACGGCTCATCGGGCTTCAAGGCCGAGCCCGGGCGCTATCATCTCTACGTCGCCTACAACTGTCCGTGGGCGCACCGCACGCTGATCTGGCTCGCGCTGAAAGGGCTGAATAGCGCCATCAGCGTCGCCCATTCGATTCCGGGCCTCCGCGAACAAGGCTGGACCTTCGAGGACAATCCGCAATTTCCCGATTGCAAGCCCGATGCGGTCAATGGCTTCCGCTACATGCACCAAGCCTACACCGCGAGTGAGCCGCGCTACACCGGCAAGGTCACGGTGCCGACGCTGTGGGACAAGAAGGAGAAGCGGATCGTCAACAACGAATCCTCCGAGATCATCCGCATGCTCAACAGCGAGTTCGTCGGTGTCGCCGGCAACGATCTCGATCTCTATCCGGCGCAGTTGCGCGCCGAGATCGACCGCATGAACGAGTTCACCTACAACAACGTCAACAACGGCGTTTATCGCACCGGCTTTGCGGTCACGCAGGCGAGCTATGAGGCCGCCTATGACCAGTTGTTCGCAGCCCTCGATGAATTGGAGGCGCGGCTCGGCCGTCAGCGCTATCTGGTCGGCAACCAGATGACCGAAGCGGACTGGCGGCTGTTTCCGACGCTGCTGCGTTTCGACGTCGCCTATTTCTCGCTGTTCAAGTGCAACAAGAAGCGGATCGCCGACTATCCAAACCTGATGAACTACACCCGCGAGCTTTATCACGCGCCCGGCGTCGCCGAGACTGTGAAGCTGCGCTACTACGTGCTGGGCTATTACTCGATCAAGAAGCTCAACCCGACTGGCATCCTGCCGAAAGGCACGCCTGCGAATTTCGATATGCCGCACGATCGCGCGCGGCTTGCGGCGTAAGATCACCGAAGGACACCGCCGATGCAGACCCGCCGACACATCCTGCGTTCCGCCGGAGCGCTGCTCGCCGCTTCGGCGCTGCCGCGCACCGCATTCACGCAAGACTTTCCGTCGAAACCGATCAAGGTCGTGGTGCCGTTCCCGCCCGGCGGGCCGGCCGACACCGCAGTGCGGATCGCGCAGTCCGGCATGGAGAAGCTGCTCGGCCAATCGCTCGTGGTCGAGAACGTGGCGGGCGCGGCCGGCGGCATCGGCGCGCTGCGCGTCAAGCAATCGGATCCCGACGGCTATACGCTTCTGCAAGCTGCGAGCCCGCACACCACCAACGCGGCGGTGAAGCCCGACGCCAACGTCGATCTGCTGCGCGACTTCGTGCCGATCGGCGAGACCGGCGCGAGCGTCTACACGCTCTGCGCCAGCAAATCGCTCGGCGCCAACACGCTCGCCGAGGTGATCGCGCGCGCCAAGGCCAAGCCTGGCGAATTGAAGATCGGCAGCGTCGGGATCGGCTCGGCGCACCACCTTGTCGCGGAGATGCTGAAGTCCGCGGCCGGCATCGAGCTGACCCACGTGCCCTATCGTGGCGAAGCGCCGGCCATCCCCGACTTGGTCGCAGGCCGGATCGATTTGATGTTCCTCACCACCGCAAAAGCCCTGGTGGACGATGGCCGCGTCGTGGGCCTCGGGCACACCGGCGACGGCCTCTGGTTCCAGCTGCCGCAGCTTCAGCCGCTGACGGCGCTCGGCCTGAAGGGCTTCGTGGTGCCGGGCTGGAATGGTCTGATGGCGCCGAAGGGAACGCCTGAGCCCGTGGTTGCGAGACTGAGCGGCGCGTTGAGCGCCTCGCTCGGCGCCGAAGCCTCGGTCCGCGCCTTCAACGCCATGGGTTTCATTCCGGGCAGCGGCAAGCCGGAGGCCATGCGGCAGCGGATCGAATCCGACATGCGGCTGTTCACTACGGTGATCCGTGAGCGGAACCTGAAGTTCGACGGCTAGGGTCTGATCCGATTGAAGCGGATCAGACCCCAGCTTTCTTATTTGAGCATGATCTTTTCCGAAAACCGGTTCCCACTTTTCGGGATCATGCTAAATTCGCGCCGCGTTGGTTCCGCGCCAGCGGCCGTAGCGCCAGGGCAGGTACCATCTGGCCAGCGCGGGCGGCGTGTCGCAGACAAAATCGAGCCCGGAGTTACCCCAGGGGTGACAGCGGCACAGCCGCGCCAGGGTCATCCAGCCGCCGGCCCATAGGCCGTGCCGGTCCAGAGCTTGGTCGGCGTATTCGGAACAGGTCGGCAGGTAGCGGCAGTGGAACCCGATGAGCGGCGATAGCGTGTAGCGGTAGATTTTCACCAACGCGCGGCCGCCCAGCCGCGGCGCGCGTGCGATCGCGGTTCCAATCGAGCGCAGACCGGGAGCCGCCATGACCTGCTCTCGCGCTAACTGTTCGGCCCAAAAATTCGTTGCAAACCGCGGTGGAACCTAAGGAACCTTGATACTGCCATCATTTCCGAAGAAGAGCTTGCGCGTACAGCCACCTGCGCTGCGTGGCCGATTAGCACTAGACCCGAATCCGCGCTGCCGTGTAAAAAAACATCGGGTCAGTTGAGTCGGTCCGCCATTTGCATTCGGGTGCTACCGGCAATCGGTCGCTATTTGCATAACGCGAGGACAACACTCGTGGATGCAATGCGCGAAAGGGGCCCTTGCGTTACAGCGCGCGAGGGAACGTTCACGGGCAAAACAGGCCCGGGGGGTCAACGAATGACACGAAACGTCATAGGCGCATGTGCGGTTGTGTTCTTCACGCTCACCGCGATGGGGCCAACGCCAGTGGCAGCGCCGGACTCGCGCGGCCTTCCGATGCGGTTCGACGTGCGCGTCGAGGGCCCGGCCAGCGTCTGCGGCAAGGACTGCCGCACGCTCGTTTCGGCGACCGGCGCGATCACGGCCGAGACGCCGCGTGAATTCGAAACCTTCGCGCAGCGCAACAACATTCGTGGCGCGACGCTCATTCTCGACTCCGATGGCGGCTCGGTGCTGGGCGCGCTCGCGCTCGGCCGCGCCATCCGTGCGCAACGCATGACCACGACAGTTGGCAAGCTCGTCGACGTGCCGGCGGTCAGTGGTGTCACCGAGAAGCGGGCGCGGCTGCAAGCGCGGGCCTATTGCGAATCCATGTGCGCCTTCGTGCTGATCGCTGGCGTCGAGCGCTATGTGCCGGCTGAGGCGCGTGTGCTGGTTCACCAGATCTGGCTCGGTGACCGCCGCGAGGATCCGACGGCGGCGAACTATTCGGCCGAAGACCTCGTTCTGGTGCAGCGCGATATCGGCCGGCTCGCGCAATACACGATCGAGATGGGCGGCACCATCGACCTGCTCGAAATCGCGCTGAAAATTCCGCCGTGGGAGCCGATGCGGCTGCTGTCGCGCGATGAATTGCGCGGCATGAAGATCGTGACCTTCGACGACGGGCCGGAGATCAGTTCGGGCGCCGCCACCACGGCCTCGACGCTTTCGAACGGCAGCCGCGTCTCGGTGAATGAGCGCAGCTGGATCATCGGCGACAACGCCGGCCGCGCGGTGATGACCCGCAAGCATCCGCTGACCGTCGAGGGCGATGATATCGGCAACTTCGAGCTGACGTTCACCTGCGGCGAACCCGGCAAGGATTTGGTCGTCACCTATTCGGAACGTCGCCGCAGCGGCGATACCGGCCGCGTGCCCGAAGCCCTCACCGACGTCGGGCTGTCGCTGTCCGGTAAGTCGGTCCCGCTCAAGGTCGTGTCGTCGCGGCCGAGCGATAATCCGCTCGAGTTCGAGTCCGTTGCGAGCGGTCACGTTCCGGCCGAGCTGTTCCGGACCTTCGCTGATACGCGCAGCCGCTCGCTGATGATCGAAACCACCAGCAACGAGCTTGCGACTGCGATCCGGGTCGGCAATTCAGGCGTGGCGCGCGGCTATCTGAAGTTCGCTGCAAGCTGCGGCGACCAGGTCCGCACCCGCAGCACCGAACTGCGCCCGGGCGGCTAAGGCCACCGGCACTCGTACGCTAGGCGCCTGTTGCGGCGGTTCGGCGCTTGTTTTCAATTTGGCCGATCGCGTCCACTACGGCATCGAAGGTGAGCAGGGTCGAGGCGTGGCGCGCCTTGTAGTCGCGGACCGGCTCCAGCACCGCGATATCGTCCCACTTGCCATCCTTGGGCGGCGCGCCGTTTTCCTTGAGCATTCGCCGGACGGTTTCGCGGAGCTTGCGCAGCTCCTCGGCGTTCGAGCCCACCACATGGCGCGCCATGATCGATGATGAGGCCTGACCGAGCGCGCAGGCCTTCACTTCATGCGCAAAGTCCGTGATCGTGTCGCCATCCATCTTGAGATCGACCGTGACGGTCGAGCCGCAGAGCTTCGAATGGGCGGTGGCGCTGGCGTCAGGCTGCGGCAATCGGCCCAGGCGGGGAATGCCCCCGGCCAATTCCAGAATGCGGCGGTTATAGACGTCGTTGAGCATCGGGCTTGAACGGTTTTCCCCGGCCTCACGCCGGATTGATTGTTTTTGGCCTCTAGGCGACTATATATGGCGTTGTAACCCGGCGCGGAATGGCTTCGTGCCGGGTTGGCTTGTGGCTCCCTCAAGACGGAGCCATGCGAATTGGGAATGCGGCGTCCGATCGCCCCGTGCTAAGAAAACGCGGGGCGCCTCAACGGCGCGGCCCACCCGGTGACACACCCGGCTCCCGGCTCATGCCGTGGCGCTGGTCGAACGGAGAGACCGATGGACGCCATCGTTAAGCCCTGGCCTAAGGGCACCACACCCCCGCTATCCGAACACGTTCGCGCCGCCCCACAGCCGGTTGCCCCGCGCCCTTCGCGCGAGGAGGCCGAATCCGCGGTGCGCACCCTCATTGCCTATATCGGCGACGACCCGGCCCGCGAGGGCCTGCTCGACACGCCCAAACGTGTGGTCGGCGCCTATGAGGAGCTTTATCGTGGCTACCGGGAATGCCCGGCCGAGGTGCTCGACCGCACCTTCTCCGAGACCGGCAAGTACGACGATCTCGTGCTGGTGCGCGACATCACGTTCAACTCGGCCTGCGAGCACCACATGATGCCGTTCACCGGCAGGGCGCACGTCGCCTATATGCCGGTTGACCGGGTGGTCGGGCTGTCGAAGCTGGCGCGGCTGGTCGATGTCTATGCGCGGCGGCTCCAGACCCAGGAGCACATGAACGCGCAGGTCGCGACCGCGATCGAGGAAATTCTCAAGCCTCGCGGCGTCGCCGTGATGCTCGAGGCCGAGCACACCTGCATGTCGCTGCGCGGCGTGGAGAAGCCGGGCTCGCTCACGGTCACGACGCAATTCCGCGGCGCGTTCCGCGATGACCCGAACGAGCAGCTGCGCTTCATCACCCTGGTGCGCGGCGGCCAGCGCTAGATCCATCCGGCGGATTTTGACGCCCCGCCCGCGAGGGCGGGGCGTTTTCATTTGTGATAACGTGGTTCCATGTCGTCGAAACCTGACATCGAGGAAGGCCGCGCCTTCACGCCGAAGTTCGATGCCGACGGGCTCGTGACCTGCGTCGCGACCGACGCGAAATCGGGCGACGTGCTGATGGTCGCGCACATGAATGCCGATGCGCTCGCCAAGACCATCGAGACCGGCGAGGCCTGGTATTTTTCCCGTTCGCGCCGCGCGCTGTGGAAGAAGGGCGAAAGCTCCGGTCACGTTCAGCGCGTGATGGAGATGCGCGTCGATTGCGATCAGGACGCGGTCTGGATCAAAGTCGAGCAGCAGGGCGCTGGCGCCTGCCACACCGGGCGGCGCTCGTGTTTCTATCGCGCGGTGCCGCTCGGCAAGGCCGGCGCCGTGACGCTGGAATTCCGCGAGGACAAAACCTTCGATCCGACGTCGGTTTACGGCAAGTCGAGCTGACGATGGCCGATGCGCCGCCGCCACGGATCGGTGTCCGGTTTGCGACCGGCGAGCGCGGCACGGTCGCGACGCTGACCGTCGATAATCGGAAAAAGCTCAACACGCTCGACAGCGCCTTGATGCGCGCCTTCATCGGCGAGGTCGAGGCGCTGGGGAAGCGCGACGACTTGCGCGTGCTGGTGCTGACGGGAGCGGGCGAGCGGGCCTTCATTGGCGGCGCCAACATCGACGAGATGGCGAAATTCGATCACGCCAGCGCCGAGCGGTTCATCACGCTGCTGCACCGCTGTTGCGATTGTCTGCGGCAATTGCCTGTGCCGGTTATCGCGCGCATCGACGGTTACGCGCTGGGCGGCGGGCTTGAGGTCGCGGTGTCGTGCGACCTGCGCGTCGCCACGACACGCGCCAAGTTCGGCATGCCCGAGGTGAAGGTCGGGCTTCCCTCGGTGATCGAAGCCGCTCTCATTCCGCAACTGATCGGCTGGGGCCGCACGCGCGAGCTGTTGTACACCGGCGAAACCATCGACGCCGAGACCGCGCTGCGCTGGGGTCTGGTCGAGCGTGTGGTGCCGC
>CAMDDZ010000068.1 GCA_945893145.1 Rhodoplanes serenus | reverse complement strand
GGCCGAGATGGCACGCGCGGCAAAAGACCCGAAGATCGCAGAGCGCCTGATCGCCTACGGCGTCGATCCGCTCGGCAACAGCCCGGCCGAGTTCGCCGACCTCATTCAGGCAGAGCTCAGGCTCTGGGCCGAGGCCGTGGAGATTGCAGGCGTCAAACAGCAGCAGTAGGCGGCGCTTAGTTCCGATAGCTCGGATCGATGCCATCGATGACGCGCAGATACGCCGGCCAATCGGCCGCGCCGCGGCCTGCATCGTGCGTCTGGTATTGCGCCGCGACCTTCTCGCAAATCTCCGGCGAGACTTCGATCATCGCGCCGCCTGCCGCCTGCATCTGCAACTGGATGGTGGCGGCGGACATCAGGTACTTCATCAGGATGAAGGCCTCGCGCGCATTCTTGCCGACCGTGAGCAGGCCGTGGTTGTGCAGGATCAGCCCGCGGTGCTGGCCGAGCGCATTGAGGATGCGCTCGCGCTCGCTGAAGTCCTCGGTGATGCCTTCGTAGGGGTGATAGCCGATGCGCCGATAGAACCGCATGGCCTGCTGCGACACCATCTTCAATCCGTCCTTCAGCCCCGCGAGCGCCATGCCGGTCTCGGTGTGAACGTGGACCGCGCAATTGACGTCGGACCGGCCCTTCAGCACGCCGCCATGCAGCGTGAAACCCGGCCGGTTGACGCCCGACTTCTCGTCGAGGTCGTCGTTCATGTCGACCTTGCGCAGGTTCGATGCCGTCACCTCGGTCCACAGCAGCTCGTGCTGCTTCATCAGGAATTTCGACGGCTCGCCCGGCACCCGCATCGAACAGTGATTGTAGATCACGTCATCCCAGCCGTAGTGCGCGCACAGCCGATAGACTGCGGCGAGATCGACGCGCGCCTGCCATTCCTCGGACGACATAGCGGCGCGGGTGGCGGGTGTAACTTTGACGTGCTCGTTCATGGCTGGCTCCCAGTGATGCGTCCTTTATAGCACGGCGGCTGCTTGCGTTCGCGGCTATGCTGCGTTGCGCCAAAATGCGTCTTGGCTGCTCGCGCCGACATTTCGTTTCGGTGAACCATCGGCCCACGAAATGAGCAGTCCAATCAACACCGTAGCATTGCTGATAGGGCACCCCGGCTATATCTGTTTGGCGATCTCTCCGGCGATTCCAGGCCCTGGCACGCCTAATGCCGGCGGGGCACACTGCGAGCGGAACTGAAAGCATCATGTCGCTCAACCACGTCACCCTCGACGACAAGTACGACCTGACCAAGAGCCGTGTGTTCGTCACCGGCTATCAGGCGCTGGTGCGGCTGACGCTGATGCAGAAGGAGCGCGATCGCCGCGCCGGCCTCAACACCGCGGGTTACGTCACCGGCTATCGCGGCTCGCCGCTCGGCGGGCTCGACTATCAGTTTCAGCGCGCCGCGCAAATTCTGACGCCGAACGACGTGGTGTTCCAGCCCGGCATCAATGAAGACCTAGCCGCGACCGCGCTGTGGGGCACCCAGCAGGCTGAGTTGCGTGGCGAGGGCAAATACGACGGCGTGTTCGGCATCTGGTACGGCAAGGGGCCGGGCGTCGACCGCACCGGCGACGTGTTCCGCCACGCCAATTTCTCCGGCACCTCGCCGCACGGCGGCGTGCTGGCGCTGATGGGCGACGATCACACCGCCGAGTCGTCCACCACGGCGCATCAATCCGAATATCACTTCGTCGATGTGATGATCCCGATCCTGAACCCCGCGGGCGTGCAGGAGATCATCGACTACGGCCTCTATGGCTTCGCCATGTCGCGCTTCTGCGGCACCTGGGCGGCGCTGAAATGCATGCACGACACGGTGGAGTCCACGGGCGTCGTCGATGGCAGTCTCGAGCGGGTGAAGATCGTCACGCCGACCGATTTCGCCGGGCCCGAAGGCGGTCTCAACATCCGGTTGCGCGACACGTTCCTTGGCATGGAGGCGCGGCTTTACGATTACAAGCGCGACGCCATGCTGGCGTTCATCCGCGCCAACAAGCTCAACAAGCTGATCACCTCAGGCGGCCGCAACCCGAAGATCGGCATCATCACCACCGGTAAGGCTTATCTCGACGTGCGCCAGGCGCTCGACGAGCTCGGCCTCGACGAGGTGCGCTGCAACGATCTGGGCCTTCGGATTTACAAGGTCGCGTGCCCGTGGCCGCTCAGCAAACAGGATCTGATGGAGTTCGCCCGCGGCCTCGATCTCGTCATCGTGGTCGAGGAGAAGCGCTCGCTGATCGAAGTGCAGGTGCGCGAAGAGCTTTACGGCACCGCGAACCAGCCGGTCTGCATCGGCAAGAAGGACGAGCACGACAACTGGCTGTTTCCGGTCAAGGGCGCGCTCGACTCAAACGACATCGCGATCTGCATCGGCGAGCGCCTGCTGAAATACGGCGCCAACGATGCAATCGCCAACCGTGTCAATGCGCTCAAGCAGGCGCAGCACGTTTTGGCGGCGCGCGAAGAGATTGCGGTGCGCACGCCGTACTTTTGTTCCGGCTGTCCGCACAATTCCTCGACCGTGGTGCCGCAGGGCTCGCGCGCCTACGCGGGAATCGGCTGCCACTTCATGGCGCAATGGATGGACCGTTCGACGCTCGGCTATACCCACATGGGCGGCGAGGGCGCCAACTGGATCGGCGAGGCGCCGTTCAGTAAGCGCAATCACGTGTTTCAGAACATCGGTGACGGCACCTACAACCACTCCGGCTACATGGCGATCCGCGCCGCGATCGCGTCGGGCGTCAACATCACCTACAAGGTGCTCTTCAACGACGCCGTCGCCATGACGGGCGGCCAGATGCACGACGGCGGCCTCACCGTTCCGCAGATCGCCCAGCAGGTCGCGGCCGAGGGCGCCAAGCGCGTCGTCGTGGTCAGCGACGAGCCGAAGAAATATCCCTCCGGCACCAAATGGCCGGACGGCATCAGTTTCTTCCACCGCGACGACCTGATGGCGGTGCAGCAGGAGCTTGCGGAAATTCCGGGCTGCACGGTTTTGATTTACGACCAGACCTGCGCAGCCGAGAAGCGCAGACGCCGCAAGCGCGGCACGTTCCCCGATCCCGACAAGCGCGTCATCATCAATGAACTGGTGTGTGAAGGCTGCGGCGATTGCGGCGTGCAGAGCAATTGCGTCTCGGTGCAGCCGTTGGAAACGGAGTTCGGCCGCAAGCGCACCATCGATCAGTCGAGTTGCAACAAGGACTTCTCCTGCGTGAAGGGCTTCTGCCCGTCGTTCGTCACGGTGCATGGCGCCAAGCTGAAGAAGGGCGCAGGCGTTGCGCAGACCGAAAACCTGCCGCCGCTGCCGGAGCCGGTGCTGCCGAAAATCGCGCAGACCTACGGCATCATTGTCACCGGAGTCGGCGGCACCGGCGTGGTGACGGTCGGTGGCATCCTCGGCATGGCGGCGCACCTCGAAGGCAAAGGCATCGGCATCATCGATATGGCGGGCCTCGCGCAGAAGGGCGGCGCGGTGCACAGCCATATGCGGATCGCCGAGCGGCCGGAGGACATCCACGCCATCCGCATCGCGGCCGGCGGCGCCGATCTCGTGCTCGGCGGCGACATCGTGGTGGCCGGCAACAAGAAGGTGCTGGGTGCCGTGAAGCCCGGCGCCACCGCGATGGTGGTGAACACGGCGGAGTTCTTGCCGGGCGACTTTACCCGCAACGCCGATTTCTCGCTGCCGACGGCGCGGCTGCGGCGTGCGATCACCCAAGCGGCGGGGGAGAAGCAGACTCATTTCATCGACGCCAACCAGATCGCGACCGCGCTGTTCGGCTCGACGCTTGCCAGCAACATCTTCCTGGTTGGCTACGCCTATCAGCTCGGCGCCATTCCGCTCGCCGGCGACGCCATCGAGCAGGCGATTGCCCTTAACGGAGAGGCCGTGACGGTGAACACCGCGGCGTTCCGCTGGGGCCGCCGCGCGGCGCTCGATCAGGCTGCCGTCGAGGCGCTGGCGGCGCCGAAGCCCGAGCAGCAGGACGAGAACAGAAGGCTCTCACAGTCGTTCGAGGAAACCGTTTCGCGCCGCGTTGCCTTCCTCACCGCCTATCAGGACGCGGCCTACGCCGAGCGCTATCGCGCGCTGGTCGAGCGCGCCAAGGCCACCGAAGCCGCCAAGGCGCCGGACAAATGCGGGCTCGCCGAATCGGTCGCGCGCTATCTGTTCAAGCTGATGGCCTACAAGGACGAGTACGAGGTGGCGCGGCTCTACACGGATGGCAATTTCCTCAAACAGGTTTCGAATGAACTCGGCGGCGAGAATTTACGCTTCGAATTCCATCTGGCGCCGCCGCTGCTGGCGAAAAACGATCCGACGACCGGCCTGCCGCGCAAGATGACGTTCGGGCCGTGGATGATGAGCGCATTCAAACTGCTGGCGAAGCTGAAATTCCTGCGCGGCACCGCGTTCGACATTTTCGGCTACGGCGACGAGCGCAAGACCGAGCGAAAGCTCGTGACCGATTACGAGGCGATGCTCGAAGAAGTCCTGGCGAAGCTCACGCCGGACAATCACGCCGCCGCGGTCGGCCTTGCGTCGATCCCGGAGAAGATCCGTGGCTTCGGCCACGTCAAGGCGCGCCACCTCGCCGCCGCCAAGGCCGATGAGGCCGCGCTGCTGGAGCAGTTCCGCTCGGGTAAGCCGCCGATGCTGAAGGCCGCGGAGTAGGCGGTAGCTGGGCATTCGTAGCAAAAAGTTTGGAGCATGATCCCGAAAAGTCTGCCCCGGACTTGATCCATGGGCGCTATTCATTTGACCGGTGTCGGAGTCAGACAGGTCGCTATTGGCGCACATCCGGTCGATTTGCGCTCGTGCGCCAATAGCGACCGAACAGCAGACACCGATCTATGTCGGCGAAGGGCCAATTTCGGAAGTGAGCAGACGCAGCATTTTGCTATGCGGCGATCTCATCGCGGGGTAATCATCCTGGTGCACAAGAGCCCTACTGGCAATCCCATCCAATATCTTACTTGGGCGATTGATTGTTTCAGGCTTAGGCGATCAAATTGTCTACTCCTTCAAACGTCTCTGGTGCAGGACAGCGACTGTGCGATCGCGGCCGCTATGGGCGCGCCTGTGGCTTTTTCTTGCCAAAGCCATTGACCTGCTGGATTGCATTCAAGAAAAACAAGCTCCCCAGTTGGAGTAACGATCGCATCAATCGCGCCGTAAGCCAGTCCGCTCAATTTTGAATACGTAATCACTTTGTGTTTCCAAGACGGGTCCGTCTCAATCAGCTCATGAATGTCCAAATACTGATCTTCCCGCCAATCCTGCCTTGTTGATGGATTGCCTTGGCTGTCTATCTTAATCGTGAACACCGTATCGTGTATGAAGTAAATTCGTACTTCAAATAGCTTTTCTATCTGCTCCTGATAAATTGCAGGGGCTATACCAATCTCGGTGGCATTCAAGAGATGATCTTTACCGATTCTCGTCGTGAAGATCGTCTGTGAATCGGGCGCAAGATAACCGTGTAGCGTTTTGTACACGACAGCGTAGTTCTCACGTGCTGCAGATACGACTTGAATGTCGTTAGTAAACGCCGTACGTGGAATTTTGAAGCCGGCTTGTGCAGCCAAACCGAGTCCCACCGGTTTACCACTTGCAACTAGCGCCTTGTCGATAGGATTGATCCATTTTGCGTGGCTGAAGAAAGCGGGAAGACAACCTAGTACATGGTTCCATTCCCGCCTGATAAAATCTTGGGCGTTGTTGCGCTCAGGATCGCTTGGATAGAACGACGTGAACGGCTTTGGTCGCCACCAAATTGAAGATATCTTGTCACAGTCAACTGAAGCTCCACCAGCGGTCACGGAAATTGTAGGCCGCTGTTCAATGCCGAACGAGATTGTTATCCGACATTGGCTGTCATACCGCGAAAACACATAGGCGGGCCTATTGCGTCGCCGCAATGACTCTCGAACCGCAATTATGTGCGGGTCACGAACGTCACCGATGATCAATGTTTCGGACATCCTATTCTGCCTATTCGTCGTTGATGTCCGAACCCGTATCCGTGAAATAAACGTCTATGTCGTTGCCAACAGTAGCGGACATAGACTTTATTGATCCCGAACGACCAGTTCCTTCAGGAACAGGTTTCCTAAAACGGAACCCGAATGGACGAGTCTCTTTAGGATATAAAGTAGTCTCAAACCCTTTTTGGTATTCTGTCATTTGCTTTATCTCCTTTGGCCTGGTTGAACTCCAAGGGTTACATGCAGGTTTACGAATGTGCTCTTTGGTGGTGACTTGTCACGTACTGCCAAGTATCGCCGGGCCTGACGCACGGCCTAGCGCCCCTGCCCGATTCCTATTTCTCGCGCCTATCAGGGAGCTGGGGCAATCCAGTGCTAGTTGACGACGCGAGCAAACCTGCCTTCGCGTAAATCACCAGTTTGTCTCGGGTGTCGGCGATATCAAGTTCGCGTATCGTAAGTTGGCCAATGCGGTCGTTCGCGGTGAAGAATTCCTCGCCCTTCTCCATCGTTAGACGCTCGGGCTTGTAGGTCAGGTTCGGGCTGACAGTATTGACGATCGAGTAGTCGTTGCCGCGACGCAGCTCCAAGGTCACTTCGCCGGTAATCGCGCGCGCGATCCAGCGCTGCGCGGCCTCGCGTAGCATCAGCGCCTGCGAGTCGAACCAGCGGCCCTGATAAAGCAAGCGGCCGAGCAGGCGTCCGTTGGTACGGTATTGCTCGATCGTGTCCTCGTTGTGGATGCCGGTCACCAGGCGCTCGTAGCCGATGAACAGCAGTGCCATGCCGGGTGCCTCGTAGATGCCGCGGCTCTTCGCCTCGATGATACGGTTTTCGATTTGGTCGCCCATGCCGAGACCGTGGCGCCCGCCGATGGCGTTAGCCTCGGTCATCAGAGCGACCTCGTCGCTGAACTTGCGACCGTTCAGCGCGACTGGGCGACCCTCATCGAACGCAATAGTGACGCGCTCGGCCTTGACCGGCACATCGTCACGCCAGAACTTCACGCCCATAATTGGCTCGACGATCTGAAAGCCCTTGTCGAGAAATTCGAGGTCCTTCGCTTCGTGCGTCGCGCCGAGAATGTTCGAGTCCGTCGAGTAGGCCTTCTCGACGCTCATCTTGTAACTGAAGCCCTTGCCGACGAGGTACTCGGACATCTCCTTGCGGCCGCCGAGCTCGTTGACAAACCGCTGATCGAGCCAGGGCTTGTAGACCCGCAGCTCCTGATTCACGAGCAGGCCGTAGCGATAGAACCGCTCGATGTCGTTGCCCTTGTAGGTGCTGCCGTCACCCCAGATGTTGACGTCGTCGGCCTTCATTGCCTCGACCAGCATCGTACCGGTCACGGCTCGGCCAAGCGGCGTCGTGTTGAAATACGTCACGCCCCCGGTGGAGATGTGGAACGCACCGGCCTGAATCGCCGCGATGCCTTCGGAGACGAGTTGCTGGCGGCAGTCGACGAGCTTCGCGTCCTCGGCGCCGTGCTCCCTCGCCTTGCGGGGGATCGCCTCGTAGTCGGTCTCGTCCGGCTGCGCGAGGTTTGCCGTGTAGGCAAAGGGAATAGCGCCGTTAGCGCGCATCCATACGAGCGCCGCCGTGGTGTCGAGGCCCCCAGAGAAAGCGATGCCGACGGACTCACCGACGGGAAGACTCCGAAGAATGGTTTCCATGATGCGTTTCCTTTTCGAATGCATTTGCGAGCATTCTCAATTGCAAGTCCCGACGCGACATCGGGCGGAAGCGAGGTTTGCAACTCACAAAAAGGGGCCTCGGAACGGCCGCGTCAGTGGCCGATCAAATCCTAAGCAGGCGGATTGGGGCCGACCCGATCCGGTGCTGTTTTGATCTTCTCCCCAGAATGAGTAATGATCAATAGTATCGATCCAAAAACGACTATTAAAACTGTTAAATACGAAATAACAAATCTTGGTACAATCGAAATACATCCTAAATTAACCTGCATTTTTCTATCAGACTTGCATTACATCCATAATTGGATATTATTTTTTCGGACTCTGGGGAGAACTTCATGGTCGGTCGAGATGTCCTAAACCAGACTGCATCCAGTCACGCCAAACAGCGTGAACTTCTCGCGGCCCACGTTGCTGAGCTTTCGAAGAGCAACTGGCTATTAGGATCGCGAAGCGAAGACCTAGATCATGCGATGGGATCGCTTTTGATCAACGTGTACCTGCACAGCGCGCTCGGCCAGCCACTCAATCAAAAGGATGCTTGGCAAAAGACTGGGCTGCGAGACATTAAGACGGGTCGCGCCTACATCAGTCGAGCCGAGGCAATGGGTTGGATTAAAGTTTCGCAGTCCGACCAAGACAAGCGCATGAAGGTAATTGAGCCGACCGATGCAGCAAAAACTCAGATCGATGCCCAGATAGACATACTATTTCAAGAGGTGCGACGACTCATGAAAAAGCTTGTCGATTATGGGCTTCCGGATGATGGCTCACCGGTGTTGCTCAATCATCAGCTCTCAAATGTTACCTCTAGATGGGACGATAAGTTTGAACGTGGAAGATAAACGGCCTTAGTTTTCAAGGACCGACCCTGATCGAAACTGACCGGGCGAGAAGCGGCGTGACGGAACGAACCTGTGAAAAATCTGAAACACTTGCCGTTCCCAATCCACGTACCCAATCGTGATGCGTGGAATCAAAAACCAAGCGAGATCATCGCGATAACTTGCAAAGTGAGTTGATGCACAATCACCCGAGCGACGATCCGACGGCCAGCAGCGCAGTCGATCACCGGCTTGCACACAAGAGACGATGATCAGTGTTGCACCACAACAAAACGCCACTGATCATGTCCCACAAGGTCATTCGCGCCCAGGCCGATCCCGGCTGCATCGTCCGTTACTACGCCGATCGCGACTGGATTGCATCGCCGCAGCGGCAAAATATTTCGCTTTTCAAACCAAACGAATAAGCGCTCCCTGCATCCACCTTGCTCATTGAGGGCGTCAACCGGTGACGTTTGTTGATGGAGCAGGTGCGGCGCTTGCGGGCTTGGCCTCGTCAGCCGAGCTCCCGGGAGGCCTCGGACCCCGCCCTACGGACACTACGATCCGTGCGCAGGGAGCTCTGCTGAACGGCCGGGGCGCGGTGCGCTCTGGTTCGCAAGCGCGGCCCGGGGGCCTTGATCAGAACGCCGCGGTGGAGCGCCGGAAGGCGTGCGCGCTTCGCAAAGCGCGCGCTGCGCCGCAAGGCGCGGATCGAATAGGTGCGCCTCCCGGCGCTCCGCTCCCCCTCCGGTTTGCAGGGGACACAGTTGACCATGCCCTGGGAGCAGCGTCGCTCAGCGGGATCGATCAGGCTTGCCTGCAGCTCAGGCTTGTTCGCAACATGGACACACACAAGAGGTTTCGGTGCGGCCAAGATCGGTGCAGCCAAGACATGCGGAGATCGTCGGCGCTGGCTTCGGCGGCCTTGTCGCCGCCATTGCGCTGGCCGAGCGCGGCTGGAGCGTGCGCGTGCACGAGCGGCGCGACTCGCTTGCCGGCGAAGGCTATGGCATCGCGATCCACAACAACATGGCGCGCATCTTCGCCTCGTTCGGCATCCTCGATGCGGTGCTGGCCGGCGGCATGAAGATCGACCGCCGGGATTCGCTGGATGCGCACGGCAACGTGGTGATGAGCCGCAAGACCGTGCGCAGCCCGTACCGGATCGACCGCCAGCACATCATCGCGTTGCTGGCGGAGCGCGCGCGGACGGCCGGCGCCGACATCCGTTTCAATTCGCAGGTGACAGGCGTGTCGCCCGATGGCGCCGTCACGCTCGCGCGCGGCGAACGCCACGGCGCCGATCTCGTGGTGGCGGCTGACGGCATCAACTCAGGCGTCCGCGAGCAACTCGGCCTGCTGAAGTCTCGCGTCTGGGACGGCGATTGCGGCGTGCGCGTCACCATTCCGCGGCTGCCGGAGGAGATCGCGGCCGACGACCGCGGCGGCACCGTGATGAACGAAGCCTGGTCGGATCGCCGCCGCGTGCTCTACTGTCCGGTGACCAAAGGCGAATTCTACGTGCTGCTCACTTGTATGGTACGTGACAGTGCCGCCTGCACGTCGCCGATCGATCCAACAGAATGGGCGCGCTCCTTTCCGTTCATGCGCGGCCTGTTCGAGCGCATCCGCGATCGGGCCGATTGGACACAAGCGCGCTGGGATAAATTCCAGACTGTCCGGCTGACGCGTTGGTCCAAGGGCCGCGTCGCCGTGCTGGGCGATGCGGCGCACGCCATGCCGCCTTATCTTGCGCAGGGCGCCGGCCACGCCATGATGAATGCGCTCGGGCTTGCGGCCGCGTTGCAGGACGCGCCGGACGTCGCAGCCGCGCTCGACGCTTGGGAGCGGCGCGAGCGGCCGCTGACCGAGCACACCCAGCGTTGGACCCGCATCTACGGCACCACCATGTTCCTGCCGAAGCCGCTCAAGCGGCTCTCGATCCTGTTTGAGAAAATCCCGTGGGTGGCGGCGCAATATGTCCGTGTCGCCAATCACGTGCCGACCGGCGCCGAAGGGGCTACCGCACTATGACAGTTCGCTTTCGCATTGCCGGATACCAGGACGAACCGTCGGTCCACACCCGCGCCATGCGGGTGATGATGCACGCGTTGCAGGATCGCGCGGGCGACACGTTCGAGATCGAGTTCGAGCCGGACATCGCGAGACGCGGCCGCAAGGTGACCGATCTCCTGGACATGACGGCGTCGGGCGACCTCGAGCTTTGCTATTTTTCGTCGAGCTATCTGTCGCAGCGCGTGCCAGCGCTCGGCATTTTCGACATTCCGTTCCAGTTCACCGACCGGCGCGACACCAAGGTGCGGCTCGACGGCGATCTTGGCGCGCTGCTCAAGCGCGACATCGCGGCGCGCACAGAATACGTGGTGCTGGATTTCTGGGACAACGGCCTGCGTCATTTGTCGAACCGCAAGCGGCCGGTGCGCGCGCCCGGCGATTGTATGGGCCTGCGCATTCGCACGCTGCCGAGCGCCGGCTACCACGCGGCATTCCGCGCACTCGGCATGACACCAGTGACGATCGACGTCGGCGCCATGATGCAGGCGATCGCGAGCGGCGAGGTCGACGCGCAGGAGAATCCGCTCACCACCATCCGGCTGTTCGGCATCGAGCGCTATCATCAGCACGTGACGACGACAGCGTGCTTTCACGGTATCGCGCCCGTGCTCTGCAACGCCAAGGCGTGGGCCGGTTGGCCGGACGACGTGCGCGCGGCGCTGCGGGTCGCGTTCACTGAGGCGACTGCTGCGCAATGGCGCTTCGCCGCCGAGGACGACGTGACCTGCCGCGCCGAGCTCACCGCAAAGGGCGTCGGTATCGTCGATCTCGATGACGATGCCCGCGCGGCGTTCCGTCAGGCGGTGCGCAGCGTGATTGACGCCGGCTATGCGGCGCTGCCGCGCGAACTCGATACGCTGAGGCCGGATGTCAGTCGTATTTGACGGTCGCGCGGGCGCGTTCGAGATAGCCGCCTGCGACGTATTTCGACACGTCGAATTTCAGTCCGGCCGGCAAAAGCCCAGCCTTGATCTGCGTCTCGAACACTTTGCGCAAGCCCACTTCGGTGAGGCTCAGGTCGCGCGTCAGCGTGCCGCTCTTGGTGTAGAAATCCCAGGCGCGTTCGGCGTAGGCGGGCTTGATATTCAGTTCGCGCGCCGCGATTTCGGCGGCTGGCGCGCGATTGCGATAAATCCAGTCGGTGGCGCGCAGGATCGCGCGCAGGAAGCCTTCTGTTTTGCTGGAGTTGGCCTTCGCCCACTCGCCGTTAACGTTATAGACGGTGAACTGCCACTCCGGCACGTAGTCGGCCGCGGCACCAAGATTGTTGAAGCCCAAATCCTCGGCCACATAAGCCCAGGGGATCGATTGCAGGCCAACGTCGATCTTGCCGTCGATCAGCAGATGGTGCCGTGCGCCGGCGCCCGCTGTCTGCAACACCTTGTAGTCGTCGGGATATTTCAGTCCGTGCTTGGCCGCGATGTCCTGCCAATTCCAGAAGCTGCCTTCCGTCATGGTCAGGATACCGACAGTGCCGCCGCGCAAATCCTCGACCTTGGTGAATTTCTTCTGCGTGATGATGAAATGGCTGAGCTTGCCCGAGTTGCCGGCGAGGATGCGCAGCGGGCCGCCCTTTTCCACGTTCTGGATGATGCCCTCGACCGAGGAGAGCACGATATGCAGATCGCCCTTCATGAGGCCTTCCGCCTGACCTTCGCCGCTGCGGATGAAGCGGATGTTGGCGTTGAGCCCCTCGTCGGCGAAATAGCCGTTCTGGATGGCGACGAACACCGGCTGCGGGAAGAAGGTTCTGTCGATCAGCCCGACCTGAATGGTCTCGCGCTGCCGGTTCTGCGCGGCGGACGGCGCAGCCGTCGCGACAAGCAGCAGAAGCGCAAGCCACGAACATGCCAACGATAGCTTGGCGGCGCGCATCGGGGCTGCTCCGTGTTGCTTTACTGCGCCTGAATATTGTTGGCGCGGATCACGTCTCGCCAGAGCTTGATCTCGCTATTCAGCAAGGTGGCCGCGGCCTCGGGCGTCTGCTTGTCCGCAGAGAAGATGTCCATGCCGCCGTCGGTGAAGGTCTTTTTGACGCGCGCATCGGCCAGCGCGTGGCGGAGCGCAGCGTTGAGCTTATCGACCATCGGCCGCGGCGTGCCGGCCGGCACCAGCAGCATGTGCCAGAAATTGAGATCGAGCTTCTTGTAACCGGCCTCGCCCATGGTCGGCAGGTTGGGCAACCCGGCGAAGCGGGACGGCCCGATGATCGCATAGGCCTTGAGCTTGCCGGCCGTGATCAGCGGCGCCGCCTGCACGGCGGAGATCGAACTCAGATCGACCTCACGCGCCAGCAGATCGTTGAGGGCAGGGCCCGCGCCTCGATACGGAACCTGAATGACACTCGCGCCGATCTCCTGCGCGACCAGCACCCCGGCGAGATGGCCGAACGAGCCGACGCCGGCATGCGCTACTCGGATGTTCTGTCCCGGTGTCTTCATCCACTTCACGAGTTCGGCAAGATTGTTCGGCGGCAGGTCCGGCCGCGCCGCCCAGGTCGACGCGGCGCTGTTGATCAGGCCGATCGGCGTGAAATCCTTTTCGGCTTCGAACGTCAGGTTGTTGTACATCGTCATGCCGGCCGCCAGCGCGACCTGATGGATCATCATCGTATAGCCGTCGGGCGCGGCGCGCGCGGCTTTTGCCGCCGCGATCATGCCGCCGGCGCCGCCGATGTTTTCGAGAACCACTTGCTGGCCGAGCGATTGCGACAGGCTGTCCTGCAGGATGCGCGCGATCGCGTCGGTCGCGCCGCCGGGCGGGAACGGCACGATCATCGTCACCGGCCGCGACGGATAGGTCTGCGCCGAGGCGGCACCTGCCGCGACCAGACAGGCGAACAACAGCAATGCGGCGGCTCGTGCGATCCTCATGCTTTCCTCCCGGTGATTTTGTTTTGACGCTCATGCCGACCGGTCATCGCGGCGGCACCGCGCTTTGAGGCAAGTCTAACACGGTCATTTCCGGCTGCGCCGGCAAATTTGTTCACCTCGCGGTGCAATTCGTGCGAAAGATATTGATCGCAGCAAGTCTCGGGCGGAATGGCGATGGACCCTAGAAGGCAAAAGGTCGCGCTGGTGACCGGCGCCGCGCGCGGCATCGGTCTCGCGGCGGCAAAGCGGTTTCTGGCCGAGGGCTGGCGCGTCGCGCTGCTCGACATCGACGGCTCAAACCTCGCGCGCACGCACGCGGCGCTGGCCAATCCGGATCAAACGCTTGCGATCACATGCGATGTCGCGGACGCGACGGGCGTTGCGCGCGCGGTTGCGGTCGTGGCCGAACGCTTCGGCCGGCTCGACGCGCTGGTCTGTAACGCCGGCATCGCGATCTTCAAACCGCTCTTGGAAACCACGCCGGAGGATTGGGCGCGCACGCTCGCGGTCAATCTCACCGGGCCGTTCCTCTGCACGCAGGCCGCGGCACCGCTGATGCGCGACAGCGGCGGCGGCGCCATCGTCAACATCACGTCGATCTCGGGCTTTCGCGCCTCGACGTTGCGGGTTGCCTACGGCACCAGCAAGGCGGGGCTGGCGCATCTGACCAAACAACAGGCGGCCGAGCTTGCGTCGCTCGGGATCCGCGTCAATGCGGTCGCGCCCGGTCCGGTCGATACCGCAATGGCGAAGGCGGTTCACACGCCAGCGATCCGCGCCGACTACCACAATCAGATCCCGCTCAACCGCTACGGCCTCGAAACCGAGCTCGCCGAAGCGATCTTCTTCCTGTGCAGCGACCGCGCCAGCTACATCACGGGCCAGACGATCGCAGTCGATGGCGGCTTCGAGTCGACCGGCATCGGATTGAAGACGATGCGTGAAGAAGGGCGGAACAGTTAGCGGCATGTCGTCGAGCGTCGCACCCGCCGCGCAGGATGGCGTCGAGACGAATGTCGATGTCCTGGTGATCGGTGCCGGTGCCGCCGGCATGACGGCGGCGCTGGTGTGTGCGCTCGAAGGCCTCGACGTGCTGCTCTGCGAGAAGTCGGCCCAGGTTGGCGGCACATCCGCGACATCCGCCGGCACGATCTGGGTGCCGTGCACGCAACAAAGCCGTGACGCGGGTTTTGCGGACGACATCGCGGACGCGAGGCGTTATCTCGACGCGATCATCGGACCGGCGACTGATGCCCGCCGCGACGCGTATCTCGAGAGTGGCCCCACTGTGGTCGATTATCTGGCGCGCTGCACCGAGGTAAAATTCTCGGTCTATCCGCGGCATCCGGACTATCTGATCAACCGGCCGGGTTCGACGGTCGCCGGACGCGCGCTCGCGCCGCTGCCGTTCGATGGCCGGTTGCTGGGTGCGGATTTTGCGCTGGTGCGTCCGCCGATCGGCGAGTTCATGGCGCTCGGCGGCATGATGATCGGCCGCGACGACATCGACGTACTGGCGCGGCCGTTCGCCTCGCTGTCGGCGTTCCGCCGCGCTATGTCGCTGGTCTGGCGTCAGGCGACCGATCGGCTGCGCCATCGCCGCGGCACGCGGCTGCTGATGGGTAATGCCTTGGTCGCGCGGCTGTTCTACAGCCTGCGCCAGCGCAACGTGCCAGTGTGGCTGAACGCACCGCTTCAGGAGTTGGTCGTGAGCGAGGGGCGCGTCACCGCAGCGTCGCTATCGGTCGATGGCCGACCGCGCCGGGTCACGGCGCGCCGCGCCATCATCCTCGCAACCGGCGGCTTTGGCGGCGGCGTCGAGCACCTGAACGACTATGTCCATCCGCCGCTCGCACATGCGGTCGCGTTCGCGGGTGCGGAAGGCGACGGCATGAAGGCCGCGCGTGCGGCCGGCGCCGCCGTCGAGGACGACCATGCCTCGCCGGCGTTCTGGACTCCGGTGTCGGCGACCGATTGGCTGGGCGGCGGACGCGGCGCATTCCCGCACTTGGCGCTCGACCGCGCCAAGCCGGGTCTCATTGCGGTGAACACAGAAGGACGCCGCTTCGTCGACGAGGCGGTCTCCTACCACGAGTTCGTCATCGGTATGCAGCGCTCGCACGTGAGCGTGCCGACCGTCCCGGCCTGGCTGGTGTGCGACCGCGCGTTTATCGACCGTTACGGGCTCGGCCGCGTGCCGCCGGCGCGGAAGAGCCTGCGCCGCTTCGTTGCGAGCGGCTATCTGGTCGAGGCGTCATCGATCGGCGAACTGGCTGATCGGATTGGCGTCGATGCGGCCGGTCTGCATGACACGGTGCGAAGGCACAGCGGTTTCGCCACGACCGGCGTCGATGACGATTTCGGCAAGGGATCGACCGATTTCGATCGCCACAACGGCGATCCGAACCACCGACCGAATCCCTGCCTCGGTCCGATCGCGACCGCGCCGTTCTATGCGATGGCGGTTTATCCGAGCACGCTCGGCAGCAGCGTCGGTCTTCGCGCCGATGCCGACGGCCGGGTGCTCGCGGCCGATGGACGGCCGATCCCGGGCCTGTTCGCCTGCGGCAACGACATGGCGTCGATCATGCGGGGCCACTATCCCGGACCGGGCATCACGCTCGGGCCCGGCATGGTGTTCGCCTATCGGGCCGCGATGGCGATCCGCGGCGGCAGATAGGAGTGCCGCTTAGCTTTTCCCATTCCCTGCGCAGCATTGGCTGAAGGTGCTGCGCGAAGAGGGCGGAAGGGAATAGAGGCTCGCAAACGCAGCTGCAGGCAGCTATCTTTCTCTGATGACGACCGTTTCGATCAAAGAAGCGAAAAACCGACTCGCTGCGCTCGCCCGCAAAGTCGAAAAGGGCGAAACTGTCGTGGTGACCCGCAATGGCAAACCCGTGCTCGATTTGGTGCCGCACGGCAGTAAGCGAGGCTTAGACTTCGAAGCTGGAAAGGCTTATCTGCGCCGTCGCGGCATCAAGCAGAAAAGGCCTTATATCGCCGAGGATTTCGACGCGCCGCTGGCTGAGGATTTCTTGAAGGACGATCGGTTCGAGTACCGGCTTGAAAACGACAAACGATCCTTGCGCCGTATTAAGGGCGCACGCAAAAGCATCCATGCCGGCCGCGGTTCGCGGCTGGAGGATGTAAAATTCTAAGGCGTGATGAGTTTAGATAAGAGTGAGGCTCTGAAGGCTGTCATCGCCCGCGAAGGCGGGCGATCCAGTAGCCATCGCGCTTTCCGTGATTACTGGATGCCCCGCCCATAGGCGAGCGAAGCGACGCCGTCCTTTGGACGGCTATGGCGGGGCACGACAGCCGTGAGGTTGAGCGATTCAGTCCAGCCTCGTCATGTTCTAACGGTGCGGGCCTGACTAACCCGCTTTCCCATTCCCCATCGCCCGCCACACCACCTCGGGCGTTGCCGGCATCGCGATGTGCTTGATGCCGAATTCGCTCAGCGCGTCGACGACCGCATTCGCCACCGCTGGCATCGCGCCGACGCAGCCCGCCTCGCCGGCGCCCTTGGCGCCGATCGGATTGGTCTTGGTCGGCACCGGATTGGCCTTCACCTCGATCGGCGAGAAGTCGGCTGCGCGCGGCATGGCGTAGTCCATGAACGAGCCGGTGACGAGCTGACCATCGGTGTCGAAGTGAATGTCTTCTTTCAGAATCTGCCCAACGCCCATCGCCACGCCGCCGATGATCTGACCCTTCAGGAGCAGCGGATTCATCACGGTGCCGACGTCGTCGACGACGTTGTATTTCACCACTTCGGTCTTGCCGGTCTCGGGATCGACTTCGACCTCGCAGACATGAACGCCGTTCGGGAAGTTCTCCACGTCCGCCTTGTAGACCGCGGTGGCGTAGAGGCCGGCTTCCATGTCTTTCGGCAGCTTGGCGGGATTGAACGAGTCCTGCGCCACGTCCTTGATGGTCATGGTCTGGTTGGTCTTGGCGCTTGAGAAGATACCCTCGTCGAAATTAACATCGGCGACATCGATCTTGAGATTGTGCGCGGCGATCGCCTTCGCCTTGGTGATGACCTTTTCCCCTGCGATGTGGAATGCCGAGCCTGACATGGTCGCCGAGCGCGAGCCGCCGGTGCCTTCGCCGAAGAACACCTTGTCGGTGTCGCCCTGGATGTATTCGATGTCGTTGGGGTGCACGCCGAGCTTGTCGGCGACCACTTGCTTGAACGTGGTTTCGTGGCCCTGACCCTGGTTGATGGAGCCTGAGAACATCTGCACGGTGCCGCCACGGTCGAAACGGATTTCGGCGCCTTCGAAGCTCGGCGCCGCCGCCCGCTCGATGGTGTTCGACATGCCGAGGCCGCGCAGCTTGCCGTTGCGTTTCGATTCCGCTTTTCGTTTGGCGAAGCCAGCCCAGTCGGCCATCTTGAGCGCGAGGTCCATGCCTTTTTCGAACTCGCCGGAGTCATAGGTGAACGTCAGGCTGGTCTTGAATGGCATCTGCTGGGGCGCGATGTAGTTTTTCCGCCGCAGCTCGGCTGGGTCCATCTTCAGTGCAGCGGCGGCGACATCCACCATGCGCTCGATCACGTAGGCGGCTTCCGGCCGTCCGTTGCCGCGGTAAGGCCGGCACGGATGGGTGTGGGTGAACACCGCGGTCGATTCCACGTACATGGCGGGCGTGCGATAGACGCCGGCGAGCGTGCCGAGATTGCCGGTATAGGCCTGGAAGCCCGATTGCAGATAGGCGCCGGCGTTGACGAATGACGATACGCGGAAGCCGAGGAACGTGCCGTCCTTGTCGAGCGCAAGCTCGGCGTCGGTGACATTGTCGCGCGCCATCGCGTCGGAGAGGAAAGCCTCCGAGCGTGTGCTCATCCATTTCACCGGCCGGCCGATCTTCTTCGACGCCAGCAGAACCAGCGGCACTTCGTTGTAGATTGCCGACTTCATGCCGAAGCTGCCGCCGATGTCGGGCGCAATGACGTGCACCCTGTGCTCGGGGACCTTCAGCACCAGCTTGGCAAGCTCCGCACGATAGGGGTGCGCGCGCTGCAGCGTCGTATAGATCGTGTAGCTGTCGGCGATGGCGTTGTAGTCGCCGATCGAGCCGCGCGGCTCCATCGATGCTGTGGTGACGCGGTTGATGATGAGGTGTTGCTTCACCACATGGGCCGCTTGGGCGAACGCCGCTTCGGTCTTGGCCTTATCGCCGTGGATCGCCGTGAAGCAGATGTTGTCCTTGCAATTCTCCCAGACCAGCGGCGCGCCGGGCTTGGCGGCCGCGGCGGTGCCGAGCGCGGCCGGCAGCGTCTCGTATTCGACCTCGATCAGCTCGGCGGCGTCAGCGGCTTGATTCTTGGTTTCCGCGACCACGAAGGCGACGTAGTCGCCAACGAAGCGGACCTGGTCCGTGACCAGCGCCGGGTAGCGCGGCTTGTAGTTCGGCGAGCCGTCGCGGCGCTTGTGGGTGACGGGGACCGGCAGGTCGCCCCAGCCGGACTTGGTCCAGTCCTCGCCGGTCAGCACGCAAAGCACCCCGGGCGCCGCCTTGGCGGCCGTGACGTCGATCTTGCGGATTTTGGCATGGGCATGGGGGGACCGCAGCACGGTGCCGAACGCCATCCCGGGCAGCACGATGTCGTCGACATAGCGCCCGCCGCCCCGCAGCAGCCTCGGGTCCTCGAAACGAGGCACCGCCTGACCAATTGCAAATTCCCCCATCGCACCCTCGAATTTAATCGGCCACGGCCGAAAATGACACGTCTGCTGTCTACTAGCACAAGCCCAGAGACCTTTGGTTAGCCTTTGGGATAAAGCGACATTGGCGAGGCTTGACCGCCTGCCGCCCCGCAATGTCATATCGAAATTGGGACCGCCGCAACCATGCGGCGGGGAGGGGACATGCGCGCCGGACGCAATGCCAGCGCGCCCGAACGGGAGGATGCCGTGGCGATTGACGCCATCGTGCAGGCTGACACGTTTCCGAAACTCCTGATCCACCACGCCCGCGTGCATGCCAAACGTCCGGCGTTGCGGCACAAGGATCTCGGCATCTGGCAGACCTGGACCTGGGCGCAGGTGCACGAGCAGGTGCGCGCCTATGCGGTCGGGCTGCACCGCCTTGGCCTCAAGCGCGGCGACACCATCGCGATTGTCGGCGCCAACCGCCCCAAACTCTACCTGTCGGTGATGGCGGCGCAGACGCTCGGCGCCGTGCCGGTGCCGGTCTATGCCGACGCCGTGGCGGACGAGCTTTCCTACGTGTTGGCGCACGCCGAGGTGAGTTTCGCCGCGGTCGAGGATCAGGAGCAGGTCGACAAGATTCTGTCGGTTTCGGAGCGCCTGCCGAAGCTCACCATGCTGGTCTACGACCAGCCGAAGGGCCTGCGCGAGTACGACCGCAAGAACTTGCGTTCGATCGACGAGGTCGTGGCAGAAGGCCGCGCGGCGCTCAAGCAGGACGCCAAGGTCGGTGAATGGCTCGACCGCGAGATTGCGGCTGGCAAAGGCAGCGACGTCTCGATCATTCTCTATACCTCCGGCACCACCGGGCAATCGAAGGGCGTGGTGCTCTCAGCCAAGGGCTGCATCGATGCGGCGCGCGACACGGTCGCGTTCGACAAGCTTACCGATAAGGACGAGGCGCTGGCCTATCTGCCGATCGCCTGGGTGGGCGACCATTATCTCAACTACGCGCAGCAACTGGTCGCGGGCTTTTGCACCGCCTGTCCGGAAAGCGGCGAGACCGCGATGGCCGATCTGCGCGAGATCGGCCCGACGTTCTATTTCGCGCCGCCCCGCACCTTCGAAACGATGCTGACGCGCGTGATGATCCGCATGGAGGACGCGAGCTTCATCAAGCGCCACCTGTTCCACTATTTCATCGGCGTGGCGCGGCGCTACGGCGAGAAAATCCTCAATGGCGAGCACGTGCCGCTGCACGGCCGGCTGATGTACTGGATCGGCAAGGCGCTGGTCTATGGCCCGCTCAAGAACGTGCTGGGTCTCTCCAATGTGCGCGTCGCCTATACGGCGGGCGAGGCGATCGGGCCCGACCTGTTCTCGTTCTATCGCTCGCTCGGCCTGAACCTGAAGCAGCTTTACGGGCAGACCGAAGCGTTCCTCTATGTCACCGCGCAGCCAGACGGACAAATCTATGCCGACACTGTCGGCCCCGCCGTGCCGAACGTCGATATCCGTATCGCCGACAACGGCGAGGTGCTGTTCAAGTCGCCCGGCATGTTCGTCGGCTACTTCAAGGACGACGCCAAAACCAAAGAGGCAATGACACCGGATGGCTACGTCAAGACTGGCGATGCCGGCTTCTTCGATCAGAAAACCGGTCACCTCAAGATCATCGATCGCGCCAAGGACGTCGGCAAACTGACCGACGGCACGCTGTTCCCGCCGAAGTACATCGAGAACAAGCTCAAGTTCTATCCCAACATCCGCGAAGCGGTGGCGTACGGCGATAAGCGCGATTTCGTCACCGCCATCATCAACATCGATCTTACGGCGGTCGGCAGTTGGGCCGAACGCAACAACGTGGTCTATGGCTCCTACCAGGAGCTCGCCGGCCATCCGCTGGTCTATGACATGATTGCCGAGCACGTCGCCGACGTGAATCGCTCGCTGGTCGCCGACAAGGTGATGGCGGGCGCGCAGATCAAGCGCTTCCTGATCCTGCATAAGGAGCTCGACGCCGACGACGGCGAACTGACGCGCACGCAAAAGGTTCGCCGCGGCTTCGTCGCCGAGCGCTATGCGCCGCTGATCAATGCCCTGTACGACGGCTCGAGCGAAGCCAGCATCTCGACCGAGGTCACCTTCGAGGACGGCCGCAAGGGGGTGCTCGCTGCGCGGGTGAAAATCCGGGATGTGGCGACCGTGCCGGTTCCTCCAACGATGGACAAGGCGGCATGAGAGCGCCCGCGGCCAGCGATATCGCCGCCGGCGAGGTGCTGCTGTCGCTCGAGAACGTGTCGCTGTCGTTCGGCGGCGTGCGCGCCATCCGCGACGTTTCGTTCGACATCAAGAAAGGCGAGGTGCGCGCCATCATTGGCCCGAACGGCGCTGGCAAGACCTCGATGCTCAACGTCATCAACGGCTTCTACCAGCCGCAGCAGGGCCGTATCACGTTCAAGGGCCGGACCCGCAGCACGATGCGGCCCTACGACGCCGCGCGCGGCGGCATCGCGCGCACCTTCCAGAACGTGGCGCTGTTCAAGGGCATGAGTGCGCTCGACAATATCATGGCGGGCCGCACGCTGCGGATGCGCCGCGGCCTGCTCTGGCAGCTGTTGCGGGTTGGCCCGGCCTTGAAGGAAGAGATTGAGCACCGCGAGCGCGTCGAGGAGATCATCGACTTCCTCGAAATCCAGGCCATCCGCAAGGTGCTGGTGGCGCGCTTGCCCTACGGCTTGCAGAAGCGGGTCGAGCTTGGCCGCGCGCTCGCCATGGAGCCCGATCTGCTGCTGCTCGACGAACCGATGGCCGGCATGAACCTCGAAGAGAAGGAGGACATGTCGCGCTTCATCGTCGATGTGAACGAGCACTACGGCACCACCATCGCGTTGATCGAGCACGACATGGGCGTGGTGATGGACCTCTCCGATCGCGTCGTGGTGCTCGATCACGGCGTCAAGATCGCCGATGCCACGCCAGACGAGGTGAAGCGCGATCAGAACGTCATCGACGCTTATCTGGGAGTCGCGCATTGATCATGATCGCACATAACGCGTTCCGACCTGGCGTTGAAGCGGGCAGGGAGATGTGAGCGCCATGCTTGGCCCGATCCTCGAAACTCTGATCGGCGGGCTTATGACTGGCGTGCTGTATGCGCTGGTCGCGCTCGGCTTCGTGCTGATCTTCAAGGCATCGGGCGTATTCAACTTCGCGCAAGGCTCGATGGTGCTATTCGCGGCGCTCTCGGTGGCGCGCCTGTCGGAGGTCATGCCGCTCATTGTCGCGGTGCTGATCGCCATCGTCATCATGGTGGCGCTCGCCTATGCGATCGAGTTCCTGGTGCTGCGGCGGTTGGTGAACCAGGAAGGCATCATCCTGTTCATGGCGACGCTGGGCATCGCCTATTTCCTGGAGGGCTTCGGGGAGGCCGTCTGGGGAAGCGACATCTACAAGATCAACCTGGGGATTTCGAAGAACCCGCTGTTCCTGTTCGAGGGCATATTTCCTGGCGGGCTGCTGATCGACCGGGAGGAGATCGCGGCCGCCGTCGCCTGCGCCATCCTGGTCGCCGGTCTCGCCATATTCTTTCAGGTGACCCGCGTCGGCCGCGCGCTGCGGGCGGTGGCGGACGATCATCAGGCGGCGCAGTCGGTCGGCATCCCGCTCAACTACATATGGCTGATCGTCTGGGCGGTGTCGGGCATCGTTGCGATCGCAGCAGGCATGGTCTGGGGGTCGAAGCTCGGCGTCCAATTTTCGATTTCGCTGGTGGCGCTCAAGGCCCTGCCGGTCCTGATCCTCGGCGGCTTCACCTCGATCCCCGGCGCCATCATCGGCGGATTGATCATCGGTGCCGGGGAGAAACTCGCTGAAGTGCTGCTCAGCCCGATGCTGGTCAAATGGTTCGACCTCGCCGGCGGTGGCATCGAGAACTGGTTCGCTTACGTGCTTGCTCTTGTTTTCCTGCTGTTCAGGCCGCAGGGCCTGTTTGGCGAACGCATCATCGAACGGATTTGAGGACGGACCGTGCTGTATCGCGAAGCCGGACAGTTCAAGACCTCGTATCGGTCGGATCAGGCGATCTTTCCGATTGTGCAAGACCGCTGGTTTATGTGGGGCCTGATCGCATTCGGCTTCCTGGTGTTGCCGCTGTTCGCCAACCAGTACCTCTACACCGAGGTGCTGATCCCGGTGCTGATCCTCTCGCTGGCCGCGATCGGGCTGAACATCCTGACCGGTTATTGCGGGCAGCTCTCGCTCGGCACCGGCGGCTTCATGGCGGTCGGCGCCTATGCCTCTTACAACCTGCTGCTGCGGCTTCCCGACACAAACCTGATCGTGGTGTTTCTGTTCGGCGGCTTGATGGCGATGCTGGTCGGCGTGCTGTTCGGCATCCCGTCGCTGCGCATCAAGGGCTTTTATCTCGCGGTGGCGACGCTCGCGTCGCAGTTCTTCCTGGAATGGGTGTTTGCCCGGGTGAAATGGTTCACCAATTACGCGCCCTCCGGATCGGTGGCTGTCGCCAACCTGGACTTGTTCGGTTTCCCGATCCAGACACCGCAACAAAAGTACCTGTTCGTGCTCGCCGTCGTTGTCGTTCTTGGGTTCGCCGCCAAAAATTTGGTGCGCGGCCGCATCGGGCGCATGTGGATGGCGATGCGGGACATGGACATCGCGGCCGAGATCATCGGCATTCGTCCGCTGCACGCCAAGCTTTCGGCTTTTGCGGTGTCGTCGTTCTATATCGGCGTCGCCGGAGCGCTATGGGCGTTCCTGCGGCTCGGCTCCTGGGAGCCACTCGCCTTCGACATCAACCGCTCGTTCCAGATCCTGTTCATGGTCATCATCGGCGGGTTGGGCTCGATCCTTGGATCGTTCCTCGGCGCGGCCTTCATCGTGCTGATCCCGATCTTCCTCAACCAGGCGCCAGGCCTTCTTGGGGTGCCGCTATCGACTGCGATGATTTCACACCTTGAGTTCATGATTTTTGGGGTGATGATCGTGTTTTTCCTGATCGTGGAACCCCATGGCTTTGCCCGCTTATGGGCCATCGCTAAGGAAAAGCTGAGGTTATGGCCGTTCCCGTACTAGGGGGCGGTATTGAGGCTGCGCCCGTTCGCGGGCACTATGGATGCAAGGAGCGGGTGTAGACTCGCACCTATGACAACGAGTCGTCGGCCGCCTCTCAAGGCGCGACCGGCGCCACAAGGGAGGTTTGCAATGATGAAATATGTCGGGACTGCCGTAGCGGTGGCGCTCGGCGGCGCGGTGTTCACAGCGCCGGCGATGGCCCAGAACGAGCAGTTCATCCCCGCACTGGTTTATCGCACCGGCGCCTACGCGCCGAATGGGGTGCCCTTCGCCAATGGCATCGCGGACTACTACAAGCTGGTGAATGCCCGCGACAACGGCATCAACGGTGTGCGAATCGTCACCGAGGAATGCGAGTTCGGCTACGCCACCGACCGCGGCGTCGAATGCTACGAACGCTTGAAGAAGAACGGGCCGACCGGCGCCGCCTACGTCATCCCGCTGTCGACCGGTGTGACCTTCGCGCTCACCGAGAAGACCACGACGGATCAGATTCCGATTATCTCGATGGGCTACGGGCGCTCGGAATCCCGGGATGGCTCAGTGTTCCAGTGGAACTTCCCGCTGCTCGGCACCTACTGGACGGCGTCTGACATCATCCTTCAGCACATCGCAAAGAAGGAAGGCGGCTTCGACAAGCTCAAGGGCAAGAAGATTGCGCTCGTCTATCATGACAGCCCGTACGGCAAGGAGCCGATCGCGCTATTGACCGAGCGCGCGAAGCGCCATGGCTTCGAGACCATGTTCCTGCCGGTCACCCATCCGGGCGTCGAGCAGAAGGCGACCTGGTTGCAGATCCGGCAGAACCGCCCGGACTACGTCCTGCTCTGGGGATGGGGTGTGATGAACTCGACCGCTATCAAGGAGGCGGTCGCGGTCGGCTATCCGCGTGAAAAGTTGTACGGCGTGTGGTGGTCGGGCGCCGAGCCCGACGTGCGGCCGGCCGAGGACGGCGCCAAGGGCTACAATGCGGTCACGCTGCAGCACACCGCGGGCCAGTTCAAATTGCACGAGGACCTAAAGAAGTTCATCTATGACAAGAGCGCAGGATCCGCGAAGTGGGAGGAGACCGGCGAAATCCTCTACGTCCGCGGCCTGATCAACGCCATGCTCGGCGTCGAGGCCATCCGCACTGCGCAGGCCAAGTTCGGCAACAAGCCGATGACCGGCGCGCAGGTGCGCTGGGGCCTTGAGAACCTCAACATCACCGAAGCCCGCATCAAGGAGCTTGGCTTCGAGGGCGTGATGAAGCCGATCAAGGTGACCTGCGCCGATCACGAAGGCGCCCGCACTGGCCGCATCCAGACCTGGGACGGCAAGAACTGGCAGATCACGTCGGACTGGTACGTTAGCGACGACAACGTGATCGGGCCTATGGTCAAGGAAGCCGCCGCAAAATATGCGGCCGAGAAGAAGATCACGCCCGGCTGCTTGACCAACTAATGGCCGGCAACACCGAGCGCACGACATTGGAGGCGGCGGCAACGCCGCCTCCTGCCGTCTTGGCGGTCGTGGAAACCATTCTCGCCGTCAACAACATCGAGGTTGTCTACAACCACGTCATCCTGGTGCTGAAGGGCGTCTCTCTCGAAGTGCCGAAGGGTGGGATCGTGGCATTGCTCGGCGCCAACGGCGCAGGCAAGACCACGACGCTGAAAGCGATCTCCAACCTGTTGCACGCCGAACGCGGTGAAGTGACCAAGGGATCGATCGTATTCGAGGGAGCCGAGGTTCATTCGCTTACGCCGAACGAGCTGGTGCGGCGCGGCTGCATCCAGGTGATGGAGGGCCGCCGCTGCTTTGCCCATCTCACCGTTGAGGAGAACCTGCTCACCGGCGCTTTCACCCGCAAGGACGGCAACGCAGCCGTGAAGCGCGACCTCGATATGATCTATTCCTACTTCCCGCGCATCAAGGAGCGCCGTAACGCCACCGCGGGCTACACCTCCGGCGGCGAGCAGCAGATGTGCGCGCTCGGCCGCGCGCTGATGTCGCGGCCCAAGATGATTTTGCTCGACGAGCCTTCGATGGGGCTCGCGCCGCAGATCGTCGAGGAGATTTTCAACATTGTGCGCGACCTCAACGCCAAAGAGGGCGTGTCCTTCCTGCTCGCCGAGCAGAACACCAACATGGCTCTGAAATACGCGAGCTACGGCTATATCCTCGAGAACGGCCGCGTGGTGCTCGACGGCGAGGCCAAGGCCTTGCGCGAGAACGAGGACGTCAAGGAATTCTACCTCGGCATCGCCGAGGGCAAGCGGAAGTCGTTCCACGACGTGAAGCACTACAAGCGGCGCAAGCGCTGGCTGGCTTAGCAGCGCCTGTCGTCAGAAGCCGGTGGCGCAATGCAGACCTTCGGCGGCATTCTCAGAGCGTTTGGCTGGATCTGCACACTGGCGTCGGTCGCTTACCTCGGCGTCGTTGCTTTCTATCTATACGGGTTCGCCGGGCCGCCGCGCCTGACGGAGGCCCAGCAGGCCGGCGGCTTCCTGCTCGCCATCTACGCGGCGCTGGCGTTGCCTTTCGGCGTCCTGGTGCTCGTGGCCGGATATGTTATCCGCTGGTTCAGGATAGGCGCCAAAAGCAGCAGTTCGCATCCGGGTCCGTGATAGGGATTGGCTGAATGCCCATCCTTGCCGCCCTTTTGATCGTGCTGCTGCTCGCGCTGGTGTTCGGGCCGGGCTGGTGGATCAAGCACGTGCTCAAGCGCCACGGCGTCGAGCGGCCCGACCTGCCAGGCACCGGCGGCGATTTCGCGCGGCATCTGCTCGATGAGTTCAAGCTGCCGGACGTCAAGGTCGAAATGACCGACAAGGGCGACCATTACGATCCGGAGGCGTGCGCGGTGCGGCTCCTGCCTCAGCACCACGGCGGCCGTTCGGTCGCCGCGGTGGCGATTGCGGCGCATGAGGTGTCGCATGCGCTCCAGCACGCGCGCGGCGAACGTGCCTTTGCGCTGCGCGTCAATATGGTCGGCAAGCTGATCTGGATCGACCGCATCGCGACCGGCATCCTGTTGCTGGCGCCGGTGGTCTTTATCCTGGTGCGGTCGCCGGCGCTGGTGGCGCTGCAGATCGTGGCCGCCATTCTGCTGCTCGCGGTCCATGTGGTGGTGCATGTGGTGACGCTGCCGGTCGAGTTCGACGCGAGCTTCGGCAAGGCGCTTCCGGTGCTGGAAGGCCGGCGCTATCTTTCGGCGCAGGACCTGCCCGCGGCCCGAAGCGTGCTGAAGGCTGCGGCCTACACATACGTCGCGGCGGCGCTGGGGACCTTGCTCAACGTCGCGCGCTGGTTCCGCTTCTTCTAATATAGAGGGTGCCATGGTTGACCACTACGACGCCCTCGAAACCCGCGATCCCGCCGCGCGCGAAGCCGAACAATCCGCGCGGCTGCCCGGCGCGATCGCGCACGCCATGACGGCGCCCGGCTGGCGCAGGCAGCTGTCCGGCATCGATCCGAAATCCGTCACCTCGCGCGCGGCGCTGGCCAAGCTGCCGCTGCTGCGCAAGTCCGATCTGTTGGCGCTGCAAAAGGACAATCCGCCGTTCGGCGGTTTCAATGTGTTGCCACCCGGCAAGGCCAAGCGTCTGCACATGTCGCCCGGACCGATCTTCGAGCCCGAGGGGCATGCGGAGGATTTCGGTGGCGCCGCGCGCGCGCTCTATGCGGCGGGCTTTCGCCCGGGCGATATCGTGCACAATTCGTTTTCGTATCACCTGACGCCCGGCGCCTACATTCTCGAGGCTGGCGCGCACGCGCTTGGCTGTGCCGTGATCCCAGGCGGCATCGGCAACACCGAGGCGCAACTCGACGCCATCGCGCATCTGAAGCCTGGCGGTTACATCGGCACGCCCGATTTCGTCAAAATCCTACTCGACACCGCGCAGAAGGCCGGCAAGGACGCGTCCTCGCTCAAACGCGGACTGGTGTCCGGCGCGGCGCTCCCGGCGTCGCTGCGCGCTGAGCTTGCCGGCCGCGGCGTTGCGTTGCTGCAATGTTATGCCATCGCCGAGCTTGGCGTCGTCGCCTACGAGAGCGAGGCGCGAGAAGGAATGATCGTCAACGAAACGCTGATCGTCGAGATCGTGCGGCCCGGCACCGGCAACCCGGTGCCCGAGGGCGATGTCGGCGAGGTGGTCGTCACCTCGTTCAATCCGGACTATCCGATGATTCGGCTGGCGACCGGCGACCTGTCCGCCGTCATGGCGGGCGCGTCGCCCTGCGGGCGCACCAACCAGCGGATCAAAGGCTGGATGGGCCGCGCCGATCAGACCACCAAGGTGAAGGGCATGTTTGTGCGTCCGGAGCAGGTCGCCGAAGTGGCGAAGCGCCATTCGGCGCTCGGCCGCGTCCGTCTCGTGGTCACGCGCGATGCCGAGCAGGACGCGATGACGCTCAAGGCGGAGTGCGCCGCACCTGCCGCCGGATTGGCCGATGCGGTCGCCGCCACGCTGCAATCGGTCACCAAGCTCAAGGGTGCGGTGACTCTGGTCGCGCCGGGCTCACTGCCGAATGACGGCAAGGTGATCGCAGATGAGCGGCCGGTCGGTTGAGCTGGCCTTGTTTTCACCCTCTTTGCCGCTAGGTTAGCGCGCCATTCAATCGGGGAGCTTCGATGCGTCCTTCCATCCTGATCGCCGCACTCGCAGTTGCAGTGCCGATCGGCCTTTCGGCCGGCACGGCGCTGGCGCAATTCACCGACCAGAGCGTCCTGTTCGGCCGGCGTCACGCTTATGTCTACGAGGGTGCCTGGTGCGGCCATCAGGATGAGGGCGGCAATTCACTGGAGGACTGCTCGTTCAACTCTTTCGCGCAGTGCCAGCGGGCGATGATGGGCACCAACAACAGCTTCTGCACCCAGAACCCGGCGTTCACCGGCCAACCCGCGCCACGCCGCAGGAAGTCGCGCTCGTACTAGAGCATGATCCCGAAAAGTGGGTACCGGTTTTCGGAAAAGATCATGCTCAAATAAGAAAGCCACTGTTCAGGCCGCGATCAGCTCCTTGATGCGCGGCCAGCTTTTTGAGCCGTCGCGGCCGGTGTCGTCGTAGTCGGTCGGCGGATAATCCGCGATCATCTTGAAACTCGGCCGCGCCTTGATGCGCGCAAACCAGTCCGCAACCCGCGGCCGCTTTTCCCACATGCCGTCGAGTCCGAGCCGGTCGATGCGTTCGACATAGGGCGTGATCTCGGCATCCGCCAAAGTGTACATGTCGGACGCCAGCCACTTTGTCTTGGCGAGCTGCGCCTCCATTTCACCGAAGGTCTTCTCGAACACTTTGATGTGGTCGCGGAAGAACGGCGTCTCGATGCCCTTCTCGATCAACGCGCGCTGACGGTCGCGCCGGGCCGGGTCCGGCATCTTCATCAGCCGCTCCTCGAGGCCTGCGCCCATCTGTTTCTTAAGCTGCTGGCCGAACGAGATCGCAAAGCTTACCGTGGCGCAGGCCATGTGCAGGATGTCATCCGGCAGCTTGCACCACAGCCGCATGGTGGCGCGCTCGACGGGGCTCTTTGGCATCAGCGGCGGGTTCGGGAACACCTCGTCAAGGTAGGCGCAGATCACGCTCGACTCGACGATGACGTTGCCATCGTGGATCAGCACCGGCACCACACCGCGCGGGTTCATTGTCTTGAACTCCGGCGTGAGCTGCTCGCCCTTCGCAAGGCTCAGGTGGTGGTTGGTCCACGGCTGGTTCTTTTCCGACAGCACGACCCGCACCTTCTGGGCGCAGACCGAAATGTTGTTGTGGTAAAGCTCGAGCATCGACGTCTCCCGTGATCCAACTAACTTGAGCTTCGCTCGATCGTAGCCTAAAGCAGCATGACATTACTCTGAATCGATTTTGGATTCCCAAATCAGTTGGTTTCTGATTCAAGATGCTGGCTGGGCCGGAGGCCAGTATCCGATGGGTCGAGCCTATTCCATTGATCTACGCGAACGGGTGGTGGCAGCGGTTG
>CAMDDZ010000067.1 GCA_945893145.1 Rhodoplanes serenus | reverse complement strand
GGTCCCCGTGTCACCCAAAACTGGGCGCCCCTCGTAGTAGGGGGGACAGTTACCCGAGGCCTCCCGGGGATTGGGTTACGAGGCCAATCCGCAGGCGCCGCGTCCCACCCCGCTCAAATGACGTCTCATGAGAACGCCCTCGGTTGGATAGGACGAGGACGTAAATCGGCTTATTCGTTCGATCCGTAAAGCCATAAATTCGTGGCGCCGGCAGTTATGCCCGAAACACCCGACAAAGCGCGCGAATCCAAGAAATGCCAAAAGCGGAAAAGCTCAAACTGAGCAGACGTCGTCCGCTTCGCCCTGCAAATCGGAGATCGCAGCGTACATGGGTTCATGTCCGCTCAGCGCCACGAAGCGGCGTTCTTCAAACCGATCGACGCGTTTGGACATGGTGCACCTTCGGTTGATCTGAAGCGGCGCCAGAGGACCTACGCCGAACTGCGTTCAGGCTGAATTTCAATGTCACGCGTGTCCGCGAAGCCAATATCGACGCCGACGGCATGGCTAATGGAACTCACGGCGCGGTGCAGCGTTAGGCTTCGCACGTTAGGCCCGGTCAGCACCAACGGTGCTTGGCTTGAATCGACTTGGTCCGATTAATCGACTTGGTTCGATTCCTTTTCTTCCCGACTGGAAGCGAATGCCGTGTCCGATGCGCTCGGACCAGCGCGATGATGGAGCGACAGACGCAATGAATATCAAGTTAGCCTTGCTCGCCGGCACGGTGATCCCGCTGCTCGCAATGACCAACGCGGGCGTAAGCGCCCAACCCCACCCGTTTAGATTGGCGCAGGCTGTACCGGACGCGACGCAGGAACGTCCGCCCGCTGAGCCGCGCCGGCCAGCACCGCCTCCGCCGGCGGCGCGCCCCGCGCCTGCTGCCCCGCCAGCGGTGCAACAGCAACAGCCGCCCGCTCCCCGGCCGACGCCTCCCTCGGCGCCGCCAGAGCATCGAACCGTCACGCCTCCTCCAGCCTCCCCGCCACCGGCCGCCACACCAGCGCCGCGGCCGCCTGCCGCGACCCAGCCAGTCCCGCCTCCGCCAGCCGCGCGCCCCGCGCCCGCTGTGCCGCCGGCCGTGCAACAGCAACCGGCTCCCCGGCCGACCCCTCCGTCAGCGACACCAGAGCGTCGAACCGTCACACCTCCGGACTCTGCGCCTCCGCCGGCCGCACGCCCCACGCCTGCTGTCCCTCCGGCCGTGCAACGGCAGCAGCCACCGGCGACCCAGCCGAGTCCTACGCCGACAGCGCCGGACCATCGAACAGCCACGCCGCCGGCCAGCGCGCCTTCAGTCGCCACGCCACCGCGGCGGGCTCCTACGGTAGCGGCTCCACCCCCCGCCATCACGCCGCAGAGCGCGCCGGCCGTCAGCACGCCGGCTCAGCAGCGCGTGCGCCGGCTTGAGGATTTCCGTGGCGAGCGGCAGCAAACCAAGGACGGCAATCGCACGATCATCCGTGAGCCCGGCCGAACGATTATCCGAGAGGATAACCGCATCATCATTCGTCACAACGAAACCGATCGCTTCCGTCTGAACGCCCGCGATGTTTCGGTGCAGCAGCGCGGCCGCGACACGGTCACAACGGTGGTGCGCGCGGATGGCGCCCGCATCGTGACGATCACCGACGACAGTGGACGCCTGTTGAGCCGTACCAGGCGCGATCAGGCCGGCCGCGAGATTGTCATCATCAACAACGTCCGGCGAGGCCCCGGTGTGGGCACCTCGATGTTCGTCAACTTGGCACCACCCGTTTTGCGCATTCCGCGTAACGTCTACATCGTTGAAACCGAACGGGCCGACGAAGCGCTGATCTACGAAACGCTGCTTGCGCCGCCGGTGGAGCGCATCGAGCGGGGCTACACGCTCGACGAGGTTCGCTTTAGCGGCGGCCTGCGCGATCGGATGCGGCGGATCGACATCGATACCGTGACCTTCGACACCGGTTCATGGGAGGTCACGGCCGATCAGGGCGCGAGACTGGAAATGGTCGCGAAGGCGATCCTGCGAGCAATCCAGAGTAACCCGGCAGAGGTATTTCTCATCGAGGGGCACACGGATGCGGTTGGTCCGGATGTCGACAACCTTTCCCTGTCGGATCGGCGCGCCGAAGCGATTGCCGTGGTGCTGACCGAGCAGTTCGGTGTTCCAGCGGAAAACCTGACGACGCAGGGCTATGGCGAGCAATACCTGAAAGTGCCGACTGATGGGCCGGAGCGGCAAAATCGGCGCGTGACGGTTCGCCGGATCACACCGCTGTTGACGGGCCAGAACGTACCGCCGCCGCGTTGATCGAAAGTTAGCGAATTGCGCCAGGCGCGTCAGGACTTCGCGCAGGCGGGAAACGGTCTCCACCCCGGATCAAGTCCGGGGTGGTTTTTTTTCGGGACCACGCTCTAGTTTTTCTTCCCGGTGTCGTCTTTCCAGTGGCCCTGCTTCTTCAAGGCGTCGGCCACTTCCTTCGGCATGTAGCGCTCGTCATGTTTGGCGAGCACGGAGTCGGCCTTGAACACTCCCGCCGGATCGAGTGCGCCCTCGGCGATCACACCCTGCCCTTCGCGGAACAGGTCCGGCAAGACGCCCTGGAACGCCACCGGAATGGCGCTCTTGCCGTCTGTCACTTCGAAACGGACGTTGAGCGACTCGCCACGCTGAAGCGTGCCCGGCTTGACCAGCCCGCCGAGCCGGATGCGCGTGCCGGCCGCGATATGTTTCTCGATCACGTCGGTCGGCGAGTTGAAGAACACGATTGCGTCCTTCAACGCGAACAGCATGAGGCCCGCGGCGAGCCCCAGAACTCCGAGGCCGCTTCCGATCAGAACCAGGCGGCGCTGCCTGCGCGTCATGCCATCGCTCTCTTTTCTTTGCGCATGATGTCGTGCGTTAGCCTTCGAGCCCGAGCCCTTTGGCAAGCTCCTCCACCTGACGGACCTTGTCGGGCTCGCTGGCCAGCGCCCGCCGTGCGTCGCCCGCGGCCGCGCGCGCCTTGTCGCGGTCGCCGAGCACCATATAGGCCCGCATCAGACGGAGCCATCCTTCGACGTCGGAGCCTTCGCGCTTGAGGCGGTCGGCCAGCCGCTCCACCATGCCGGCAATCATGGCGGCACGTTGATCCGCCGGCATCTCGCTTGCGGTGGCGACGTCCTCGGCCGACGGTCCAGGCGGCGGCGCGACACCGGGCTCGACGCGCGCCAGCTGCTCGCGAACGAACGCGGCCCAGGGCGCACCGGGCGGCGCCTGCGCCAAAAGACTTCGCCACGCCGCGGCCGCCTCTTTGGGACGGCCGTCCTGTTCGAGAGCAAGGCCGAGGAAATAGCGCGCCTTGAAATCGCTGGCGTCGAGCGCGACCGCGCGTTCGAACGCAGCCTTCGCTTCGGCACTGACGATGCCGTTGGCGAGCCCGGTCAGCGCCTCGCCCAGATCAGCTTCGCGGGCGGCGGTCGGGCCGAGCAACCGCAACGCGTTCTGCCGCGCCTTCACGGCGTCCTCGAAACGGCCGAGCCGCATATAGACAGGCGCGATCACCTCCCAGCCGGTACCGTCTTCGGGATGCTGTTCGAGCCGCTGCTCGACCCGAGCGATCATCTCGGCGAGTGAATTTTGATCCGGCGGTCTCGCGGTCCGTTCGGCATGCGGCTGGCCGGGCAGCATCGGCGCGCCAACGCTGAGATAGAGCGCCGCCGCGCCGATCGGCAGCAGCACGAGCGCCGCAAGCGCGGTGGCCCGCCGCCGCCAAAGCGGCGCGCCCGTAGCGATGGTGCCCCCGCTCATCTCCACCGGATGCTCGACAGGCGGCGCAGCATCGCCAGCCGCGATCAAGCGGCGGGACACTTCGGTGCGGGCCGCGATGGCCTCAGGCTCCCCGATCAGCCCCGCGGCGCGGTCCCGCTCGATTTCGTCGAGCTGGTCGCGATAAACCTCGATATCGCTGCCGCCGCGAATCCGGTTGCGCCGGGACAGCGGCCACAGCACCGCGAAAATCGCGGCCGCCGTCATCAGCGCCATAATGGTCCAGAAGGTCATGGCGCACGGTTTACATCACGGCCGGGGTTGGCAAAATAGCCGCAACGCCACATCGCGCCATCGCCGGCGGCACAAATGATCGTGACCACGGTGATAGGCGGCGCGCTCAGGCTTGAACGCGCTCAGCCTCGGGCAGCGGCAGCCGCGGCCTTGCGCTCGGCGTGGGTGGCGACCTCGGCCGCCTTGGTCAGCAGCGAGGCGTACTCCTGGCCAAACACCTGGGCGCAGAACCGCACGGCCGCATCGACCTGCGACTGCCGGAACGGCCGCTCCACGTCCCCCGCGACGCGAAGCGCATCGAGCAGCGCGCGGGTGCCGGTGTCGAGGAATTGCTGCAACTCGCTGAAGGTTCGCTGCGTCACCTCGTTGATCGCAAGCTCGCCGGCGTAGTTGCGGCAGGCGGCGACGAAGCTGATGAGGGCTTCGGCTTCCGCCACCTCATCGGGATCGATCACCGAGCCCGGCCCGATCTCCTTGACGGGCCGCGGCCGCATCAGCCGCCGCACGCGGCCGGGCATCAGCTCGATCTCGCCCGAAAGCAGACTGGAAATTTCCGAGCGGATCGCGGCGAGCTGGCGGCCCCACATCGTTTCGGCCGACATGTCGAGTTCGGTCCGCAGGCCGCGCACCGCGTCGTGCACGTCCTTGAGCATGGCCGAAACCGCAATGCCGCGGCCGCTTTTGAGATCGGTCGCAAGCTCGCCGATCATACGCTCCAGTTCGGCGAGCGCGATGCTGACCGTGAGCGAATAAGGCGTCTCGGAAATGCGATCGACGTCGTCGCTGCCCGCGGCCTTGGTGGCAAGCCGGATCAATTGCCAGGGCGCCGCCATCCGGCTCATCACCAGCACGAGCGCATAGACAAACAATTCGGAATTGGAAGCGAGCGGGGAGTCGAGCAGCGCCTTCACGCTTTCGAGCGACGCCCCGGTGAGCGTCTTGATGTGACCGGGAAGCTGCATGCCGAGCATGGCCAGCGCATCGCGCGACTTCAGGACGGTGATGACGGCCTGCACGTCTTCGTGCGCTCGCGGCGAGCCGAGCTGCACGCCGAGCTGCCGGCGCGCCTTGTCGTTGCCTTTGACGGCGTCGACCGCCTCCTGCATGCGCTCCGCGGCGCGGTCCTGGAACGCGCGCGCAAGCTGCTCGGCCTTGTCGGTGTCGCTCGAAAGCAGCGCGCGCTCGACCTGATCGGAGAACGCCCGCGCCTCGTCCGGCATCACGGTGTTGCTGACCCACAGCCAGATCGGCTCGAGCGCGGTGCGCGCGACGCGGCCGCGATGCTTGTGGTCCGGAGCGTCGTCGACCAGGAAGGGTTCGAGCGGCTGAAAGAACAGCCGCGCGTGGTCGCCGATGCGTTGCGACTTGTTGGCGCCGGTTTCCCGGAAACTGCGGCGCAATTCTGTGAGAATAAGTTCGGCACCGGTGACGTTGTCGCCACGCAAAATGTTGCGTTCGAGCTCTGCGATCAGCAAAGCGCGAGCCCCGGGCTTGAGCTCCCGGAGATACCCCCGCAATCGTTCGACGGCAGCCTGATTCAGGCCGGCCATTGCGGCCACCATACCCAACAGAAATCGAAGGTTTTTGATACCGCGCCCGTATTAAGAACTCGTTAGGGACGGTAGTGCCGCTTATCGATTTGAAGTTCCTGCACCATCTGCAGCACGCTCGTTCAGGAACTTCAAATCGATAAGCGGCATTAGAATCATATACTTGCAGTGCCCCTTTGTTTCCGAAGTTGCTGTCAGCGCACGCTGCCATGTATCAGCAACTTCGGAAACGGGGCACTGGGAACCGGCTAGAATTGGCACCTCGGCGGGGGAAACGATGACGAGACGACACGCGCTTTGGGCGGCCCTGCTGCTCCTGATCGGTCTGCCGCAACCGGTTGTCGCGCAGAACTACCCCGACCGCGCGGTGCGGACCCCATGATGATATCCATTGTGGGCACACCATGACGAATGTCGCGCTGTTGGGTTACTGTTTCGCGATCTACGCCGCCGCAGGTGTGGGCGTTGCGATCGCGTTCGTCAGTGCGGGCGCATCGCGCGTGCTGCCGCAGCCCATGGGCTTCACGCTCGGCGCGCGGCTGCTGTTGATCCCGGGCGCGGCGGCGTTGTGGCCCTACGTGCTGGCGCGCTGGCTCAAAGCCCGCAAGAGCCTCCGATGACGCGCACGCATCGCTCGGCCCATCGCGCGATTTGGATCGTGCTGGCGCTTGCGGTCGCGCTCGGCTTCACGCTGGCGCTGGTGCTGCGTCCGCCGCCCGATCCGCCTACCGCCACCGCGGAGCCGCAACGATGAGCGTTGGCTTTCGCGCGGTGCAGTGGAATCGCGACAAGCTGATCTATGACGCGATCCTCGTTGCCGGGGTTGCGATCTTCCTCGCCGGTTTCGTGCTGATCGCGCTGCAACTGCATCCGCCCAAGGATCAGCTTGAGCTGATCGACATCTGGATCCGCGCCTGTGGCACCTGCGCGTTTCTGATGCTGACCATCATTCTGTCGATCGGCCCGCTGGCGCGGCTCGACCGCCGCTTCCTGCCGCTGCTCTACAATCGGCGGCACTTCGGCGTGCTGACATTCCTGATCGCGGCGATCCACGCCTGGCTGATGGTGTGGTGGTTCATGGCGCAGGGCACACTGCCGAGCCTCGTCGATGAAATGACCCGGATGGCCGACTACACCAAATTCATCGGCTTCCCGTTCAAGACGCTCGGCCTCGCAGCCCTCGTGGTGTTGTTCCTGATGGCCGCGACCAGCCACGATTTCTGGCTCGCCTTCCTCACGCCACCAGTCTGGAAAGCGCTGCACATGGGGCTCTACGCCGCCTATGGACTCGTGGTGATGCATGTCGCGCTCGGCATCATGCAATACGAACGAACGCTGCTGATTCCGGCGATGCTGATCGGATGCTTTGGCGCGGTCTGTGCGCTGCACATCGCGGCAGGATGGCGCGAGCGAAGCGGCGATCGCGGCAACGCCGCAGCCGGTGACGGCTGGCTCACGGTCGGACCGCCGCGCTCGATCCCGGACAAGGGCGCCCGCATCGTCACCACGCCTACCGGCGAACGGATCGCGGTGTTCCGCGACGGCAATGAGATCGGCGCGCTGACCAACCTTTGCGCGCACCAGAACGGCCCGATCGGCGAAGGCCGCATCGTCGATGGCTGCGTGACCTGTCCGTGGCACGGCTATCAGTACCGGCTGGCCGATGGCTGCGCGCCGCCGCCGTTCACCGAGAAGCTTGCGACCTACCGCACGCGCATCCGCGACGGTGCGGTCGAGGTCGATCCACGCCCGTTGCCGCCCGGCACTCACGCGGCGATCAAATGTCCGCGCGAAGCGCTGTGAACGCTGACGAGGCTAGCGCTTCTGATTGTCCCGGAGCTGCTTGAACACGCCACCGGCGGCTTCGACCACGCGCTCGATAATGGCCTTGCCGTGCTGGGCGGAGGCCGCGCCGGCGTCGCCCATGACGCCGCGATCGGCGATGCGCGGATCGCCGCTCGACCACGGCCAGCTGACCGCCGGATCGAGCACCAGTGCGCGCACCGCTTTGGCGCTTGGCTTGCCCTTTAGCTTGCCGATGCGCTCGCGGCGCACCAGCTCCGGCGCGAGCGCGAGCATCACCGAGGTCTCATCCTTGCCGCCGTGGATTTCCGGCAGGCCCGCGTCTGGCACCGGGCTCATCATGGCGCCGAGATGCAGCGCGCAGACATTGAGCCCGAAGTCGCCACGGAATTCGCCCATCACCGCGTCGAGAATGCCGCGGTTGCCGCCGTGGCCGTTGATGAACGCGATGTTCTTCGCCGGTAGCGCTCGCGCCACCTCGCGGCCCAGTTCGCGCAGCAGCGTGGTCATGGCCTGGACAGATAGCGACAGGGTGCCGGCAGCCCAGTCGTGCTCGCGCGAGAGGCCAAGCGCGTGCGTCGGCAGTTGCCATAAGTCGTAAGCGTCGCCCCAGCGCGTCACGATCAAGCTCGTCAGCGCCTCGGCAATCACCGCATCGGTGTCGAGCGGCAGGTGCGGGCCGTGCTGCTCCATGGAGCCGAGCGGCACGCAAAGGATGGCGTTGGCGCGCAGCGCGCTGCCGATTTCCGGAGATGTCAGATCGCCGAGGCGGCGCGACCGCATGGGCTCAGCCGCTGACCATGCGCATCAGCACGCGGTCCTTGCGGATGAAGTGGTGAAACAGCGCGGCGCCCACGTGCATGCCGATCACGATGACGAGCGCAACGGCGATCCAGAAATGCAGCACGAACATCTGGTTGGAGAAGGCGCGATCCTCCGGCCAGATCGGCGGCAGATTGAACAGGCCGAAGAACGGGATCGGGGCCCGATACGCCGACACGCCGATCCAGCCGACCAGCGACTGTGCCATCACCAGAAGGTAGAGCGCCCAATGGGTGAAATGCGCCGCGAGCTTTTGCACCGGCAGGATGTCATCCGGCAGCGGCGGTGGCGGATGTTTGAAGCGATACAGCAGCCGGATGATGACGATGAACAGTAGAAGCGGCCCGACCGACTTGTGCAGATTGTAGAGAACGTCGCCGATCGGCCCGAGCTCGAAGTGCGAGATCAGAAGGCCGGCCGGGATCATACCCAGCACCAGCAAGGCCGTGAGCCAGTGCAAAATGCGCGCGATGAGCGTGTAGCCCGCCGCCGGTGAGCCGCTCGCCGTTGCGATGTTGGACATGCGCCTGCCCCTCGCCGCTTTTTGCCGACTACGGCGCCAGCCGTGCGGCCTGGCCGTCCTTCTCCGAAGTCTCGGCCAACGCCGCAATGACGTAGCCGAGTTGATGTCCGGCGCGCGACGCCTTCGCGGTCATGTAGCGGCGGTTGTCGGCATTGATCGGCGTCTCGAGCGGCATGCGCCCGGCAATCTCGATGCCCGCCTTGGCAAGGCCGTCGAGCTTCGCCGGATTGTTGGTGAGCAGCACGACGCGATTGCAGCCGAGCATCTGCAACATGCGAACCGCAACGCCGTAGTCGCGCTCGTCGTCGTCGAAGCCGAGCGTGGTGTTGGCATCGACGGTGTCGAGGCCGCCATCCTGCAGCTTGTAGGTGCGCATCTTGTTGGCAAGGCCGACACCGCGGCCTTCCTGCGCGAGGTAAAGAATGATGCCGCCGCCGGCTTCCTGCAAACGGGTGAGCGCCAGCCGCAGTTGATCGCCGCAATCGCAGCGCCGCGAACCGAACACGTCGCCGGTCAGACAGGCCGAGTGGATGCGCACCGGCACCGGTTTCGAGAGGTCCGGCGTTCCGACGATGACCGCAACCGGATCGTCGCCGAACGCGTCGCGGAACACGACGAAGCGCGTGCGCATGCTGGAATTGAGCGGCACGTGGGCGTCGCCCGCGATGGTGAGCGACTCGGTCGCGTCGGCGCGAAACCGCGTCACGGACTTCGCGTCCACCGTGATGATGCCGGGATTCAGTTTGGCGGCGCTGGCTGCGGTGGTCTCAGCGACCAGCACAGCCGGAAGCACTTGCGCGAGCTTGACGAGATCGATGGCCGCGACGGCTGCAGCGCCGGCAGGCTCCGGCACGAAAACGCTCTCCGCGGCATCGGCGGCCCTGGCTTCGGCGACGAGCGCCAGAATGGCGCTCACGTCGGTGTCGGGCGCGAGTTCTAAGGCGACCGGGTCATTGGCAACGAGCCCGAGCGAACGCGCGCGCTTGGCGGTGATCACGAGCCGCGGCGCGATGGGATGGCAGAGCACAGTGAATGCCGCATAGCGATGAATATCGAGACCTTCGACCGGCAGCGTGAGAAGCGTCTCGCCACCGCCCGAAACGACGACCGGCCGGCCGGCGCGGTATTCAGCCAGTCCGCGGCCGACGCCAACCTGTTCGCTTGTACCAAATAGAACGGTTCCAGGGTCGCCCCGGCCGTTTGCCCCGCCATTACGCATACGCTTCTTCTCACCCCTTCTTCGCGCCAAAGTACCGCATCAAATTCAACGGCTTAAGTCGGCGCGTCGCCCTCAACGTGAGGCCTGCGTATTAGCCCCCAGGTCCACGCTGTGATAAGTTATTAGGCTAAGATAAAGTTCCGCGCCAGCGGCTCCCGCGCATGCCCACACTGCCCACAGGCCGGTCCACCCTGCCGACACAGCAAGACAGCCCGGCCGACGCCGACCCATCCTGGGCCACCGTTCCCGGAACGTTTCGGGCCTCTCGGGGCGTCCTGCCCCGGCCGTGGAATGAGCTATTTGGGTCGTTGCGGGCCGGTAAAACCGACGATCTCATGGTTGTCGGCCAGCTCGGCCAATCGCTCGACGGCCGCATCGCGACCCCGACCGGCCACTCGCATTACATCAACGGTCCGGCCGGACTTAACCATCTTCACAGGTTGCGCGCGCTGGTCGATGCCGTGGTGGTGGGCGTGGGCACGGCGCTCGCCGATGACCCGCAACTCACGGTGCGGCGCGTCGCCGGGCCACACCCCGCCCGCGTGGTGATCGATCCGGGTGGCAGGCTTCCGGCCGGCGCCCGGATGTTCGCACCCGATGGGGTGCGCCGCTTGGTGCTGACCGCCGGCAGCCGCCCGCCCCTGCCGGACGGCATCGAAGTTCTGGAAGTGCCGCGCACCGGCGGCCAGCTCGCGCCGGCCGCGATCCTGGTGGCGCTCGCAGCCCAAGGTTTTCGCCGCGTGCTCATTGAAGGGGGCGCCAACACGGTGTCGCGCTTTCTCTCCGCGGGCTGCCTCGACCGGCTGCATATCGTGGTCGCGCCGATCGTGCTCGGCAGCGGCCCGTCGGGGCTGGCGCTGCCGCCCATCGAGCGCGCCGATCAGGCGCTGCGCGTCCCCATCAGCGTCCACCGGCTCGGCGACGAGGTGCTGTTCGATTGCGATCTGTCGGCTCAGCGCGTGCTGGTTGGGCGCGCGAACAAATCGAGATGACCGACGCGGATCGACGAACGGCCGGATGCGACGAGATCGCGCCGGCGCGTCAGCCAATTGGCAACGTCGGCAAGCGGTAGGCCGTTTTCGCGCGCGGCCGTGGCCCAGCCGGCCAGCGTCTGGTTTTGAATTTCGCGATCCTGCGGCCCAAACACCCAGTCGGCTTCGCCGTGGGTGACCGCATAGCCGACCTTCTCGAAGCGCGTGACCGCGGCGCGCGCGGCCTCCGGCCCGAGCGCCGGCCCAAAGCCCTTGTCGCCGCGCTGATGCGCATTCACCGCCGCGACGATGCGCGCGTCATATGCGTCGGCGGGCGCAAGCTCAGCGCGGCCGTCGTAGCTCAGCGCCGCATAGACCGGCAGCCGTCGCGCCGCGGCCTCAATCGCAAACCGCTCCAGCCATTCGTCCGACACCAGATCGAGCAGCGCCGACGTAGTGATGAGATCGATCGGTCCATCGAGCGCCATTTCCAGATCGCGCACCAGATCGACCGGCATGGTGGTGACGCGCGCCTGGGGCGAGGAGGCGGCAGCGGCGCGCGCCAAGAGGCTCAGATCATTATCGACCAATCGCCAGTTTTGGCGCGCGGCAAGACGAGGGCTCAGCGCCCGCAGGGTCGAACCGGTGCCGCACGCAATATCGACAATGCCGATGGCCGGGCGGCCGGCGAACGCGGCCACCACCGCATCGAGCACCTTTTCGTTGCGCGCCGCGCGATCGAACGGCTCGCGAAGCGTCAGCCAGTCGGCCGAGAAGCTCATGCGTTGGCCTCAGCGGCTTGTTCGAGGCCCTGCACAAACAGCTTCGCGGAATCCTCCCAGGTCGGAAGGGTCTTCGCCACGTTGCGCGCGCCGGACGCGAGCCAGAGCCGCTCATCGGTGTTGACGATCAGCATGCGCAACGCGTGCGCCAGCGGCTTGACCTCGTTCGGCTCGACCAGCACGCCCGCCTCGGGCGGCACCGTGTCCGGAATAGCGCCCCCGGTCGTGCCGATCACCGGCAGCCCGTGCGCGAGCGCCTCGGCATAGGCCATGCCGTAGCCTTCGAAGCGCGATGCCAGCACGAACAGATCGGCCTCATGGTAGAGCGCGGCGATGCGCTCGGCCGGCAGCGCGCCGAGCACGGCAACGCGGTCGCCAAGGCCATGCCGCGCGATCTCGGCGTCGAGGCGGGCCGCCTCAGCCGCATCGCGCGTGCGGTCGCCCGCAATCGTCAGCCGCCACGGCAGGCTTTTGATCTCCGCCAGCGCAGCAATCAGCACGTCGAAGCCTTTGCGCGGCACGACCGCGCCAACCGAGACCAGCCGCACGATGCCGTCGCGGCTGCCGGGCGCCGGCTCGGCGCGGTCGGTGCCGGGCGGCGCAACGGTCACGTGCTCGGGCGGGATGTCGTAGTCGTCGGCGAGAAGCTGCGACGTGGAAGGACTGTTGACGATGACATGGCGGGTCACCGCGAGCGAAGCGCGTTCGCTCTTGAGCAGGACCTCGGCAGTTTCAGGAGCAATGCCGCTCTCGAATGCCAGCGGATGATGCACCAGCCCGATCAGCCTGCGCGCTTTCAGCTTTTCGGCGGCCTCCGGCAACACGCCGAAGGCGAGGCCGTCGATCACAATGGGAATCTCCGGCGCCACGGCGGCAAGCTGCTGCTCGGCAAAATCCTTCTGCGCTGCGGTAGGCTGCGGAAAGCCATCGCCGAGGCCAATCACATCGATCTGCCAGCCCTGCTTTTGCAGCTCGGCGATGATGCGCCGGTCATAGGCATAGCCGCCCGTCGGCGTCGCGAGATCGCCCGGTATCGCGAAAGCAAACCGCTTCACCACAACGGCGCCTCGTACCAGGCGCGCGCCACATGCGACTCCGAAATGGTGACGCGGATCGCCTTGAGTTCCCGGCCGTCGCGGCCGAGATTGCCCGCGCGCGCCGCTTCCGCGAAGCGATCGAAGATGTGCTTGGTGAGAAATTCGGTCGTCGTGTTCTCGCCCTTGAATTCGGGCACGTCGTCGAGGTTCTTGTAATTGATCGGCTTGAGCACGGCCTTGAGCACGTCGAGCGCGCAGCCGATATCGACCACAATGCCGTTGGGGTCGAGCTTTTCCGAAATGAAAGCGACATCGACCACGAAGGTCGCGCCATGCAGCGCTTGCGCCGGGCCGAACACGGCGCCGCGGAACGAATGGGCGATCATAATATGGTCGCGGACTTCAACAGCGAACACGGAGACCTCTTAGGGGTAAGCGATGAGCTGGCAGAGTACGCCGCTCTCGGGTTTCAGGATATCGGACAAGCGGATAGGTAGTTCGCGGAATTCGACCGCGGGCGCAAGCAGAACGTCGAGCCGCGGATCGGCGGTGATTTGAACCGCCGCACTAAGCCTGCGCCGATAGCTCCAGGTCTCGCGATGCGACGGCGCGATCTTGCCGACTTGGCTCGAGATCAGCTTGAGGCGGCGGCTGTGGAACGCACCGCCAAGCGGCACCGAAACCGTGCCGGAGCCATACCAGCTCAGCTCCAGCACTGTCGCTTCCTCGGCCGCGAGATTGAATGCCGTCGCAAGTCCCGCGGCCGACGCACTGGTGTGGACGACAAGATTGCAATCCGCCGGCGCCTTGTCGGGCGTTGCGAATTTCAGGCCGAGCGCCTGCGCGACCGCGGCCCGCGCCGGATTGATGTCGACCAGCGTCACGTCGGTGTCTCGTTCCTTGGCGCAGAGAAATCCGACCAGCGCTCCGACCACGCCCGCACCGATCACCGCAACACGGCCCGACGGCCCCGGCGCCGCGTCCCAGGTTGCGTTCAGCGCTGTTTCCACGTTGGCGGCGAGAACGCCGCGCGACGTCGGCACACCGTCAGGCAACGGCACAACCGCCTCGGCCGGCACATCGAACAAGGTCTGATGCGGATAGAGCGCAAAGACCGCACGGCCTTCCAATTCGGGCGCGCCGGCCTCGACACGGCCGACCGTGGCGTAACCGTATTTCACCGGAAACGGGAAATTCCCCGCCATGAATGGAGCGCGCATGCGCTGGAATTCGCTCGCCGGCACCCGCCCCGCAAGCACCAGCGACTCAGTGCCGCGGCTGAGCGCGCCATGAAGGGCGCGCACCCGCACCGCGCCAGAAGCCAGCGGTGGAAGCCGTTCTTCACGGATTTCGGCCCGGCCCGGCCCGGCGTACCAGAGCGCCTGTGCGATATCCCCCCTGTCCGTCACGCCGCCTTGTCCCCGCCTTGATCCTGTTGGAAATGGTTCTCGCTCCCCGCTATATCCTGCAGCGCACGGCAGGATAAGGACTAGTTACTCAAGTGAGCGCCCTCTCGACCGCAGATATCTCCGTAAATACCGGAAATCATTCAGACATTTTTGGCCGCCGCGTGCTCTTCTTTGGGCTCGTGGTGCTGACCATCGCGGCCCTGCTGACGCTGGCAGCGCTGGCGCTGTCCGCCGGCGGCTTCGGAATAGCCGACGCCGTGCTGCTTTTGCTGTTTGGGTTAACGATGCCGTGGTCGGTGATCGGCTTCTGGAACGCCGCCATCGGCTTCCTGATCATGCGATTTGCGCGCGATCCGATCGCTGTCGTCGTGCCGGCCGTCCGGCGCGTGCGCGGCGACGAAGCTATCACAGCCTCGACCGCCATTACGATCTTCGTGCGCAACGAGCCGCCCGATCGCGTGATCCGCAATCTCGACGCCATGATGCGCGACATCAGCGCGGCCGGCGCGGCGAGTAGCTTTCACCTTTATGTGCTGAGCGACACCAGCCAGGCCGACGTTGCGACGCTCGAAGAGCAAGGCTTCGGTGCGCTCACCGAGAAATGGCGCGGCCGCATCCCGGTCATCTATCGCCGCCGCACCGTCAACACCGCGTTCAAGGCCGGCAATTTTTGGGATTTCTGCGAGCGCTGGGGCGATCAGCACGAATTCGCCGTCACGCTCGACACCGACAGCTTTATGACTTCGGCGGCGATCCTGCGGCTTGTGCGCATCATGCAGGTCGAGCCGAAACTCGGCATCCTGCAAGGCCTCGTGGTCGGACTGCCTTCGACCAGCGCATTCGCCCGCATCTTCCAGTTCGGTATGCGGCTCGGCATGCACTCCTGGACCATCGGCAGCGCGTGGTGGCAGGCCGACTGCGGTCCCTACTGGGGCCATAACGCGATCATCCGCATCGCGCCGTTCAAGGCGCATTGCCACATCCCGAAGCTGCCGGAAGGCGGCGTGCTGGGCGGCCATGTGCTGAGCCACGACCAGCTCGAGGCGGCGCTGATGCGCCGCGCCGGCTACGAAGTGCGCGTGCTGCCCGAAGAGGATCTCGGCTGGGAGGAAAACCCGCCGACGCTGATCGAGTTCATCCGCCGCGACCAGCGCTGGGCGCAAGGCACGCTGCAATACGGCTTCTTCCTGTTCGAGCCCGGCATGAAACTCGTGAGCCGTTTCCAGCTTGCCTTCGCGATGCTGATGTTCCTGGGCTCGCCGGCCTGGATCGGCCTCCTGGTGGTCGGCACCATTGCGGTCGCGCTATCGCCGACGCCGTCCGACTTCATCCGGCCGGACTACGGCGCGATCCTGCTGGCCGTCGTGCTCGTCATGTGGTTTGCGCCCAAGATCGCGACCGTTATCGATGTGCTGACGCGGCCGCGGTTGCGGCGCGCGTTCGGCGGCACGCTGCGTTTTGTCACCAGCGTGATCTGCGAGACGATCTTCTTCATTCTGTTGTCGCCGATCATGTGGTTCTGTCACACGCTGTTCCTTGCGGGCCTGCCGTTCGGCCGCACCATCGGTTGGATCGGCCAGATGCGCGACGATCACACCGTGCCGTGGTCGTTGGCGTTCAAGCAGTTGTGGCCGCACACCGCACTCGGCCTCAGCTCGGTGGTCATCCTGGCTGCGACGCATCCGGTGGCAATCCCCTACGCGCTGCTGGTCGCAGCCGGCGGCCCGCTGCTTTCGATCCCGCTCGCCGTGATCACCGCACGGCCCGCGGTCGGCCGCGCTCTGGCGCGTATCGGCATCGGACGTCTGCCGGAAGAAACCGCGCCTCCCAAGGCGCTGACCGAACTGGCGCTGCCTGCGCTGGTCGCCGTCCGGCCGGCTTAAGCCATGTTGAGCGGTCTTCGCACCGCGCGCGGCGTCATGCGGTCGCTCGCGATCTATTACGGCGCGCGCGGCCACGCCTCCGCGATGGATCGGCTTTACGGCCAGTTCGTTCGCAACGGCGATCTGGTGTTCGACGTCGGCGCCCATGTGGGCGACCGCATTGGTGCGTTCCGGCGGCTCGGCGCCAAGGTGGTGGCGGTCGAGCCGCAGCCCGCGCTGGTGCTGACGCTGAAGGCGCTTTACGGCCGCGACCGCAACATCGCGATCGAGCCCAAGGCGGTCGGCCGCGACGCCGGCACCGTCACCCTGATGATCAACGTCGATAATCCGACGATCTCCACGGCGTCGAGCGAGTTCGTTCGCGCCACCGAGGGCGCGCCGGGCTGGCAAGGTCAGGCCTGGGACAAATCGATCGAGGTGCCGCTGACCACGCTCGATGCGCTGATCGCGACGCATGGCGTGCCGGCGTTCATGAAAATCGACGTCGAGGGTTTCGAGGCGGAGGCGCTGGCGGGACTGACGCAACCGATCAAGACGCTGTCGTTCGAGTTCACCACCATCCAGCGCAACGTGGCGCGCGCCTGCCTCGAGCGTTGCGTGGCGCTCGGCTTCAAGAGCTTTAACGCAGCGCTCGGCGAGAGCCAGCAGCTCGGCGCCTGGCGCTTGCCTCACGAGATGGCACGCTGGATCGACGACCTGCCGCACGCGGCCAACTCCGGGGATGTCTATGCGCGGATGGCTTAGCTCGCGCACGCTCGCCGGCGCCGCCATGCTGGTCGCGTGGTGCGGCGTGGCGGCCGCACAGGTCGCCGACCCGCTCGCTGTCGATGTCTTTAACGCCAGCGAACCGACGCGCTGCGCCGAGAAGGACAACGTCTACCTCAAGCTGCAATCCACCGAGACGCGGCGCTTCACCATCGAGGCCGTGCATCCGGCCTATATCGGGACCATCGTCGCCGACCGCTGGGCGCCCGACTTTACCAATTGCGATATGTCGAACGATCCGTCCTTCAAATTCGAAACGCGCCGGCAAACGATCTACGAAACCGACGAATGGCAGCTGGTCGGACTGACGTTTCCGAGCTTCTGGCGGCCGAACCAGGTGCCGGTGCGGGTCGGCAACCGCGTCGAGTCCGGCTTCCATCTCCTGCAACTGTGGACGCGCTTCCAGGAGCGCGCCGAGGAAGTGCTGGTGCTCTATCCGGTCGATGGCTATTGGCGGGCGCGCCCGCTGCCGCCCGCTAACCTGCGCTGGAGCGCCTACGGTTCGTCGTTCCTGATCGGCCCTGTCGAAACCAAAGGCCGGCCGTTCGTCGATATCCGCGACATCGCGTTCGATCCCGAGACGCGCACCTTCACGCTGAACTTCGTGCGCGGCGGCAGCGCGACGCTTCGGCTCGACAAGCTCGACCAGGATCGTATTGCGCTCGACGTGGCGCTGTCCGCTCCGGTCGCGAACGGCCCGTTCGCGGCGCTACGGTCAATGTTCGTGAGCGAAGGAAATTCGGACGTGGCGCAGGTCGCGGTCCGCCCCAAAGGCAGCGAGGCCTGGGCACAGACGCCGGTGATGGAATTCAAAGCCGCCAGTGCCGCCGAATTGTGGGCCGGGCGGCTTTCGCCGTCGCGTCACAACACCAGCGCACCCGACATGGTGTTCCGGGCGTTTAGCGCGACGCCGCGCTGAGTTTGGCCTTCAACTCCGCAAGCGCGCCCTCAAACGGGGCGAACCAGAACCGCACGACATGCTTGCCGGGCGGCACCGCGACGGCGCGGAACAGCACGTTGGCTTTGCGAATGACTGCGGGCGCGCCATCGACGCTGGCGCGCCACCACGGATGCCACACATCGTTGAGCACCAGGAAGCCACCCGCCGGCGCCTCGACCTCGATGGCGACCGCGGTGTTGCGATAGCTCACAATGCGCGCCGTGCCGCCCGCCTGGCTCGGCGTCATGCCGGCGGGCAAATCCTCCAGCAGCACGGTGCGGCGCGGATCGACGTCGGGCCAGCCGCCCTTGCGAAGCATCTCGTCGAAGTTCGCTTTGCGCCAGTCGGTCGCCAACAGCACGCGCGGCAGCGCGGCTGGATTTTCATAAACGTAGGCGTCGGCGGTGCGCTTGATCAGTGTCACATCGCCGGGCTTGAGTGAGCGATCGATCTGCTCGATCGGCACGCCGGTGGCGATGAAGCGCACGCCGAACAAATTTTCCAACGTCGAGCGATAGGACGGCAATAGCGGCGAGAACTGGCGCTGCGCCGCGATCGCGACAGTGTCGGCTGCGTCGGTGGCGCGCGCAAAGTCGACCAGCCGCAGCGGGTTGTGGCCGAGCAGATGGTCGAAGTCCTGGATCAGGCCGATGTTCGGCCAGTGATAGCCGACGCCGATGAGCTCGACGCGATCGCGGCGGTCCGGCGTGGCGCTGGCGGCGAGCCGGGCCTTCAGCAGATTGACGGTTTCGTTCTTGGTCTCCGGCAGCAATGCCTCGTAGGTGGCGGGCGGCAAGCCGGTCGACTCGTTCGGCCCATTGTTCAGGCGCAGATCGATGGTGCTGAACGCCGCGAGCAGGATGGCGGGCGCCAGCGCGCCGTGGCCCGCCATGCGGCGCGCCAGATAAAGCGCCAAGACGGCGACCACCGCATAAGCCACGCCGAGCACGATCGGCACGATGGCGTCGCGCAGCACGCCGACCTTGATGGCTAGTCCGAACGCGACCGCAACCAGCGCGGTTGCGAACGCAATCTCCAGCGCGCGCTGCCAGGTGCGCGGCGGCGGCACGGTGCCGCTGACAAAGCGATGCACCAGATAGCCGGCGATGATGGCGAGCAGCGCGCAAAGCTCGAAGGTCGCATCGGCCGGCCGGCGGAACAGCGGCACGCCCGGCAGCAATTCGTACATCAGGCGGAACGCCGGCGTGTACCAGCCGAGCGCATAGAGCAGCAGCAAAATGGCGGCGACGCTGAAGAAGCGGATCTCGCGCGACCAAGCGACGCCGCGCGACAAGCCGAACGACAGCAATGTGACAATCGCCAACGCGCCAAAATAAAGCTGACCGATGTTCTGCGCGTGATAGAGACCGGCGTCATCGAGCGCGCCACGCCAGGCAAAGCTCGGCGGGCCCCAGAAATCGACGTTCGGATCGGCCGCGCCGTAGAGATCGGCAAACAACAACGTCATCAGGTACGCAGGGTGGAGCGAGCCGCGGCCGGCGATTTCAAGCCCAACATCCGGGCGGTTGGAATCGGCTGCGAGCAGCGCCGACAGCAACACGGGCAGCGCCACAATCAGGAGACCGACGGCCGCGCAGGCGGCGAGCGGCCCGATGCTGGCTTTGACGCGCGCGAACCGTCCCGGCCCGCTGGCCCAGTGCCACAGCACGTAGCCTGTCAGTACATAGAGCGCGAGCAGCGACACCTGATCGCGCCCCAGCACGATCATGGCGCCGGCGACGCCGGCGCCCACGCCATCGCGCCAAGACGAGCGATCACAAGACGCGCGATCGAGCGCGCGCATCAGAAACCACAGCGTGATCGGCAGGAAGGCCAGGCTTTCGACCTGCCCGATGTGCTGGATGCGCGCCGCATTCGAGCCGCCGAACGCAAACGCGATTGCGGCGACCAGCGCGCCGGCCAGATGCCATTTGCGCTCGTGAAAGATCAGGATGATGCCAAGGCCGCCGACGAACAACAGCGCGAACACGACGCTATCGGCGCCGCGGAAATTAGGACTCGGATCGAGCGCCGCGAGAAACAGATGGAATGGAGAAAAGATCAGCGATTGCGGATCGGCGATCTGCGGCCAGCCGGCGTAGATGTTCGGCGTCCAGAACGGCGATTGCCCGTCGGCCAGCGAATGCGCCAGGAACACGAGCTGCGGATAAAACGACGATTTGGCATCCCACGGAATGGTGACGGCGCCGGACAGCCACGGCCATGCCAGCGCCACCAGCGCCAGCGCAAAAATGCCGATCGCAACGATCAGAGGATGCCGCTCATCCCCGGGATCATGCCGCAGCATGTCCTTACCCCTAGCCTCAATAGTGCTTGTGCCAGCCGGGACGAGCGGTGTCACCCCCGCGCGATGACACGGCCGGTCAGCTCACTGGGGTCCAGCTACCGTCCGGATTGCGGCAGGCTGCGCCGCGCGCGGTCTGCGGCGTGCCGTCGAGATAAATGGTGTGGGTGTAATGCCGGCAGTTGAGGCCCTGCTGCTGATAGGCCGGGCCAGGCACGATCGAGCCATAGCGGCCCGAGTCGGGATTGCGCCAGCTGACCGGCGCACCGGAAGGGCCGGATTCCAGGGCTTGGATTTGCGCCACATAGGCATGCTTCTTGTCGTCGTCGTCCATGGCTGCGCCAATGCGATTGCCGATGAGGCCGCCGATCAGCGCGCCAGCCACGCCGGCCGCGACGCGATCGCCCGTCGTGCTGCCGAATTGTGAGCCGATGATCGCACCGGTGGTGGCACCAGCGACGGTGCCGAATTCCTGCTTCTGGATGCCGGGATTGCCCGAGCAACCGGCAGCGGCCGCGCCGAGCAGCGCGATCGCGACAAGCTTCCAACGCATCGCAGTCCCCTTAACCCTCGAATCGCGGGCCTGAACCCAAGCCCGGCTCAAGCCTCGAGAGCCCCACCAAATCACCCCGTCCCGCTGACAGGAGAGCCGACGATTGGGGCAAATCTCTGGCCCATCGGGGGCCACCCAACCGCGCACAAACCATTGCCCATCCTTGAAGAAATGGCCGCAGACCGACTAGGCTTGGAACTTCAGGGAGGCCTCATCATGCGCCACAGCACCAGCCGCATTCTCACCACCCATGCCGGCTCGCTGCCGCGGCCGGCCGATCTTCTGCAGATGCTTGCCGCAAAAGAAGCGGGCCAGCCTGTCGATGAAGCGGCGCGCGCCAAGCGTCTGCCAACGGCCGTCAAAGAGATCGTCAGCAAGCAGATCGATCTCGGCCTCGACGTCATCGATGACGGCGAATACTCCAAGCCAAGCTTCGTGACCTACGTGAATGAGCGGCTCGGCGGCTACGAGGTCGACAAGGAAGCGCAGCACCGCCAGCCGTGGGCCGGCTCGCGCGAGGCGCTGGCGTTCCCGGAATTTTACGCGCAGGGCCATGTCGGCGCGCGGCAGAACCGCATGGTCTGCACCGGCCCCGTCACCTACAAGGGTCACGCGCAATTGCAGCGCGACATCGCCAACCTGAAGGCCGCCGTCGGCAACGCCAAGGTCGAGGTGTTCATGCCGGCGATCTCGCCGTCGAACATCGAGGAGTGGCAGCGCAACGTCTATTACAAGACATCGGAGGACTATCTGTTCGCCATCGGCGAAGCGATGCGCGAAGAGTACAAGGCCATCGTCGACGCAGGCTTCCTGCTGCAGATCGACGACCCGCGGCTCGTCTCCTATTATCTGGTGCGGCCCGACGCCAGCATCGCCGAATGCCGCAAATGGGCGAACCAGCGGGTCGAGGCGCTCAACCATGCGCTGCGCGGAATCCCGACCGAGAAAATCCGCCACCACACCTGCTACGGCATCAACATGGGGCCGCGCGTCCACGACATGGAGGTCAAACACCTCCTCGACATCATTCTGAAAATCCGTGCCGGCGCCTATTCGTTCGAGGCGTCCAACCCGCGTCACGAGCACGAATGGAAAATCTGGGGCCATGCGAAACTGCCGAAGGACGCGATCCTGATCCCGGGCGTTATCAGCCATTCGACCGTGCTGGTGGAGCACCCGGAGCTGGTCGCCGAGCGCATCGGCAAATTCGCCAGCCTGGTCGGCCGGGAGAACGTGATCGCGGGCTCCGATTGCGGCTTTGCGACCTTCGCGGGCAGCAAAGAGGTTCACCCCAGCATCGTTTGGGCGAAGATGCAGTCGCTGGTCGAGGGCGCCCGGCTGGTGAGCAAGGAGCTTTGGAAGAAGGCAGGGAAGAAAGCCGCTGCGACGAAACAAGCTGGCGGCAAGCGCGCCGCGCCGAAGCGGAAAAAGAAATAGTTATCAGCCGGCCGGCAGCACCAACTCTGCCCGCAATCCTCCGATCGGCGCGGTGCCGAGGTTGAGCGCGCCGCCATAGAGTCCCGCAAGCTCCACCACGATCGACAGGCCGAGGCCCGAGCCCGGCTTGGTTTCGTCGAGTCTGCGCCCGCGCCGCGCCACCTGCTCGCGTTGCGTCGTTGTCAATCCCGGGCCATCGTCGTCGACAACGACGCGCACCAGCCGACGCTCCGGCGTGGTTTCCGGGATTACCTCGATGGCGACCCGGGCGGATGCCCATTTACAGGCATTGTCCACGAGATTGCCGATCATCTCCTCAAGATCTTGCTTCTCGCCGCGGAAACTGGCCTCCGTCGGGGCATCGACCTGGATACCGAGGTTTTTGTCGTGGTGGGTCTTTTCCATGGTGCGCGCCAGCGACTGCACCACCGGCACGACCTCGGTCAGGGTGCCAACCACGGCAACGCGGGCCGCGATCCGCGCGCGCTCGAGATGGCGCGTGACCTGATCGCGCATGATGCCGGTCTGCTCTTGTACCTTCGCGGCGAGCGGATCGTCGGGGCGCGCCGCAGCCTCATTCACCATTACGGAAATCGGGGTCTTCAGCGCATGGGCGAGATTGCCGACATGCGTCCGCGCGCGTTCGACGATCTCGCGATTGGCATCGAGCAGCGCGTTGGTCTCGCGCGCCAGCGACGCGATCTCGACCGGGAACGAGCCTTCGAGTTTCTCCGCCCGGCCCGAGCGTATGGCGTTGAGACTCGCGGAAATGCGCCGCAGCGGCGCCAGGCCGAATTGCACCTGGAACATGGTGGTGAGGAGCAGGACCGCGGCCAGCACTCCGAAGGTCGCAGCCAATGCGCGATCGAACGAGCCGATCTCGTCGTCGAGTTCGGACGCGTCGGCGCCCACCGCGACCAGGAAGCGCCCGTCGTCACCGAGATCGACGTTGCGTTCGACCAACCGCAGCCGCTGATCCTCGGGACCCTGCACATAGCTCTTGAGGCTGCCATCAGTGCTGGGCTCGACCTGCTGCTCGAGGAGATTGGGCAACCCGCGATCCCATAACGAACGCGACGAGGTCACTTCGGGCTTGGCGCGATCGAGCCGCGTCACCTGCCAGTACCAGCCCGACAACGGCAGCTCGAATAGCGGCTCGCCGATGGTCTGGCCGGTTTTTTCGATCGGGACTTCAGGCGCCGCGATGTCGGCGATCAGCGTCTTGAGATAGACGCCGAGCCGGCGATCGAAGGCGCGCTCCACCGCGTGCCGATAGAGGCTCGACAGCACGAAGCCGGTGACCAGCAGGATCAGGACGGTCCAGACCGTCGCGGAAAGGAACAGCCGCAGCGCGAGCGAATTAGCGCGCATGGTGCCGAAGCATCATGTGGGCGGCGTGAGCAGATAGCCCAGCCCGCGCACGGTCTGGATGATATCGACGCCGAGCTTCTTGCGGATACGGCCGACGAACACCTCGATGGTGTTGCTGTCGCGGTCGAAGTCTTGGTCGTAAAGATGCTCGACCAGTTCGGTGCGCGACACCACGCGGCCGGCGTGATGCATCAAATAGGACAGCAGCCGGTACTCGTGGCTGGTCAGCTTCACCGGGTTGCCGTCGATGGTGACGCGGCCGGTGCGGGTGTCGAGCCGGACCGGACCGCAGATCAGCTCGCTCTTGGCGTGACCGGCGGAGCGCCGAAGCAGCGCCCGGATGCGCGCCAGCACCTCTTCGAGGTGGAACGGCTTGGCGACATAGTCGTCGGCGCCGGCGTCGAAGCCCTGGACCTTGTCGCTCCAGCGGTCGCGCGCGGTCAGCATCAGCACCGGCATGGCGCGGCCGGCGCGGCGCCATGACTCCAGCACCGAAATGCCGTCCATCTTCGGCAGGCCAATGTCGAGGATCACCGCGTCATACGGCTCGGTCTCGCCAAGGTAATGGCCCTCCTCGCCGTCAAAGGCGCGATCCACCACATAGCCCGCGTCGGTCAACGCAGTGGCCAGTTGGCGGTTGAGGTCCGGATCGTCCTCGATCACGAGGAGACGCAAGGCAAGCCTCCCGGTCAGTTCGCGCCTACGAGCTTGCCGCTGGTGGCATCGATGGTCGCGCGCGTCACTCTGCCATCCCGCGCGAGCACTGTCAGCACATAGCGCAGCCCATCTGGATGGCGGCAAAGCCTGGCATTGACCACCTCGCGGACGCCGCGGCCACGCACCGACAGGTGGGCGGCGCGAATCGCGGCCGCCAGCGTAATGGCATGGCCGCTGGCCAGCGCCGCCCTTTGTTCGGCCTTGGTGAGGCAAACCTCGCGCGGCGCAGCGGCCGCCGGCAGCGACACAATGTGCAGCCCGATGGCAATCAGCAGGGTGGCGGCAAGGGCAATGCGCATGCAGGCGTCTTAGGGAGAATCCGGTGAACCCAGTATGAATGGCTTATCACTTATTCGTGGCTGCGCTGTATTTGAAAGAGCTTCAGCGTCGTTTCGGTCGGCAAGTACGGCACCAAGTGCCGGATCATGTGCCGCACATTGACAAATCTGTGCCGAATGGGCTGATCGGCGCGGCATGCGCCGCCCTGCCCTTGCGTTCGCGATCCTGCTTGCCGCCGGCGCGTCAGCCGTAGCGCTGGTCGGCGGCGCGCGCGAAATCCCCAATGCGGCGGCACGCCCCGAGGTGATGTTCACCGGCTCGCGCGGCACGTTCTGTTCCGGCGTTGCGATCGCACGCGATCTCGTGCTGACGGCTGCGCATTGCGTGCAGCCGGGCGCCGATTACAAGCTCATCAGCTTCGATGCGCAACGCCAGCCCCTGCTCAAGGACACGGCGCAGATCGCGCGCCATCCGCAATTCGATTTGAAGACCATGCTGGCGCATCGCGCCACCGCCGACGTCGCCCTCGTCAAGCTGGCGTCGGCGCTTTCGGTGACGCCCGTGCCGCTGATGGAGGCGCGGCCGCGCGTCGCTGCCGGCGAGCGCTTCGTCGTGCACGGCTACGGGCTTGCGGTGCGCCGCGAAGGCACCAGTGGCGGCCGCCTGCGGGCCGCGACGCTCATCGCAACCGGCAAGCCCGGCAATCTTCAGCTTCGCCTCGTCGATCCCGCCGCCGGCGCCGACCGCCCCGGCCTCGGCGCCTGCACCGGCGATTCCGGCGCGCCGGTCTATCAAGATCTCGGCGGCACGCTAACCGTGATCGGCGTGGTGAGCTGGTCGACCGGTCCCGGCGGCAGCGACGGCTGCGGCGGGCTCACCGGCGTGACGCCGATCGAGCTCTACCGCGGATGGATTGTGCAAACCGCGAGACAGATGGGAAGTCCGGTCGGGCCGTAGCTACAGCCATCCAAATAGCACCTCGACAATACAACCACAGGTAGGGCAAAGTGATCTCCAAGATTACGGCGGAGTTTGACGATGACATTGCCCCAGATTCAAGATCCGTCCGAACAGGCTGTGGTCATATTCCGATATCTGGTCAGTTCACGGTTTACGGACAAGTACGCTGCAATTGATCGCTTAAGCGACCCAAGACAAACGATCGATTGCGCGCTCTTGCGCAAGCTCATCCTCGACGCGCTCAAAACCGACTATTCGACCGCGAAACAAGAGGCAGAAGACGACCCCTCCATCGGAGATACTCGATCTTGGCTCCTAAGCTCTCTGGGACGAATCTCAGCCAACGATGATCAAGCAACTAAAGCGATAGAAAATTACGTCGATCCTCAAATCGAGCCCAATGCTTGGGTAAGATATTGGGCACTTGAAGGATTCATTGCCGGAAAGAATAATAAGTCCGAGGAGGTTGCGCGGCGCGCGGCAACCCAAGAAGGTGATCCGCTAGTCACTATGCTCGCCTTCGCTTATTTAGCTTCCATAGGCGACCAAAAAGCACTGGAGACGATTAGGGTTGGTCTCTCCAACCCGGAACGCCAATGGTACGTGTTGCGAGCGCTGCGTGTTGTCCTCTTACCATCAACCGTCATAAAGCTTTGCGAATTGATAGAGCGAGGAAATTACAACGATCAAACCTATGATGCGATAGTTGCGCTAGGTCGATTAGCCTCTACATCGTCCCATGCGGTCAGAGCTGCGCAGGCGCTTTCAAGCGCTATTATCAACATGCGAGGAAAACCTTGGCAGGATGGAATGCGCACCGCAGCCATTACCGCTCTGGGAAATCTAGAAGTCCAGAGCTCAGGACCGCTGCTATTAGAAGAGCTTGTTGATTACAACCCTGCGATCGTTCGCCAGGCTGCCAAATCTACGGAAAAGGTTCTCGGACTTCCGACAACTGTCGGCCGGATCGTGGAGGCGGCTATCAAAAGCGGGAGTCCAGCAACCGCCGGAGCTTTTGCTTTAGCTCTACGATGGATGGATCGCGATACCGTGGCAGAAGAACTCGAAAAGCTCATGATGTCAGGCTCCATCGCGGAGCAAGAAATTTCCAGGACACTTCTCAGCGAGCTAGGCGGCCTTGCCGCTTACGAAAAGCTTAGATTCCGTACGGCAACAATAAAGCAATATGGCGATGTATTAGAACAAGCCGAAGTTAGGGTGCGCACCTTATTCGAGCAATCCATTATCGAAGCTCAAAAGGGATTTGATCTTGCGACGAAGCTAGATACGATCATTTTCGGTCTTGGTGTAATCTTGATTGCTATCAGCGCGGGATTTGCGCTTTTCAAAAGTGGCGACATCGCAGTTTGGGCTGGCGTAGGGGGTACTGGGGTCCTTGGTGTGCTCTACGGCCTACTGATCTCCAATCCGAGACGGCAAGTTCGGGAAGGCGTCGATCACTTAATGAGGGTCAAAATAGTCTTTCTTGCGTACCTGCGACGGCTTCACCAAACGGACCAAGCGTACACACGACTTTTGCTTGAGAACGAGAAAATTACGCCCGACCAATTGAAAGGGTACAGCGATATTGTCGGATCAATAATGGAAACCACTATGAAGCAACTAACAGGCGGAGACTTGAAACCTGTTCCTTGAACCGATGATGGTCCGTCGACGGACGCCTAGTCTTTTGGTGATGGCGGACGGTGTGACCAAGGTACCCCAACAATTGGTGGAGCTCGAAAGATGAGCGCGCCGTGATTTCGTTTCGCGACGAATGCCGCCGATGACGCTGTGCAGATTGTCCTTCACTTGCTCCGAAATGTTTCCCGAATAGACCGTTGTCGCGCGTAAGTTCGCGCACCCAATCGTTCAAACGGACGTGATGCCGTTGCTAGCTCATGCCGCGTAGAGGACTTAAGCCCCAAAACCTGCCCATTGCAGTGCCGAAATGAAGATATCTCCACGCTTGCGGAAGGTGTGGATCAAAGCGTCACAGCGAGCGTTCAGCGCAATCCCATTTGGGATCAATCCTGTGCCGCGTCAGGACAGCCCCGCTGGCCTTGCGTTTGCAACACTCCTCCCGGATGCGGACTACGCCGCGGCAGCGTTCCGTTCTGACACTGCCGCGCAACCGGACGGCCTTGGCGTCAAGCCTGGGGCAGGCCTCCGGAGGGGAGTGCTTATGTCGAACAGAATTTTGGGCGCAATCGCGCTGGCCGCGCTGGCGTCGTTAACGTTGGGCGCCACACCGGCGCACGCCGGCGGCCTTTCCATGTCGAGCTGCCTCGGCAACGCCCTGTTCGGGGCGCAATCCAATTGCGTGCAGATATGGAACGAGGGCTTGCGCAATCCGAATGTCGTCAACGTCCCCGGCCCGCGCAACGACCAGGAGTTCGCCGAAGCGCAGGCGCGCGAACGCCGCTGGCTGGCCCGCTGCAAGCCGATCGCCCGCTCCGACGAATATGGCGTGTCGCGCTATATCTATGCGGCGCGCGGCTGCGAATTCGGCGTCATCGATTGAGCCGATCGGCGGCCGTCACCGGCCGCCCGCGCCCTGACCAGATGTTGCGCTGCGGCGGCGCACGGCCGCCGTCGCGCGAAATACTTACCCAACACGGCTGCATCACGAACCCGCGCGCTTGCCCCCGGCGCGGGTTTCACGCTGGAACCAACGCGCTACCTTGGTTGTTCTCTGTCCGGAATTAAACGACGCGCCCATTCAAAAGGCCGCCCAGAGACTGCCAGGAGACCACCATGGCTAAGATCGTCATTCGGTGCCGATACACCGGAAACTATGTGTTCACCGGCATCGACACCGACAACGCGCCGACCGTGGTGGGTGGCCGGATTTTTTGCCCGTATTGCGCCGCCGAGCATGTGTGGAGCGCCCGCGAAGCCCATGCCGACGAACACCGCAGCAAGCCGCTGGTCCGGCAAGCAAGCTGACCACAAGCGAGCAAATCTAACGCTGCTCAATTCTAATAACGGCTCGGCGAGTTCTGCCGGGCGAGTTGCGCCGCCACCTTTTCCCAGAAGCGCTTGCGTTCGGCGATGATCGTCTGCGCGGCCGAGCTGCGCGCGATAGTGTTTGCGGCCGCGCCATAGCGCTCCCGCAAGTCCCAGACCGCAAACGCAACCTCACGCCGGTAAGCGCGGCGCTTGCGCCACCATCGCACCAGCAGATTGGGTTTCGCGGCCTGCTTCGCCATCGCGCCATTTTACCGCGAGTCGCAGGCGCCTGAGTGCTGAGTTCCGCACTTGTGGGGAACTTGTTCCAGAGGCTAACAAAAATTGCGGCTGCCCAGAACGAGCCACACTTTACTGCCCAGATGCGAGGGCTGGGATGGGCCACTGGGGACGTGTCCTATGAGTGTGAGTACGAGTACCGCTGAGCGTTTCAGAGAGTACGCTGCAGACTGCGTGCAGAGGGCCACCGGCGCACCGACGCCGGAGGATAAGAATCTCCTCCTCAACATGGCGCTGGCCTGGGTGCGGCTGGCGCATCAATCGCAGACCTTGGCGGCTTCGGCCGACGGTCCGCGCCGAACAAGCGCAACACCCGACGGCGGCGAGCCCGGCCTGCCGCCACACTAGGCGGCACTCCAAATCTAAACGCGCCAAATCTAAGCGCGCGAAGCAAGCGCCTGCTCGGCCGCTGCGAGCACCTGCTGCGGCGTCAATTCGTCGAGGCACGCGCTGCGGCTCGCGATGCGACGCTCGCAACCCTCGAACCCGCACGGCAAACAGGGCAGCGGGTTCTGCACCAACCAGACATTGCCGCGGCGCTGCATCGCGCCGGCTGCGGCGTACGGCTCCTGCAATCCGCCGACCGGCCACGGCCCCCAAATGCGCGGGTCGGTGGGGCCGAACAGCGCCACGGTCGGACAACCGGCCGCGGCAGCGAGATGCGTCACTGACGTGTCCGGCCCGACATAGACCTGCGCGCCCGTGAGCAGTGTCACGACGCCCGACCAGGGCATGACGTGAACATCGGCAAGGCCACGCCACACCTCATCGAGATATTTGCGTTCCGCTTCGCCGGGCCCGCCGATCGCCACCACTTCGAGGCCGCGCTGCTTCAGGCCGCTGGCGAGCGCGCGCCAACCGTCACGTGTCCACTGCTTGTATTGAAACATCGGCGAGGCATGGATCACCGCATATGGGCCGCTGACCGCGACCGGCATCGTGGCGGACGCCACCGGACACACCAGCTCCGGCACGCGCGCAATGCCGATCGCGTCCGCGATGCGCAGCATCTGCTCGACGCGGTGAATGTTTGCCACCTGCGGGGTGCTGCGATGAAGCACTTGGGGCTTGAGCACTCGCAAGAGCCCGGTGCCCTCGGACTGCGTGACGCCGACGTGCTTGCGTCCCGCCGCGACCGCAACCATCGTCGGCCGGTCGCCGCCCTGGGTCGATATCGCGAGCGCATAGCGCTTGAACAGCCGCGCCAGCAGTCCCAGCGTTTCGCCAACGCCCGGGCGGTCCGACATCGGAATAACGCGGTCGATGTCGGGGTTGCCGTGAACGATGCCGGTTGTGCCGGCGAACGTCAGCAGATCGATCGTGGCGTCCGGCCAGGCCCGCCGCAGGCTGCGGATCAACGGCGTCGTCAGCAGCACGTCGCCGATGCGTCGCAGCGACACGACCAGGATACGCGGAGCGGGAGGAAGCGTGATCGGCGGCATGGACTAGTGGTCCGATTCTAACATTCGCATCCCTTCTCGGCGACCTCTCTTGCGAATGTTAGAATCAAAGGACCACTAGCAAGTATAGGTTTCTAGTGGAGCTTTGGATTTGACATTCGCTTCGCGAACTCGCGGCTGGACGGGTAGCGAATGTCAAATCCGCTCCACTAGGCTGCCCGCTCGCCGGTTGTTCCAGTTGATTGGGGTTCACGCCATGATTAGCAACTCTCTCCCGGCGTTCCAACCGCAGCCGCTGCGGCGGCAAACACTGCGGCTCACGCCTTATTCTCCTTCCCCGCTCCTTCCCCGGCATTCTCCTTCCCCGGCACCCCTCGCACCCTCGACGGCGTTGTGGTTCCAGATGTTCGCCGTCAGCACCCCTGAGACCATTTGAGGGACTTCACGAAGGGAGGATTTCTGGTTCATCGTAGCCGCAAGGAGCGAAGATGAAACAGAAACCCGGACCGGGCAAAGCGCCCGCAGAACAAGTGCTGAAGGACATTCGGCGTC
>CAMDDZ010000066.1 GCA_945893145.1 Rhodoplanes serenus | reverse complement strand
AGCACGCCGCATCGTCGGGAAACAGCCGCTGAAGCTCGGGGAGCGATTGGGGGAAAGCCAGGTCGTCACGCTGGTGGATGTCCATCGCGCCCATCATGGGCAGACACTAGCCCTAGTGGGTGTATGCGTCAACCGGATAGGCAAGGTTTGATGTTTGCTTTCTTCACCTCTACCCGCTTGCGGGGAGAGGTCGGATCGCGAAGCGATCCGGGTGAGGGGGCTTCACTGCGAGTCTGAGCGCTTGGCGACGCCCCCTCACCCCGACCCTCTCCCCGCAAGCGGGGAGAGGGAGCGGCGAGGTCGTATTCAGCCCAGCGCGGTGATGCCGGCCTGACCGACCTGCTCGTCCTCGTGCGACTGCACGCCGGACACGCCGATCGCGCCGACGCACTCGCCCTGATGCATAATCGGCAGGCCGCCCTGGAACAGCACGCCGCCGGACGGGAAGGTCACGAACGCGGGCTTCTCCTTGACGCGGTCCTCCCAGAACTTGGTCGGGCGCCGCGTTGCCGCCGAGGTGCGGGCTTTGCCCATGGCGACTTCCGCGCTGATCGGGCCTGCGCCATCCATGCGTTCGACCAGCAGCGCGGCGCCGCTGTCATCGACGATCGCGATCGTGACGTTCCACTTGTTCTTCTGTGCTTCGGCTTTGCAGGCCGCCATCATCTTGTGGCAATCGGAGCCGGTCAGTGCGGGTCGGGTACGCATCGTTGTTTCCTTGTGAGGTGGGAGCTGAAAAGGCGCGATAGGCTTGCGGGAAACCGCTCTCGCGTCAATCGGCCTGCGTTGTCTCGGGCGAAATTGAAAGACCGTTTCGTCAGGTCTGATCCCACTCCACCCGCTCGGCGCCCGGCTTCACCGGGTCGTAGTACCACTTGAGTCCCAGCTTCTCCTCGCTGAGCACATTCGTCTTGAAGCTCTTCCAGGCCTGGAGCTCGAAGTAGTCGAGCGGACCGCCGTGGGCACGAAGCCGATGCGGCACGCCCGTCGGGAAAAATACCAGCGTGCCAGGCTCGATCTCCTGGGTGTCGTCGCCGACCTGAACCACGCCGCGGCCTTTGAACGTGATGTAGCAGTGGGACGGGCCGTCCGGGTTGGCAGGGGTGCCCACGTGCTGATGATAGGGTGACGAGCCGCCGTCGTGATAGCGCATCTCGCCAGCCTGAATGGCATTGGTCTGCGTCAGCCGGCTGCCGTCGAGGAGCCTGACGGTGGACTCCACGCAGAAGCGACGCACGCGGCCGCCACTGGCATCAGTGAGCGCACGGAGCGTCTTGCGATTGAAGAAATATCCAGGCCCGCCAGCCAGCCCTGCTTCGACGGCGGCGGGAGCCTTCGGCGTAATCATGTGCAGCATTTGCAGGTCCGAACCGGACGCTTCGAAGCTGGCCGATTCACCGGGGACGAGCAGCACGCCGGCGCCCGCTTCGGCGGCGTGCGACTTGCCGTTGAAGCTGATGACGCCGTCCTTCGGCGCCTCAATCACGTAAACGAGGTGGTAGTCCTTGCCGGCCTGAACATCGAGCCGGCGGCCCTGCGACACCGTCCGATGGTGGATGTCCAGGTACTTCGATCCGCACAGGTCCTTGCTGCAGATTGTCGTTTCACGCCCGGATTCCACTGGTTTGGATTTGGCGGTGTTCCAATTGATGATGGAAACGTCGCTCATTTTTGGCATGGGGCATTCCTCCTGGAAACCGATCGAACCTATTCAAGGCGAAACATAGCGCCGGAACCGCGCTGCTGTATATGCGGTTTCGTCATCTTCGTTTGGGCGATCACTCCGGCAGCGCGCCGAGCAGATAGGACGACGTGAGCAGCGGGCCCGGTTGCAGCCCAAGCGGCGCGAACCAGCGGTCGAAAATTTTCAGGATTTCTCCGCTGCGATAGATTTCCGCAAGCGCGGTGTTGACCGCAAGCCGCAGCGCCCCATCGTTGCGCGGCAACACGATGGCATAGGGCTCGATCGAAAGCTCGTCCGGCAAGATGCGCACCGCTTGCGGGTCTTTGAACTGCGCGCCCACCAGCAGCAGCTTGTCGCTGGCGAAGGCATCGGCCCGGCCGTCTTCGAAGGCCGCAATGGCTGCGTCGCGGTCCTTCACCACGACGATCGTGGCGTTAAGCTTCGATTGCCGGTTGGTGTCTGCCATCGCTCGTTCGTTGGTGGTGCCGCCGATGACAGCGATCTTCTTGCCCGCAAGGTCTTTGAGACTGTCGATTTTTGACGTGCTCTTCACGGCGACGCCGGTGCTCTCGATAAACACGAAATTCGAGAAATCGACCTGCTTCATGCGCGTCAGCGTCACCGAGCTCGATCCGCATTCCAAATCGGCCTTGCCGGTCGCCACGGCGTCGAAGCGCGATTGCGTGGTCACGGCAACCCACTGAATGGTGAGCCCCTGGATGTTGAGCTGGCGTTCGAGCGACGTCACGACCTCCTTGCAGAGGTCGATGGTGAATCCTGCCACCTGCCGTCGTTCGTTCATGAACGAGAACGGCGTCGCGTCGGAGCGGTAAGCGAGCTTGACGGTCTTGCTCGCCGCGATGGTCTTGAGGCGGCTGTTCAGGTCTTGCGCGGGCGCGTCGGTGACGACGGCGGCAACGAGACCGATCAATGCAAGAGATGCGCGCAGCATGACACCTGGCCCCTGTGCTGTTCGGACGCACACAATCGTAAAGCCATGGGGCGGCGCGGCGCTATAGCACCAAGAGGTAGCGGCCGCGCTCCGATGCCGCAATCATGCGTGCCGGCGCTTGATCATGACGTCGAGCAGCACCACAGGAACCAGCAGCGCAATGTCATACAGAGCGCCTGCGCCCAGCGAGAGCCGCATCCATTCCGCCCGCGAAGCTCCCGGGCCGCCTGCCAGCAGCGCCGAAATGGTGAGCCAGGATGGACCGTCGCCCACATCCCATTGCAGCAGGAAGGCGATCAGGAGAACGGCGTGGGCAGCGACGATCTTAAGGATTGCTGCTCCGTCCAGCGGAGCCACGCGCCGGGCGATCCCGATGTGAATCACGGCGTGATAAATGGCGACTGCCAGATAGACCGCGCCAAGCATGATGATGAACCAGCCGCCGGCGTAACCGCGGGCAACCAGGGCCGCGAGCGGCACAATAACGGCCACGGCGATCAGCAGTCGCCGTATTCCATTGGCGTCGCGCATGGCCCCTACGCATGGCCCCCTAAGGTTGTTAGCTCTCCAGGCCGGTCGGCACCGGCTTGTTTTCGCTTGTCAGCTTCATGCCGGAGGCCAGCGCCATCGTCTCCATCAGCGTCGTGAAGTCCTTCGACAGGTACTCCTCGGGATTGTTGTGGCCCGTGGCATTGCCCATGTGCATCTGCAGGATGGCGCGCGTCGCCGCCGTCACCGGCATCGGCACGTCCACCTCGTCGGCGAGCGCGAGGCCGAGATCGAGATCCTTGCGCAGCAGCTCCGGCGTGAACGTGGTGGTATAGTCGAGGTTGACCAGCGCTGGCGATTTGTAGGCGGTGAACATCGAGCCCATCACGCCATTGTTGAGGAAGGCCAGGAAGGCGTGGCGCGGCACGCCCATCTTGTTCACCAAGAGCGTGATCTCGATCAGGTTCTGGATCACCACGCCGAGCATGACGTTGTGCGCGATCTTGCAGACGCGTGCGAGCTCGCCTTCGCCCACGTAAGAGACGCCCTTCGGAGCGTAGACCTTGATCATCTCCTCGACCTTGCGATAGCTCGCTTCCGGCCCGGAGCAGACCGACGACAGCTTGCCGGCCTTGATGACCTTGGCGTTGCCGCTGACCGGGGCGCAAATGAAGTCGGCGCCGCGCGCCTTCAGCTTCTTGCGGATTTCAACCGATTCTTCGACCGCGATGGTCGAGCAATCGACGAACACGCCGGGCGTTTTGCCGTTGCCCGACAGCACGCCGGTCTTGCCGAGGTAGACCTCGTCCACGTCCTTGCCTTCGGCGACGATGGAGAACACCACGTCCATGCCGGCGAGATCGGACGGCTTGTCGACGATCTTGCCGCCGATTTTGGCGAGGGGCTCGGCCTTGGACTTGGTGCGATTCCAGATCGAGACGTCGTAGCCGGCCTTCAGCAGGCGCTCCGCCATCGGATAGCCCATCCGGCCCATCCCGATCCAACCGACCTTCTGCGTGTTCTGAGCCATCCCACTCTCTCCCAACGTGATGTGACGATTTGAAATTTTTCTAGTGCCGCCGATTTGAAGTTCCTGCACCGCCTGCGGCAAGCTCGTTCAGGAACTTCAAATCGATAAGCGGCACTAGCACGGCGGTGCGCGCGGCCGCAATGATGGGCCTTGAGATTTGGCACCGAACATGCAGGTTACGGGCAATCTCGACCGCTACACCGACCCTTGAAGGAGCAATCCATGGCCGCCAAGGCCGACGTGGTTTTGATCGGAGTGCCCAAGAAGCTCGTCGTCGACGGGTTGAACGGGCCGTTCAACCTGCATGTGATCCCGAGGGATGCCGGCGCGGAGGCGATGATCGCCAAGGTCGCGCTGAATGTGCGCGGCGCGGCGGTGACCGGCGCGCCGGACACTATGAAGGGTGACGTGATGGCGCGTTTCCCGAAGCTCGAATTCGTGTCGAGCTTCGGCGTCGGCTACGACAATATCGACGTCAAATACGCAGCCGAACACGGCATCACGGTCAGCAACACGCCCGACGTGTTGACCGAGGAGGTTGCCGACACGGCGCTCGGCCTTCTGCTCTGCACGGTGCGCGAATTCCCGCAGGCCGAGCGCTTCCTGCGCGGCGGCAAATGGATGCAGGGACAGTATCCGCTGAGCAAGGCGACGCTGCGCGACCGCACCGTCGGTATCGTCGGCATGGGCCGCATCGGCAAGGCCATCGCGCGGCGGCTCGAAGGCTTCCAGGTGCCGGTGGTCTATCACAGCCGCAATCCGCAGGCCGGCGTCAGCTATCGGCACTATCCGAAGATGATCGATATGGCGCGCGACGTCGACACGCTCATTCTCATCACGCCGGGCGGGCCTTCGACCAAGCACATCGTGAATGCCGAAGTGCTCGATGCGCTAGGGCCGAACGGCATTGTCATCAACATGTCGCGCGGCACCGTGGTGGACGATGCCGCACTGATCAAGGCGCTGAAGGAGCGGAAGATCCATTCCGCCGGCCTCGACGTGTTCCTCAACGAGCCCGAGGTGCCGAAAGAATATCTGGACATGGATCACATCGTGCTGTTCCCGCATCTGGGTTCGAGCACGGTCTACACCCGCCGGAAGATGGAACAGCTCGTGGTCGACAATCTGCTGGCCTGGGGCGCTGGCAAAGCGCCGTTGACCCCGGTGCCCGAAACCCCGTGGCCGCCCAAGAAGCGGGCGTGATAACGTCTCGTCATGCGCGGTGCTGTTCTGTTTGCATTTGTAGTCCTGGCCATTTCGAGCGCTGTCGCCGTCGCGCAGTCTCCGGCTGCACCGCCGGTCGCTCCGCCGGCAGTTCCGCCTGCGGCGGCGGTGCCAGCCGACAAGGCGATGGCCGGCACCTGGGAATTCACCAACGCGGACCGCGACAAGATTTGCACGGTCACCTTCAAGAACGAGCCTGGTTCGCCGGGCATGAAGATCGAGTTCGATCGCGCCTGCGCGGGTCATTTCCCATTTCTGCGCGAGGTCACCGGCTGGAGCCTGGCCGAAAATGATTTCCTTCGCTTCCTCGACAAAAGCGGAAAGTCGGTGCTCGAATTCAGCCAGGTCGAAGCCGGCATCTATGAGGCGCCGCGTCCGGGCGAGGGCATTCTGTTCATCCAGAATCCGGGCGCGTCCGGCCCAGCGCCGCGCACCGCGGCGCAAATGACCGGCGAGTGGACTGTCATGCGCAGCGACAATCGGGCGGTCTGCGGACTGACGCTGTCGAACACCGCGGCCGGCGACGATTTCGTGGTGCGCCTGAAGCAGCCGTGCGAAGCGGCCATCACGCGCTTTGGGCCGGCGACCTGGCAGATGGACCGCAGCGAGCTGGTATTGAAATCGCCGCGCGGCATTTCCTGGCGCTTCGAAGAAGGCGACAACCCCAACACCTGGCGCCGCGTTCCCGAAACGGCGGATCCCATCTCGCTGGTGCGGAAATAACGTGCTGGTCTCCGGCCAGCAAAAGCTCGAACGCATGCGCGACGGCCGCGCCGTCTATGTCGGCGCCGAGCGCGTCGATGACGTGACGGCGCATCCGGCGTTCCGCGAAGGCGCCAAGACCGTCGCCGGGCTTTACGACTTGAAGGCCGATCCAGCGCAGCGCGACCTGTTCTCCTTCGAAGAGGATGGCGAGCGCATCAGCCTCTATTGGTTGCGCTGCCGGAACCGCGACGATCTGGTACGGCGGATGCGCTGCTGCAAGGCGATCGCGGATGCGACCTACGGTTTTATCGGCCGCTCACCCGACCAGGTGTCGGGGCTGGTCACGGGTCTGGCGATGAATGCGGCGCTGCTCGACCGGCTGCGTCCGGGGTTCGGGCAGAACCTGCTGCGCTATTACGATCACGCGCGCAAAAGCGATCTTTATCTGAGCTTCGCCGTCACGCCGGCGAGCGGCCGCAAGAGCGCCGATCTGTTCCCCGGCCAGCAGCGCGACGATCCGAATCTGCAAGTCGTTGCCGAGGACGATGCCGGCGTCACCGTGTCGGGCATGAAGATGCTCGCCACCAGCGCGGTCTATGCCGACGAAATCCTGATCGGAAATCTGACGCCGATCGACGACAAGCTGAAAAGCGAAGCCATCACGGCGGCGCTGCCGCTCAACGCGCCGGGGCTGTCGCTGTGGTCGCGGCAGCCTTATGCGCTCGCGGCGCGGCATGAGGCCGACTATCCGATGTCGTATCGTTTCGACGAGACCGACAGCGTGCTGGTCTGCGACCGCGTGAAAATTCCGTGGGAGCGCGTGTTCCTGCACAACGATGCCGCGATGTCGCGGCGCATTTACATCGAGACGCCGGCGAACTGCTACCAGAACCATCAATCGAACATCCGCTTCTGGGCCAAGATGGGCCTGATCGTTGGCGTCGCCAGCCGCATCTGTCAGGCCAATGGCACCGACAAGATTCCCGCCGTGCGCGAGGTGCTGGGCCGGCTTGCGGCGCTGGAGGCGACGATCGGCGGGCTGGTCGCGGGCCAGATCGAAGCCTGGGAGCAATGGCCCGAAGATTTTGCCACGCCCAATCGCCGCATCATGTATGCGGCGCTCAACTGGTGTCAGGAAAACTATAGCGAGATCATCGACACGCTGCGCACACTGCTCGGCGGCTATCCGCTGGTGATGCCCGCATCCATTGACGTGCTGACCGACGCCACATTGCGCGAACGTTTCGAGCGCTGGTGGAAGACGCCTTCGATCGAAGCGGTCGAGCGGCACAAGCTCTACAAGCTCGCTTGGGATCTCACCGGTACTGAATTCGCCGGACGCCATATGCTGTACGAGAAATTTTATGCTGGCAGCTCGATCGTGGTGAGAAACCAGAGCGACCGCGAGGCGCCCTGGGAGAATTTTCATGACACCGTGGACCGGTTGCTGGCCCGTATCGAAGTGCCGGATGCACCTTCGCGCAAAGGCTAATCACGCTGCAGATTTGGGCAATTCAAAGCTGAGTGGGCGGTTGCCCCTTGTGTCCCGGAAGCGACATCGGCACACTCGCGATCAATCAATTTGGGCGCTTCGCACGGAATCGCCCGCAGGGAGGAACAGCATGATCAGGAAAATCGTAACGGCGGCCGGAATAGCCGCCGCACTGGTGCTTGCGGCGTCCGCGCAGGCGCAGGACGTGGTGAAGCTCACGCTTGCGGATCAGAACTCGCCGACCGGCTGGGGCCCCGCGCATGCGCTTTATCCGTGGGTGAAGCAGGTCGAGGAGGCCAGCAAGGGCCGCATCAAGATCGAGGTCTTCGCGTCGCAGACCCTGATCAAAGGCATCGACATGTGGAAGGGCATCAGCAGCGGCATCGCCGACATCGGCTGGTGCGTGCAGGGCTACTGGCCCGAGCAGACTCCGTTGTCTGACGTGATGTCGCTGCCATTCCTGCCGATCAAGACCGCGGAGCATGGCAGCGCCATTCTCTGGCAGCTCTACGAGAAATTCCCTTCGATCCAGAAGGAATACGGCCCGATCCAGCCCCTGGTGCTGCATACCACCTCGCCGAACTTTCTGATCACCTCGAAGAAGCAGGTGAAGACCCTCGAAGACATGAAGGGCCTGAAGATTCGCACCCTGGGCGGCCCGCCGATCGAGATGGCGAAAGCGCTTGGCGCATCGCCCGCGGTGCTGCCGATGCCGGATATGTATCAGGCTCTCGACAAGGGCGTGTTCGACGGCGCTGCGGTCCCGTGGGAAGCGATCCACGGCTTCCGTCTCTATGAAGTCGCCAAGAACATCACCATGGTGCCGTTCTATGCCTCCTACTTCTCGCTCTGCGCCAACCGCCAGAAGATCCAGAGCCTGCCGAAGGATGTGCGCGACATCCTGATGGCGAAGGGCGGACTGGAAGGATCCAAGTTCTGGGGCAAGAATTTCTTCGACACCGCCGAGGAAGGTGTGCAGGAGCGCGTGAAGGCGGCGGGCATCACGCTCAACCGCTACGACGTGCCGCTGGCCGAAGTGGAGCGCTGGAAGAAGGTTGCCGGCGAGCCGCTATGGGACGAGTGGGTGAAGAAAATGGAAGGCAAGGGCCACAAGGACGCTCGCGACATCCTCAACGCCGCGCTCGAGCTTGCCAGGAAGTAAGCGCAGCTTAATGCAACACAAGCCGGCTCCGGTGCATCAAGCGCCGGAGCCGAACGTACAACGGTCTTCGAGCAGTGGCCTGTGATGGGAGCATTTGAGCGGTTGTTCACCCGGGTCGAAGCCGTGCTGCTTTATCTCGGCGTGCTTGCCACCTTCGCCATGATGTGTCTGACATCGGCGGATGCGTTCAGCCGCTATCTGTTCAACAGCCCAATCCTCGGCGCGCTGGAGATCACCGAAAAATACCTGATGGTCGCCGCCATCTTTCTCGGTCTGTCCTACGGCTATCGCGGCGGTCTGTTCATCCGGGTGACGATGCTTGTCGACCGCCTCTCGGGCAAGGCAAGGCTCGCCGCCGATTATTTCGCGTATCTGACGACGCTCGCATTCTGCGTCTTCATGGTGCTCGCCACCGGTCAGCAGGCGCTGCGCGGTTTGAGCGAAGACATTGAGCTCAGCACGCTGCCGATCCTGGTCGGTCCAGCGTACAGCTTCGTGCCGGTCGGATTTCTGGCGCTGACCGTGCTCATGCTTTTTGACCTGTCGCGCATCCGGCACAATCAATCGCTTCTCTTCGCGCAAGAGGGGCCTTCCGCAACCTGACCGGTCGCGGGTTGCCGACATGACATGACCACCGCACTGCCCATGCTGGTTCTGCTGCTGTGCCTAGTGAGCGGCGTGCCGATTGCCGTGTCGCTGGCTGGCTGCGGCATGTTCGGCATCTGGCTGATCACCGGCGATCTTGCCAAGGTCATCAACATCGTCGGCTTGGTGCCGTTCAGCTCGGTCGCGGACTACCAGCTGACCACGATCCCCATGTTCATCCTGATGGCCTATTTCTCGGCGTCGAGCGGGTTGGCGCGAGACCTCTACAACGCTGCGGCCGCTTGGCTCTCGCACATCCGGGGCGGGCTTGCGATCGCGACTGTGTTCGCCTGCGGGATTTTCGGCGCCATGTCGGGCGCCAGCACCGCCGCGGCCTCGGTGATGTCGCGCATCGCCATGCCAGAAATGCGCCGCCACGGCTATTCCGAAGAGCTCGGCGCGGGCGCGATCGGCGTCGGTGCGACGCTCGACATTCTGATCCCGCCCAGCATCGCCATGGTGATCTATGGCATCGCGACGCAGACATCGATCGGCAAGCTGCTGATCGCCGGTGTCATCCCCGGCATCATTGCGGGCGTTCTGCTCGCGGTGCTGATCTACACCTGGGTGCGGATCAGCCCACATCATGCCCCTCAGGCATTCCGTACGCCACGCGATGAGCGCGTGGCGAGCCTGGTGCGCGTTTGGCCGAGCCTGCTGTTGATCGCGCTCGTGCTGCTCATGCTCTACACCGGGGTCGCGACGCCGACCGAAATCGGTGCAGTCGGCGCAGCGCTGGCGGCAATCATCGGCGCGGTGTTCGGCCGCCTGACGTTTGCCGAAGGCATTGATGCGCTGAAGCAGACGCTCCGAACCTCGGCGATGATCTTCCTGATCCTGATCGGCGCCACGATCTTCGGCTACTACATGACGCTCAGCCGTATTCCGCAGGAGGTGGTGACGCTGGTCGGCGCCATGGACCTCAATCGCTGGGTCGTCATCATCGGCATTGTCGTCTCGTACTTCATCATCAGCATGTTCATGGACGAAATCCCGCTGCTGCTGTTGACGCTCCAGCTCACGTTCCCGCTGATCACCTCGCTCGGCTTCGATCCGATCTGGTTCGGCGTGCTGTCGATGATGATGGTGGCGATGGGCCTGGTGTTTCCACCGGTCGGACTGATCGCCTTCGTGGTGAGTGCGACCGCGGGCGTCGATCTCATGAAGGTCTACAAAGGCACCAGCATTCTGACGCTCGCGCTGGTGGCGACCACCATTCTGCTGATGATCTTTCCGCAGATCGCGCTCTGGCTCCCGGCGACGATGCGCTGAGGGCAGCGTCCTTCAAGGATTCAGCTTTCGCCAAACTTAAAAAGCCGCCCGCCCGCCTAGATAACGCCGGGCCGCCGCTTGTCGAAAATCCCCAGGTACTTTTGCGGCGCTTCCGGCATGTTGGGCACGCAGATGGGGCGTCCCATGAACGTGGTCCACGGCTTCTCGGCGGGCGGCAAAAGCTGCGCAAAGTTCCAGAACTGGCGCTCGCTCATCTCGATCTCGGTCACTGTCTGGGTCAGAATCCAATCACGCAGCAACCCCAGCCGGGATTGCTCGGCATCGGAGAACATTTTTTCTGGCAATGCTTTTCTCAAGGGCGTCTCCTGATTTGCTAAGGCTGATGCATCATCAAATTCATGCTCTGCTCATTGACGACCGCATCTGTCGAAAACGCAGCGCAGATTTTCAGAGCCGGCGAGACAACCTTTAAACCCTTCTGCTTAACAAGGTCTGTTATGGGCCGATTGGCGGCAGATCGTGCCCGAAGGATGGCCCAACCGGGATAGTCCCAATCGAGATAATCCTGGACTTTAGGTGGCGAAGAGCGCACGGTGCGATTCACTGTGGCGCTCTGCGGTAGAGTGTCCGGCTTTCATCGCCAAATGACCGATCTTTGAGTGGCCCGCGCGCGGCGCGGTCGGGCACCCGGCGTTGCATCTCCGTGCGCAGGCGTTGAGCAACGGAGACATCGATTGTCGTCTGGACGCCGCTGAGCAGGAGCTTCCGGTCCAACTTGGCTGGGCTTCGTGTCTCCATGGTCTACAAGGGCGGCCGGAATGACTGACCAAACCATCGATCTCGATCGCCATCGCGGCATTTCGGCGCAAAAGGCCACCGAGCTGCGGCGGCAGATGACGGAGATCGAAGCGAACGAGAAACTTTTGCGCCAGCGTCAAACGGCGCTGGAGGAGCAGCTCCTCGCTGGGCCGGCGCTCACCTGGCGGGAGGCGGCCGATAAGGCGCGCTATTTGCTATCCCTGTTTGCCAGCTCACTCTCCGGCCAGGATCCGCGCCGCCAAATGCTGGTCGCCAGAGTGATCGAGGATTTCATTCGCCTGTCCGAGGAAGAGGCAAAAAACGACCCATCGGCATAGCCCGCCATCGATCCGGCGGGAGAGCGGGTCTGCACACAAGAGCGTGTCTGCACAAAGAAAAAAGAGACAAAGAAAAAAGAGAAGGACATCATTTGCAAGTTCTCGTCCGCGACAACAACATCGATCAGGCTCTACGGGTGTTGAAAAAGAAAATGCAGCGTGAGGGTGTTTTTCGCGAGATGAGACAGCGGCGTTCCTACGAGAAACCGTCGGAGCGCAAAAATCGGGAAAAGGCTGAAGCGATCCGCCGGACGCGCAAACTTGCTCGCAAAAAGGCGCAGCGTGAGGGCCTCATTGCCGATCCGCGCAAGAAGAAGTTGTTGGAGGCGAAAACGCTGGCGCAGCGGTCAGGAATGCGAGATCGGGCTGGGCCGCCCAGATCGTTCTAACCGTGAAAATGCCCAGGTGCGTTTACCAGATCAAGAACGCCAGGGTGAGAGCGAGTGCGAGAGCAAAGACGACCGCGACGATCGCATAGTTCAGAGTTGTGTCCATATGCCACTGTGCACCTAATCAGGAAGAGTTGATAGGACCGATTGGCCAATGACTGCATCCACGCTCGGATCTCGCAAGTTGCTCAGCGTCGAGGGCTGCCACAAGAAGGCGGACGAATGCCGGGAGTACGGCAAATTCGCTAAGAACTCCGAGCACCGCATCATGCTCGAACACATGGCTGACACATGGATGCGGATCGCAGCCGATATGCAGCGGCGGCGGCCAGGCTCGGATGCAAATCTGGATTCAAATTAAGAGAGACCAACGGCCTCTCGCAACGTGATGGTGAAAGATGCAAACCACAGCTACGCCTGCACCAGAAGTCGCCGGGCACTGGACACGGTTGCTGGCTCAATATCGCGAGCCAAGTTACGGCCGGAGCATTTTCGAAATCGCAGTCACGCTCGTGCCATTTGCTGCGCTGTGGGTGCTGGCCTGGCTGGCGGTGTATCTCGGACACTGGGAGCTGTCGCTCCTGCTGGGCATACCCGCCGCCGGTTTCCTCGTCCGCCTGTTTATGATTCAACACGACTGCGGACATGGCGCGTTTTTCCGTCATCGCTTGGCAAACGATTGGGTCGGCCGGATCCTTGGTGTGTTGACACTGACGCCTTATGACGTCTGGCGCCGCACCCACGCCATCCATCACGCCAGCTCGGGCCATCTGGAGCGGCGCGGTATCGGCGACATCGATACGCTGACGGTGCGCGAGTACAATGAGCTCTCGTTCTGGGGCCGCCTTCGCTATCGCTTGTACCGCCACCCGCTCGTCATGTTCGGTGTCGGCCCCACCTATCTCTTCATCTTGCGGCAGCGGTTGCCGTTGGGTCTGATGAAAAGCGGTTGGCAGGCCTGGGTCAGCGCCATGGCGACCAATTTGGCCATCGCCGCCGTCGTCGCCACCATCATCTGGTTCATTGGAATTGGTCCGTTTCTGCTCGTGCACCTGCCGATTACAATTGTCTCCGGCTCGATAGGAGTTTGGCTGTTCTACGTTCAGCATCAATTCGAAGAAACCTATTGGGCCGGCGGGACCGACTGGACGCTTCAGCAAGCCGCTCTCCACGGAAGCTCGCATTACGATCTGCCGGGAATTTTGCGCTGGTTCACGGCGAATATCGGCATCCACCATGTTCACCACCTCAGCAGCCGGATTCCGTATTACCGCTTGTCCCGCGTGCTCCGCGAACATCCTGATCTCCGGGGCGTAAGCCGGCTCGGGCTGTTTGAAAGTTTTCGCTGCGTTCGCCTGGTGCTTTGGGATGAGACTCAGCGGCGGCTGGTTTCATTCCGCGACGCATGGAAGCAGCGGTCACGCCCTTCGGGCGCGTGACGGCGACAAGACCGTTCGCGGCAAGACTGCTCAAGGTCGCGTTTGCGGATATACTCGCGGCCCGTAATGACAACGGGACGGAGCGACATGGCTGCACCGCAAGTTCGACGCGCCGATTTTTTGATGGCGCTGGCCTATGCGACGGACCTGGCCACCGGCCACTCGCGAGATTTTGCGCTTCGATCCTGCGTGCTGGCGATGCGGTTCGCGGAGGTTGCCAAGCTCGACCAGGAGACGTGCCGCAACATCTATCACCAGGCCCTGCTGCGCTTCATCGGGTGCAACGCCGACACGCACTTGCTGGCGGCTGCCTGGGGCGATGAGATCACGCTTCGCCGAGAGCTCCATCACATCGACATGGGAAACCGGCCGGAGTTTGTCGAAATCTTCGTGCGGGCAATCAAACGAAAGTATCCTGGCGCATCGCCTGAAGAGCTTGAAGAGGCGGTGAAGCGCGGCCTTGCCGAGGCGCCGCAGGTGAATATCCCCATCCTGGCCGGCCACTGCGAGGTTGCGCAGCGGATTGCGGAACGCATCGGCCTGCCGCCGGAGATCCGCGAAAATCTAGGTCAGATCTACGAGCGCTGGGATGGCAAAGGATTGCCGCGGGGTCTCTCGGGCAATGCGGTGAAGTTTCCGGTCCGGGTGGTCACGCTGGCGCAGGATGCCATCGCGCTGAACGACCACCATGGCTTCGCGATCATGAAGGAGAAAATCGGCAAGCGCGCTGGCGGCGGTTACGAGCCCGAGCTGGTCGATCTTTTCCTCACCAACGCCGAAAAGCTGTTCGCCGGAATGGACGGTCCGGTCGATCGCGAGATGATCCTGGCGCTGGAGCCCGTTCCCCACGCGATGCTCGATGAGGACGCGAGCGAGGAAGCCTACCTCGCCATCGCCGACATGATCGACATGCGTATGCCGTTCACATTCGGCCATTCGCGCGCGGTCGCCGAGCTCGCGGACGCAGCGGCCAAGCAGATGGGGCTTCCGGCGTCCGACATTCGCGATGTGCGGCGCGCGGCTTATACGCACGATATCGGCGAGCTGGCGGTACCGGTCTCGACCTGGATGCGGCCTGGCCGATTGACCGAACGCGAGACCGATGCGGCGCAGCTTCATCCCTATCATGGCGAGCGGGCGCTCGCGTCATTGGGCGGCGACGGCAAGTCCGTTGCGGCGCTGGTGCAGCGCCATCACGAACGCCTCGACGGCAGCGGCTATTACCGCAATTCGCGCGGCACCGACCTGGCGCCGGCCGCGCGCATCCTCGCCGCCGCCGAAGCGTTCCAGACCGCCCGCGAAGCGCGGCCCTATCGGCCGGCGATGAGCGACGCGGCCGCGGCCGCAAAGCTCCGCAACGCCGTCCGGGACGGCAAGCTCTGCGCCGACGCCGTCGAGGCGGTCCTCACTTGCGCCGGTCAGCCGGCGCGCCGGGCCTCGGCCGAACGCCTTGCGGGCCTGACGCCGCGCGAAATCGAGGTTTTGCGGCTGATCGCGGCCGGCGATACCGCCAAAGAAGCGGCCCGCAAGCTCGAGATCGCGCCCAAGACCGCCGACAACCACATCCAGAGCCTTTATTCCAAGATCGGCGTCACCACCCGGGCTGCGGCCGCGCTCTATGCCCTCGAAAGAGGGCTGGTCCAGCACGGATTTTCCGCCGCATAGGGAATCCTCCCCATGTGCGGCCGATAGGCCGCCGGCATCCTCCCAACATGAGCCGGGCCATTAGGCCCGGTCCATGAGCGAAGAGGATGCCATGACGAAATCACCCACCACGACCGCCGCCGCCGGCACGATCCGCCGCCGCGACCTTTTGATCGGCGCGGCTGTAGCCGCGCTGGCGAGTCCCAATATCGTCCGCGCCCAGCAGGGCGCTGCGATCAAGGTCGGGGTCATCGCCGACCAGACCGGCCCGCTGTCGTTCATGGGTATCGCCAATGCGAACGTCGCCAAGATGGTGGCCGACGACATCAACCAGAAGGGCGGTTTGCTGGGGCGTCCGATCAAGCTTTTCGTCGAGGACAGCGCGACGACCGACAGCGTCGCGGCTGCAAAAGCTGCGAAGCTCGTCCAGCAGGATCAGGTCGATGTGATCTTCGGCGGCATCTTTAGCTCGACGCGGCTGGCCATCAAGGATCCGGCCGTCGTGAAGGGCAAGACGCTCTACATCTACCCCGAGCAATACGAAGGACAGGAATGCCACCCGCTCCTGGTCTGCACCGGGCCGGTGCCGGCGCAGCAGGTTGATCCGCTCATTCCCTGGCTGATGCAAAAGACCGGCGCGAAGAAATTCTACCTGCCATCGGCCGACTACATCTGGCCGCGCACCATGAACAAGAAAGTTCGACAGGTGGTTGCGGCCAATGGCGGCGCGATCGTCGGCGAAGAGTATTTCCCGCTTAATCACGCGGACTACAGCCAGACCGTCGCCAAGATCGCGTCGAGCGGCGCCGAGGTCGTGTTCAACACCATCGTCCCGCCGGGGCTCACGCCATTCCTCGAGCAGCTCACCAATTCGGGCTTCACGAAACGCGGCGGACAGATCGTCTGCACCTACATGGACGAGAACTTCCTCAATCTGGTGCCGGCCGCGCAGGTCGAAGGGCTCTACAGCTGCCTCGACTACTACCAGGGTGTCGACGATCCCTTCAGCAAGGAGCTGCTCGGCCGCTACGACAAGCTGTTTCCCGGCAGCGCCATGTTCACCGCCGGCAGCGCGTGTTCGGGTCTCTATCGGGGCATGAAGCTCTGGGAAGCCGCCGTGAAAGAGGCAGGTTCGCTCAAGCAGGGCGATGTCCTCAAGGCGCTCGACCACGCCAAGATCGCCAACGGTCCCGGCGGCGCGGCCGAAATGGTACCGGGGCAGCATCATGTCCGAATGAACATGTACATCGCTCAGGCGCAGAGCGGTCATTTCAAGATCGTGAAGAACCTCGGCGTTATCGATCCGAAGGAATGCGCGTAGCGCGTCACGCGCGCGCCAGAGCACTGCACGTCTAACTCATCACAACGAAGGAGACTGAACGATGATCCTGGCAACCACCAAGGTTGAAGATTTCGACCGCTTCCTGAAAATCTTTTCGACCAAGGGCGCCGAGAAGCGAAAGCAGCACGGCTCCAAGGGCTGCACGGTGTTTCGCGATCCGGTCGAGAGCGACCGGGTGTGGGCGCTGTTCGACTGGGACGAGAAGGGCTGGCAGAGCTTCGTCACCGATCCCGAGGTTCCGCCGATCATGAAAGAAGCGGGGCACCTCGGTAAGCCCCAGGTGGCGATGCTCGGCGGGAAGTGCAGCGCCTAGCTACGATCAACGGAAGCCTCATCGAGAAAGCGGCGCTCAAATTGAGCGCCGCTTTTTCATTTGTCCCGGGGCTTTTACGTAAAGTCAGTCTCTTCCGGTCTGACCGCGAAGGCCGATCTAGATCAGCTTCAGCGCCTTGAAGCTTGCGTTGCCGTCACAGCTGCGGCCGCTGTGGCGGACTCAGGGCTTTGCGCACTGCTTCAGGATCGCGGGCGATGACGGTCAGATAGGCCCGCGCAGCCTGATCGGGCTCGACCCGGCCCTGCTCCCAATCGCGCAACGTTCCGATCGGAATGTGATAACGCGCCGCGAAGTCCTCCTGGCTGAGCCCAAGGGCGCGCCGAATGATCTTCGCCCGCGGGGTGCGCTTCATCCGGCGAAAGTCATCTTCGGTTAGCGGGCGCGCATCGGGGTCACTGAGCGCAGCCTGATGACGCTGCGCGTCGGTCATCGCGTCGAAGCGAGTCCAATCGGTCTTGGCGGACTTGACCTGCTTACGCGTTATCCTCGTGGTATTCCCGTCTTTCATATGGCTCTGCTCCACGCGCCGAAATGATGCGAATGGTGCCCTCGCGCACCGTATAGGCTACGTACAGAAGTCGGTCGTCGACCATGCCCAAAACGCTGTAACGGTTTTCGCCGTAGTCCTCGCGGTCATCCACCCGCTCGATGGCGAACACATCGTCGAAGACGCGGATTGCCGTCTCAAAGCTGACGCCATGCTTGGCGTAATTGTCGGTAGCTTTGGCCTCATCCCATTCAAAGGCATCATTTATCATAGATACGGAATATCCGTAGTAGCGTCAAGCCCGGGCTGCAGGCCTAAATCAACTTCAATCCCTTCAAACTTGCATGCCCTTGCTTGCCGACAATGATGTGGTCGTGCACCGAGATGCCCAGGGGCTTCGCGATATCGACAATCTGCTGCGTCATCTGGATGTCGGCGCGTGATGGAGTCGGGTCGCCGGACGGATGATTGTGAACGAGGATGATCGCGGTGGCGGATAATTCCAGCGCACGCTTGATCACCTCGCGCGGATAGACCGGCGTGTGATCGACCGTGCCTTCTTGCTGGACCTCGTCGGCGATCACCTGATTTTTCTTGTCGAGGAAGATGATGCTGAACAGCTCTTTGTCCGCGAACGCCATCGTGGTGCGGCAATAGTCGAGCACCGCGTTCCATGATGAGAGCACCGGCTTGCCTTTGACCTGACCGCGCGCCAGTTGGCCGGCGGCGGCCTGTACGATCTTGATCTCGGCGATCGCCGCGTCGCTCAAGCCGCCGACCTCCCGGAGCCGCGTGCGCGGCGCCGACACCACCTGGGCGAACGAGCCGAACTTCTCGATCAGAGTTTTGGCGAGCGGTTTTACGTCGCGCCGCGAAATGGCGCGGAACAGCACCAACTCCAGCAGCTCGTAGCCGGCGACGGCGTCAGGCCCCGCGTCAAGGAGGCGAGCGCGCAGCCGCTCGCGGTGGCCGTGATAATGCGGCTTATCCTTCTTCGGACAACTGGATGGGGTGACGCTCGAGCCGTTCAGCAGGCCTTCGAGCCCGCCCTCAAGGGGCCCTGAATGACGGTATTCGTGATTACGTGGTGATGCTTCGCGCATCGGCCAAGACCCATCTGCGTTCTAGAACAGAACGTGAACAAGGCCAGTGGAAGAGTCAAGCCTGGTATGGCGTCTTGGAGATAATTCGCTGCCGGGACTACTCGGCGCCGGTATCGCAGAACGTGTTGTGGACCTCGCACTTGCCCTTGCGATCTGAGCCCGCGGTGGCTTCGCATTTCGCCAGAGCCTCGCGCTTGGCAGTCTCTGAGTTGGCCGCGATCGACCATCCGACACCGGGCGTTCCATCTTGCGGATCGAATGCAATGGCCACGCATTTGGCGTCGAAGGTCGTGATCAGCTTGCACCGTGACGCCAGTCCCTTGTGCTGACGGCAAATTTCGAACGCTTTCTCGGTTGCTCGCTCGGCGTTGGGAAATTTGAAGCCAACTCCGTAGGTGAAGCCCTCCTTGGCCACATCCGGCGGCTCGCCGACGACCAGCGCGGCGGTGGCACCAGCGGGCTGCGCAATGAGCGCAATCGACACAAATAAACTGCCTACCGCGACGATGGTCTGAAATGGCCGCATGACATACCTTGTCATCGTTGCCCTCAAATTTTGTACGGCGGCTTGTCGAGGCCCTTCGGCGACGTCGTGAAAATCTCCGCGCCGTTTTTGGTCACGCCGATGGTGTGCTCGAACTGTGCCGACAGCGAGCGGTCGCGGGTGACCGCGGTCCAGCCGTCCGACAGCACCTTCACGTGCGGCCGCCCGAGGTTGATCATCGGCTCCACAGTGAAGAACATGCCTGGCCGCAGCACCACGCCTTCGCCGGGCCGGCCGACGTGGACGATGTTGGGCTCGTCGTGGAACAGACGGCCGAGGCCGTGGCCGCAGAAATCGCGCACCACGCTCATGTGCTGCGCCTCGACGAAGGTCTGAATCGCGGCGCCGATGTCGCCGGTGGTGGCGCCCGGCCGGATCGCCTCGATGCCCTTCATCATGGCGTCGTAGGTCACTTCAATGAGCCGTTCGGCGCGGCGCGGAATTTCGCCAACCGTGTACATGCGGCTGGAGTCGCCGTGCCAGCCGTCAAGGATCAGGGTGACATCGATGTTGATGATGTCGCCGTCCTTGAGCGGTTTGTCGTTGGGGATGCCGTGGCAGACCACATGATTGATCGACGTGCAGGTCGATTTCTTGTAGCCGCGGTACATCAGGGTCGCGGGCAGCGCGCCGTGATCGAACGCGAAATCCAGCACGATCTGGTCGAGCTTCTCGGTCGTGACCCCGGGCTTGACCTCAGCCACCAGCATGTCGAGGCATTGGGCGACAAGCCGCCCGGCCTTGCGCATGCCCTCGAAGGCATTCGAGCCGTGCAGCTTGATCTGGCCGGTTTTTCTAAGCGGCGCGACCGCCGCATCGACGTAGCTCATGCGCCCGCAATGTAAGGACTGGCGCGCGCAAGGCAAGCGCGGGTTAGGTCAGATCAGCCCGCCGCCATTTCCCGCTGCACGAACGCGCCGATCCGTGCGATAGCGCGACGGCCCTCGGGCACCACGCGCGCCATTAGCGGCCAGACGTGCGGCATGCGCGGCCAGATTTCGAGTTCGGCGCGGCTGCCCGCAGCGCGCAGGCGTTCCGCCATCCGCACCGCGTCGTCGAGCAGGATTTCGTCGCTCCCCACCAGGATCAGGCTCGGCGGCAAACCCGCCGCGTCGCCGTGGATCGGCGAGGCGTAAGGGTCGCGCGGATCGGCGCCGCCAAGATACCAGTCGACGTATTGGGGCGCGTGCGCGGCGTTGAGCATCGGGTCGGCTTTGGCGTTGTTCCGGAACGACAGACTTGTGAGCGTGAGGTCGGTCCACGGTGACATCGTGACCGCGGCGCTTGGCAACGCGAGCTTCAGGTCGCGCAGCTTCAGCAGCGTCGCGAAGGTGAGCCCGCCGCCGGCCGAGTCGCCGATGATCGCGGTGCGCCGCGGATCGGCGCCGTTGTGGCCGAGCCAGCTATAGGCCGCTACCGCGTCCTCGACTGCGGCCGGAAACGGATGCTCGGGCGCGAGCCGGTAATCGATGCACAACACCGTGGCCTTGGTCGCGTTGGCGAGCCGCCAGATGAAATCGCGATAGTGCGACGGCGAGCCGTTGATATAGGCGCCGCCATGCAGATAGAGGATGTGACGGTCGTCGCGCGACTCCGCCGTTGCGACACGCACCGCGCTGACGCCGCCGGCATCGACGCGCGTCGCCACGGTGCCGGGCGGCGGGTTAGGGATCAGGCGCTTGATGGCCTCGTAGCCGCGGCGCAGTTCCTCGATGGTCGAAGCCGGCTTGGCGCCGCCCTTCACGAACTTCCGCAGCGCCAGCCGCATTAGCTCGGCACGCAGGCTCACTGCCGGTCCCCGGCGTTGGCGTCGAACCGCCGCCGCGCGCTCTCGATGGTCTGGCGATTCTGCCGCGCCCACAGGCCGAGACCGCTCACCGGCTCGAGCAGCGAACGCCCGAGCTTGGTGAGCTCGTATTCGACGCGAGGCGGAATGGTGGGGAATACAGTGCGGGTGACGAGGCCATCGCGCTCGAGCCCGCGCAGCGTCAACGTGAGCATCCGCTGCGAGATGCTGCCGAGCGCGCGGCGGATTTCGTTGAAGCGCTTCGACCCGTCGCCAAGCGTGGTGACCACCAGCACCGTCCATTTGTCGCCGACGCGCGACAGCACCTCGCTCACGGCGCGGCAATCCTCGGGCACATGGAGGGAACCGGGTAACAGCGCTGTGCCTTCTTGCTTCCGTTTCGCGGTCATCTATCTAGCCTTGGTATCAAAGGATAACTGCCAAACCGAAGGTAACGCCGCTATGTCAAAACTCAAGGCCGCTGTGATCGTGGGTTCCACCCGCCGCGATTCCATCAACCGGAAGCTCGCCCGCGCCTTGGCCAAGCTCGGCCAGGATCGCATGGAATTCGAGTTCGTGCCGATCGACGATCTGCCGCTCTACAACCAGGACGATGAGGCGGATTTGCCGGCGAGCGTTCAGCGTTTCAAGGCGCAGCTCGCGAGCGCCGACGGACTTCTGTTCGTGACGCCGGAGCACAGCCGCTCGATCCCGGCGGCGCTGAAGAACGCCATCGACTGGGGCGCGCGGCCGTGGGGCCAGAACTCCTGGAGTGGTAAGATCGCAGCCGTCACCGGCGCATCGCCGGGCGCGATCAGCACAGCGCTGGCGCAGCAGCACTTGCGGCAGATCCTCGGCGCGCAGGGTGTTCTCCTCGCCGGTGGCGAGACCTATATCGCGTTCAAGCCCGACCTGATCACCGCCGACGATGCGGTCACCGACGAAGGCACGCGAGGATTCTTGAAGAATTTCGTCGATCAATTCGCATCGCTGGTCGGCCGTTTCGCGACACCAGCCAAAGCTGCGGCGTAACCGATACAATGCGGGGGAGTGTCCCCAGAAAGTGAGATCACCATGTCGATCCGTCCGGTGAAGAAGATCATCCAGTCGAAGCCCACCATGGAAGGCGCCGGCGTCCATCTGCGGCGCGCCTTCGGCTTCGGCGACACCAAGGAGTTCGATCCGTTCCTGCTGCTCGACGATTTCCGCAACGACCGGCCGGAGGACTATCTCGCCGGCTTTCCGTGGCATCCGCATCGCGGAATCGAAACCATCACCTATGTCCTGGCAGGCGAGGTCGATCACGGCGACAGCCTCGGCAACAAGGGCGTGCTCGGCGCCGGCGATGTGCAATGGATGACCGCGGGCAGCGGCATCATGCATCAGGAAATGCCGCGCAGTGACGCGCAGGGCCGCATGCACGGCTTCCAGCTTTGGGCCAATCTGCCGAAGTCGCTGAAGATGACGGCGCCGCGCTATCAAGACATCAAGGCGGCGGACGTTCCCGAGGTGATCGACGACGACGGCACCAAGGTGCGCGTCGTCACCGGCGATTTCTGGGGCAAGAAAGGCCCGGTCGAGGGCGTCGCCGCCGATCCGCGCTATCTCGATATCTCGGTGCCACCCGGCAAGAAGAAGACCTTCAAGGTCGAAGTCGACCGGCACGCCTTTGCCTACATCTTTGCGGGCTCCGGCGCGTTCGCTTCGGCGTCCAAACCGTTCGGCGTGCTGACGGAGAAACAGGTCGATGGCAAGGAGATCACGTTGCGCGAGCAGACCGGCAACCGCTCGCTGATCGTGTTCGACCGCGGCGACGAAGTCACAGTGCAGGCCGGCCCAGAGGGCGTTCGTTTTCTGCTCGTCTCCGGCAAGCCGATCGAGGAGCCGGTCGCCTGGTATGGGCCGATCGTGATGAACACGCAGACCGAACTTCAGCAGGCGATGGCCGAGCTGCGCAGCGGCACCTTCATCAAGTAGCTGCGGCGAAACCCCATTGTGACGAGGCCCGTGACGGCGCAGGATTGCGCCCCACAGGCAACGTCACCTTGGGGAGGGTTTCATGTTGTCGCGCCGCGGATTTCTGGGAAGCACCGTAGGAGCCGGCATGGCATTGGCAGCGCAGAATTCGGATCGGGCGTCGGCGCAGGCCACCAAGAAGCGCACGATCGTCGATGCGCAGGTGCATCTGTGGAAGGCCGAGTCGCCGGATTGGCCATGGGTGCCGGGCCGCAAGCCGCAACTGCCGGAGCCATTCAGTATCGAGAAGCTGGTGCCGCTGATGGACGAGGCCGGCGTTGATCGCGTCGTGATCGTGCCGCCGTCCTGGCCGGGCGACCGCAACGACTACGGGCTTGAAGCCGCGAAGCGCTATCCGAACCGTTTCGCCGTCATGGGCCGTATTCCGCTGGAGAAGCCGGAGTCCGCGGCGCTCTTGCCGGACTGGAAGAAGCAGCCCGGCATGCTCGGCGTCCGCGTGACCTTCCAGCGGACCATGACGGGTCTGCTCGATCAGGCGGCCTGGTTCTGGCCGGCGGCCGAGAAGGCCGGCGTGCCGGTGATGTTCTTCGCACCCGACAACGTGCCGAAGTTCGCGCCGATCGCCGAACGCCACCCGGGTCTGCAACTCATCGCCGATCACATGTGCCTCACTCTCGAGACCGCCAAGGAGGGCAGGATCAAGCAGGCGATCGACGATATGGTGGCGCTCGCCAAATATCCGAACGTGTCGGTGAAGCTGTCGTCGGCGCCGACATATTCGTCGGAGTCCTATCCGTGGCGCGACATGACGCAGCATCTCAAGCGCTGCTTCGATGCGTTCGGCCCGAAGCGCTGCTACTGGGGCACCGACCTCACCAACGCGTTCGCCAAATCGACCTATCGCCAGCGCATCACGCACTTCACCGAAGAACTGCCGTTCTTGTCAGAGGACGACAAGGACTGGGTGATGGGCCGGTCGATCCTGGAGCGGCTGAACTGGGCGTAGGCGCGCACCGGGCGTTCAGATCGAACGCGCCTCGCTGACCGGCGTGACTTGGACCGACACCTCGATCCGCTGCCGGCCGGCGGCGAAGATCACGCCGTCGATTGGAGCGACGTCGGCGTAGTCGCGCCCGAGCGCCAGCACGACATGATCGTTGCCGGCCAGGATGCCGTTGGTGGGATCGAGCCCGACCCAGCCGGTTTCGGCCCCGCACCAGGCCAGCACCCAGGCGTGCATCGCGTCGGCGCCCTCGAGCTTCTCCCCGCTCGGCAGATGGCCGGTGCGCAGGTAGCCGCTGACATAGGCCGCCGGCAGGCCGAGCGAACGCAGGCCGGAAATCATCACGTGGGAAAAATCCTGGCACACGCCACGCCGGAGCGCGAACGACATCGGCGGCGTCGTCGTCGCGGTGGTAGCGCCCAGCTCATAGACGAACTCGGTCTTGATGCGCTTCATCAGATCGACCGCGCCTTCAAGCATGGCGCGCCCGGGCGGAAAGCTTTCGGCCGCATAGTCGCGGATCTCGGGATCGAGCGAGACTTGGCGGCTCGGAAACAGGAAATGCGCGGGCGCCTGCGGTGACAGGTCGGCGCAGGCAAACGCTGCCTCGCGCACATCCTCCCAAGCCGGCGTGACGCCAAGCTTTGCCACCGCGGCGCGATCGACCGCTACGCGGGCGGCCACGCGCACCGTCAACGTGTCGTGCGGCTGGTCGAGCACGACCCAAGTAATCCGGTTGCCGAAGAAATCGTAGCCCTCGCGCCGCTCGACCGGCGCGGGACTGATGTCGAGCGCCGCGGCATGGATGTGCTGGTGGCGCCGGTCGATGGGCGTGAGGCGCAGCACGTGGTGCGCATAAGCGACCGGCGAGGCGTAGCGATAGATCGTTGCCTGACGGATGTCATAGATCATCCGAGCGACTCCCAGGGCGCTTCGGAGCGCTCGCGCGTGGTGAAGTAGGTCGAGGCGATCACGTCGGACAGCTTCATCAGGGCCGCTTCCGCGTCGATCAGCAATTGTTCGTCGATCGAGGCTGCTTCCGCGGTCCGCATCCGGGTCGCCAACGCGGTGACAACCTGCTCGGGCGGCGACAGGCGGCTGTCGTCGCCGCGCTTGGGCAGCGCCGCCAGATGCGCCTCGATGCGGGCCAGCTGGTAGATGATCGAGCGCGGGTTGTTGGGATCGAGCGCCACGAGATCGACCACCGGCGCGCGCGCCGCCACCATGACGTAGCGCAGCCGATAAGTGATCTGGCTGTCGGCGAGCTCCAGCAACACGTCGAGTGCGCCGTCGAGATCGGTGCCGAACACGAATTGCCGCACGAACCGGCAGGTGGCAAGCGCGCGCTCGACCCGGCGGCCCAGCTCCAGAAACCGCCAGCCGGTGAGCTGGCTCATGTTTTCCTGCGCCAAGCCGGAGAACGAGGCGACGATCCGCAGCGCGCCATTGACGCGTTCGAAGATCGCGCTTTCGTTCGGGCCCTGCTCGAACGGCGCCTTGATCATCTCGACCAGTTCGGTGAGCGCGCGCCAGGCGTCCGGCGAAAACCGGTCGCGGATCACGGACGCCGCCGATTGCGCGGCACTGGCGAGATAGGGCAGCGCGCCGGCCAACTCGCGCTGTTGGAGCACGGCGGCGGCGACCAGCGCGGGCTTGACGTTGAGGATGTCGGGCGGCACCGCATCCCAAGTTCCGAGCAGCGCGATGATGCCCGCGTTGATGTCGACCGCGGCCTGGTCGCTTTCGGTTGCGCGATTGACCAGCGCGCGCACCAGGCGGAGCGTCGCCTCGGCACGCTCGACGTAGCGTCCGAGCCAGAACAGGTTGGCGGCGGCGCGGCTCGGCAGCGCGCCGGTCGCGCGATTGATCGCGATCCGGTCCGGCGTCGGCAGCAGCGTCGTCTCCGCGACCGGCTCATCGGAGATGATCCACACGTCCGCGGTGCGGCCGCCCTGCTGAAGGTTGACCGCGCGCGCGTCGATGTCTTCGGCAAGGCGGACGAAGCCGCCGGGCATCACGCGCCAGCCGTCGCCGACACGCGCCAGCAGCAGCCGCATAATGAATGGCCGCGGCACCAGCTTGCCATTCTCCCACGCCGGCGTGGTGGACAGCGTGACGGCCTCTTGCGCGACAAAGTCGATGCCACGGCGGCCGATCGCTTCGATCAGGCGCGCTCGGCCCGCGCGGTCGATGTCCTTGCCCAGCATCATCGGGCGATCGATATGCGCCGGCAGCTCGCCGGTAAATGCAGGCGCGATCACGAGTTCGTCGAGCCGGTCGATGACTTCGTCACGCACCGCCGGGTCGCCGAGCCACCAGGTTGCGACATTCGGCAGTGTCAGCTCGGAGCCCAGCAGCGCCGGCGCCAGCGCCGGCAGGAAGCTCAACATCGCGCGCGCTTCGACCACGCCAGATCCGAGCGCGTTGGCCATCACCACGGTATCGTTGCGGATCGCTTGCACCAGACCGGGGACGCCGAGCCGCGAGCGCGCGCTCAGCTCCAGCGGATCGGCGAAATCGGAATCCAGGCGCCGCAACATCACCTCGGCGCGCTTGAGGCCGGACACCGTGCGAATGAAAACGCCATCGTCGCGGACCGTCAGGTCCTCCCCCTCGACCAACAGAAAGCCGAGATAGCGCGCCAGATAGGCGTGCTCGAAATAGGTTTCATTCATCGCGCCGGGCGTCAGCACGCACACCCGTGAATCGTCACGGCGGTTGAGCGACGAAAGCTCGGCCTGGAAGGCCTGGAAGAACGGTGCGACGCGCTCGACCCGCATGGCGCGGTAAATGTCGGGCAAGGCGCGCGACAGCGCGAGGCGATTTTCCAGGGCATAGCCTGCGCCCGACGGCGCTTGCGTCCGGTCGCCCAGCACCCACCATCGCCCATCGGGGGAGCGTCCGACATCGGCGGCATAGAAACGCAGCCGCGCGCCGCCGGGCGGCTGCACGCCGACCAGCGGCCTTAAGAATTCCGGATTGCCGGCGATCACCCCGGCCGGCAAACGCCCGTCGCGCACCAGGGCCGCGGGCCCATAGATGTCGGCCAGGATTGCTTCGAGCAATTCGGCGCGCTGAACGAGACCGGTTTTCAGCTCCTGCCATTCCGTCGGATTGATCAGCAGCGGGACATGGCTGAGCGGCCAGGGCCGCACCGCGCCGGCTGGGTCTTCATAGACGCGATAGAACACGCCGGAATCGCGCAGGTGCCGGTCGGCTGCGGCAAAGCGGTGGTTGATCTCGTCCGGTCCCAGCGCCGCGAGCATGTTCAGGAACGGCCGCCAGTGCTCGCGCACGCGGCCGTCGTGATCCATCATCTCATCGAAATTGCGGGGCAGCGGGCAGTAATAGCCCGACAGCAGCTGCTCGAGGTCTTCGGCCTCCTGCGTGGCGCTGTCGAGAAGGCCCATGGGCGCTATCAAATCTGAGTCGGGCGGCGCAGGTCGAGTGTTGTCGGGTATTCTGGCGAGCGTTCCTCGGCGGGCGCGTTGAACGATCCGGGCGTATGGCACTGGCTTTCGAAGCGGGCCAAGCGACGGGCTTGCGCCTCGTAGGAGTTAACCGGGAACGTTTCGTAGTTGCGCCCGCCCGGATGGACGACGTGATAGCGGCAGCCGCCGAGCGAACGCCTGTTCCAGCTGTCGTAGATGTCGAAGGTCAGCGGGGCCTGTACGTCGATCGTCGGCTGCAGCGCGGACTCCAGCTTCCACGCCTTGAAGCGGACGCCGGCGACATGCTCGCCCGAGCGGCCGGTCGGAGCGAGCGGCACACGCCGGCCGTTGCAGAGGATGAGATGGCGCTCGGCGTTCAGTCCCTCGGCCCGGACCTGAAGCCGCTCGACAGACGAATCGACGAAGCGCGCCGTGCTGCCGGCGTTGCTCTCCTCGCCGAGCACATGCCACGGCTCCAGCGCATGCCGGATTTCGAGCCGGACGCCGCCGTGCTGAACCGCGCCGTAATGCGGAAAGCGGAATTCGCGTTGCGCGTCGAACCAAACCGGATCGAATGGATAGCCCGCGGCGCGCAGATCGCCGAGCACGTCGAGAAAGTCCTGCCAGACAAAATGCTCCAGCATGAAGCGGTCGTGCAACGCGGTGCCCCAGCGCACCAGCGAACCGCGTTGCGGTTCGCGCCAGAACCAGGCGACCAGCGCCCGTAGCAGCAATTGCTGCGCCAGGCTCATGCGGTGATCGGGCGGCATTTCAAACGAGCGGAATTCGACGAGGCCGAGCCGTCCGGTCGGACCGTCCGGCGAGAACAGCTTGTCGATGCAGATTTCGGTGCGATGCGTGTTGCCGGCGACATCCACCAGAAGATTGCGAAACAGCCGATCGACCAGCCACGGCCGCGGCGGCTCGCCCTCCGTGGGCGGCGGCACCATGCCGAGCGCGATATCGAGCTCGTAAAGCTGGTCGTGGCGCGCTTCGTCGACGCGCGGCGCCTGGCTGGTCGGCCCGATGAACAGGCCGGAAAACAGATACGACAGCGATGGATGCCGCTGGAAATAGATGATCAGGCTTTTCAAGAGATCGGGCCGCCGCAGGAACGGACTGTCCGCCGCCGCCAGGCCGCCGAGCACGACATGATTGCCGCCGCCGGTGCCGGTGTGGCGGCCGTCGATCATGAATTTGTCGGCGCCAAGACGCGACAGACGCGCGTCCTCGTACACCGTGCGTGTCACCTCGACTGCTTCGCGCCATGACGTGGCGGGATGGATGTTGACCTCGATGACGCCGGGATCCGGCGTCACCTTGATGACATTCAGGCGCGGGTCCGGCGGCGGCAGATAGCCTTCGACGTGAACCGGCTGATTGAGGCTCGCGGCGGTCGTTTCGACGGCGGCCAGCAGCTCAAGATAATCCTCAAGCCGCTCGAGCGGCGGCATGAACACGCAGAGCCTGCCGTCGCGCGACTCGACCGCGAGTGCGGTGCGCACCGCGACCGGAGCGGCTGGCGGCGTGGCCGGCGCAGGTTGCGGGGGAGGCGAACTGGCCAAGCCCGACGCGATCGAGGGCGCCGTAAAGCGCTTGCCGCGTGCGGCCGAGGCGGTTGCGACGTCAGCCGGTTCGGGCAGCGGGCCGCGCTCCGCGAATGGATCGGTCGGCACCAGGTTCGGCTCTTCGACCGGACGAACATAAGGCAGCGACCCGAGCGGCAGCCGGAAGCCGATGGGAGAATCTCCCGGCAGCAGGAAAAGCCGGCGGCGGCGCAGCTGCCAGACTTCGCTGATCCATCCGCCGCGCGCCTGCGCGGTCCAGCGCTGCACCGGCAGCACATAGCCCTTGGGCAGCGACAAATGCCGGTCGAACTCGCGCATGATGCGGGCGCGCTCGATCGGATCGTCGATCTTGGGATTGGACGGATCGATATTGGCCGGCAGCACGCCCTCCTTCAGCATCCGCTCTGCCGGATCTTCGAAGGCGGGCAGCACGTGCTCGGAGGTGATGCCGAGACGCGCCGCAAGGCATTCGGTGAAGTGGTGCGCTTCATCGGCGGATGGCGAGCGGCCGAGCGCTTCGAGCGCGATCAGCGAAGCGTTGCGCCAGATCGGCTTGCCATCGCGGCGCCAGAACAGCGCGAACGCCCAGCGCGGCAGCGGCTCGCCCGGATACCACTTGCCCTGGCCGTAGTGCAGCAGCCCCCCTGGCGCGAACCGGTCGCGCAGGCGCCGGATCAACTGATCGGCCAGCACGCGCTTGGTCGGGCCGACTGCGGCGATGTTCCATTCTGCCGACTGGTAGTCGTCGACCGACACGAAAGTCGGCTCGCCGCCCATGGTCAGGCGAACGTCATGCGCCGTGAGATCGGCATCGACCTTGTCGCCGAGCGCATCGAGTGCGGTCCAGGCTTCGTCGGAAAATGGATAGGTGACGCGCGGCTTCTCATCGACGCGCGTGATCTTCATCGAGAACGAAAATTCCGTCTTGGCGGCTTCGACGCCGCCGCTGATCGGCGCGGCCGCGCGGTAGTGCGGCGTCGCCGCGAGCGGCAGATGACCCTCGCCGCACAGCAGTCCGGATGTCGGATCGAGCCCGATCCAGCCCGCGCCCGGCAGATAAACCTCAGTCCACGCGTGCAGATCGGTGAAGTCCTCGGCGGTTCCTGCGGGCCCGTCGAGTGCCTTCAGGTCCGGACGAAGCTGGATGAGATAGCCCGACACGAAGCGTGCCGCGAGGCCGAGGTGCCGCAGCACCTGCACCAGAAGCCAGGCGCTGTCGCGGCAGGAGCCGGACGCGAGCTTGAGCGTGTCCTCGGGCTGCTGTACGCCCGGATCCATGCGAACCAGATAACGGACCTCGTGTTGCAGACGCTGATTGAGGGCGACCAGAAAATCGACGGTGTTTTCCGGTTTGCGCGAAATCGTCTTGAGGAATGCCGCAAGCTGCGGTCCGGCTTCGTCCTTGGCGAGATAGGGCGCAAGCTCTTCGTTGAACTCGCTTGGATAGACAAACGGGAAGTTCGTCGCCACCGGCTCGACGAAGAAGTCGAACGGATTGATGACCGACATGTCGGCCAGCAGATCGACCGTGATGCTGAATTCGCTGGTCCGCTCAGGAAACACGAAGCGGGCGAGCCAGTTGCCGTTCGGGTCCTGCTGCCAGTTCACGAAGTGCTGGGCGGGCGTGACTTTGAGCGAATAGCTCAGGACGGCGGTGCGGCAGTGCGGCGCCGGCCGGAGCCGGATGATTTGCGGCCCGAGGGCGACCGGCCGGTCATACTTGTACCGGGTGACGTGCTGGAGACTCGCAACAACTGACATGTCGACAAAACTTCTCGGCTGCCTGGATGATGGCCCTAGTCTATCGCCTTAGTCTCA
>CAMDDZ010000065.1 GCA_945893145.1 Rhodoplanes serenus | reverse complement strand
TGAGCGGGGTGGGATGCGGCGCCTGCGGATTGGCCTCGTAACCCAATCCCCGGGAGGCCTCGGGTAACTGTCCCCCCTACTACGAGGGGCGCCCAGCTTTGGGTGACACGGGGACCGGATGAACGGCGGCGTAAGCCGCAGGGATCAGGGCGAGCGAGAGCTCGCTGCCGGTTTTTGTCAGTCACGGTTCCGAGGGCCAAAAATCGCCGCGATGGAGCGTCGGCCGGCGACGCGCCCACGAATTTGGGCGCCACGCCGGTTAGTCCCTGATGGAGTAATCCATCGGTGGACGAGGCGTGATCGAGATGTGGCGTCGACCGGCGCTCCATCCCCTCGGATTTATCCGAGGGACCAACAAGACGGCGCCCGGGCGCCCAACAAATCCCGGTGATCACGCACGTCCGCAACACAACGGCAGGATCATGTCTCGTGCGACAGCACAGAAAGACGCCGCGATGAAAATTCCAAAGAAGCAAGATTTCCCCGTCGGCGAAATCCGCCGCTTCCTCGAACCCGGACCCGTGGTGCTGGTCAGCTCCGCTTGGCGCCGCAACACCAACATCATGACCATGGGCTGGCACACGGTGCTGGAGTTCTCGCCGTCGCTGGTCGGCTGCCTGATCTCCAGCGGCAATCACAGCCACGAGATGGTGCGCCGCAGCCGCGAATGCGTGATCAACGTGCCGAGTGTCGATCTCGCCACGACCGTCGCGGACATCGGCAATTGTTCGGGCGCGACAATCGACAAGTTCCAGAAATTCAAGCTGACCAAGGCCGATGCCACAAACGTGAAGGCGCCGCTGATCGCGGAGTGCCACGCCAACCTCGAATGCCGGCTGGTCGAGTTCCTCAAAAGGTACGATTTCTTCATCTTTGAGGTCGTCAAAGCCCACGCGCCGGCCGCGCCGAAATACCCCAAAACCATCCATTATCGGGGCGAGGGCATCTTCATGGTGGCGGGCGGTTCGCTCAACCTGCGGCGGCGGTCCGGCCCGAAATGCTGTGACAGGTGGCCGCGATGGGCGAAATCTCGTCTTTACCAAAGTGTTCTATGAGGGAGCGGGGAACGACATCGCTCTCGCCTAAACTGCGGGGCCGATTCGCAACAAGCGGGCGACCGCGGCGGACACGCGATCATGCAGATCGACGCTTTCACGGTTTTGCTTTTCGGATTTTGCCTGAAAGGGCTGTTCGGCGGCCTGTTTTTAACGTTCTGGCTGCGCAGCGACGGCGCGGTCTGGTTCGGCTGGTGGAGCGCCTCGTTCCTGCTGAGCTGCGCCGCCAACGTGCTCTACCTGCTGCCCGCTTCGACGCCGGAGTTCGTCACGGTCGGCGTCGCCAACGCCATCGTGATCCTGGCGTTCGGCTGCTGTTGGCAGGGCGCGCGGGCGTTCGATCACAAGCCGCCACGCTGGATCGCGCTGCTGCTCACGCCGGCGCTGTGGTTCGCGGCCTGCCTGGTCGATGGCTTCGTCGAGAACATGACCTATCGGGTGATACTGTCGTCGGCGCTGCTCGCGCCGATGATCGGCGCCACCGCGCTGGAATTCTGGCGCAACCGGGACGAGGCGCTGCCGTCGCGCTGGCCGGTGATCATCCTGTTCGCGACCTTCGGGCTATTGTTCGCGTCACGCATCCCGCTGGTCCACGTCATGCCTGCGCCGTTCGGCGCGCTGCCGATGCAGCCGACGTGGTTCGGTGCCTTCAACCTGCTGATGTTCTTCCACACTGTTGTGCTTGCCGTGCTGATCGTGGCGATGAGCAAGGAGCGGCTCGAGCTCGAGCAGCGCACCAACGCGCAGACGGATTCGCTGACCGGCGCGCTGAACCGCCGCGCCTTCATGCTCAAGGGTACGCGGGTGCTGCTGCGCCATCAGGTCGCGAACAAGCCGCTGTGCCTGCTCTTCCTCGACCTCGATCACTTCAAATCGCTGAACGACCGGCTCGGCCATGCCGGCGGCGACGATGCGCTGGTGCGCTTCGTTGGCATCGTGCAGGACACCATCCGGCCGACCGATCTGCTGTTCCGTATCGGCGGCGAGGAGTTCTGCGGGCTCCTGCCGGACACCGGCGTCGCGCAGGCGCAGCAGGTGGCGGAGCGCATCCGCCGCCAGTTCGAGGGCGCCGCCATCGAGGTTCAGGGCCAGAGCGTAAAGGCGACCGTCAGCATCGGCATCGCGTCGAGCGAGACCTTCGGCTACGACATCGACGCGCTGATGAGCCGCGCCGACATGGCGGTCTATGCCGCCAAGCGCCGCGGCCGCAACCGCGTGGTGGTCGCGACCGAGGACGATGCGGTCGATGCCGACCTCGAGCTTTCGGTCACAAAAGGTGGACTGGCTGCCGCAAGCTGAGGCAGCATGGCGGCTGGGGCGTTCTGCTAAACCCACATCTGATGTAAGACACCTGTGGTGTAAGACACATGGGTCCTCCACTCGCGTGGACGACTGACAGCCGGCGCGCGCAAATTCAGGGAGTTCGGAAATGGAAATCAGTCTCAAGGGCCGCACCGCCATCATTACCGGCGGCAGCAAGGGCATCGGCTTTGCGATCGCGACCCGGTTCGCCAATTCGGGCGCCGACGTCGCCATCCTGGCGCGCGGCCGCGAGGCGATGGACGAGGCGGTCAAAGCCATCAAGGCAACCGCCAAGGGCAAGATCGTCGGCGTGCAGGCCGATGTCGGCACGGCGGACGGCATCCAGCACGCCTACGACGAAACCATGAAGGCGTTCGGCAGGGTCGATATCGTGGTCAACAACGCCGGCACGTCGCGCAACGGGGCGTTCGAGAAACTGACCGACGACATCATGCAACGCGATCTCGAAGACAAGCTGTTTGCCGCGATCCGGTTGATCCGGCTGGTGTCGCCGCAGATGAAAGAGCGCCGCTGGGGCCGCATCATCAACGTGCTCAACATCGGCGCCAAGGCGCCGCGCGGCGGCAGCGCGCCGACCTCGATCTCGCGCGCCGCCGGCATGGCGCTCACCAAGGCGCTGAGCCACGAGTTCGCGCCGCACAACGTACTGGTCAACGCCATGCTGGTGGGCTTGATCGAAGCCGATCAGCACGTGCAGTCGGCCAAGCGCACCAACACGCCGCTCGCCGAGTATTACAAGGTGCGCGAGAAGGAGATTCCGCTCGGCCGCATCGGCAAGGCGGAGGAATTCGCCAACCTGGCCTGCTTCCTGGCGTCCGACGCCGGCTCCTACATCACGGGCACAGCCACCAACGTCGATGGCGGCCGCTCGCCGGTGGTGTAGCAGCCAGCTAAGCCGGAATGTCCGGCGCTGCGACCGGCTCGGGCGCGGTCGGCTCGCAGAACGTCGTGGCCCAGCCGAGTTTGCAGGCCCAGCCGTAGGCGGCCGTCGTACCTTGCAACATCGCGCCCAGCGCGCCGAGCACGATAAACGCCGCAACCAGGGTTGCGCCGATGGTTTGGCGGCGCGACATCGCAAACCGGTGATGCGTCTCGACCGGCTTACCGTCCCAAAAGAGCCGGCCCTCGTTGTCGAACGACAGCCGTGCCAGCTCGGAAATGCCGACAGGCTGCGCGCCGCTCTTCTTCTCGGCCTTTGCAGGCTTCGCCGATCTTTCCGCCTTTAACGGCGGTTCGGGCTTCGAGAGATTGTCGAGCTTGTCGTCGAGATCATCGACGCGCGGCGGGATCAGACTGAAAACGTCTTCGCGCGTCTCGCTGTCTGGTTCGCGCTCGGGCGCCAGATCGCTGTTACGCTTACGGCCAAAATACGCGGGGAGCAGACTCATGACCGGGCATGATTCGCCCGCCCGCCAGCGGAAGTCCAGCGCGCCTTAGACGCGGTGGACAACCGGTGGAAACAATTGGGGCTCAGGCCGGAATGTCGCTGCCGGGCTGGGGCTTTGCGGCAGGCGCCAGCGGACAGTATTTCGACACCATGCCGGTGCGGCAGCCCCATTCGTGCGCGGCCGTCCAACCATAGGCCGCCACGCCGGAGGCGCCGATCACCAGGCCGAGGACAGCGAGCACGATTCCGAACGACTGCCAGCGCGAGAACGACAGTTGGACCCGGTCGGCCGAACCGCGAACGGCCGGCGCGATCAGGGTCGGGTAATCGGCCGGCCGGATGTCGGCGGCCGCAACGACGGATTGCGCCGGAACCGGCGGCGCCACAACCGGCACAACTGGCGCAGGCGGTGCTGCGAGCGTGTCGAGATCGACGGCGCGGATTTCCACCTGCGGAGCGACCGATGCTTGGGCGTGCACCGGATGGGGCGGCGCGGCTGCGAGCGCGCCTGCGGGTGTCAATTCGAGCGCCGCGCGATCGAGCATTTCGAGCGCGTTGCGTTCGTCCGCATCGGCCGTGTTCACGTCCGGCGCCTGCTGCGGCTGCGGCGGCTGGTAGTTTACCAGATGGCCGTCCCAGTAGAACCGCCCGGCGCTGTCGATGGTCAGGCGATCGAGTTCGTTGGCGGACAGCGTGCGGATCTTCTTTGGCCACTCGCCCTTGTAGTCCTGCGGAGGCACCAGGCCGGACTCGTCGCCGCTGACTTCGGGATATTGATCCGTCGTCTCGTTACTCATCGCATCACTCCCCACGCTTACAAACCAACGCAGCACGCCGCACTAGTTAACCTTGATGTCCGCCGCCTTGATCACCGGCGCCCAGCGGGCGATCTCGGCCTCGATGCGCGCACGGAATTCCGCAGGCGTATTGCCGATCGGTTCCATGAGTTGCGCAGCAAGCTTGTCGCGGACCTCTACCGTCCCGATTGCTTCTACCACCTCGCGCTGAATTTTCGCAACGATGGCATCCGGCGTACGGCCGGGCGCGATCATGCCCATCCAGGCATCCGCTTCGACGTCGATTCCGGCCTCTTTCAGTGTCGGAATGTCTGGCAAAAATCGCGAGCGTTTCGCGGTCGAGACGGCGAGAATTTTTACCGCGCCGGACGCGACGTGAGGAACGGCCGAGATTGCAGGCAGGCAGCCCATTTGCGCGTCGTTGCGGATGATCGCGGTCATCGCGGCGGGCGAGGACGGATAGGGCAGGTGCACCATCTTGGTGCCGCTCTTGAGTGCGATCGCCTCCATGGCGAGGTGCGAAAGCGAGCCGTTGCCGATCGATGCGTAGTTGAATTTGCCCGGTTCGCGCTTGAGCAGTGCGATCAGCTCGGCGGTGCTGTTAACCTTAACGGATGAATTGACGGCGAGCGCACTCGGCAGCGACACCAATTGGCTGATCGGCGCGATGTCCTTGGCCGGGTCGTAGGGCAGCTTGGAAAACAGCAGCGTGTTGATGGCGAGCGGTCCGCCGATGCTGATGCCGATGGTCGAGCCATCGGGTTCCGCTTTGGCGACCGCGTCGGTTCCGGTGTTACCGCTCGCGCCCGGCTTGTTCTCGATCACGAACGGCTGGCCGAGTTTCTTTTGCAGATGATCGGCAATGAGCCGCGCCACGATGTCGGGCGTCGCGCCCGGACCGAACGGCACCACGATCTTGACCGGCTTGGTCGGCCAATCCTGCGCGGCTGCTGGCGAGAGCCAAAGCAGCAATGTGCCGAGCGCGATTGCGATCTGTTTCTTCATTGGGTTTTCCTTCTCGTTCTCAGGTGACGTCGCGCCCGAGGTAGACGCCGTCTTGTTCGAGCTGTGCTTGCAGTTTCTCGACCGATAGGTCCACGAGTTCCGTGTTGCCCGCGAGCGCGAGATGCGCTGCGGTCCCCGCAGCCTGACCCATCACGAAGCAGCCGCCACTGACGCGCGCGGCGGACTGGCCTTCGTGGGTCATCGAAGCGCAGCGTCCGGCGACCAGCAGGTTGCGCACATCCTGCGGCAGCAGCATCCGGTAGGGCAGGTGGTTGAAACCGCGCGAGCCCGGAATGTCCGGCCACAGCCATTCGACGTCGCCCGCGACGTGCTTTTCGATCGGCCAGCCGTTGACTCCGATGGTGTCGGGGAAGCTCGCGCATGAAAGCACATCGTCGCCGCTGAGTTGATAGTGGCCGCTGATGCGGCGTGTCTCGCGGATGCCGATTTGCGGTGGGATATCGACAATGTACGACTGCTCGAAGCCCGGCGCCTCGCGCTTGAGGAAATTGAAGAATTGCACGGCCTGGCGGCGGCCTTCGATCTCGCCGGCGGTGAGCTCGGCCGCATCGGTGCCGTCGATCGCACTGCCATCGGCGCTTTTGAGTTGCGTGACGTTGACGCGCCATTCGATTGGGTTCTTCTGCGGGCGCACCACCGGCTTCTTGCGCGGAAAGTGCACGCCGCGCTTCTCGGCCGCGTCCATCAGCTCCGGGATCGACTGCCAGGCCTCGCCGGCGGCCTTGGGATCGACTCCGTTGAGCCGGAACATCATCGACGGATAGAGCATCGCGCCCGCGCCATCGCCGCGCTCGAACGGCGCGCCGGCCCAAGCCGCGAGATCGCCGTCGCCCGAACAGTCGATGAACATCTGGCCCACGATTGCGGCGCGGCCGGATTTGGTCTCGACGATCAGCGCGCGGATGGTGTCGTCGGGCTCCATCAGCACGCCAGCGCCCAGCGCGTGGAACAGGATTTCGACGCCTTTGCCGAGCAGGAGATCGTCCGCTGCGCATTTGTAGGCGGCGGTGTCATAGGCCTGCGCCTTGATCTTGCCGAACACAAGGTGAGGCGCGTTCAGCCCGCCGAGCCGGTCAATGCGGGCCAGCAAGTCGTCGGCGACGCCATGCACGACCTGGCGGATGTCGCCATGCACGTTGGCGTGCAGGCCGCAGAAGTTGGTCACGCCGGCGGCTGTCCCCATGCCGCCCAGAAATCCGTAACGCTCGACCATCAGCGTCTTGCGGCCTTGGGCTGCGGCGGATGCGGCGGCGGCGATGCCGGCCGGGCCGCCGCCGAGAACCACCACCTCGTATTCGCCGTACACCGGCAGGCGGCGTTCGGGCTCACGGATGTATTTCGCGGTCATGGCGCCATGATAGCCTTGCCGGCATGAGCGTGCAGCCCAACATCGAAAATACTCAAACCCGCGGCATTGCTGAGTTCGTCGCGGGCCTGCGCTACGAGCAAATCCCGCCCGAGGTGATCGCGCGGATCAAGCTTTTGATCCTGGATTCGTTCGGCTGCGCCATCTTCGGCACGCGGCTGGCGTGGAGCAAAATCCTGCTCGGCACGCTTGCCGGCCTCGACACCTCGAAGTTCTGCGGGGTCTGGGGCACGCGCGAGCGGCTGTCAGCACCACATGCGGCGCTGGTCAACGGCACGCTGGTGCAGAGCTTCGAGCTCGACGACGTGCATCGCGCCGGTGTGCTTCATGTTGGCGCCGTGACGTTGCCGGCGTTGATCGCGGGTGCCGAGATGCGTCCCGGCATGAGCGGCAGGGATTTTCTGCGTGCGGCGGTCGCGGGCTACGAGATCGGGCCGCGCGTCGGCCTCTGCATGGGGCCGGAGCACATCGGACAGGGCTGGCATTCTGGCGCAACCGTCGGCGTGTTTTCGGCTGCGGCGGGAGCCGCTGCCGGATTGAAGCTCGACGCCGGCAAGGTCGTGCATGCCCTCGGCATCGCCGGTACGCAATCGTCCGGCCTGATGGCCGCGCAATATGGCGCCATGGTCAAGCGCATGCATGCCGGCCGTTCTTCGCAGAGCGGGCTCTACGGCGCGGTGCTGGCAGAGCAAGGCTTCACCGGTATCGTCAACGTGTTCGAGAGCGAATACGGCGGCTTCTGCACGACCTTCTCGCGTTCACAGGATCGCTTCCGCCTGGCTGAGCTGACCTCGGGCCTGGGCGAGCGCTGGGAAACCATGGGCATTGCGCTGAAGTTTTATTCCTGCGTCGGCTCGAACCACACCACGCTCGATGCCATTCGCATCATCCAGGCGCGCCGCCCGTTCAAGCCGGATGAGATCAAGCAGATCGTGGTTCATGGTTCGCACGCGACGGTCGAGCATGTCGGCTGGCCCTATGTTCCGCAGGGCGTCGTTTCGGCTCAGATGAACCTGCCGTTCTGTGTCGGCACGTTGCTGACCGAGGGCGATGTGTTTGTCGATCAGTTCTCGGAGGATGTCGTCGCCGATCCGCGCCGCGTCGCGCTCGCCGGCAAGGTGACGGTGGTGCACGATCCGGCGATCACCGCACTCGGTGCCAGGTTCCGTCACAAGGTGAGGGTCGAGGTGCAATTGACGGACGGCGCGAAACACGAAGAGACCGTGGAAGCGCCGCGCGGCAGCGAGCAGAAGTTCGCAAGCGAAAGCGATGTGGTGGACAAATTTCGCAAGCTCACTCGCGGCGTGCTGACCGCAGAGCAGGCCGGACAGATCGAAGCCGCGGTGCTGGGTTGCGACAAACTCGACGATATCGGGGCGCTCACCAAGGCGCTGGTAGTGGGCGGCTTGCGTTGAACCGCGACATAGCCTAGTGCCGTGCGGTTGCCGGGGAGTAGCGTATGTCCGTGCAAAGTGAAGTTAGGCGGCTGACCGCGCCCGATATTCGCGCCCGCAAGGGCGGCGAGCCGATCGTGGCGCTGACTTCGTATCACGCCCACACGGCGAGCTTGGTCGACAAATACTGCGACGTCATTCTGGTCGGCGACTCGCTCGGCATGGTGATGCACGGGCTCGAGACCACCGTGCCGGTCACGCTGGACATGATGATCCTGCAAGGCCACGCGGTGATGCGCGGCTCCCAACGCGCGCTGGTCGTGGTCGACATGCCGTTCGGCTCCTACGAGGCGTCGAAAGAGCAGGCCTTCATGAGCGCCGCGCGGGTGATGAAGGAAACCGGCTGCGGCGCGGTAAAGCTCGAGGGCGGCCGGCGGCTTGCCGAGACGGTCGCCTTTCTCGCCGAACGCGGCGTTCCGGTGATGGGTCACGTCGGCCTCACGCCGCAGGCCATCAATACGATCGGCTCGTTCCGCGCCCAGGGGCGCGACGAGAAGGACTGGGGCCGGATCGAGGACGATGCCAAGTCGGTCTCGGACGCCGGCGCCTTCTCGCTGGTGATCGAGGCGGTGGCCGAGCCGCTCGGCCGGCGCATCACCGGCCAGGTTCCAATTCCCACCATCGGCATTGGCGCCAGCGCGGCCTGCGACGGCCAGATTCTGGTCCTGGAGGACATGCTGGGCCTGTCGCCGCGAGTTCCGAAATTCGTCAAGCGTTACGGTGATTTGGGACCCGGAATCGAGGCCGCGATCTCGGGCTATGCCAAGGACGTGCGTTCCCGCGCTTTCCCGGGCCCCGATCACGTCTATGGGATGCGGAAGAAATAGGTTAACCGGCCCAGGTTTAGGGTGCGCGGATCGGTCTGGCCGGCTTTGCCTTGCCTCTGCCACACCGGTAGTTTACGTGGCTGCGCAGGGCCTTAGCTGAGGGCGGCGGGCTTTGGGATGGCGCAGGGCAAGCGCGCGGGGGACTTTCGTGTCCGATATTTTCCGGGAAGTTGACGAGGAAGTACGCCGCGAACAGCTGCAGAAGCTGTGGGACAACTACGGCATCTATATCATTGCGCTTGCGGTGCTGATTGTCGTCGCGGTCGGCGGTTGGCGCACCTACGAATGGTGGGAGACCAAGCGCGCGGCCGAAAACGGCGCTGCGTTCGAAGCCGCTGGCGCGCTGATCGGGCAAGGCAAAAGCCAGGAGGCCGAGGCGGCGCTTACCCAACTCGCCAAGGATGGCACAGCAAGTTATCGCGTGCTCGCCAAGCTGCGCGAAGCGGGCCTCATCGCGCAACGCGATCCCAAGGCTGCGGTCGCTCTTTATGACGCGCTTGCCGCTGACGCGAGCGCGGGTCAGACCGTGCAAGATCTTGCAGCGTTGCGTGCAGGACTTGTGCTGGTCGATACCGGTTCATACGACGATGTCCGCAAGCGGCTTGAACCGCTCACCGATGCGAGCCGGGCGTTCCGCCACAGCGCGCGGGGCTTGCTCGCACTCTCGGCATGGCGCACCGGCGATACCACCGCGATGAAGCGCTGGGCCGACATGGTGATGGCTGACACGGAGACGCCGACCAACATCCGCAGTCAGGTGGAAATCCTGACCATGGTCGCGCCGGCTGCGAGCAAGAGCTGAGGATCGGATGCGCAGCGATCGTGCACGGCTGACCGCAATCGCATTGACGCTCGGGCTCATGCTCGGCGGCTGCGAGAACATGGACAGCATGTTCAACAACAAGAAGCCGCTGCCAGGCGACCGCCGCGACGTGTTCCCGACCGGCGTTCCCGGCGTGCCGCAAGGCGTGCCAGCCGAATTGGTGCAGGGCTATCAGCCGCCGCCGGAACCGCCGCCGCAGGAGCAGGCGGCCGTCGAGCCCAAGCCGAAACCCAAGCCCAAGCCTAAGGCGAAGCCGAAGCCCAAACCGCAGCAGACGGCAGCGCCCATGCAGCAGCCACAGGCCGCTCCGGCGCCGCAGCAGGCGGCCGCGCCCTGGCCCGATCAGCCGCAGCGCACCACGCCGCCACCGCCGGCTTGGCCGAATCCGCCGCAGCGCTAGCCTTAATAGGGCTCATCGCGCCCGCCGGACGCCGCCCGGCGTTAGCCATGTCGTCAGGATGCTTGCTTCGCCCTGCGATTGCAGGGCATCCAATGCCATGGGTTTCATCATTGCGATTGTGGGCCGGCCGAACGTCGGCAAATCCACGCTGTTCAACCGGCTGGCCGGCAAGCGCGTTGCGCTGGTCGACGATCTGCCCGGTGTGACGCGTGACCGCCGCGAGGGGGTGGCGCGGATCGGCGATCTGACCTTTACGGCGATCGACACCGCGGGTCTCGATGATGCCGCAGCCGAAACCCTCGCGGGCCGGATGATGGCGCAGACCAAGGCGGCGATCGCCGCGGCCGACGCCGTGCTGTTCATGATCGATGCGCGCGCGGGCCTGGTGCCGGACGATCGCGTCTTCGCCGACTTGGTGCGCCGCTCCGGCAAGCCAGCGATCGTGGTGGCCAACAAGTCCGAGGGCAAAGCTGCGGCGGCCGGCGCCCTTGAGGCTTACGCGCTGGGTCTCGGCGATCCGGTGTCGGTCTCAGCCGAGCATGGCGAGGGTCTGGCCGATCTCTACGAGGCGCTGCGGGCCGCGCTGCCGGAGGCGACCGCCGAGCCAAGTGTAGAGCCGGAACGCGCCGCCGAGGGTGACACGTCGCAGCCGATCCGCGTCGCCATCGTGGGCCGGCCGAACGCCGGAAAATCGACGCTGATCAATCGCCTGCTGGGCGAGGAGCGGCTGCTCACCGGTCCGGAGCCCGGCATCACGCGCGACACGATTGCGGTTGATCTTGGCTGGCATGGTTGTGCGTTCAAGCTTTACGACACGGCGGGCATGCGCCGCCGCGCCCGCGTGCAGGAGAAGTTGGAAAAGCTTTCCGTCGCAGACACGCTTAACGCCATCCGTTTCGCCGAAGTGGTCGTGCTGCTCACCGAAGCCGACAGGCCTTTCGAGGAACAGGACCAGCGCATCGCCGATCTGGTCGAGCGCGAAGGCCGTGCGCTGGTCATCGCCGTCAGCAAGTGGGATCTGGCCGAGCGCACGCCCGGCCAACTCAGCAAAATTCGCGAGGAGGCTAACCGCGCGCTGCCGCAGCTTGCGGGGGTGCCGCTGGTCGGCGTTTCGGGCCTCACCGGCGAGGGCCTCGACCGGCTCATGCAGGCGGTGCTCGACATCCACGCAATCTGGAACCGGCGTGTGCCGACCGCCAGGTTGAACCGCTGGCTCTCGCAAGCGACCTCCTCGCATCCGCCGCCGGCGGCGGCGGGGCGCCGCATCCGGCTCGATTACATGACCGAGGCGAAGGCGCGGCCGCCGAGCTTCGTGCTGTTCTGTAACCGCGCCGACGCGGTGCCGGAATCCTACAAGCGATACCTCGTCAACAGCCTGCGCGAGGCGTTCGACCTGCCGGGCACGCCGATCCGTTTGACGCTGCGCGAGAAGGCCAATCCCTACGCGGGCCGTGCCAACAAGCACGCCAAAACGCCGCCCCGGCGCAGCAAAACGTCTCCCCGACGCAAATGACCGGGGCGCAACCGGAAGGAAAGCCGCGCAACGCGGCTTTCGTGTTCATTTTCATCGCGACAGCCGCCGCGCTGGCTTGGCGTGCGACGCGCGGTCGGTGAATTACGCCGGGGGCCGAAACGACAGCAGTTTCTTGAAACGAAAATCGTAGAGCTTGCCGGTTTCGTCGAAGCCGGGTGCGCAGAGCGGCGGGATCGTCGCCGCGACATCTTCCGGCGTCGGCAGCGTCATCGGGTCTTCGCCCGGCATCACGGCGGCGCGCATGGTGGTGCGGGTCGGGCCCGGATTGAACAGATTGACCCGGATTTTCGTTGCGGCGGTTTCCTGTGCATAGACACGCGCGATCGCGTCGAGCGCCGCCTTGGTGGCGGCATAGAGACCGCGATAGGCGCGCGGACTGTTGCCCGCCCCAGATGTGAGGAACAGCACGCGGCCAGCGTCGGAGCGCAGCAGCAGCGCGTGCATGTGGCGGATCAGCTGCCAGTTGGCGGTGACGTTGACCGCCATGACGTCGTCCCACTCCTTTGGCTGAAAATGATCGAGCGGCGAGTTCGAGCCGACCAGCGCCGCGTTCCCGATCAGAATGTCGAGCCGGCCATAGCGTTCGTTGATCGTGGCTGCGAGGCGCGCGAGGCCGTCGGTGTCGCGCACATCGAGGGGCACGCCCGTCATGCTGCCGCCCGCGGCCTTGATGGCGTCGTCGAGCTCTTCCAGGCCGCCGACCGTGCGGGCGACCGCGATCACATGCGCGCCGTCTTTGGCGAGCGCAAGCGCGATGGCGTGGCCGATGCCGCGTGAAGCGCCGGTGACGAGCGCGATACGATTGGCGAGGGGCTTTTCCATGCGGCTGTCTTAGCCGCCGCGGCCCGCCGCAGCAATCGAGGGGTTGCTGGGCTTTAGCTCGAAGTCTGCTGCGGCTGCTGCATCTCCACCGGCGCAGGCTGCTCGGCGAAGCGCTCCGGCACTGGGTCGTGCGCCAACTCCGCAGGCTGCGGCCGCGACCGCCAGGCCGGCCGCTGCGGCCCCGACGGGCGGAGCGGCCGCGGCAGGTGGGCGCCATTCTCGACCCGGCGCGGACCGGGCTGTGCCGCAGGCGGCTCGACGCGCTTGGCCGCGCTCGCGCGCCGCAGCGCCGCCACGCCCTCGGCGGTTTCCTGAGATTGCTTGCGGATCGCCTGCACGAGGAACAAGAGCGATGCCGCGACCGCTGGAATCAGGAAGCCGATCAGGCCGCCGGTCAGCAGCCCGCCGAATTCGATGTCGGGCATGCCCGCAATCGATGCTGCCGCCCTTTGGCTGAGAAATGGGCTCGTGCTCACCATTTGAGCAACCGCCCGGCCGAGCAGGGCACCGGCCACCGTGCCGACCGCCATGCCAACGCAAAGCAGCACGGCGGACAGGCCCACAATCAGTCGTTTGAATGGGTTCATTGCAGCCTCCTCGTCGGCCGGAGCGCTTGCAACAATGAAGCCACGTTAGCGTCTCTAGCGGCGTGGGTCGGTGGATAAGTCCGCGGAACAGAAATGCTGACGGCGGCAGAGCGAACTCATCTCACCCCGCCAGCAAGCTCAACTGCCTTGGCGATGACGGATCGTGGCCGCTCTGGTCGGTGAGCGCGGTCGGGTATTCGCCCGTGAAGCAATGGTCGGTGAACTGCGGGCGCTGCGGATCGCGCGCGCCTTTGCCCATGGCGCGGTAGATGCCATCGACCGAGAGGAACGCCAGCGAATCCGCGCCGATGAACTGGCGCATTTCCTCGAGGCTATGGGTCGCGGCGAGCAGCTTGTCGCGCTCCGGCGTGTCGATGCCGTAATAGTCCGGATGGGTGATCGGCGGCGAGGCGACGCGGAAATGCACCTCCTTGGCGCCGGCATCGCGCATCATCTGCACGATCTTGGTCGAGGTGGTGCCGCGCACGATCGAATCGTCGATCAGTACGATGCGCTTGCCATTCACCACAGCGCGGTTGGCGCTGTGCTTGAGGCGGACACCGAGCGCGCGAATGTGCTGCGTCGGCTCGATGAAGGTGCGGCCGACGTAGTGATTGCGGATGATGCCAAGCTCGTAGGGAATGCCGGAGGATTGCGCGAAACCGATCGCGGCCGGGACGCCGGAGTCCGGCACCGGCACGATCACGTCGGCGATGGCCGGCGCCTCGCGGGCGAGCTGTGCACCCATGCCTTTGCGCACGTCATAGACAGCCTGGCCGCCGACGATCGAATCCGGCCGCGCGAAATAGACGTATTCGAAGATGCACGGCCGCGGCGGCATCGGCGGGAACGGCTTGTGCGTGTGTGCGCCGTCCTCGTCGAACACCAGCACCTCGCCATTCTCGACGTCGCGGATGTATTGCGCGCCGATCACGTCGAGCGCGCAGGTCTCGGAGGCGAGTACCGGGCAGCCGTCGAGGCGGCCCAGCACCAGCGGGCGGATGCCGAGCGGATCGCGCGCGCCGACCAGCTTCTTGTTGGTCATGCCGACGAACGCGTAGGCGCCTTCGAGCTGGCGCAGGCCCTCGACGAAGCGGTCGACGAAGCGGTTGCGCTTGGCGCGCGCGACCAGATGCAGGATCACCTCGGTGTCGGTGGTGGATTGCATCATCGCGCCTTCGGCCACCAGCGCGCGGCGCAGCGCCAGCCCGTTGGTCAGGTTGCCGTTGTGGCCGATCGCGAAGCCGCCGCCCTCGAGTTCGGCAAACAGCGGCTGCACGTTGCGCAGGATGGTCTCGCCGGTGGTGGAATAGCGCACATGGCCGACCGCCACGGTTCCGGGCAGCCGGTCGATCACCTCGCGACGCGAGAAGTTGTCGCCAACGAGGCCCATGCGGCGCTCGGAATGGAAGCGCTTGCCGTCGAAGGAAACGATGCCGGCGGCCTCCTGGCCGCGGTGCTGGAGTGCGTGCAGGCCGAGCGCCGTGATGGCCGCGGCATCGGGATGGCCGAAGATACCGAAGACGCCGCACTCCTCACGCAGACGATCGCCGTCAAGGTCGAGGAATTCGGTTCCGGTCATCGGTGCTCCCGTTTCCCGTGCTGGCTCATCTTCGGGTTGCGTCGATCAGTTGGCGCATGTCGGTGCGGTCGGCCGCTGGATAACTCGCGGCCTCGCGCGCATTTGTCGGCGACGCCGGTGTGCGCAAGTCGGTGCGGTTCGGCGCGGCATCGGGCGGCTCCTGCTCGTCGCCCTTCGGGCGGCGTTTCAGCCACTGGGATAGATAGCTATCCATGTCGGCTGGCAACAGGGCTTGCAGCCATTCGCCGGTGTTTTCCAGCACCACTTTCGATTTGGCGTTCCGCACGCCGTCGGGGAGCTTGTTGGCGGGAACCAGCCAGGCGAAGAACAGGAACGCGACCACCACGATGATCAGCCCGCGCGCCAGCCCGAACAGAAAGCCGAGCGTGCGGTCGAGCGCGCCGATGCGGCTGTCGAGAATCATGTCGGAGATGCGGACAGTGACGATTGAGACCACCAGCAGCGTCAGCAGGAACACGCCGCCGATCACGGCGGCGCGCGCGACGATGTCGCTGTTGATGTTGGCCTGCGCGATCGGCAGGAGCTTGTTGTAGAGCAGCACGGTTGCGACCGCCGCCGTGCCCCAGGCCGCAATCGACAGGATCTCGCGCATGAAGCCGCGGATCATGGCGAGCAGGCCGGACACCAGCATGACGCCGAGCAGGAGAAGGTCGAGCCAAGTGACCGGCATGGGTGTCGTTCAACTCTGCCGCGCGTGTCGTTGTTGGGATGGCTGGGCCGAATCGACGCCGTCCAGCCACCACCCTCTCTCGCACTGGCCGCTTCCGGCAAGGGCCAGCGATCCTCAACCCAAAAGATTAGTTTTGTGCTGCTTTTTTTAGCTTTTGGCCGGCCGCATTTCGGGCCGTGTATAGCGGGCTGCCGCAGCGCCGTCACCCGTCTTGTCGCCATAGCTGTTAACGAAGGGAACTGCGGGCCAAATCGCTCGCGAACGGGCCTTGATGGCACCGCGCCGCCAGTCTGGCCGGCCGGGCGGCTAAAGTCGGATCGCGGCATTTCTAGTCGTCCGCGGCGCGGTCGCGCTCGACCCGGCGCGATTTGTCGCCGCGCGACGCGATCTCGGACACCAGATTGACCAGCGCGCCGACAGTGCTGAGCGAAAGCGCGGAGGCTTCGCTGCGCGCCGCCTCGGGCACCACGGCGCGCGTAAAGCCGAGCTTCTGCGCCTCCTTGAGCCGCGCCGCGGCTTGCGCCACCGGCCGTACTGCACCTGAGAGCGAAACCTCGCCGAAATAGACCGCGTCCGCCGGCAGCGGCGCGTTGGTGAGCGAGGATACGAGCGCCGCGGCCGCCGCAAGGTCGGCGGCGGGTTCGACGATCCGCAAACCGCCCGCGACATTGAGATAAACGTCGTGGCCGCCGAGCTTCACGCCGCAATGCGCTTCGAGAACCGCGAGCACCATGGAAAGCCGGCTCTGGTCCCAGCCGACCACGGCGCGGCGCGGCGTGCCGAGCGAAGTCGGCGCAACCAGCGCCTGGATTTCCACCAGCAGCGGACGCGTGCCCTCAATGCCGGCGAACACCGCGGTGCCGGCCGATCCGAGATCGCGCTCGGAGAGGAACAACTCGGATGGGTTCGCGACTTCCCGCAGACCGAGGCCGGTCATTTCGAATACGCCGATCTCGTCGGTCGGGCCGAAGCGGTTTTTTACCGCGCGCAAAATTCGGAACTGGTGCGAGCCTTCGCCCTCGAACGACAGCACCGCATCGACCATATGCTCGACCACGCGAGGGCCTGCGATCTGGCCGTCCTTGGTGACGTGGCCGACGAGGATCACGGCCGCGCCGGAGCGTTTGGCAAAACGAATGAGCGCCTGCGCCGAGCCGCGCACCTGCGTCACCGTGCCGGGCGCGGACTCGATGCTGTCGGTCCACATGGTCTGGATGGAGTCGATGACGACGAGGCGCGGCGTCTTGCCTTCGGACAGCGTCGCGATGATGTCCTCGACAGCGGTCTCGGCCGCAAGCTCGACCGCCGCATCGCCGAGGCCGAGCCGCTCGGCGCGCAGCCGCACCTGCGCCACCGCTTCCTCGCCCGAGATATAGACCGCGCGATGGCCTGCGCGCGCGAGCGCCGCGGTCGCCTGGATCAGCAGCGTCGATTTGCCGATGCCGGGATCGCCGCCGACCAGCAGCACCGAGCCGCGCACGAAGCCGCCGCCGGTGACTCGGTCTAATTCCGAGAGGCCAGAGGGCAGGCGAGGGGCCTCATGCGCTTCGCCCGCGAGTGGCTCGAGTGCGAACAGCCGCCCCTTGCGCGGTGGCTTGCCGAGGCCGGCCGGGCGCGCGCCGATGCCCGAGGCGGCGCCTTCCTCGACCATCGTGTTCCATTCGCCGCAGGCGTCGCACTTGCCCTGCCAGCGGCCGAAGGCAGCGCCGCAGTTCTGACAGATGAAGGACAGCGTGCGCCGGGACATGAAGGGAATCGCTCAGGATCGGGCCTAGAACCTACCGGACCGATGAGAACAATACAAGAACATTCGCTAAAAGGAAGCTAATGGCGCGGGATGGGTCGGCGCGTCCCGAGGCTCAACAGGTGGCTAGTTTTTCCAAACTCGGTGATGGCGCCGGCCGAGGTTCGTGAGCACCTCGTAGCCGATACTGCCCGCCTGTGCGCCGACCGCATCGGCATCAAGCTCGCCACCGACCAGCGTCGCCATCGTGTTCCGGCGCACCGCGCCATCCGGCAGATCGGTGACGTCAACCGCCAGCAGGTCCATGGAAATCCGCCCGACCATTCGGCAGCGCCGGCCGCCGATCAGCACGTCGCGTCCGGCCGCCGCATTCGTCGCAGCCTCCGCGCGCATGATGCCGTCGGCGTAGCCCGCGGCGATCACTGCGATCCGGCTCGGGCGCTTGGCGATCCAGGTTGCGCCATAGCCGACCGTGGCGCCGCGCGGCAGGCTGCGGACCTGAAGCACGCGCGCCTTCAAGTCGATCACCGGCCGCATCGGGTTGGGCTTGCCGGGCGTCGGATTGACGCCGAACAGCGCCGCGCCCGGCCGCACGATGTCGCAATAGGCCGAGGCGTCGAGAAAGATGCCCGAGGAATTCGCGAGCGAACCCTTGATGCCGCGGAACAGCGTGCGGATTTCGCGGAATTGCCGGATCTGCCGGTCGTTGAGCGGATTGGCGGGCGTGTCGGCGCAAGCGAAGTGACTCATCAAGAGCGTGAGCCCATGGTTTTCCGATTGCATCCGGGCGCCGACCGCCGCGACCTCGTCGATCGTGAGCCCCAGCCGGTTGATGCCGGTATCGACATGCACGCCGCAGCCGCCGCGCCAGCCGCTGCTTGCAACAAACAGGTCCCATTCGCCGAGCTCGACGGTCGAATTGATCACGGGTTGCGCGTAGGCCTCCATGAACGCCGGTCCGGCGCCGGAGGTGAATCCGTTGAGCACATAGATCACCGACTCCGGCGCCAGCGCGCGCACGCGCCTCGCTTCGGAGACATGCGCGACGAAGAACGTCTTGCATCCCGCCTTCGACAGCAGCGGCACGATCTCATCGAGGCCGCAGCCATAAGCGTCGCCCTTGACCACGGCGGCGCATTCGGTCGGCACCACCTTCATCGCGAGCGACCGGTAGTTGGCGAAGATGGCGGCCAGATCGATGGTGAGGACGCCGCCGGCCTCGACCTCGGCCGGCCCGCCGGTGATGGCGTCAGATGCCGGCGCGGCGGCCTGTGGCGGGGTGAGCGGATTTGCCATGGGGCAGGGTTATGGCGGCCCTGGGCGGGCACGTAAAGCGCAACGGTTCAGCGTCGGTAGGCGTGCGCCCCGCGCGGAAGACGCCGCATCGAGCGGCGAAATCGGCAGGATCGGAGCGATGGGGCGGTTCTACCGCTCGATCCGCTCGGGCAAATGGTCGCTTTGTGCGAGGTCGTCGAAGCGGGTAACCGCGGCGTCGAAGCTCAACTGTACGGTGCCGGTCGGCCCGTGGCGCTGCTTGCCGATGATCAGCTCGGCCTTGCCATGCACCACAGCCATTTCGGTCTGCCACTTCAGGTGCTCTTCGGAGCCCGGCCGCGGCTCCTTGTTGCTGAGGTAGTATTCCTCGCGGAACACGAACATCACCACGTCGGCGTCCTGCTCGATGGAGCCTGACTCGCGCAGATCCGACAGCTGGGGCCGCTTGTCGTCGCGGCTCTCGACCTGACGCGAAAGCTGCGACAGCGCCATGATCGGGACATTCAATTCCTTCGCCAGCGCCTTGAGGCTGGTGGTGATTTCGGTCACCTCCTGCACGCGGCTTTCGTTGGCTTTGCTGCGCGAGCCCTGCAACAGCTGAATGTAGTCGATCACCAGCAGGTCGAGCCCGCGCTGGCGCTTGAGTCGCCGCGCGCGCGCCGCAAGCTGTGCAATCGTGAGACCGCCGGTTTCGTCGACGTAGAACGGCAGGTTCTGCAATTCGATCGAGACGTCTTTGATCTTTTCGAAATCGGCCTCGGTGATGCCGCCGCGGCGGATCACGCTCGACGGAATGCCGGTGCGCTCGGAGATGATACGTGTGGCGAGCTGTTCGGCCGACATTTCGAGTGAGAAGAAACCGACAATGCCGCCGTCCAATGTTTGCATGTGGCCATCGACGCGCGTGTCGCCGTGCCAGGCGCGTGCGACGTTGTAGGCGATGTTGGTGGCGAGCGCGGTCTTGCCCATGCCGGGGCGGCCCGCGACGATGATCAGATCGGAGGACTGCAGGCCGCCCATCTTGGCGTCGAGGTCCTTCATTCCGGTCGCAAGCCCCGACAGCTTGCCTTCGCGCTCGAACGCGCGCGCCGCCATATCGACCGCGGTGGTGAGCGCCTGCGCGAAGCGCTGGAAGCCAGAGCCAAAGCGATTGGACTCGGCGATTTCATACAGACGGCGCTCGGCGTCCTCGATCTGCTCGCGCGGCGCGAAATCGACCGGCGCATCGAACGCGACGTTGACCATGTCCTCGCCGATGCGGATGAGATTGCGGCGGGTCGAGAGGTCGCCGATGGTGCGGCCGTAATCGGCGGTGTTGATTACGCTCGTCGCTTCGGCCGCGAGACGCGCCAGATATTGGTTGATGTTGAGCCCGCCGATGTCGAGATCGGTCGGCAGGAAGGTCTTGAGCGTGACCGGGGTTGCGACCTTGCCGGCGCGGATCAGGTCGGAGGCCAGCGCGTAAATCTGCTGATGCAACGGATCGAAGAAATGCTGCGGTTCCAGAAAGTCGGAGACGCGATAGTACGCCTCGTTGTTGACGAGGATCGCACCCAGCAGCGCCTGTTCGGCCTCGATGTTATGCGGCGCGCTGCGGTATTGCGGTGCCGCAGCGGCGGAATCGGGCAGTTTGCGAGCAGACGAATCAGCAGATGCCATGATTCACGTTGGGGTGATCGTGTGTCGAATGTTGGAGATGTACTGAACCATGGGCAACTCAAACCGGAGCTGACACTACATGTTGCGTACTCTCGGCCTTGCTCAGGTGTTCGATGGACACGTCGCCGGGCGTTACGCGCACGTCACGTGACACTGGCTTAACACCGCACGCGGCCAGTGGGCACTTATGTTTGCTGCTGTCCCCGATATCCCCCCGACCCGAATGGCGCTTGGAAAACCTGCGCGCGACGCTTGACGTGAGCCAACTGGTAATGGGCCACATCGCGCACAACCTGTTTGCGACCGGGAGTTGCTATTCGCCCGCAAGCCGCAACTGCGGACGCTGGCCGCGCTCGATGGCGCGCAGCCGCGCTTCTTCCTGCACGATGTAGTCGCGCGTCATCGGCACCACGTTCTGGCGTTTGGTGAGCTGGATCTGCATCACCATCATGGCCTGCTCGCGGAAGGCCGCTTCCGAGGCCGCAAGATAGAACTCCCACATGCGCAGGAAGCGTTGGTCATAGATGCGCAGCACTTCGTCGCGATGCGCCAGGAAACGGTCGCGCCAGGCTTTCACCGTCTCGGCATAGTGCAATCGCAGGATTTCGATATCGGTGACCAGCAATCCGGCGCGCTCGATCGCAGGCAGCACCTCCGACAGCGCGGGAATGTAGCCGCCGGGGAAAACGTATTTGGCAATCCACGGATTGGTGACGTTGGGCCCTTCGGAGCGGCCGATCGAATGCAGCAGCATCACGCCGTCGTTCGACAAGAGCCCGGCGCATTTCTTGAAGAATGCGTCGTAGTGGCCGACGCCGACGTGCTCGAACATGCCAACCGACACGATGCGATCATAAGTGTCGCTAACGTCGCGATAGTCCTGCATCTGGAATGCGACGGTCTCGGTGAGCGCCTTCTCGGTTGCCCGCTCGCTTGCGCGGGCGAATTGCTCCTTCGACAGCGTGATGCCGGTCACGCGGGCGCGGGCGACTTCGCCAAGATAAAGCGCCAAACCGCCCCAGCCACAGCCGATGTCGAGCACGCGCGGCTGGCCGCCGAGGCGCAGCTTCGCGGCAATGTGCCGCTTCTTGGCGAGTTGCGCGTCGTCGATCGATTGATCTGGCTTCTCGAAGTAGGCGCAGCTGTATTGCTTGTCGGCGTCGAGAAAGAGGGAATAGAGCCGGTCGTCGAGATCGTAGTGATGGGCGACATTCTGCCGCGCCCGGGACGGCGGATTGAATTGCGCCAGCCGCCGCTTGATGTAGCGCAGCATCCATTGCGGGCGCGCCCAGTCGGCCGGCATGCCGTCGATGTTCTGGCCGAGCACGATCGCGAGCAGGTCGGCGATCGTGCCTTCCTCCAGCACCAGGGTGCCGTCCATGTAGCATTCCCCGACCTTGACCTCGGGGTCGAGCAGGATCGCGAGTTCGGTGGCTCTGGTGGTGAAACGCACGGCCACCGCAGCGCCCGTGCCATCGCCAGCTCTGAGGACAAATCCGCTTGCTGTCGTGATCCGCAAGGTCCCACGACGGACGAATCGTTTCAGTAAGAGTTCGAGCAGCCGCTCCATCGGCCACCTCCACCACAGCCACTCCACCCCAGCCCTCGGCGGAAGAGAGAGGGCGGATGGGCTCCGATGCCCCAATAAAGACCGCCGTAATGCGGCCGCGCATTGGACCAAAATCCGGCCACTCGCTCAACGCGCCAACCTTAACGCGCCAAGATCCCTCCCGGCTGCCTCACTTTCGCGCAAATATAGGTTATGAGGGGTGGGTTGTCGGGTCGGTAGCGTACTATTGGCCGTCCGGACGCGCGGGAGAGGGGGAAACCTCGCGTTAGGGGCTCAGATTTAGTGTTGCGTTGCTGCAAGCGCGTCAGCGCGAGGAGATAACGTTGTCGGGCAGTCGGTTCGTTATCGTATTATGCATCGCCGCCCTGCTGGGTGCCGTGGTGGTGCCTGACGTGGGTGCGCAGCCGCGCAACAGCGTGCCGGCCGCGGCGCCCCCGCCGCCTCTGCCGCAGGGCGTCTCACGCGGCGAGAATTTCAGCGCCAAGCAGCCCGCCGCCTTGTTCGCGAGCGATTGCACCGGATCGGGCTGCCATCGTGGACCGCAGGGGCTCGCTAAAGACAAAAGTCAGTCGGGTCTGTCGGGTTTTCTGCGCGAGCACTACACCAACAGCCGCGAGAGCGCGTCGGCGCTTGCGGCTTATTTGCTTGGCCCGACCTCGGCGATGCGCACGCCGCCACCGCAGCCCGAGCCCGCGGCACCGAAGCCACGCCAAGCCTCTCGTACCGAAGAACCCAACAAGCCGCCGGCCGAGGGCGCCACCCCTCCCACTCCGCCGTCGCGCCCGCACCGCGCCGAGCCGGCGACGCCGTCGGCTCCGGCGTCGCAGCGCACGCCGCGCGGTCGGCAGACGACTGCCGCGACGCCGGAGTTGCCGGCGGCTCCACCAGCGCCGCCACCACCTCCGCCGCCACCGGCGTTCGATATTTTCGATTGATGTGAAGGCTCAAATGCAATCGCCCCGGATGTGATCCGGGGCGAAATGCTTTTGCGTCAGCAATCGCGCGAGACGTTTTACGCCTTTGTGGGCTTCTCTTTGGCGGGTTTCTCTTTCGGCGTTTCGTCTTCTGCCTCGTCCGTGGCAGTCGCTTCGCCAACTCCGGGTTCGAAGACGGCTGCAGCGAGCGCCTTCGCGGCTTCGGCTTCGGCATCGTCGTCCTCGTCGCCCTGATCGCGCCGTGTCGTCACATCTTCGCCGCGAGCGATGCGCTCGGCCTCATCCGCGTTGCGCGCGACGTTGATGGTGATCGTCACCTCGACTTCGGGATGCAGCACGATCGGCACCTTGTGGCTGCCGATGGTCTTGATCGGCATGTTGAGCGCGATCTGGTTGCGATCAACCTTAAAGCCGCCTTCGGTCATGATCTGCGCAAGGTCGCGCGGCGACACCGAGCCGTAGAGCTGTCCGGTCTCGGAGGCTTGGCGCAGCACGGTGAATTTCTGGCCGTCGAGCTTGCTCGCGACCTTGTCGGCTTCGCCCTTGGCGACGAGGCTGGTCGCCTGCAGATCGACCTTCATGCCTTCGAACTTCGTCCTGTTCGTGGCGGTGGCGCGCATGGCCTTGCCTTTCGGCAACAGAAAGTTGCGCGCAAAGCCATCCTTCACGCGCACCACGTCGCCCATCTGGCCAAGCTTGGCGATGCGTTCGAGCAAAATCACTTCCATGGTGGTTCTCCGCAGTTGAGTTTCAGGAAAAGTCGATCAGTTCGGCAGCGTCGGCGGGCCTTGCTTGCGCGCAACCCGTCCGCGAAGGTCGAAGGCGGTGTCGATGAGCCCCAGTAGCGCGAACAGCGCCAGCACCGGCCAGAAAAACGCAGCCACATAGGCTCCGGTCAGCACGAAGCTGCGGCTGTTCATGCCCCGCGTGATCAGATGCAAAACGGCGAAGCCGAGCACGGCGTAGGCCGTCAACATGCTGGAGGCGAGAACGCTTGACGCGACCCCGGTCATGCCGCCGAGAAACCAGCCTGCAATCGCGGCGCCGACCAGCAACGGCGCATAAGCAGGAAATCGCATGGAGGGCAGATCGGGCACCGGCCGCTGCAATCGGCCTGACACCTTCACGATTCGCGCCGCGAGCCACAGATTGATCAGATTGAGGACAGTCAGGCTGATCGCGAAAGCCGGCGGGATCCACACAGTGGCGTAGTCGAGCAGAAAGCGTGCGCCCGTCGGTGGCCGCTCGAGCGAGCGCACAACCTGCGCCACCATCTGACGAAGCTCCGCACTCAAGCTCTCGACATCAAGCCCCAGGCTCAGCAGCATGACGACCACGACGGCTGTGCTGACGATCGATGTCCACACCACAAGGCTGCCGACCGGATACCATTCGACGCCGTCGGGTTGCTGCGCTGGCCGCGCCAGCAGCGCCAGATAGCCGAGCCACCAAGCCGGAAGTCCGACGCGCACCAGATACATCAGAAATGCGGCTGGGCCGGCCACCAGGCCGAGGGCTACACCGCCGACTGCCGCGCCGATCAGCGCCGTCCAATGGCTCCAGCCGAGCGCCGCGATCAGGATCGGCAGCGGCGCGAGGCACGCGAGCAGCAGCGCCACGCTCGTGCCCGACACGGCGGACACGAACATGATCGCGGAAGCCGCGCCCACGCCAATGCCAATGAGGACCAGTCGTATCATCGAGCTGTCCCGCTCTCCTTGAGCGGTTAGAGGCGGATCGCGACCCGCCCCAACCATCGGCTCCCGGAATGAATTTCCGGAAGCCTCGAATTTATTTGTGCCGCGCCTTAGCGGATCACGTAGGGCAGCAGCCCGAGAAAGCGCGAGCGCTTGATCGCTTTTGCAAGCTCGCGCTGCTTCTTGGCCGACACCGCGGTGATGCGGCTCGGCACGATCTTGCCGCGCTCAGACACGTAGCGCTGCAGCAGCCGCGTGTCCTTGTAGTCGATCTTCGGCGCGTTGGCGCCGGAGAACGGGCAGGTCTTGCGCCGCCGGAAGAACGGACGGCGCGCGCCGCCCGCACCAGCACCGCCACCGAAGGAAGGTCCCATGGCCATGTTCGTTACTCCTGCGCTGCCGGGGCGTCGTCGTCGCGCGGACGGCGTTCTTCGTCGCGGTCACGGCGCGGACGGTCACCGCGATCAAAGCGGTCGCCACGGTCGAACCGGTCGCCACGGCGCTCGTCGCGTTCACGGTCGCGATCGACCTTGCGCATCATCGCGGAGGGGCCTTCCTCAAGCTCCTCCACCCGGACGGTCAGCGAGCGCAGAATGTCTTCGTTGATGTGCTGCTGGCGTTGGACTTCGGCCAGCGCCGCCGGCGGTGCGTCGATGTTGAACAGCGTGAAATGTGCCTTCCGATTCTTGCGGATGCGGAAGGTGAGAGACTTCATGCCCCAGTACTCGGCCTTGGTGACCTTTCCGCCGAGGCCTTCGATGACGCCCTTGAACTGCGCAGTCAATTCATCGACCTGCTGCGTGCTGACGTCCTGGCGCGCAAGAAAAACGTGCTCGTATAACGGCATGGATTGCCTTTCCCTGTTGGTCCGTCTCTCGGCGCCAAGCCCTTCGAGCCCTTCGGAAAGGCTCGATTGCTCTGAAGGCGGGAACACGGGACGCCGGACCATCAGGTCCTACCACCGATTTGGCGGCCGTCCGTTCAGCTCCCGGCCGATCCACGGAACGCCGCGTTTATAGGGGGTTTTGCTTGAAACGCAAGCTCGCAAGCTTGGGCCCGACCTTGGGCGCGAGGGTGCGGCAGAAGCCATGCGCTGTCGTTTCAGGCAGGTAAAACGTATAATTTGAGGGCTGGGGAGGCTGTGCCCCCTGTTGTTGAGCGGGACGTGAATGCTGGCGCGGGCGGAAACCATCGCGGCAACGGTCGAGAATTGGCTGGCGCAGTTCGAACGGGCACTGGCGGAGCCCGACGACGGCAAGCTCAGGGCGCTCTTTCATACCGACAGCCATTGGCGAGACCTGCTGGCGCTGACCTGGGGCATCGTGACGATCGATGGCCTCGAGGCAATCGTCCGCGAACTGAAAGCGTATGCGGGCCTGGCGCGTCCGGCTGCCTTCAAAACGGATTCCCGCCGTGCTGCACCGCGTCAGGTGACGCGTGCCGGTACCAATGCGATCGAAGCGATTTTCAAGTTCGAGACCCAGCAAGGGCGTGGCAGCGGCGTGCTGCGGCTTACGCCCGATGCCGGCGATCCCAACGCCGTGAAGGCGTGGACGCTGCACACCTCGCTGAACGAGATCAAAGGCCACGAGGAGCGCCTCGGCCGCTCGCAAATCAGCCACAAGGTCTATTCGCGCGATTTTCGCGGGCCGAACTGGCTCGATCAGCGCAAGGCCACTGCCGCCTATGTGGACCGCGATCCGTCAGTGCTGGTTATCGGCGGCGGGCAGGCGGGTCTGTCGATTGCGGCGCGGCTGAACCAGTTGCAGGTCGATACGCTGGTCGTCGATCGCGAGGCGCGCGTCGGCGACAACTGGCGCAACCGTTATCACGCGCTGGTCCTGCACAATCAGGCTCACGTCAATCATCTGCCCTACATGCCGTTTCCGCCGAACTGGCCGGCCTATATCCCGAAGGACAAGATTGCCGGCTGGTTCGAATCCTATGTCGAGAGCATGGAGATCAATTATTGGACCGGCACCGAATTTGAAGGCGGCAGCTACGACAACAAGACCGGCCGATGGTCGGTGATGCTGCGCCGTCCCGATGGCAGCAAGCGCGAGATGCATCCGCGGCACGTCGTGTTGGCGACCGGCGCGAGCGGCGCGCCGATCGTTCCGCATCTTCCAACGCTGGACAATTTCTGCGGCGCCGTCATTCACTCCAGCCAATACAGCGACGGCGAGGCGTGGCGCGGCAAGCGCGTGCTGATCGTCGGTACCGGCAACAGCGGTCACGACATCGCGCAGGATCTGCATTCGGCCGGCGCGCAGCCCACTCTGATCCAGCGCAGCCCCACCATGGTGGTCAACGTCGAGCCGAGCGCGCAATTGCCCTACGCGCTTTATGACGAAGGCCTGTCGCTTGAGGATTGTGACCTGATCACCACGTCGGTTCCGCTGTCGGTGGCGAGGAAGAGCCACATCGCGATCACCGAACAGGCGAAAAAACTCGACCAGACGCTGCTCGATGGCCTCGCGCGCAAAGGGTTCCGGCTCGACTACGGCGACGACGGCACCGGTTGGCAGTTCAAATATCTCACCCGCGGCGGCGGCTACTATTTCAATGTCGGCTGCTCCGACTTGATCGTGAACGGCGAAGTTGGGTTGGTGCAATACGACGACGTCGCTGAATTCGTCGCCGATGGGGCGCGGATGCGCAGCGGCGAGACCCTGCCTGCCGATCTGATCGTGCTGGCGACCGGCTTCCAAGGCCAGGAACATTTGGTTCGCAAATTGTTCGGCGGCGACGTCGCGACGCGGGTTGGGCCGATCTGGGGCTTCGGCGAGGGACAGGAGCTGCGCAACATGTTCACCCGCACGCCGCAGCCGGGGCTCTGGTTCATCGCCGGCAGCTTTGCGCAGTGCCGCATTTACTCGAAGGTGCTGGGCCTGCAGATCAAGGCCATCGAGATCGGGCTCATCCACTGATCGCAGAGGTCGCCGCGCCTTGACATCGCCGGGGGGTGCGGTGTTCTTCGGCTCATTCGCTCTATGGGGCCAGCATGACCGCAGCTTTCGTGTTTCCGGGACAGGGCAGCCAGGCCGTTGGCATGGGCAAGGCGCTGGCCGAGGCTTTTGCGCCGGCGCGTGCGGTGTTCGACGAGGTCGACGCGGCGCTCGGCGAGAAGCTCACCGCCACCATGTGGGACGGTCCGGCCGACAAGCTCACGCTGACCGAAAATGCGCAGCCCGCCCTGATGGCGGTGTCGCTTGCGACCTTGCGCGTGCTCGAAGCCGAAGCCGGTGTCGATCTCAAGCGTGACGCAAAATTTGTCGCCGGCCATTCGCTTGGTGAATATTCCGCGCTTGCCGCCGCCGGCGCCTTCACGATTGCGGACACCGCGAAGCTTCTGCGTATCCGCGGCAACGCCATGCAGAAGGCCGTGCCGGTCGGCACTGGTGCAATGGCTGCGCTGTTGGGTCTCGAACTAGACGTCGCGATAGCGGTCGCCGCCGAGGCCGCGCAAGGCGAGATTTGCCAAGCCGCCAATGACAATGGCGGCGGTCAGGTCGTGGTGTCCGGCAACAAGTCTGCGGTCGAACGCGCGGTCGAGATCGCCAAAGCCAAGGGCGCGCGCCGCGCCATGATGTTGCAAGTGTCCGCACCGTTTCATTGTGCGCTGATGCAGCCCGCCGCCGACGCGATGGCGGAGGCGCTGGGCAAGACCAAAATCAATGCGCCGGCTGTGCCGGTCGTCGCCAACGTGCTTGCCAAGCCGATCAGCGATCCGGCCGAAATCGCACGGCGCCTCGTCGAGCAGGTGACCGGTACTGTGCGCTGGCGCGAATGCGTGGCCTTTATGGCGGGCGCGGGGGTCACCAATTTCTACGAGCTTGGCGCCGGCAAGGTGCTGACTGGCCTGCTCAAGCGCATCGCCGAAGGCGCGACCGGCACGGCAATCGGCGCGCCCGCCGATGTCGCCGCGTTCAAGGCGTCGCGCGGTTAGGAGGTTGCAATGTTCGATTTGACCGGCAAGACCGCGCTGGTGACCGGCGCCACTGGTGGCATCGGCGGCGCGGTGGCGCGCGCGTTGCACGCGCAGGGCGCCAAGCTCGCGCTTTCGGGCACGCGGAAGGATGTCCTTGATGCGCTCGCCGCCGAGCTTGGTGGCGCGGCGGTGCTGCCCTGTAATCTGGCCGACAAGGAGCAGGTCGAGGCTCTGGTGCCGGATGCCGAGAAGGCGCTGGGCCAGCTCGACATCCTGGTGGCCAACGCCGGCATCACCAAGGACAACCTGTTCGTCCAAATGCGCGACGAGGACTGGGACACGGTCATCAACGTCAACCTGACCTCGACCTTCCGGCTCGCGCGGGCAGCCGTGAAAGGGATGATGCGGCGGCGCTTTGGCCGGGTGATCGGCATCACGTCGGTGGTCGGCGTGACCGGCAATCCGGGTCAAAGCAATTACACGGCGGCCAAGGCCGGCATGATCGGCATGTTCAAGTCGGTCGGCAAGGAATACGCCAAGCGCGGTGTCACGGCGAATTGCGTGGCGCCCGGGTTCATCGCGACTCCGATGACCGACAAGCTCAACGAAAAGCAGCGCGAGGCTATCCTCACCATGGTTCCAGCCGGCCGGCTCGGCAGCGGCGGCGACGTGGCGGCCGCGGTGGTTTATCTGGCCTCCAACGAGGCCGCCTATGTGACCGGCCAGACACTCCATGTGAACGGTGGGATGGCGATGATCTGAGGCCGGATATGGGCCTGACAGCGCGCTTGGCGGCCCGCCGTCATGCGCTAGTCAACGCTCCCGAAGTATGTTTTAACCGCAGCAACGGCCCGGCTGGGGCAACCGGAGGGGCGAGGGCGATACGCGGTCCGCTCGCGACCGTGCTGATGCACCCCGTCATTGACGACGACGCTCGTTCCGTGTTGATCCAGGGCTGTCAGAGCAGAGCCCAATTCCACCGAAAGGTTCAGGCGATGAGTGATATCGGCGAGCGGGTTAAGAAGATCGTCGTGGAGCATCTGGGCGTTGAGCCCGACAAAGTCATCGAAGGCGCGAGTTTTATCGACGACCTTGGTGCCGACAGTCTCGACACGGTCGAACTCGTCATGGCCTTCGAAGAGGAATTCGGTTGCGAGATTCCGGATGACGCGGCTGAGACCATCCTGACGGTCGGCGATGCCGTGAAGTTCCTCGAGAAGAACGCCAAGGGCTGACGGCCGCCCTTTCTTGCGGTCAAATGCTGGGCCCCGAATCGGACGGTCCGGACCATACCAACGGCCGCTAAACTCCTTATTTTTCGGGGAATGAGTATGATGACGTGGCGCCGTTCGGCGCCCGGCGACGTGGCTGTGATGCGACCAAGGGATGCGGCCAGGGGATTGAGATGAGGCGCGTCGTCGTCACCGGCTTGGGAATGGTGACCCCGCTGGGCTGCGGGGTCGAGACGACTTGGCAGCGCCTGATCGCGGGTGACAGCGGCGCTGCCCGCATCGAGCGCTTCGAAGTGTCCGACATTTCCTGTCAGATCGCCTGCATGGTGCCTTACGGCGACGGCAGCAACGGCACCTACAATCCCGATCAATGGATGGAGCCCAAGGAACAGCGCAAGGTCGATGACTTCATCGTCTTCGCTATGTGCGCGGCGCGCCAGGCGCTCGAAAACGCTGGCTGGAAGCCCAAGACCGCCGACGAGCAGAATTCGACTGGCGTGATGATCGGCTCCGGCATCGGCGGTATCGAGGGCATTGCCGAAACCGCGCTGGTGCTCAAGGAGCGCGGTCCGCGGCGAGTGTCGCCGTTCTTCATTCCGGGCCGCATCATCAATCTGGCCTCGGGCTATGTGTCGATCGAGCACGGGCTGAAGGGTCCGAACTCCGCTGTTGTGACGGCATGTTCGACGGGCTCGCATGCGATCGGCGATGCCGGCCGGATGATTGCGCTCGGCGACGCCGACGTGATGGTGGCGGGTGGCACCGAGTCGCCCGTCAACCGCATCTCGATGGCCGGCTTCGCGGCGGTGCGCGCTCTCTCGACCGGTTTCAACGATCGGCCGACCAAAGCTTCACGGCCTTATGACAAGGATCGCGATGGCTTCGTGATGGGCGAGGGCGCGGGCGTGGTGGTGCTGGAGGAGTACGAGCACGCCAAGGCGCGCGGCGCGAAAATCTATGCCGAACTCATCGGCTATGGCATGTCGGGCGACGCGTTCCACATCACGGCGCCGACCTCGGATGGCGATGGTGCATTCCGTTGCATGAACGCGGCGATCAAGCGCGCCGGAATTCAGCCGGGCGAGATCGACTACATCAACGCGCACGGCACCTCGACGCCGCTCGGCGACGAGATCGAGCTCGGCGCGGTCGAGCGCGTGCTCGGCAATTCCGCCGGCCGGATTTCGATGTCCTCGACGAAGTCCTCGATCGGGCATCTGCTCGGTGCGGCGGGGGCCGTGGAGGCGATCTTCTCGATTCTGGCGATCCGTGACAAAGTGGCACCGCCGACCCTCAACCTCGACAACCCCTCCGTGCAGACCGCGATCGACCTCGTGCCGCACCAAGCGCGCAAGCGGGATATCGATACAGTTCTGTCGAATTCCTTCGGATTCGGCGGCACTAACGCGTCCCTGGTGTTTCGCCGCCCGGACGCCTAAGGCGCATTCACCGTTTCGCCATATTTTCTTTTCATTTGCGTGGGTTGGGGGATATACGCCGCCCATCCGGGACGAGAAAACCGTGGGCAGCGCGCACGAAATCTGCGACCATACCGGAGGGGCCCGCTTCGCATCTGCGGATGGCAGGTTTGTCCGGCGAGATGAGGCGCGTGGGTAGGATGGTGGGGGACCGGCGGTGAGCATGTACAACCCACCGCCTGGCGGCAACGGACGCAATCGGCCGCCGCCGCCGGGTTTTGGCCA
>CAMDDZ010000064.1 GCA_945893145.1 Rhodoplanes serenus | reverse complement strand
CGGAGCACGCCGCATCGTCGGGAAACAGCCGCTGAAGCTCGGGGAGCGATTGGGGGAAAGCCAGGTCGTCACGCTGGTGGATGTCCATCGCGCCCATCATGGGCAGACACTAGCCCTAGTGGGTGTATGCGTCAACCGGATAGGCAAGCTTCGTACTTCAAGGTCACGCACAGCGCGACGGCGACGACCCTGATCTGCGGCACCGGCAGCGGGGGCGCGGGCGTGCTTGGCCCGTTCAGCGGGACTTGCGATCCGGGCATGTGGGACTGGGCGTTCTGGACCGTTGGTTCTCGTAGCCAGTGGAACGTCACGAAGGACTTCTACGTTGGCTTCGACGTGATCTACCAGCGGCTACAGACCGCCGCCGTGGGCCGTACGGTCACCTACACTGCGGCGACCGGCGCGGCTCAGCCGACCGGCACACGTATATTGGAAAACCAGGAAGCGATGGTTGGGCGTATCCGCGTTCATCGTGACATTGTTCCTTGAATCTCATCATCCCATTCGAAAACTGCTTGTCCGGTGTGGGTCATTCTCAACTGAGTTAGCGGGATTTACCACACGGCTCACTTCCGCTTTGCCCCGAAAGCAGACCTTCTGAGGCTGGGCTGCGACGACGTTTGGCAATCCGGTCGGCTTGAGACCGGCCATCGGCCGGTTGCCGCTTCGGTTTGGCCGAGCGCTATTTGAGCTAAACGCTACTTGCGGCGGCGGCGTTGCTGGCCCAGGCCCATCTGCTTGGCAAGCTGCGAGCGGGCGGCTGCGTAGTTCGGCGCCACCATCGGATAGTCCAGCGCCAAGCCCCACTTCTCGCGATAGGACTCGGGCGTCATGCCGTATTGCGTGCGCAGGTGGCGCTTGAGCGATTTGAATTTCTTGCCATCCTCGAGACACACGATGAAGTCGGGTTGGATCGACTTCTTCACCGGCACCGCGGGCTTGAGCGGCTCGGACGAGGCCTCCGCCTGCCCGGTGCTGACGCGCATCAGCGCCGTATGAACCTGATTGATCAGCGCCGGGATATCGGCCGCCGCAACCGAATTGTTGCTGACATAAGCCGAAACGATGCTGGCGGTGAGACCGACAAAGTTTCCGTTGCCCGTATCGTCGCTCATGAGCTTCGCACCCTGCAGCAGGTTGATTGTCGCGAGAACGGAGCCACGGCGAATCTCCGTGGTATTGGCCAACGGGTATAGGAACGTTCTGCCTGGGTCACAAGTAGAGATGAGAGAATTGGCCCGGAAACTCTGATCATTTGTGCCGATATTCTAGGCCCCGCAAGCAACCCACCAGCATTCGCCGATGCTGGCGCGCCGGACACGGCGCGCTCACGCAGCCTTGAGCAAACGTGACTTTGCATGGCGTGCCGGGTGCCCTACTGCATCGCGCCAAGGCGGCCCGGGTGTTGGACGCCAAGAAGAAGAAAGCAAAGAAAAGAAAGCAACGAAGAAGGAAAGCCACACAATGAACGCTCCCAGCAAAACCGCACCGAAGATCGTCAAATCCGAAACCGAATGGCGTCAGCAACTCACGCCGGCGCAATACCACGTGACGCGCGAGCACGGCACCGAGCGCGCTTTCACCGGCCCGTACTGGAACGAAAAGACCGCCGGCCAGTACAATTGCGTCTGCTGCGGCACGCCGTTGTTCTCGTCAGCCACCAAATTCGATTCCGGCACTGGCTGGCCGAGCTTCTATGCGCCGCTCGCGGGCGACGCCGTGTCCGAACATGTCGACGGAGCGTTCTTCATGCGGCGCACCGAGGTGCGTTGCGCGAGTTGCGATGCCCATCTGGGCCACGTGTTTCCCGATGGCCCGAAGCCGACCGGTCAGCGTTATTGCATGAATGGCACGGCGCTGACGTTTGAGCCGAAGCCGGGAAAATAACGCCGGCGCTTGAGCAGGATCCCGAAAAAACTCGCCCCGGACTTGATCCGGGGCGGGGACGGGTTTTCGAAAAGATTCTGCTCAAACAAGGAAGCTCGACGTCTGCTTACGACGTCCAGTTCCAGTCCTGCGCCGTGTTGTTGTTGAGATAGCGCGCGCCGATCTGATCGTCCGAGCACCAGATCACGCGGCAGCGGCGGCGCAGCGTGCCGTCGGCGGTCAGCACCAGCGTGAACTCGCGCGGCACGGCGGCGGCGGAAGGCAGAGAAAGCCGGGTGCCAGCCTCGGACACGTCCCACAGCGTACAGGGCCGAACCGGCGAGCCATCGCCGATATCGATCCAGGCCGGGCACTGCACCTTCTGGCGCGGCGATTGCCGCTGCTCGATGAAGCGCGGCTCAGCGAAACGCGACTGAACGCGTGGAAATGTCATCACAAACTCCCAGCGAGCGGGCAGCCGTTTGTTCCCACGGTTGCCCCGAACATTTGCGAGGATATGCGATCCGGCTTACGCAATTACGCATGCGACGCGGTGATTTTTCGCGGCCGTTGAGTAAAATTTGAATCAAATCCGAAGGGTACGCCGCTTATTCGTAGTAATCCGGCGCCATTTTGAGGCTGTCGCGCTGCGCCTTGTCGTGGTTGATCCAGAGCTGCGCTTTTTCTTTTGCCAGAATTCCGGCGATCCGCTCCATCGGGGCCAGTGTCTGCTCCTTGCTGAAATTGCCGGCCGGCACGCCGCGATTGTCCCAATTCGACTTGAAGTGAATCGCATCGCCGGTGAGCACCAGCGCGCCGGTCTTCGGCAGCTTCACCAGCAGCGACTGGTGGCCAGGCGTGTGGCCGGGCGTGGCGAAGATCATGACGCTGCCGTCGCCGAACACGTCCTTGTCGCCGTCGAGCTTGTTGACCGGCCCGGCGCGGGCTTTGTGGCGGCCGGGTCGCGTGTCTCGGGAGCCTAACACCGCGACGAACCGAATAGTTCGCCCGAAATCCAGCAAGACACACTTGCCTGCCTTACGGCGCGGATCCAAAGCCCGCCCGCTTGAGCCGCACAATGGCGCGGTCGAGCGACGACAGAAACTCCGAACGATCGCGCGGCGCGAAGGGTTTTGGCCCGCCGGTGATTTCGCCGGCGCTGCGCAGCCCGTGCAACAGGTTGCGGGTCGCGAGCGCGAGCCCGATGGAGTCTTCGTCGAACGGCTTGCCGTTGGGCGCGATCACGGCGGCGCCCGCCTTCACGGCACGGCTCGCCAGCGGCACGTCGGCTGTGATGACAATGTCGCCGCGCACGGCCCGCTCGGCGATCCAATTGTCGGCCTCGTCCATCGCGGCGCCGACCACGACACGCTCGATCCAGGGCTCGCGCGGCACCGCGATCGGACTGTTGGCGACCACGATGACCTTGAGGGCGTGGCGCTCGGCGACGCGATAGATCTCCGCCTTGACCGGACAGGCGTCGGCGTCGATGTAGATCTCGATCGGCTTTCCCATCCGCCCATCATAGAGACAGGCTGCCCTTGCGAGCAGCCCGTCTGGCTTGCGCGTTTGCGTCGCCGATCAGTCGCAGAGCGCCAGGCTCGCCGGAGCGAACAGCCACAACGCCGCCGTCGTCGGCGAATTGCTGTTCGAAGCCGCTCGCTCGGTCTCGGGCTTATCCAGGAAGAACAGAACGACCCGCCAGGCGACCCAGAACATCGCGAAGTAGATCGGGATGAAGGCCATCACACCGGCCACGTTCGACATCCGATCGAACAGCAGCCCGATACCGACCGCTCCGGCTTGGCCGACGAACAGCACAGTCAGATACAATAGAAGGATTTTCATTCGCGCCCCCGTGAATGATTGGACTTTGCAAACGCGATGCTTCTCGAATGCCGCAACCGGAGCAACGGCAGCGGGACAATCGGTCGCGGATCGCGGCGGCGATTGAATGTCGCAAGCGGCGCGGTGTCGCAGGAGATAAGGCAACTCAGAAATGCCGGAAAAAAGCAAAGCAAAAACAAAAACAAAGAAGGGCTGCTCTTGCGAGCAGCCCTTCCATTGTCAGGCCTTGGTCCGGCGCCAAACTCGCGTACAAGGCGCGAGCGTGGCTGCCTGCTTCCCGGTGAGTTCTCAGATTACCGAGCCCGCCGAAGTTATTTCGACGACTGCCACTGCGGCCAACAGAGCACAGAGTTCTTCGTCAGCATCAACCGGAAGGCCATGCAGGGCAGAGTAAGCCTTGCATTCCGCAAACGGTTCGTGCCGGACACGAAGCGTCCGAGATCGCTTTTTTCCTTGTTCCTTGATCAGGCCTGTGCGCATTCGCACCAGAGCGTCTTTGGGCTTAATCTCAAGCTGGATGAAGTGATAACAGGCGCACAACTTTTCGCCGGCGCTGCCGTCAAAAAATTCGTAGTACACGCCGCTGATCGTTTTCTCTTGAGGAAATTTTGGCGTCGGCGGCCTAAGTTTGAATGCGGCAGGATGGATGCCGATCGGTGTTCCGTTTTCCCGGATTAGCTCTTTTTGTTTGCACTGCTTTACGAAGTGATGATCATCTTGAATGTTACTAGGCTGCATGCCTTGCCGCCTGATCGAGATAAAACAACGCCTGACTTGCGAAGAGCCGGAGCGGGCACTTGCCAACCGTATATCCGGTTTCTCCCTTGTCGCTTTTTATTTGGGCAGTCCACTTCACCGCGTCCTGGCTCGTGGCGCCCGAAAACTCTCCTGTCAAAAGAACGCGCGGTGTCTTCCACGCCACCAGCAGATGGCCGGTGTCGGACACGCCAAGCGAGAGCCACTTGTTATATTTCGAATAGATCATCCACTTTAGAAAATCCTGGAACGCGGCGATCTTGGGCAACTCGTCGCCCTCGTGCCAATCGTCGACGTTGATCACCGAATCCAGTTCGGCAAAAATTCGATGTCGCTCCGCGTGAGAAAGGTGCATGGCGTATTGCGAAACTGCGACCTTCAAGCCGACCAGCGAGTTGAAGATTTGTTCGCTAAAGCTAGTGCCTTCCGGTTCGACTGCGTAAAGCCTGTTCGGTCCAGCGTCATTGCCGGCGTCGCCCGTTTTTGTCGATGAGCTCTGCTCAAGCTCCTGCGGGGCGAGATCATCACTCGCGATCGCGGTCGCCAGAACGTTGCCAACAACTGCCATATTCATTGGAAGAGCGCTCTCAGATCGTCAGTGATAGTGCTTTCGAACACATCGTTCTTGACCTCACGCAGCATGTCGGCCTTCGCCCACATCTCGTCAATGCGTTGTGGGATGTCTTTATCCCATGAGGAGTCGGTGTCCAACGTAATAGAGGTGTGATCAAGAATGGCCGGCTTCTGCTGGATTGAGCTCTGGATCAGCAAGTTCGCGCCAGTTTTGGCATGCCTTGTGTAAATAGCAAAATTGTAGCGCTCGGGCTCGCCTCCCAAATCAGCTGGCAGAGTTATCTTTGCGTTGAAAAGGCCGCTGATCCCTTTCTCCTTAAGCATATCGTCAGGGATGTCGATGCGGTTTACGAAGCGAGCACCTAGCCTGATCACCCGTTTCCTCGTCTTGAGCACCTTTTCCAAGAGCTCCCAATTCTCGCTGGCCTTGGCTCTCAGGCGTTCCCAGCTTTCATAGGGCGCCCGCCGGACCGTCGCCACGCCAGAGGTCTGGAGAATGACGACGTCCAGAGCATCCCTGTGTGTCATCTTGAACCCGGTGATGCTCACTACCGGCTTGACGGGTTTCCCCGGACCGACTTGGACCTCGAGCTTGTTCAACTGCTCGATGGTTGAATAGCTCGGTTTGAATCGGTCACGAACACGCTCCAATTCCCGGCTGGTTAGTGCCCCCTCAAAGCGAACCTCGATGACGGCTTCGACGATGGGCGGCCGCGCATAATGCCGTGCCTCTGCCATATCCGTAGCTAGGCCTTAGCCCCCCAAATCACGCGTGGAAGATACGCGAAAATTGCGACGAGTAATAGCGCCGGCCAGGACGCGTCGGCGATCGCACCATGGGGCCGCAAAAAGCCGGACAAAAACAAACAAAGAAGGGCTGCTCTTGCGAGCAGCCCTTCCATTGTCAGGCCTTGGTCCGGCGCCAAGCCCGCGTACAAGGCGCGAGCGTGGCTGCGTGACCGTGACGAGTCACGTCACGCGGCGTCGACCTCGGTTGAGGTGACGATCCAGCTCAGGGATGCCGGCGACCGCGGCGATAGACAATGAGACACTGGATCACCTCCTTTCGGTTGTTACAGGGACCTTCAATGTAAGGACGATTCGAGCGCTGTCAAAGCGGCCCGCCGGCCGGGCCCATAGAGCGCCGGTTCAAGCCCTCTCGACCGCCCCGCTACCGCATCATGATGTCACGCAGCGCCTGCTGGATCCGATCGAGGATCAGCGGCTCGGAGCGGGCGGTCACTGCTTCGAACAGACCGCGGATCGAGCCTTCGCAGCTCTGACGCTCGCCCGCGTCGGGATAAAGATTGCCGCAGATTTCGCGCTCGACGCTGCAGACGCGCCCGCTCCGGTTGCCCAAGGTCACCGGGCGGGATTCCGAAGACGCGAGGTCGTAGGACGCCGAGCCAGCGGCGACCACCGGCCCGCGCAGCACGTACGTTTCACGGGAAAAACCGTGCAGCAAAATCACGCAAACGGCCGCGAAGATCATGCCCGTCAAAATGGCCCGAGAGCGATCGATGGATTGCATACGAACTCCCCTCTTTCACAACGCCGTTCAACGCCAACCTAGTGGCGCGGTTTCCGCATTGCAGCAATCGACTGCGATGTGGGTTAAGCGGAAGTAGCCATCAACGAATGCGGCGAGAATAATTCGTTGCAGTCACGGGCGCTTCGCAACAATGCGCTTCGCAAATGTGGCGTGATCCAACACGTGACCAACACGACAAGACATCGCCGCATATGTGTCACGCAGCAAAGTGGCACAGCGCAGAGTTGCGCAGCGGACATTGTGAAGCCGCGATTCAACCCGGCACGGCCATGCGCATCATCAACGAGCGCGCGTCGTCACCGCACCAGCTCGCGCATGGCGCGATCGAGCCCCTCAAGCGTCAGCGGAAACATCCGCCCGCCCATCAGCTGGCGCATCATGCGAACCGAATGGGTGTGCTCCCATTGGGGCTCCGGCACCGGATTGAGCCACACAGAGGCCGGATAGGTGTGGGTGATGCGTTCGATCCAGGCCGCGCCGGGCTCCTCGTTGAAATGCTCGACCGAGCCGCCCGGCGAGGTGATCTCGTAGGGCGACATCGAGGCGTCGCCGACGAACACCACCTTGTAGTCGTGCGGATAGGTGTGCAGCACATCCCAGGTCGGCGTGGTTTCCTGGAAGCGCCGCCGGTTCTCCTTCCAGACCCTCTCGTACAGGCAATTGTGGAAATAGAAATGCACCATGTGCTTGAACTCGGTGCGCGCCGCCGAGAACAATTCCTCGGTCGCCTTGATGTGCCAGTCCATCGAGCCGCCGATGTCGAAGAACAGCAGCACCTTCACGGCATTGTGCCGCTCCGGCCGCATCTGGATATCGAGATAGCCCTTGTGCGCCGTGCCCTTGATGGTGCCGTCGAGATCGAGCTCGTCGGGCGCGCCGGTGCGGGCGAATTTGCGCAAGCGCCGCAGCGCGATCTTGATGTTGCGGGTGCCAAGCTCGACCTCGTCGTCGAGGTCCTTGAACTCGCGCTTGTCCCACACTTTGACGGCGCGGAAGTTGCGGTTCTGGTCCTGGCCGATCCGCACACCCTCGGGATTGTAGCCGTGCGCGCCGAACGGTGAAGTGCCGGCGGTGCCGATCCATTTCGAGCCACCCTGATGGCGGCCCTTCTGCTCGGCGAGGCGCTTTTTCAGGGTCTCCAGCAGCTTGTCGAGGCCGCCCATCGCCTCGATCTGCTTCTTCTCCTCGTCGGTGAGGTATTTCTCGGCCAGCTTTTTCAGCCACTCGGCCGGGATTTCGGCCGCCAGCGCCTCATCGACCAGTTCCAGGCCCTTGAAGACGTGGCCGAACACGCGGTCGAACTTGTCGAGGTTGCGTTCGTCCTTCACCAGCGTGGCGCGCGACAGGTAATAGAAGTCTTCGACCCGCCTCCCGGCGAGGTCCGCCTGCATGGCCTCCATCAGCGTCAGATATTCGCGCAAGGTCACCGGCACGCCGGCTTGCTTTAATTCGCTGAAGAAGGTCACGAACATGTCATCGAGCATAGCGCGGGTCTTTGCGCCATTGCGAGATACACCTTCCCGCCGCACGCGCTCCCGGCGTAAAGTGCGGCCCGTTTCACGGGGGCGACAGAATCGGGGGGCTGGCAGCGGCGGCGCCAGGCCACGGTTCCCACCCGTGCGGCCAGAAGGCAATTCATGGCGATCCAAAAACGGCTGAACGTCAACGGCAAGCTGGTCGTCGTCAAAATCGACGACCCGGATATGCCGCTGCTCTACGTGCTGCGCGACAATATGGGACTCAAGGGCCCCAAATTCGGCTGCGGCCTGGCGCAATGCGGCGCCTGCACGGTGCATGTCGAAGGCAAGCCGGTGCGCTCCTGCGTGACGCCGCTGTCGCAGGTCACCGACCGGCATCGCGTCGTTACGCTCGAAGGACTGACGCCCACCGGCGCGCGCCGCGCGCATCCGGTGCAGCGCGCCTTCGTCGAGGAACAGGCCGCGCAATGCGGCTATTGCATCAACGGCATGATCATGGAGTCGGCGGCCCTGCTCGCCACCAACAAGAAGCCGACCGAGGCCGAGGTCAAACAGGCGCTGGCCAAGAACCTTTGCCGTTGCGGCACCCACGCCCGTATCGTGCGCGCTGTCATCCGCGCCTCGAAATACACGCAAGGGTGATGCGGATGACGAAGCGTTTGATCCCCTCGCGCCGCGACGTGCTCAAGCGCGGCGGCGCGCTGATTGTCGGCTTCTCATTCGCCGCCGATGCGGCAGCCCAACAACGCCCGCTGCCGCCCCCGACGATCAGGCCCGGCCTGCCGGTTCGGGTACCGGCCCCGCCAGCCCGCTCGCTCGATCTGGCGGATGTCGATGCGTATCTCGCGATCGACATTAGCGGCACCTGCACGATCTATTCCGGCAAGGTCGATCTCGGCACCGGCACCAACACAGCGCTGCGCCAGATCGTCGCCGAAGAGCTCGATATCCGTTTCGAGAACACGCAGATGGTCACCGGCGACACCCAAGTGACGCCCGACCAGGGCACCACCTGGGGCAGCCTCACCATCCAGGTTGGCGGCATGCAGATTCGCAATGCCGCCGCGACCGCGCGCCAGGCGCTGGTTGCCGAAGCGGTGAAGCGCCTCGCCGTGAAGGCCGACGAATTGTTCATCGCCGACGGCCTCATCACCGGCGGCGGCTCGCGCGCGACCTATGGCGAACTGGTCGGTGGCCGCGCGTTCCTGCTCAAACTCGACCCGGCCAATCCGGCGCCGACCAAGAATCCGCGCAACCACAAGTTCATCGGCCGGTCTCTCCCGCGCGAGGACATTCCCAGCAAGGTGATGGCCAACTTCACCTACATCCACGACTTCCGCGTGCCCAACATGCTGCACGGCCGCGTGGTGCGGCCGCCCGCCATTGGCGCCCGGCTCCAGAGTGTGGACGAAACCTCGGTTAGCGGCATTCCGGGTTTCATCAAACTGGTGCGCGAGGGCGACTTCCTGGGCGTCGTTGCCGAAAACGAATGGGCCGCGATCCGCGCCGGGCGCGAACTCAAAGCCACCTGGTCGCCGTCACAGACGCTGCCGGAACAAGACAAGCTCTGGGACCACGTGCGCAACACGACGGTGGCGGCGAGCGACACCACCAGCGGCACCGGCGACGTCGAGAAGGCAATGGCCACGCCGAACGCCCGCCTGATGAAGGCGACCTACGATTTCCCGATCAACACCCACGGCTCGATCGGGCCGTCCTGCGCGGTCGCCGAATTTCGCGACGGCAAGCTGACGTCGTGGTCGGCCTCGCAGGCGACCCACAATCTGCGCAAGCAGCTCGCCACCATGTTCGGCCTGCCGGCCGAGAGCGTGCGCTGCATTTATGTCGAAGGCGCCGGCTGCTACGGCCGCAACGGTCACGAAGACGCCGCCGCCGACGCTGCGCTGTTGGCGCGCGCCGCCGGCAAGCCGGTGCGCGTGCAATGGTCGCGCGCCGACGAACACGGCTGGGATCCGAAAGGCCCGCCGACCCTGATTGATCTGCGCGCCGCCATGGACGACCGCGGCAATGTCGCGGCTTGGGACAGCGAGTTTTTCCTCCCGCAGCAGACGCCGTCAGGCTTTCTGGTGCCGCTGGTGGCGGCGACGCTCGCTGGCATGCCGGCCGAGAACCACATCGCGCCTGGCAACATTTTCCAGAATTCGGCAATTCCGTACCGCTTCCCGAACGTGCGCACGGTGTGCCGGCGGCTCGAGACGACGCCGCTGCGCCCGTCCTGGATCAGGACGCCGGGGCGGATGCAGAACACGTTTGCCAACGAATGTTTCGCCGACGAGCTTGCGGCGGTGGCCAAAATCGATCCGATCGAATTCCGCAAGAAGTACATGGATCCGGCCGACCGGCGCGGCCACGACGTGCTCGATCGTCTGATGACGCTGGCGAAGTGGGAGAAACGCCCGTCGCCGCAAGTCAGCCCCGAGGGCAATGTGCTCAAGGGCCGCGGCATGGCGTATTGCAAGTACGAGCTGGTGCGCACCTACATCGGCGCGGTGGCGGAGGTCGAGGTCGATCGCGTCAGCGGCCAAATCCGGGTGCCGAAGTTCTACGTCGTGCACGACTGCGGCATGATCATCAATCCGGACGGCGTCAAGAACCAGATCGAAGGCAACGTCATCCAGACCATGAGCCGCACCTTGATCGAAGAGGTGAAATTCAATCGCTCCCAGGTCACCAGCCTCGACTGGGAGAGCTACCCGATCCTCACCTTCCCGGACATTCCGGACATTGTCATTGATCTCATCAGCCGCCCAGCCGAGAAGCCGTGGGGCGCCGGCGAGCCGACGAGCGCCGTGGTGCCTTCGGCGATCTCGAACGCGGTCTATGACGCGATCGGCGTGCGGCTGCGTTCGGCGCCGTTCACGCCGCAAAAGGTTAAAGCCGCGGTGAGCGACTCGGCGCTCCAGGCCCCGGACGCCACGCCGTCGCTGCGGCGGTCGAGAACCTGATCCGGGCCGAAATGCCGCGGCTTGGCTGGCCAATTGGCCGCCTAAAATGACGGCGGCACTAGCCCCACACTTCCGCCGCATGGGCGGTGTTGGGATAGCGCCCTTCATCCCTGGACCGATATGCGCGCACTTGCCCTTGCGGCCTTAGCCGCCCTCCTCGCCTGCACCGCAGCCTCTCGCGACGCTCGCGCCCAGCCTGCGGCTGCGAGTCCTTCCACGACAAGCCCCGCGGCCGGCGATCTGCGGATCGAGTGGGAGGTCAAGAACCGCTTCCGCCTGTTCCGCAACGAGGCCGATTTCAAGCGCCACGTCGACGCCGCGGTCGGCGACGGCGTGCTCGCCGCCGAACGCCGGCTGGCGCGCGCCACCGACGGCCGCGGCTGGGCCAAGGACATCGTCGAACATCTCTGCATCGATGCGAGCGGCAAGGTTGTCGAAACCTGCCAGCGCGACGGCGTGCGCGAGAACTACCTCGCACCGGAGGATCACCGCATCGGCGTCCACCTCGCCGGCGCGCTGCCGCCGGACGCCACCACCTGCGCCTGGAGCTTCGAGGACGGCAACTCGCCGCCGCAGCTCGCCACTACACCCTGCAACGAAGAGATACGGCTGCGCGTGCGCCACGGCCGTCCGACCACTGTCGTGGTTGGGGTGGGCCGCAGCGACGGCAGCGTCACCAACGTCACCGCCGAAGTCCAAGTGCGCGATCTGCTGATTGCGGGGTTGGGCGACTCGGTCGCCTCCGGCGAAGGCAATCCCGACCGCGCCATCTCGCTCTCCGACGAAGGCTTCTGCTTCCGGCAATTCCTCGGCACCGGATTGAGCGAATACTTCCGGCCGAGCCGCTCTGGCTATAAAGGCGACCGCTCCTGCGACGACACGCTGAGCGGCCCCGATGCGGCCGCCAACCTCGCCGATTGGAACAAGGCCGCGGCACGCTGGATGTCGGCGGCGTGCCATCGTTCGCTCTACGGCTATCAGCTTCGCACCGCGCTCGCGCTTGCGGTGCAGAACCGGCATGCCGCCGTGACCTACATCCCGCTCGCCTGTACGGGCGCCACCATCGAGGCCGGCCTGCTCGGCTCGCAGCGGGCAAGCGACTGTCCGCCCAGCGGGCGCTGCGCCGGCACCATTCCGGGCCAGATCCCGCAGCTTCGCGACTTGCTCACCGCTGCGCGCCAGCGGCAAGCCGACCGTGCGCTCGATCTCGTGCTGCTCACCATTGGCGCCAACGACATCAAGTTTTCCGGCCTGGTTGCCGATGTCATCATTTCGGGTAGCGTCGAGCGCGTGCTGTTCCGCCAAGGCGGCATGATGGCGACGGTTGCGGAATCGCAGCGTCTCGCCGAGCGGGAGTTGCCCGCGGGCTTCATCAAGCTGCGCGCCGCGCTAAAGCCCCTGGTCAGCGGCGACCTGTCGCGCGTGGTTTACGTCTCCTACGGCAATCCGGCGCTCAACGGCGATGAGCCTTGCCCCGGCGGCCGCGAAGGGCTCGACGTGCATCCGTCGTTCACCGCCGACGGCAAGCGGATGCGCCTGGTGACCGAGTTCACGGCGCGGCAATTCTTGCCGCGCGTGAAGGCGCTGGCGCGCTGCGACAACGGCGTCATCTGCCGCGATCCATCGACCGACCAGATGTCCTTTGTCGATGGCCATCAGGCCGCGTTTGCCAAGCACGGCATCTGCGCACAAGCGGCCGAGGATCCGGTGTTCGACCGCGAATGTTTCCTTGCGGACGGCAAGAGCTTCGACGCCGATCCGGTGTCGGCGCCGGCCGCGCCGCTCACCTGCGCGCACCGGCCGAGCGACTTTCGCCCCTATGCGTCGCGCGCGCGCTGGATCAGAACGGCGAACGACAGCTACTTCACGGCGATGACCTTTGCGCAGGGCCTGCCCTCGGTGCTGCAGCCCACCAAGCTGCATGACGCGATGTGGGGCGCGACCAGCGCGGTTTACGGCGGCGCCGTTCATCCGACCGCGGAGGGTCACGCCGCGATGGCGGACGCCGCCTTGCCGGCCGCGCGCCAGGCCTTGGGCCTTCACGCGCCGGCCGCCGTCACGGCGCAACCGTTGCCGCCACCGACGGGATTGCCGGCGCCAAGCCTACCGGCGCCGCAATAAGACCCCAATCAGGCGGCTACGCCACGCCGAGCTTCTTCTGCAGGCTGGTCGATGACGTCGTGTACTGGAACGTCAGCTTCTTCTCCGGGTACACGTAGCGGTGCGCCTTCTGCGACATCAGCGCGACCTCGTGAAAGCCGGAGAGGATCAGCTTCAGCTTGCCCGGATAGGTGTTGATGTCGCCGATTGCGAAGATACCGGGCTCACTGGTTTCGAACGTCGCGGTATCGACCGGGATCAAGTCCTCGTGGAGCTTGATCCCCCAGTTCGCCACCGGCCCGAGCTTCATGGTGAGCCCGAAGAACGGCAGCATGGCGTCGCAGGCGATGTGGAAGGTCGAGCCGTCGTTGCGTTTGACGTTGGCGGCGGTGAGTTGGCCGTTGGCGCCTTCGAGGCCTGTCACCTGGCCGAGCACGAAGTCGATCTTTCCGTCATTGAGCATCGCCATCATCTTGTTGACGCTGTCGGGCGCGGCGCGGAAATCCTGCCGCCGGTGCAGCAGCGTCAGGTGCGACGCGACCGGCGCGAGATTGAGCGTCCAGTCGAGCGCGCTGTCGCCGCCGCCGACGATCAGGATTTTCTTGCCGCGGAACGCGTCCATCTTGCGCACCGCGTAATGCACCGATTTGCTCTCATAGGCCTCGATGCCCGGGATCGGCGGACGCTTGGGTTGGAACGAGCCGCCGCCGGCCGCCACCACGATGAGCTTGCACTCGAACACCTTGCCGCCGTCGGTGGTGACGCGAAAACCGGGCTGCCCGGTGCGCTCGATGCCCTCGACCATTTCGTTTAGGTGAAACGTCGGCCCGAACGGCTTGATCTGCTCCATCAGCTGGTCGACCAGGCCCTGCGCCGAAATTTTCGGGATCGCCGGAATGTCGTAGATCGGCTTTTCGGGATAAAGCTCGGCGCATTGGCCGCCGACCTTGTCGAGGATGTCGACAAGGTGCGCCTTGATGTCGAGGAGCCCAAGCTCGAACACCGCGAACAGGCCCACCGGGCCCGCTCCGATGATCAGCACGTCAGTCTTGATCGGATCGCTCATGAGTTGATGCAAACTGTCTGTTCTTGGGATGGCTATCCGCGATGGTCTAGCGGGGCGGGCGCGCGGGGAAAAGAGGAAATTCCGCAACTTGTTTCCTTGCGCCATTTCTTCTTGCGCCACGCCCTTGCGGCCGGCAGCAGCGCCCCGCTATGGAAATGCGCCGAGCGGGACAGACGTTCTCCCAGGCCCGGCGTTCGCCGAAGGAAATTCCCGTGAACGATCAACCGTCCGCGCGCGCCCCGAAGGCCGTGCCGCAGCTTGCCGATTATCCACACCGGGTCAGCGACGTTTGCCGGTTCGGCGACCTCGATCCGCAGGGCCACGTCAACCAGGCGGTGTTCTCGACCTATTTCGAGAGCGGCCGGGTGGCGATGTTCCGCGACAAGAGCCTTGGCATCGGCGTGCCGGGCCTGACCTTCGTGCTGGTCCGCATGGAGATCGACTTCATGAAGGAGCTGCACTGGCCGGGCACCATCGAGATCGGAACCAGCGTCGCCGAGTTCGGCCGCTCCTCGTTCAAGGCCGCGCAGGCGATCTTCCGCGACGGCGCATGCGCGGCGGCCGCCCGCGCCACGCTGGTCTGCATCGACCTGAAAACGCGCAAAGCCAGCCCCATCCCGGAGGAGCTGATCGCAAAGCTCAGTCAGTGGAAGTTGCGCGCCAGTTGACCGGCGCGCCAGCGCGTTAGGCCTGCCGCTCCGGCACCCGCACGGTGAGGCCATCGAGCTCCGCCGTCACCTTGATCTGGCACGACAGCCGCGAGTTCGGCTTCACGTCGTAGCCGAAGTCGAGCATGTCCTCTTCCATCGGCGACGGGCCGCCGGTCTTCGCCACCCAGGCCTCGTCCACATAAACGTGGCAGGTCGCGCAGGCGCAGGCGCCGCCACATTCGGCCTCGATGCCCGCGACGTCGTTCTTGATCGCGGTTTCCATCACGGTCGCGCCGATTTCGGCTTCAATCGTGCGGGGCGTGTTGTTGGGTTCGATGAAGGTGATTTTTGGCATCGCTATCAGAAGTATGGGCTATCGGCAGGAAAACCGACCGGACGGCCGGGCGACATTTATCTAACGGCTCAGCGCCGCCTGCGCCAGTGCGCAGTCCGGGCCGGCGAAATTCCTTGCTACCGATTATTTATTGCCGTTGTCCAAAGCCGGGCGCGGCTGCAGCAGGTCCGCGATCGCGGCCCGTGCCTCATTGACCGCGGCGCCCAGTGCCGAAATCGCGTTCCTGAGCTCTGCCGTCTTGGCGCACTCGACCGCTTCGGCGGCGTCCGCGACGCGCCAGGCGCCGATGCCGCGGGCCGAACCTTTCAGCGTATGCGCCGAGGCCGCCGTCTCCGGCAGGGTGGCGGGGCTCATCCGCGTCAGCAGCATGCCGGCCTGGCGGTCGAACAGCGCCAGCACCTCGCGCTCAAGGCTCTCTTCGCCGAGCGTCATGCGCGACAGATGATCGAGATCGATCGGCTGCTCCGCCGGCACGAGCGGCGGTGCGTCCACGTCCTCTATGATCTTTAAAAGCGCGACCATGGCTCGCCTCCCAGTGGCCTCTTCGGAGGCTCTAGGAGTGGATTCTGGCAGGTGGACGGCCAAAACCCGGTAAATACATGGCCGTATTCGACCCCGTCGCGGCCCGATGTTCGGACCGCTGGTTAATGTCGTCCTGCTGGCGCGGCGCGGGTGCCCGGCTTTTCCAGCGCCCGGACGCCGGCCGGCGTCAGCCGGCACACCAGCCAGTCCGGTTTGATCGGGTTTTCAACCCAGGGCTCGGCCCAGCCGTTGGCGATGCAAGCCTCGATGGTCTTCTTTGCCACCTCGCGACCGTCGCGATCGAACAGCGGCAGTTTTCCACCAGGTTCTCTCAAGCCGCGCTCCAGATATCGCAGCTGCAGCGGCGTCGGCCGCAGGATGGCCGCATTGCTGACCTCATTCTTAAGGCGGCTGGTGGCGCGGCGGCGGCCGCGGGTTTCGTCAAGCTGGCCCAAGAAAAGCTCCCGAAAACGCTGCACGAAAGGCTCTACAGAACGGCCGCAGGCCCCCAATTAACGATGATTAAAAAACCCTTACCGTTCTGGTTTTCTTCGATGTCCCAAGCCGATAGGATACCTGCTCGGCTCGGGGGAGTCCTGTGGATAAGCATGTGGACAACTCCTCCGGTCGGAGGCGCGGCCTCTTGGAAGGGGGCCACCACAATGACGCGCGCGTGACACGGCCCAACATTGGGCCGGGTCCCAGTCCCGAGTAACAACGCGAGGCGACGGCGGACATGGCAAACTACCCGAAAAAGATCAAAGACCCGACCGAAACGGCTCTTTCGGCGATCCAAGATGCCCTGAGCGTGAACGATGCTGCCCCCGGCAGCCATCGGTCTGCGCCACTGAATACCCCGATGAACGAGCCCATGATGCCGGAGCGCCGTCCAACGCGCGCACCCATCCAGCCGGCCGCACCCGATCATGACCTGTTCCAGGGTCAGGACCAGGATTATGGCAGCGACGAACAACCTCAGGTTCGGCGCGCCGCCAATGACGACCGCCAGTCGATTGGCCAGATCCTCCAGACCTTGCAGCGCAAGCCCGCCCGCACGTCTTACATGGCGGCCGCCATCTTTGCGCTGGCCTGGGTGACCTGCGGCCTGATCCTAGCCGGAGTCTATCTGCCGGAATTGCAGTCGGTCGCGACCCAAGGCTCGGCGGGCGTTCCCGCCATGTTCGGCCTCGCGCTGTTCCTGGTTGCGCCAGTCATCTTCTTCTTCCTGCTCGCCCATATGGTGTGGCGCTCGCAGGAGCTGCGCCTGATTGCGCAAGCCATGGCCGGCGTCGCCATGCGGCTGGCCGAGCCCGAGGAGGTCGCCCGCGAGTCGATCGTGACAGTCGGCCAGGCCATCCGCCGCGAAGTCGCCGCCATGGGCGACGGCGTCGAGCGGGCGCTGGCCCGCGCCGCCGAACTGGAGGCGTTGGTCTCCAACGAAGTCTCCACGCTCGAGCGCGCCTATCACGACAACGAAATCCGCATTCGCGGCCTGCTCGATACCCTGGCGCAACAGCGCGACACTCTGGTCTCCCAGAGCGAGCACGTGCGCAACGCCATCACCAGCGTGCATCTCGATCTGTCCAACGACATCGCGTCGGTCAGCGACCAAGTGGCTGAGCGCGTCAACGAGAGCGCGACGCGCATCGCCCAGGCCCTCACCGAGAAGGGCGAGAACATCACGCTCGCGCTCGGCCGCGCCGGCGATTCCATGATCGGCGCGCTCGGCGAGCGCGGCGGCGACCTGCTGGAGCGCCTTGAGCGCACCAGCCAGGAGACCGGCCACGCTATCGCGACCGCGAGCGACCGGCTGACCTCCAGCCTCAACTTCAAGACCGACCACATCACCGAAGAGTTCTCCGAGCTGACCAACAACCTGACGCAGCTGATGGACTCGCGGCTCGACGACGTCACCCAGGGCTTCGCGCAGAAATCCTCGGCGGTCGTGCAGATGATGGAAGATCGTACGCAGCACATCACCGACCAGCTGGTCGACACGTCGAGCCGGCTCGCCGAAACCATCGCGACGCGCGGCGACGAGGTGAACAACACCCTGAAGTCGACCGGCGACTCGCTGGTGCTCGATCTCAGCCTGCGCGGCACCGACGTGGTGACCAAGCTTGAGCAGACCGCCACCCGGGTCACCGACACGATCATCGAGCGCGGCGACAAGGTCACCGAGACCTTCAGCGCAAGCGCCGAGCAGCTCGCCACCGCAATCGCCAGCCGTGGCGACGCAGTGCGCGACATGCTGGCGGCGCGCCTGCAGTCGTTCGAGGAAATCTTCTCGCACGGCGGCACCGAGCTCGCCGAGAAGATCTCACGCGACAGCGGCACGCTCGGCAACCTCATCACCCGCCATCTCTCCGAGTTCGACCGCACCGTCAAAACCTACGGCGGCGAACTGGTTGAGCGCCTGGGTCAGCGTACCCAGGAGGTCAGCGAGGCGATGCGGTCGCACGTCGATGGCTTCGACTCCAAGGTCGGGACCAAGGCGACGGAAGTCACCGCCACGCTCGACCAGCGCCTGTCGCGCTTCCAGGAAGCGCTCGACAGCCGCACCCAGACACTCAACGACGCGCTGTCGTCGCGCGTCATGGACATCGCCAAGACCCTTGCGGAAGGCGGTAAAGAGGTCGTTGCAGCGCTGGACCGGCGCATCGGCGACGTCAGCGGCACCCTCAACAGCCGCGGCGCTGAGCTTGCCGAGACCATCGGCTCGCGGATCGAGCAGATCGACAAGGCGCTCGGCTCGCGCGCGCTCGAGGTCGCCAACAACCTCGACACCCGCATCGGCCGTTTCGAGCAGCTCCTGGTGGGCCGCGCCGAGACCGTCACCGAGCAGATCGAAAGCCGCACCAAAGCGGCCGCCGACTCGCTCTACGCACGGATGGAGCAGCTCTCCAGCGTCATCAAGACCAACTCGGCGGAAGCCGAGCACGCGCTCTCCAGCCTTGCGACCGAAACGCAGCGCTCCATCACGGCGGCTGCGAGCGAGTCGCAGCGCTCCATCACAGCGGCCGCGACCGAGACGCAGCGCTCGCTCACCTCGGTGTCGACGGGCGTCAGCAACGTGCTGAAGCAGAACGCGACCGACGTGGAGCGCACGCTGCTCGGCGTCAGCGCCGAAGTGGCACGCAGCTTCGTCGGCAAGGCCGACGAGATCGCAAGCCAGGTCAGCGCACGCGCCGGCGAGATGACGCGCATCCTCGACCAGAACTCCAGCACGCTCCTCGGCGCGCTTGGCGCCAAGAGCAAGGAGTTCTCGTTCGAGATCGGCAAGGCCACCGACCAGGCCGTGAAGGCGATCGAAGCTCAGGGCTTCACCTACACGCGCACCATGATGGACAACAGCGACCAGATCGCGCGCCTCATCAACGAGGCGAGTCTGTCTGCCACCAGCGCGGTCAACCACACGCTGAACGAGCTGCAGTCGAGCACCCAGAACGCGATCGAGCAGTCGAAGCAGACCGCATCCGCCACGGTTTCCGAGATGCTGGAGACCCACGGCATGCTGCGCGCCGACACCACGGCGCTGTTCGAGCGGCTGCGCGAGGCCAACATCCTGCTGCAGGAGGTCTTGAGCGGCGCGCACGAGAACATGAGCGCGCTGGAGAACACGCTGGTTACCCGCGTGTCCGAGTTCGTCGCCACCATGAACGAGGTGGCCGAGCGCTCGGGCGTCGCGAGCAACCAGGTGGATCAGCACATCTCCTCGTTCCACGCCGTCACCAGCAAGGTGCTGGGCGACCTCGCCCAGTTGGCCGGCCAGTTCGAGCAGCACGGCCGTTCGCTCGCCGAAGCGGTCTCGCTGATCGACACCAGCAACCGCCGCACCGACGAGACGTTCACCGAGCGGCGCGCGGCCATCGAGTCGGTCGTCACGACGCTCGACCTGCGCACCGAAGACATCGAACAGCGGCTGGCTCGCTTCTCCGGCCTGCTCGATGAGTCGCTCGAAGGCGCCTCGACGCGGGCGCGCGACATCGCCCGCATCATCGCGGAGTCGAGCACTGAAGGCGCCCGTGCCATGGAAGCCGAACGCGCCAAGACCAGCGATGCGCTGCGCACCATCTACGGTCAGCACAGCGGCGAGACGCACGAGATGTTCTCGCAGACCACCACTCGCTTCACCGAAATGCTGCAAAGCATGAAGCAGATGACCGGCGAGATGCAGCGCGAGCTCGATGCCACCCGCACCGAGCTGCGTCGCGGCATCCTCGAGCTGCCGCAGGAGACCACCGAGAGCGCGGCCCAGATGCGTCGCGTCATCGTCGATCAGATCGAGGCGCTCGCCGAGCTCAACCGCATCGTCGCCCGCCATGGTCGCGGCCTCGACGCGGCCGAGCCGATGCGCCGCGGCCAGGAGCAGCAGCCGCTCTTGGCAACCGCCAACGCCCGCATGGAAGGTGCACGCCAGATCCCGGCGCCGCCGCCGCCTCCGATGCGCGACATGCCGCGCGGTGACATGCCGGGCCAGCCGCTGCCGCCGCGCCGCGCCGATGCGCCGTCGCTCAGCCCGGCCAACGGCAACGGCAATGGTAACGGCCGTGGCGGTTGGCTCACCGACCTGCTGCACCGTGCGTCGCGTCCGGAGGATATGCCCGACGACCGCGCGCCGCCGCGCCCTGACGACCGCATGCCGCGGCCCGAGCCGATGCGCGACGACCGCATGCCGATGGCGCGCGCCGAGGAGCGTCCGCCGCGTCACTCCATCGAGTCGCTCGACTCGCTGTCGGTCGATATCGCGCGGATGATCGACCACGAAGCGGCCGCCGAGCTTTGGGACCGCTACAAGCGCGGCGAGACCAACGTGTTCACCAAGCGGCTCTACACGCTGCAAGGCCAGAAGACGTTCGACGAGATCCGCAAGAAGTATCGCGCCGACCGCGAGTTCAAGCAGACGGTGGATCGCTATGTCGGCGAGTTCGAGCGGTTGCTCGAGGACGTCGCCCGCGACGATCGCGGTCAGGTGGTGGCGCGGACGTATCTGACGTCCGAAACCGGCAAGGTTTACACCATGCTGGCCCACGCCGCCGGACGCTTCGGCGAGCAGTAAGGCTCGGCACACGAACTACGACGGACGGGCGCGCCAGATCGGCGCGCCCGTTTCGCTTTGGGCAACAGCTTGAGTGCCTACGCCCCCTGCCCGCATACTGGCCGCCATGCCTGTTTCAATGCGCATGCTGCCGCTTTCGCTGTCCGCTCGCGTCGAGCGCTGGCCCATTGCCGGCGCGTTCTCGATCAGCCGCGGCGCCAAGACCGAAGCCGTGGTGGTGGTGGCGGAGCTGAGCGATGGCCGTCATCGCGGCCGCGGCGAATGCGTGCCCTATGCGCGCTATGACGAGACGGTCGCCGGCGTGATGACTTCGCTCGGCGCCATGCAGGAACAGCTCGGCCTGGGCCGGCTCGACCGTGCCGCCTTGCAGCAGGCGATGCCCGCCGGCGCCGCCCGCAACGCGCTCGATTGCGCATTCTGGGACCTGGAGGCCAAGCGCGCCGGCACCTCGGCGCAGGCGCTGGCCAACCTTCCGGCGCTGCACACGCTCACCACCGCCTATACGATCTCGCTGGCCGCGCCCGACACGATGGCGGAAGCCGCGGCGCTTGCGGCCGCGCGGCCGCTGCTCAAGATCAAGCTCGGCGCGCCGGGCGACCCCGAGCGCATCGCCGCGATCCGCCGCGCGGCGCCGAACTCCGAGCTGATCGCTGACGCGAATGAAGGTTGGACGCCGGAAAACCTCGCCACCAACCTCGCGGCATGCGCTGCGGCCGGCGTGACCCTGATCGAGCAGCCGCTGCCGGCCGATAACGACGCGGCGCTTGGCGCGATGGCGCGCCCGGTGCGGGTCTGCGCCGACGAGAGCGTGCACGATCGCGCTTCGCTCGCTCACCTCGTTGGCCGCTACGACGCGGTCAACATCAAGCTCGACAAGACCGGCGGCCTGACCGAAGCGCTGGCGATGGCGGCGGAAGCCGAGCGGCTCGGCTTTGGCCTGATGGTCGGCTGCATGGTGGCGACCTCGCTCGCCATGGCGCCCGCAATGCTGTTGGCGCAGCGCGCCAGCGTGGTCGATCTCGACGGCCCGCTGTTGCTGGCAAAGGACCGCCCGGACGGGTTACGCTACGAGGGCAGCCTGGTTCATCCGCCAAATCCTGCTCTTTGGGGATGACGGGCTCTGAGGAGATTAAGAGCACGCCATGATCTCGCGCCGCGCTACACTGTTGGGTCTCTTCGCAAGCGGCGCGGCATGGCCGGCCGCCGCGCAGAGCTTCCCGGCTCGCCCGATCCGCATGATCGCCCCGTTCACGCCGGGCTCGCCGGTCGACGTCGCGGCGCGATTGCTCGCCCACCACATGTCGATGCAGTTGCCGCAGAACGTCGTGGTCGAGAACCGGCCCGGCGCCGGCACCACGATTGGCATGAAGGCCGTGGCGCAAGCGGAGCCCGACGGCTACACGCTGCTGTTCCAGAGCTCGAGCCTGGTGGTGGCGCCCGCCATGTACCAAAACCTCGACTTCGACCCGCTGAAAAGCTTTGCGCCGGTCGCCAATGTGGTCTGGGGCTCGTGGGTGACGGTGGTGCCGCCGTCGCTACCGGTGCGGTCGCCGCAGGAGCTGATCGCCTACGCCAAGGCGCATCCCGGCACGCTCAACTTCGGCTACGGCCAGGGCACCGCGCCGCAGCTGGTCGGCGAATGGTTCAACCTCAGCAACGGACTGAAGATCGCGGGCGTGCCCTACAAGGGCGGTATGCAGGCGATCGCCGACATGCTGGGCGGCACCATCCAGCTCAACATCGGCACCACCTCGACGCTGCTGCCGCTCATTCGCGAGGGCAAGGTGCGCGCCATTGCGCAATGGGGCACGACGCGCGAGGCGGATTTGCCGGATGTGCCGACCATGATCGAGAGCGGATTTCCCGGGCTATCGCTCGGCTTCTGGGCCGGGCTGTGGGCGCCGGCCGGTACGCCGGAGGCCATCATCGGCAGGCTCAACGGCGCGGCGAATGCGGCGCTGCGTTCGGCGGCGATGATCGACAGCATGCGCCGGCTTGGCATCGAGGGACGGCCCGGCTCGCCGGCGGAGTTCGCCGCCTTCATCGCCGACGAGGCGCCGAAATGGGCCAAGATCGTGCGCGAGAGCGGAGTGCAGATTAATTGACGGCGGGCGGGCCAATACCCTCACCGCCGTTCGTCCCCGCGGAAGCGGGGACCCAGGAGCCACGAACGAGAACATGAATTGATGAACTGAGAAGCCGAAATAAGAAGCTCTGGATTCCCGCTTACGCGGGAATGAACGGAGTGTGTGGCGCGCGCCGGAGTGGCGCGCTCTGCGCAAGGGATGGGAGAGGAAGCGATGGTTGGCCGGCGCGCTCTGCTAGCAGCATTCCTTACTGCCGCTCTCGCGGCTCCTGCCGCCGCGCAAACCTACCCGGACCGTCCGATCAAGCTCGTGGTGCCGTTCCCGCCCGGCGGGCCGGTCGATGTCGCGGCGCGATTGGTCGCGCAGCCGCTGGTGCGGATTCTCGGTCAGCCGATGGTCATCGAGAACCGCGGCGGCGCATCGGGCGCGATCGGCGGCAAGCTGGTCGCCACCGCCGATCCCGACGGCTACACGCTTCTGTGCGGCAACATCAGCTCGCTGGTGGTGACGCCGCTGGTCAATCGCAATCGCGACTACGATCCGGCCAAAGCCTTCGTGCCGGTCGCCAAGCTGACGCAGAACCACGAGGTGCTGGTGGTGCATCCGGATTTCCCGGCGAAATCGGTGCGCGAACTGATCGCCTACGCCAAGACCAATCCGGGCAAGCTCAATTACGGCTCGCCCGGCATCGGCAACGCCAGTCATCTGGCGGCCCTGCTGTTCCAGCAGAAAACCGGCATCGAGATCGTGCACGTGCCCTACAAGGGGGCGGCGGAAGCCGCCACCGCGGTGATTGGCGGCCAGGTGCAGATGTTCTTCGGCGACGTTGCAGGGATGTTGCCGCTGATCCGCGAGGGCCGGCTGCGGGCGCTGGCGCTGTCGAGCGAAATCCGCAGCTCTGAATTGCCTGAGCTCCCGACCATGATCGAGAGCGGCCTGCCTGATTACGTGGTGCTGACCTTCATCGGCGTGGTGGCGCCGGCCGGCACGCCGCGCGCCATCGTCGAAAAGCTCAACGGCGCGATCAACCAAAGCCTCGGCTCGCCCGAAGTCACCGCCGCCGCGGCCCGGCTCAACGCCGACATCCGGCCGGGGTCCGCCGACGACTACGGCACATTCCTGGCCCGCGAGCGCGAACGCTGGAGCGATGTGGTGCGGCGTTCCGGCCTGTTGCCCCATTGAGTTGGGGCTACTGCGGCACGCAACAGCCGATTAAGATCGAGGGCGCGGCAACAAGATCGCGTCAACAAAAACCAAATCCGGGAGGGAATCATGATCAGCAGACGGATGCTGCTATCGGCGGCCGCGGCGATCGGCGCCGGCACGATCACCGGCGCGCGCGCACAAGCCACCTATCCGGACAAGCCGATCAAGATGATCGTGCCGTTTCCGCCCGGCGGGCCGATCGACACCATGGCGCGGCTCGCCGGCAAGTTCATCACCGACAGCCTTGGCCAGCAGGTGATTATCGAGAACCGCCCGGGCGCGGGCTCGACCATCGGCTCCAAGGCCGCCGCCGCCTCGCCGCCCGACGGCTACACGCTGATGTTCGGATCGTCCGGCTCGCTCGCGGTCGCGCCGTCGCTCTACGTCAACGCCGGCATCGACCCGCTCAAGATGTTCGCGCCGGTTGCGACCTTTGCGCTGTTGCCGCATGTCATGGCGGTGCCCGAGCAGGTGCCGGCCAAAACGGTCGCCGAGTTCGTCGCCTACGCCAAGGCCAACGCGGGCCAGATCAATTACGGCGCAGGCCTCGGCACGCCGCCGCATCTGCTCAGCGCGCTGTTTTCCAGCAAGGCCGGCATCAACGCCACGTACGTGCCCTATCAGGGCGCCGCGCAATCGGTGACCGATATGCTGGCCGGGCGTACCCACTACAGCATCGACGGCACCGTGATCCTGATGCCGCACATCAAGAGCGGCAAGCTGCGCGCCATCGCCATGGGGCGCAGCGAGCGCTGGCCCGAGATTCCCGACGTGCCGACGCTCACGGAAAGCGGCTATCCGGATTTCACCATCGATGCCTGGACCGGCGTGGTGGCGCCGCACGGCACGCCTGAGCCGATCCTGGCCAAGCTCAACGCCGCCATCGGAACGGGTCTGAGGACCACGGAAGCCAAAACCGCGCTCGATCGCTTCAGCTCGATCGCCACGATCAGCACGCCGCCGCAGTTCGGCGCCTTCATGGCCGAGCAGATCCAACGTTGGGGCGCGCTGGTGAAACTCGCCGGCGCCAAAGTCGAATAGGAGATCGCCATGCGGCGCAGCGTTCTGACGGCAATAACGGTGGCGGCGCTCGGTTTGGCGGCGGCGACCGCATCGGCGCAGTCTTTCCCGGACAAGCCGATCCGCATCATCGTGACGGTCGCGCCCGGCGGACCGATGGACACCATCGCCCGCGTGATCGGCCAGCAGATGCAGCAGCGGCTCGGCCAGCCGGTGATCGTGGAAAATCGCCCCGGCGCTGGCTCGACCATCGGCGCCAAGGCGGTGGCGGACGCCGCCCCCGACGGCACCACGCTGATGTGGGGCACGTTGTCGCCCATCGCCATCGCGCCGGTGCTCTACAAAGATCTCAACTACGATCCAAAGGCCTTCGTGCCGATCGGCCTCGTGGCCGACTTCCCGTTCGTCGTGGTGACGTCGCCCACAGTGCCGGCCAAGACCGTCGCGGAATTCGTCGCCTATGCCAAAGCCCATCGCGGCACGCTCAATTACGGCGGCTCGCTCGGCACGCCGCCGCAACTGATGGGCGCGATGTTCAATAAGGTCGCCGACCTCGGCATGACCTACGTGCCCTACAAGGGCGGCGCGCCGTCGATCCCCGATCTGATCGCGGGCCGCCTGCATCTGCAATTCGATGCGCTCACTTTGCTGCTACCGCTGATCAAGCAGGACAAGCTGCGTGCGCTCGCTGTTACGGCGCCGGCGCGCTGGCCGGACCTGCCCGATGTGCCGACGCTGCGCGAATCCGGCTTCGCCGATTTTCCCGGCAATCCCTGGGCCGGCCTGATGGCGCCGCCCGGCACGCCTGCAGCCATCGTCGACAAGCTCAACGCCACGCTGAACGACATTTTGAAGTCGCCGGAGGCGATCGCGAGCCTCGGCAAGCTCAACGTGCTGTTGCGGCCGGGCACCAAGCAGGAGTTCGGCGCCTTCATCGCGAAGGAGACACCGGTCTGGCAACAGATGGTCAAAGCATCTGGCGCGACCGCGGATTAGTGGCTTAACATTTCGCAGCTCAGGTAGCCGCACCGCGAGGGAGATCGATGCGCAGCTTAACGTTCTGCAGACTGCTGGTTGTTGGATTGCAGGTTGTTGGATTGCTTATGGCGGCGGGTCCAGCTGCCGCACAAACCGATCCGCTCACGACGTCGAAGTCGCTCATTGAGAGCCGCCAGTACGATCAGGTTATCGAGCTCCTTGAGAAAGAGGTTGCCGCCGGTCGTGCCAATGCGGCCATCTATAACAATCTCGGCATCGCCTATAATTGGAAGCAGGAGTATGAGAAAGCGCTGAAGAATTACCGGCTGGCCGCGAAGCTCGACCCGAGGTACGTCACCGCTCCGCTGCAGATCCTCAATCATTTCAGGCTTTACGACGAGATCATCCAGATCGGCGAAGCCGATCTCGCCAAGGGTTACAAGCGGCCCACCGTTCTCACCGCACTGCTCAACGCCTACTACGACACCAAAAAACCCTCGGAGTATCAGCGGGTGCTCGATATCGTCAAAGCCCAGACTTATTCCAGCGCCTACGACGCGAACTACCGGCTGTACATTCTGGTGAAGGCCGAAGTCCGCGCCGGCCGAAGCAGAGAGGCCATCGGCTACGTCGCACAAATGGACGACAAATCCCTGCTGCAATACATGCGGACGTCAGACGATTTCAAACCGATCGCCAGCGATCCGCGCTTTCAGAAGCTGACCGAATAGGCTTGCGACAGGCTTGCTACAGGCTTGGGGGCCGCAGTTCGCACCGCCGGCCGCGCCGCATTTCTTTCAAGTTCCGTAAGTTCCAGGCGCGCAACTTTCAATAATCCGAACGATCGGCTGAACCGGATCGCAACGGCTGCGGCCGGATGATGATCTCCGCCCACTCCGGGCTGGAGGAACCGATATGCGGCATTCCGCTTTGCTTTGTGCAGCGCTGGCGGCGCTGTGGACGACGCCTGCGTCCGCCGACATGGTCATCACCACCGACTCAGGCGGCTCGATCAATCAATACGCCCAGCGCTATGCGGCGGCGCGCGACTCCGGCAAGCGCGTCGTGATCGACGGCCTGTGCCTTTCGGCCTGCACCATCGCGCTCGGCATCATGCCGCGCGGCCGCGTCTGCGCCACCAACAACGCGCTGCTGGGATTTCATGCCGCCTGGAAGCCGAATGCGGCGGGCGGCCGCACCAACAGCGCCGCGCATACGCAACGCTTGAGCGAATACTACCCGGCGGGCGTCCGCCATTGGATCGCGCGCAACGGCGGGCTATCGTCTGAGATGATTTTCCTGCACGGCCGCGAGCTGCGCGCCTTCGTGCCGCCCTGTAAGCCAGGACAGACCTCGACAGCGGTGGCCACACCGGCGATGCCCGCCGCACAGCCGGTCAGCGGAATTAATTCCACGCCGAGCCGGACCCGCTCCGAGACCGCTGCGGTGGAACTTGAAATCACGCAACTTGCGCGACGCCTCGGTCTCTGATTTTCCCCGTTAACCACGGCGGCTGTGACCCAAACGCCACGCCATACACGAGTAACGACAGCCCCCGCTCGCGGGGGCTTCCTTTGTGAGTCCCGCCCCCTACAAATGTTAGCGACAGTAGCGACTCGGGGTCGGGGAGTTCGGGGACATGAAAGCGGCTGGGGCAGCTTGCGGGAGAGCAGCTTGGCTTGGCGTCGCGCTGGCGATGTTGTTTGCGACCGATAGCTTCGCCACCATGCGGATCACCGACGATGTCGGCGGCCGCATCGGCACCTACGTCGAGGCTTACGCGGCAGTCCGCAATTCCGGTGAGCGCGTCGTGATCGACGGCGTGTGTCTGTCGGCCTGCACGCTGGTGCTCGGCATCGTGCCGCGCGACCGCATCTGCGTGACGCGGCGCGCGACGCTCGGCTTCCACGCCGCATGGCTGCCCGGCCCGAACGGCAAGCCGGTGCGCAGCACAGTTGGCACCCAGGCGCTCTGGGATCTTTATCCGCAGCACGTCAAGCGCTGGATCAATGCGCAGGGCGGCCTGTCGGCCAAGATGGTGTTCCTGCGCGGCCGCGAGCTCGCCGCCATGTATCCGGAATGCCGCGCCGTGGAAGCCACAGCCACCAGCCGCCAATAGCGGCGCACGCCATCACAGAAACTTACGGCCCCGGAGCGATCCGGGGCTTTCTTTTTATTCAGGAGTTTTAGCGATGGCGCGGCTGGCAAACAGCGCGCAGGCGAGGCCCGCGAGCGCCATGCCGGCCATCACCAGATAGGCAAGGCTGCCCGACGCCGCATAGACTAGGCCGGACGTAGCCATCGCGGTCGCCGAGACAATCCCTGACACGGTGGCGAGCGTGCCCTGGGCGGTGGCGGCGAACGGCCGCGGCACCGCGCGGGCCAGAAACCCCATGGTGCCGAGATGCGTCGCGCCGAACGACGCGGCGTGCAGCAATTGCAGCGCGGGCAATAGTGCAGCGGGCGGATCGAACGCCATCGCGGTCCAGCGGATCACGGCGCCCGTGGCGCCGATCGCCATCATGGCGGTTGGCGAAAGCCACGCCGGCAGCCGCGCCGAAACCGCGAACAGCACGATCTCGGCCAGCACGCCAAGGCCCCACAACAGCCCGATGGTGCGGCCATCGAAGCCCGCGGCGCGCCAGTCGAGCGTCGAGAAGCCGTAATAGAGCGCATGACTCGATTGCACCAAGGCCGCGCCCACGACCACCGCCATGAAGGCCGGGTTGCGCCAGAAATCGCGCCGTGCCGGCGTCACCTGCTCCGGCGTAGCGAGCGGCGCGTCGAGCGGCTCGAGCGCAATCGCGGCGATGATCGAAACCGACAGTGCACCGGCCAAGAGCCAGATCAGCTGGCCGGGCGCCATTGCCTCCAGCAGGAAGCCCGCGCCGACATTGCCGGCGATGAACGCAACCGAGCCCCACAGCCGCACCGGCCCATAGGCGCGGCCTCGCGCGCGCAAGCCGCTCAGCGCATAGGCGTCGGTGAGGGAGAGCACCGGCGAAAACGCCACCGCCGCGATGGTGTAGGTCACGAGGATTGCGGCGAAGCCTTCCACCACGCCCAGCAGCAGCATGGCGAGCGTGGCGACGCTGGAGGCCAGCACCAGCGCGGCCTTCAAGGCATGGCGGCGGTCGGCCTGGTGCGCCGCAATCGGCGTGAACACGATGCGCACCACGGTCGGGATCGCGATCACCAGGCCAATGGCGCGCGCGTCGAGGCCGCGCGCTTCGAGCCACAGCGGAAAGAACGGCAGCTGAATGCCGCCGAACAGGAAATAGGCGGCGTAAAACGCCCCGAGCTTCAGCGCGAACGGCGATAGATTTGCGGGCATCGAGCCCAGTCAGTCACACGGACCGCGACGATGGGCAAGAGATAGAAACGGAGACAGAAACGGAGAGTCAGTGCGGGTGTTCAGGCGGGAGGAGATGCGAAGGGAGGGAATCTGGAGGGAGATTGGGGGACGTGGACAGGGAGTGCGGGCTGTTTGGAAATACCCAGTGGCGGTTTATGCTTCCGCCTGATGCTGATCGAACGCCCCCCATCGACGCTGCGCCGCGCGATCTGTCTGGTGCTCTACCTCACCATGATCGCGGGCGGGGGCGTGCCGCTGTACGGCCTTCTTGTGTTGGGCGGCAGCGCTCGCCTGGCCGGGGCCGGCGCGTGCCTGGCGGGCCTTGGCCTCTATCTGCTCTGGATCGATTTTCTGGCGCCGCAACGCAAGCTCGATAGCGAGACCACAAGCGACGGCAGCGGCAAGCCGTGATCCGGCCGTGCCAGCGCTTAGCCTCACGCGCGCCCTAGCCTGCCCAATCAGTCGTATCCGGTGCCAGGCTTACTTCCCGGGATGACCAGCATTCGATAAGGCATGGGCAAGTACTTGCGCATGAGTCCGTCGATGATCTCGCGCCGGCGGATGGTCACACCCATCGGCGGCCATGCCTTTCCCTTGCCGGGCACATTGACCACGAGGATGATTTGCCAATCAGGCAGATACCTCAGAAAACTCCGGAGCACTGCAATGTTGACAGGGCTCAGCAGCTTCAAAGTGTTGATATAGACGGTGTGCTGTCGCCAGCCGTAGTTGTCATCGACAACCCAGTAATCGCCCTCTCCGGTCGGCTCCTCTTTTCCCTGCCTGTGAAAGAGCTTGCGGGTCTTTCGATAAAGATCGTTCCAGATACGCTCCTGGAGTTCGTCATCGGCTTTCATGATGATTCTAGCCTCATTCAGTTCCGCGCGAAGGAATTATGATCCGGTGTCTTTTAAAAATCTCCCGCGTCATAAGCCTGAAGTTGAATCTTTGAATTCTCGGATCTAATGACCTGAGAATTTCATCAAGAAACTGACCCGCTTGATTTACTGTCATCTGATCGCCGCGTATCTTGTTTCGTTCTAAAAAGCGATCGAGCCCCTCCTGTACTGCCTGGCTATATGCCTGGTGCACCTTATCGAACTTATTGCTGCTTGGGTCATGAAGGCGTCCCGTATTGGCCTCCTTAAAGAACTTCACGACTTCTGGGCGAAACGAGTATTTCGTTTTTCCATATAAGGCCCGAACTACAAAATGATGTCCGTTCGCCGCAACTTGCGTCTCAATCGCGTCCCCGTCCTCAAACCCCTCACTCGTCCACTGCCCGCCGTCGGAATGCCCCGCCGACACACGAGGCTGATCCGGATTGTAGTGTGACGGATGCGAAGGGTCGTGCGTATGACCGCCTCTCGCTGCTGTGGGGTCAAAGAGCGCCGGGTCATAGTCGGGCCGCATCTCGCGGAGCTCTTCCGGCGATGGGCTCTCCAGCCGAGCCCTGGTGATTTCGTTTCGCGGCTGCCACCGCTGGAACGGCGCGGGACGTATCGGGGTCCAAGGAGCCATGTCATTGCCTCGTTTCTGTATTGATTCCTGGCGTGACCGCATGCTGGCGGCGAACCAAACGGAGGCCAAAGCCTTCGCGCTTGTCCGCCGCGCCGGGCGGCCGCTACCCTCTCCGCCGCCGCGCGGTCGGCTCGAGCACCCGATCGATGCGCTGGTTGAGCCCGGCGATCGCCTCGACGACGCGCTGCTCGGACTTGGTGTCGCTTTCGACCAAGCGCTTTTCGAGCTCCGAGATCATCGCGTGGGTGACGAACTTTTCGATCGCCTGCTCGCGGTAAAGCGCGAACTGCGCGCCGAGCGTGGTGACGCGCTCGTTGAGCGCCTTGATCTCCTCCGCGGCCTCGGCGGCGGTCTGCAGCGCGTTGCCGCTGGTCTGCTCGGCGTGCTGGATCTTCAGCGCCTGCTCGGCGCGGGCGTTCTGGCGCGCGATGAAGAACACCGCAACGCCGATCGCGGCCGTGATCGCGCCGCTCGCCGCGCCGACCGCTGCGGTGTCAATCATTCAATAGCCGCCGCCGGACATGCGATCGAACCATCGGGTTTGCTCCTGCGCTGTCATGGTGTGCGGCTTCGGCAAGCTGTCGATGAGCTGTTGCGCCAGGCCGAACCAGGTGAGCCCATTGAGCTGCCGGTAGCCGATGGCGAGCGCGAGCAGGAATTTGCCCGCCCGCCAGGCGGCGAGGATCAGCACGGCCCATTGCGCGACGGTGCCGCCGGCAATGAGCCCGATTACTTTCCCGCGTAGGCCTTGGCGATTGTGGACCACACGCCGACCACGATGGTGGCGGCGACCGCGCCGAGCGAGGTCTGCGTCTCCGGCGTCAGGATTGCGGCGAGCGTCGCATTGTGGGCGATCAGCAAGCCCAGCGCAGCCGCGACGCCGGCGCGCACCCAGCCGCCGAGCGTGTTGGCGTCGAGCAGATTAACGAGAATTCCCAGCAGAGCATTCATGATTCACCTTGGGTTAGATTGCGAAGAAGATGAGGCCGGCCAACACGAGGACACAGAGCGACATTCCGGCCAGCCATTTCAGAAATCGGTCGCGATCTTCGGTTGTTGGAAATTCGCTCAACCGAGCGCCGTCCAGGTCTGGTCACCGACGACCCCGTCCACCAACAGGCCGTGCGCGGCTTGGAATTTTCGGACAGCGGCGTCGGTTTTGTCGCCGAACTCAGGCTCGAGCTTGAGCCGGGTCAGCAGTTCTTGGACGAATGGCCCGGTGCTGCCCTTGGCGAGCAGAGGCTTTGCAGGAGGCGCTATCGGTTCGGGCGCTGCCGCTTCACCAAACGGCACGAACGCGCCGGTGTCGCCCTGCCCGTCGTCGGGGTCGACGTCGAGGCCGCCGATCTTGACCGGCAGATGCTGCAGCAGAACCCAGCGGTTGCTGGCGAGGAAGGCCTGATAGCCGTTCCAGCCGCGCGCATTGGAGAGCCAGGCCGCATCCACCACCGCGGCGTCGAGCGCCGCCGCGCAAGCCGCGCCGCAGCCATAGATGCCGGCGCGATAGCGCTCGCCCATCGTCGACTTGATGGCGCGGAAATACGGCACGATGTGATCGGTGATCTGCGCGCCGTGCGCATCGGTGTCGACCGCAAACCAGATGATGGTGCGGTCCGGCGCGCCGACCATCGGCGCCCAGCGCAGGCACAGCTCGGCGTGGATTTTGCCGAAGCCTGCGTTGATGTCGCTGTAGCCGCGCGTGCCGCCGTAGTCCTCGAACACCAAGCCGAGCTTCAACCCGGCCTGCGCTATAGCGCGCGCCTCCTCGGGGCGGACGATTTTGTAGCTCGCGGTCGCGGTGGTGAGATAGCGGATCACGGTCTCGACACCGGCGGCTTTCAATTGCGGCAACCGGGAGGTGACGCTCGCTGCTGTGTCGATGATTTTGGTCATGGGTTCTCCTGAGTGAGTTGTCTTGACGACATGAGTCGTCGCAGCCGCGAGCCGATGTGGCCGCGACTGTGATG
>CAMDDZ010000063.1 GCA_945893145.1 Rhodoplanes serenus | reverse complement strand
CAGCACCGCCTCCGCCGCCACCTGAGCCTGCACCGGAGCCGGCGCCTGCTGCCGTTGCGTCGTCGCCCAGCACGCGAGTGATTGCAACCGCGGGCGAACCGCCGCTGACGGCAGGTCCGATGGATGCGGCGGGGCTCGATTCAAAGCGCCTTTCGCCGCGCAGCCCGCGTGCCGCACTTCAGCCCGATAAAGTGCCGCAGCCGCCGCGGCGGTCCAGGCGCGCGCGCAATCCGTTTGTGATCGCCGGCAATCTGTTCCTGACCGTTGTTTTTCTGATCACGGTTGCGGCCGGCGTTGGCTTCGTCGTCGGCAAGCAGCGGTTCGATTTGCCCGGACCGCTCAAGGACGAGAGGGTCGTCAACATACCGCGCGGCGGCATCCGCGATACCGCCGATCTGCTCATGCGCGAGGGCGTGATCGACCAGCCTTACCTGTTCATCGCCGGCGCGCTCATGATGAAGACGCGCAACGAGCTGAAATTCGGCGAGTACCAGTTTCCGAGGAACGCCAGTCTGCGCGACGTGGTGGACACCATCATCGACGGCAAGGTGGTGCAGCACCAGTTCACCGTCGCCGAAGGCCTGACCTCGGATCAGATCGTGCAGAAGCTCCTGGAAAACGACACCCTATCCGGCGACATCCGCGAGATTCCGCGCGAGGGCACGCTGTTGCCGGAAACCTACCGTTTCACGCGCGGCACCTCGCGCGAGCAGATGATTCAGCGCATGCAGCAGGCGCACAAGCGCGTCGTCCAGGAAGCTTGGGAGCGCCGCAACCCCGATCTTCCAATCCGGACCGCGGACCAACTCGTGATCCTGGCGTCGATCGTCGAAAAGGAAACCGGCAGGCCGGACGAGCGCACGCGAGTCGCTGCGGTGTTTGTCAACCGGCTGAAGCAGAAGATGCGGCTGGAGTCAGACCCGACCATCATCTACGGCTTGGTCGGCGGCAAGGCCACGCTCGGCCGTCCAATCCAGGCCAACGAGATCCGCCAGCCGACGCCCTATAACACTTACGTCATCGACGGCCTGCCGCCGGGCCCGATTGCCAACCCGGGCCGCGCCTCGCTTGAGGCGGTCGCCAATCCGGCGCGCACCAAGGAAGTGTTTTTCGTCGCCGACGGCACCGGCGGGCACGTGTTCGCCGATACTTACGATCAGCACCAGAAGAACGTCGCGCGGCTGCGCTCGTTCGAGAGACAGGTCGACCCCACAGCGTCGCCCCCGCCACCCGCCGCAACGCCAGCGCGCGCGCGGACCCGGCCTGCGCGCTAGGCCGCGGCGGCACGACACGTCGCACGGCTTTTGCTATTTCTGATGTTTGCTATTTAGGTTTGTAGGAACATTGCCGAGCCGCCGGGAGGGCATCATGGCATCGACCGTTCAGCGCGTACTCATGGCCGCGGGCTTCGCGGCCGCCATGATGGTTATGACCGCGCCGAGCGCGGCTTTCGCGGCGACAGCGGATGAGGACACCTGCGCCTACCAGTCGGGAGATGTGGCGATTGCCGCGTGCACGCGTGCGATCGGTACGGGCAAGATCACCGGCAATTCACTCGCCACGCTGTACCAGAACCGCGCCGCCGAATGGTACAAGAAGGACGACTACGATCGCGCCGTTGCGGATTACAATCAGGCGCTGCGCCTCAATCCCAGACTGGTCAATGCTTTCATCGGCCGTGGACAGTCGTATTACGTCAAGAAGGACTACGATCGCGCGCTTGACGATTTCAACGCGGCAATCCGCCTGGATCCTTTTCCGACCAAGATCGAAAGCCAGGGCCGTAAGAACACCAACGTCTATTATGAGCGCGCCAACACCTACTACATGATGAAGGACTACGACCGCGCCATCGAGGATTACACCCGGGCGATCGGTTACGAGAGCTCCGACGCGCGGTATTATTATTGGCGCGGCCGTTCGCAGGCGAACAACAAAAATTTTGACCGCGCGCTGAACGACTACAGCGAGGCGATCCGGATCGATGCGAACCATGCTGATGCATTGGAGTCTCGCGCGGGGATTTACGAGCGCAACAAGCAGCATGCGTTGGCGCTTCGCGACTACGACCAACTCAGCCGGGTGAAGCCGGACTATGCGGAGGCCTGGAACGGCCGCTGCTGGGATCGCGCCATCATCGGAGACCTGCAGCAGGCGCTATCCGACTGTAATCAGGCGCTGCAGCTCGATCCGGGCAATGCCAACTTCATGGACAGCCGGGCCTTCGTCAATCTGAAGCTCGGCCGGATCGAGGCGGCCTTGGTGGATTACGAGGCGGCGCTCAAGGTGCGGCCGAAGTTCGCAAACTCGCTGTTTGGCCGCGGCATCGTCAAGCTGAAGCAGGGCGATCGCACGGGTGGCGAGGCCGATATCGCGGCCGCAAAGGACATCCAGGCCGATATCGTGACGGCGTTTGCCGGCTACGGCATGCCGCTGCCGGGCGCCGCCGCGACGCCATCCGCTCCGCTCGTCCCCGCGGCGGCGCCAGCCGCCGCCAACTGCGCGCGGGCCGAAACGCATTGGAAAAGCACTGAGGAGATCAGGACCATTGCGGCCTATGAGGATCATCTGGCGCGCTTCGCCGCTTGCGATTTCGCCGGTCTGGCGCGGGCGCGCATCCAGATGCTGACGAAATAGCTGCGCGCTGCGGTCTTGTGAGCCCGGCGGCGCGTCGCTAGGCTTTCATCCGCTCCAATTGAATCACAACGGATTCGAGGCTTCATGGCGCTGTCGAGCATGACCGGCTTTGCGCGCGGCCACGGCGTCAGCGGTCCCTACGCGTGGGCGTGGGAGATCAAATCGGTCAACTCCAAAGGGCTCGACGTGAAGCTCCGGCTGCCGACCGGCTGGGATGCGGTCGAGGCGCCGGCGCGCAGTCGCGCCGCCGACAAGCTCGCGCGCGGCAGCGTGTTCGCCAGTCTTTCCGTCGATCGCCAGGGCGTGGCGCCCACCGTGCGGGTGAACGAGCCGGTGCTGAACGCCGTGCTCGCGACGCTGCAGGGGCTCGCCGGCAAGGTCGCCGCGACGCCGCCTTCGCTCGACGGCATCCTGGCGCTGAAAGGCGTGTTCGAAATCGCCGAAACCGAGGAAAAGGAAGACGAGCGGCGTGCTGCGGAGGCCGCGATCGTCGACGGCTTCGGCCGCGCCTTGCAGGGGCTCGGCGACATGCGCAAGACCGAAGGCGAGGCGCTCGGTCGCGTGCTGAATGCGCGGCTCTCCGAAATCGGAACGCTTGCTTCGCGCGCCGAGGCTGCGCCCGGCCGCAAGCCCGAGGCGATCAAGGCGCGATTGGCCGAACAGATCGCAACGTTGCTTGAGGCCTCGCAACGCTTCGATCCCGATCGGCTGCATCAGGAGGCGCTCCTGATGGCGAGCAAGGCTGACATTCGCGAGGAGCTCGACCGTCTTGCCGCTCACGTCGCGCAGGCCAAGAAGCTGCTCGGTGACGGCGGTCCGGTCGGCCGCAAGCTCGATTTTCTCGCCCAAGAGCTCAACCGCGAATCGAATACGTTGTGCGCCAAAGCCAATGACGTGGACTTGACCAATATCGGCCTGGAGTTGAAAGCCACGGTCGAACAGTTCCGCGAACAGGTGCAGAACCTGGAGTGACGATGGCGCGCGCGTCCAAACGCAAGACCGTCGCGCGGCGCGGGCTGATGCTCGTGCTGTCGTCGCCCTCGGGGGCTGGCAAGACCACGCTGTCGCGGATGCTGCTTACGGTCGAGCGCAACATCGAGCTGTCGATCTCGGTGACGACGCGGGCGCGCCGGCCGGGCGAGGTCAACGGGCGGCACTATCTGTTCGTCGACCGCAAGCGCTTCGACCAGCTCATCCGCGCGGGCGATCTGCTCGAATACGCCGAGGTGTTCGGCAATTTCTACGGCACGCCGCGCAAGCCCGTGGAGCGTGCGCTCAAGCAGGGGCGCGACGTCTTGTTCGACATCGACTGGCAGGGCACCCAGCAGATGCGCGAAAGCGCGCGCGACGATCTCGTCAGCGTGTTTTTGCTCCCGCCGTCGACCGGCGAACTCGCGCGTCGTCTCCACACCCGCGCCCAGGACGACAAGAAGGTCATCCGCAGCCGCATGGGCAAGGCGTCCGGCGAGATGAGTCATTGGGCCGAATACGACTACGTGGTGATCAACCGCGACCTCGACCGCGCGTTCGCCGACGTGCGGGCTATACTGGCCGCCGAGCGGCTCAAGCGCGAGCGGCAAACCGGCCTGTCCGCGTTCGTGCGCGGATTGCAATCGGAGCTCTGAACTCTATCCCTGCGCAGGTGCTGCTCGACAAACCATGCCGCAGCTGGATTTGCGGACGGAGGGTCTGCTACGCAACAAGAACGGTTCTGCCGACAACCCGGCCGGCGCGCAGGTCCTCGAGCGCGGCCTGTGCCTCGCCCAAGGGCCGCTCCGTAATAGGAAGCGCTGCGATCTTGCCGGTCTGCGCTAACGCCATGACTTCGCGTGCCTCCGCAAGCGTGCCGGTCAGCGTGCCTTCGATGGTCATGGCCTTGAGCACGAACATCGCGACCGGCGTGGCAAAGTTGCCGCCGAGCAAACCCGTGACCACCACCTTCCCGCCCTTCGCCAGCACGCTATTGGCAAAGGCCAGCGATTTTTCCGAGCCGACGAAATCGCACGCGGCGAAGACGCCGCCGGTTGCCTTCAGCAGCGCCTTGCGGGTGTCCGGATCGGCCGGATCATAGGCCGCAGCCGCGCCGGCCTTGAGCGCGGCCTCGCGTTTTGCAGCATCGATGTCGGCGACGATCGGCGCCTGCGCAAACAGCGCACGCGCGATGCTGAGCCCCATCATGCCGACGCCGCCGAGCCCGATCAGCAGCGCGGGCCCGCGCGCGGCGTGCTCGCGCAGCCGCTTGAGCGCCGAATAAGCGGTGAGGCCCGAGCACATCAGCGCGCCCGCGAATGACGGCGGCAGCGGCGCATAGTCGATCAGGTAGCGCGGGTGCGGCACCAGTACGTGCGACGCGAACCCCCCGTCGGCCGAAACGCCGAGATGGCGGTTGGTCGAGCACAGATTCTCATCGCCGGCCCGGCACGCCGTGCATCGGCCGCAGCCGATCCAAGGAAAGACCGCGACCTTGGCGCCGATCTGTGCGCCTACGGCCTCAGGTCCCGCCTGCTCGACCATGCCTGCGATCTCGTGCCCGAGCGTGAATGGCAGCGTGCGGCCCTGCCGCACGTCGAGCCGCTTGTCGCCCGCCAGCGCGAAATAGCCGTCCTGCATGTGCAGGTCGGAATGGCACACGCCGCAGCGCTCCACGCGCATCAGCACCTCGCTGCCTTGCGGCGCGGGGCAATCCACGATGGTCTCGCACAACGGGGCTTCGTAGGCGGTGAGCGACAGGCGGCGGAGTTTGGTCATGGCGGCATCTTAGCGGCTTCATAAGCCCGCGTGAGCGTCACAAAGCCCGCGACCGGGATTTCCTCCGCCCGGGCGGTCGGCTCGATACCGGCTGCCGTCAGTAGCCGCAACGGATCGACGCCGAGCGATTTCAGACTCTGCCGCAGCATCTTGCGGCGCTGGCCGAACGCCGCCGCCGTTACGCGCTCGAGCGTGCGCATGTCACAGGGCATCGGCGAGGGGCGGGGGACGAACTCGACCAGCGACGACGTTACCTTGGGCGCCGGCACAAATGCCGATGGGTTGATGTCGAACAGCATCTTGGCTCGCGTGCGCCAGCCAGCCAGCACTGACAGCCTTCCGTATTCCTTGTCGCTTTCCGTTGCGACGAGGCGCTCGGCGACCTCGCGCTGGAACATCAGCACCAGACGGTCGTACCAGGGCGGCCAGGGTTCTGTCGAAAGCCACGCTACCAGCAGCGCGGTCGCGATGTTGTAGGGCAGGTTGGCGACCACGCGTGCGGGCCCGTCATTCAGGTAAGGGCGCGGGTCGAATTCGAGCGCGTCGCCGGCCACGACTTCGAGCCGCCCGGGATAATGCTGCGCGATCTCGTCAAGCGCTGCGATCGCGCGGGCATCGCGCTCGATCGCGATCACCTTGCGGGCGCCCGCGGCCAACAGCGCGCGCGTCAGGCCGCCGGGGCCGGGGCCGATCTCAACCACGGTGACGCCGTCGAGCGGTCCCGCCGCGCGGGCGATGCGGGCTGTGAGATTGAGGTCGAGCAAGAAATTCTGGCCAAGCGATTTGCGTGCGCGCAGATCGTGACGGCGGATCACGTCGCGCAGCGGCGGCAGGTCGTCGATCGGACTGGTCATCGGGCGATTGGCTTGCGCGCGATCTGGCCCGAGAGCCGGCACCCGCGGTTCGGGATCATGCCTGCGCCGCGGCGGTCGGCCGTTGTTTGGCGGCGTCGCTCGCGGCGAGCCGCGCGGCGAGGCGGAGCGCTGCGATCAGGCTAGCCGGATTGGCCTTGCCGGTGCCCGCGATATCGAAGGCGGTGCCATGATCGGGCGAGGTGCGCACAAACGGCAGGCCGAGCGTCACGTTGACGGCGTGGTCGAACGCCAGCGTCTTGATCGGGATCAGCGCCTGGTCGTGGTACATGCAGAGCGCCGCGTCGTAGGTCTTGCGCGCGCTCTCGTGGAACATCGAATCCGCCGCAAGCGGTCCGCGCGCCTCGATGCCGTCGGCGATGAGCCGCTCCACCGCAGGCCGCACCACGCTCGCGTCTTCGCTGCCGAGCGTGCCGTCTTCGCCAGCATGCGGATTGAGGCCCGCGACCGCGAGCCGCGGCCGCGCGATGCCAAAGCGCTCGGCCAGATCATGCGCCACCACGCGCCCGGTCTCGAAAATGAGATCGCGGGTCAGCCGCTGCACCACGTCCTTGTACGGCATGTGGATGGTGACCGGAACGACCGCGACTTCGGGCGACCACAGCATCATCACCGGCCAGGCCGGATTGCCGGTCGCTTCGAACGACAGCCGCGCCAGATATTCGGTGTGTCCCGGGTCTTGGAAACCCGCCCGGTAGAGCACGTTCTTGGCGACCGGATTGGTGACGATGGCGGCGGCCTTGCCGGCCAGCACATCGGCGACCGCACGGTCGATCGAGCCGATCGCGGCCGGCGCGCTGGTCGCGTCCGGCGCGCCCGGCTCAGCGGTGATTACGAGGTCGAGCTTGACCACCGGCAACGCCCGCGCGAACGTGGCGATGGCCTTTGCGGGTTCGACCACCTTGATCGGAACATCAAGACCCAAAAGCTTCGCGCGGCGCTTGATGAACTGCGGGTCGCCCAGCAGGTAGAAGGGCGGGAGCGCAAGCTCGGCGCGCCGCAACCACGCCGCAAGCGTGATGTCCGGCCCGATGCCAGCGGGTTCGCCCAGCGTCAGGGCCAGCGGTCGCACCATCGAGGCGAAGCCTACTTCTTGTCCTTGTATTCGATCATGGCCTGGCTGCGCAGTTCGGCCAAGTAGCGCTTGGAAAGCATCTGGAACTGCTCCGTCGCCATTTGCTCACGCACCTCACGCCGGCCCGGCGCGTTGTCGGTCCCTGACGGCTGCTTGTCGCATAGCGCGTAGACTTCGACGCCCTGCGCCGTCACTTCGGGAGCGGTCAGCTTTCCCATCTCGGTTTTTTCCAGGATTTCCCGCAGCGACGGCGGCAAATCCGCCGAGCTGCGCACCACTTTGTTGCGTATGGCGACATCGCGCAGCCCGCGCACGAGCGCAAGCCCTTCCTCGCAGCCCTGGAACTTCGCGCGCAACGCCTCGGCTTCTTTCTTGCGCGCCGCGACGCTCTCGGGGGTCTGCTTGGGCAGCACGAACAGGATCGGGCGCATCGTGTAGTCGTAGCCGATGAGGCTTTTATCGCCCTTGGCTTCCATCTTTGCCAGGATATCCTTTTCGGAAAACTGGAAGGCGCTCTGATAGCGGCCGCGGATGATCTGCGTCCAGGTGATCTCTGCCTTGATGCGCGACTTGAGCGTGCCGAGACCGACGCCGGACTTGGCAAGTTGATCGGCGAATTGCGCGGCCGTCATGCGCATCCGGCGCGCCATGTTGCCGAACGCAACATTGACGTCGTTGTCCATATTCTCGATGCCGTAGCGAAGGAGTTGCTGGATCTTCAGCTTCTCGTCGATCAGTTCGTCGATTACAGCCTGCCGGCTTGGCGCCTTGTTGGTCGAGAGCTGGATCAGCTTCGCCCGCTGCTCGATGTCGAAATTGGTGATCGGATCGCCGTTGACCAGCAGAATCACCTGCTGAGCCTTGGCCGGCGCGGGCGCCAGTGTCGCGGCGGCAAATGCAATTGCAATCGCCGCCAGCAGGCGGCACACCGTGCGGAGGGTTAGTGGCTCGGACATCGCAACATCCATTGCTTGCACTTTGGCTTGCACGTTGCTCGTCTCCGGCAGCCGAACCTGCCGGCCAGCGAAACCCGATTACAGACCGCCATTCGTGCTGCCGACGGTCTGTGACAACGACGTGCCGCCCAACGTGCGCAGGCTCAGCTGCAACATGATACGGCGGTCGGCGGAGGGATTTCCACTGTAGGTATAGCTGGTGATGTAGTTGAGCGCCAGAATCATACAATCGTCGATATAGCCGATGCCGAATTGGGTCTGGTCGAATTTTTGCGCATAGAGGTCGTAACGGATCGCGGTGGTGAAGACCCAGTTGGTGTTGATCTTGAACGACCCGTTAGCCAGGATTCCCTGGCGCTTATCCAGGAAGCCGAGCTGCGGCTGTGCGTCATATTGGCCGTACAGAATACCCGTCGACCAGCGATCGAAGTTGGCGCGCGCTTCGACCTCGAAGCGGCGCATCGCGAAGGTCGCTTCGTCGAAGCGGAAGCGCGTGGTGAAGGTATAGACCCGGTCCGGTTGGTACGAGACGCGCGCCACATAGTCGGAGCGCGCGGTGTCGAGACCGCTGTTGAGGCCGGTGTTGGTGATGTCGCCGGCCGCGAACGAGTTGGTGCCGAACAACTGGTAGGACTGTCCGAACAGCGCATTGATGAAGCCGCCGCGATTGAATTGCGCGGTGTATTGCACGCCGACGTTGGCGCGGCCGCCGCCTTCGATGCGATCCCAGCCCGAGAACTTGTCGAGCCGGAACAGGTTGCTGTCGTCGTAGATCAAGCTCTGCGAGTCTTCGTTCGGCAGCCGGCCGATGCGCGGCTCGTTCGGCCGCAGAATGATCTGCGCCATCGGCTCGACTGTCTGCGTGCCCCAGGACTGCACGTTGATGAAGGGATAGCGGTATTCCATGCCGACGGTGGGCATGGCGCGGATTTGAGTGCTGTCGCCGGGCGTTATGTAGTTGGACACGCCAGTTTGGTTCTGGATCGAAACCGCGGCGGCGTCGGCGCGCAACTTGGCGAAGGGCGTGAATATCTGGCCGAACCGGTCGGTGATGCTGCGCTTCCATTCGGTTTCGGCCGAGAAACGCGTGTAGCTTCCCGGAATGCCGCGCAGCAGGCAGTTGGCGGGAATCTTGACGGTCGGATCCGCGCTGGTGACCGCGCACGAGCCGGTCTGGAACGCGGTCGCAGAGATCGGATCGAATGACGCGGTGGTGCGGCTCAGACTCGTCAGGTTCATCCGGTAGCCAAGCTCGCCGCCCCAAACCGGATTGCCGAATTTGTAGTCGTAATCGACCACCGGATGGATCACCGGAATCTGCTTCTGAACGTCGGCCTCGGAGAAGCCATAGTAGTAGATGGTGCGGGCGTCGAAGTAGCTGCGGTCGCCGCGGCCGGCGACGTAGAGTTGGTTCACGCCCTCAGTCAAACCACCGAAGCGCAGCGGATCGAGGCCGCGCTGATAGGTCGTGAGCCCGTAGTCCTGATAGTAGGTCGGATCGGAGGGCAGGATGCCGTCCCAGCCCCAGGTCCACTTGTCGTTGAGCGCAAACTGGCCGGCGGTTTCGAGGCTGCCGCGCCAGTCGCGATAGCCGGGGGTGGCGGGGCCGCTTTGGCGAAGGAAGTAATCCTTGTCGAGCTGATAGATGCCGCTGGCGCGGATCGAGTAGGCGCCATTGACCAGCCGCTGCCGCCATTCGGCGGTCAGCATGGGGCCTTGTTTGGTCGTGATGCGCGGCGAAACCGTCAGGTCGTAGTCGGGCGCCAGCGCCCAGTAGTAGGGCACTTCGAGGCTCGCGCCGTATTTCGAGCTGAAGTTCATCAGCGGCGGCAGCACGCCCGACTTGCGCTTCACCGTCGGGTCGGGGATCGACATGTATGGCCAATAGGCCATCGGGTAGCCGAAGAATTCGAGACGCGCGTTCTCGAAATAGATCATCTTCTCGCCTTCGTCGTGGATGATCCGCGCCGCTTTCACCTGCCAGAGCGGCGGCTTCTTGGGATCATCCTTGCAAGGCTCGCAGGCCGTATAGACGCCGCTGTGCAGCACCGTGAACTGGCCGCTGGAACGGTCGGCGCGCGCCGCCGCCATGCGGGTCTTTTCCGGCGCCTCGAGGCGCAATGAATCGACGAAGCCGTCGCGGAAGTCGTCGCTGAGGTTCATCACCTCGCCATAGGTGATGGTGCCGTCGGGCTCGGTCAGCCGGACGTTGCCTTCGGCGTGCAGGCGCTTGGTGGTTTCGTCGTAGATGACTTTGTTGGCTTCGATCGTCGCGCCGCCGAAGTAGATCTGCACGTTGCCAACCGCCGACACGCGCTTATTGGTGTAGTCGTAGTTCATCTCGGTGGCTTGCAGCAGCATCGGCGCTTTGCTGCTTTGCCGCTTGGTCGGAACGCGCGTCGGCTTGGGGACCGCAGGGAATACCATTTGCTGCGCCGGCGCCGACGCAGGCACAAGCAACCAGTCGGCCGCCAGCAGAGCCAGCACCGACGCAACCAACCCGACACTCAGCGCTCGCCGACTGAAAGACGGCAGGCGGGCGCAGACAACACGCGCCATCAACCGTCCTCCTGGTACAGCAACGCGACGAACCCCGTCAGGCCGCCCACCGACACGGGCAGCCAGGCGGCGACGATCGGGTGCATCAACTCGGCCTTGCTCAGGTCGTCAGTGATCTTCGACATCACGTAGAGCAGGAAGCCTGACGCGACGCCGCCCAACACCATCTTTTGCACGCCGCCAAAGCGGAAGAACCGCAAGCTGAACGCCGCAGCGAGCATGACCATTGCGGCCAGCATGAAGGGCCGCGCGATCAGCTTGTAGTATTGCAGTTTGTAGGCGACCGCCTGTAGGCCGGCGCGGTCCGCCATGTCGATCATGGCGGGAAGCTGCCAGAACGGCACCGTTTCGGCGGTCGAGAAGGTTTCGCGTACCTGCTCGGCGCTGAGATTGGTGGCGAGCATGTAGGTCTCGCGCTCGACCGGCGGCGCACCCAACGCGTAGACGCGGGCCTCATCGATCCGCCAGAAGCCCGGCTCCAGACGCGCGGACTTGGCCTCGATACGGTCGAGGAACTGGCCGGCTTTGTCGAAGGTGAAGACGGTGACGCCGGAGAGCTGCACGCCCTGCTCGCGGCTGGTCGCCGCGTTGATGATCGAGGAGCCCTCGACGCTGCGCTGGCGCACCCACGAGCCGACGCCGGCCGTTTGCAGCCCGGCCTCCTGCTGCCCGGAAATCTCGGCCTCGAGACGCTTGGAGCGCTCGTTCAGGTTGGCAGCGACCGGGTTGTAGATTGCGGTCGCGAAGGCGCCGATCGTCAACGCAAGGATCACGGCGGGGGCGGTGAATTGCCACGCCGACATGCCGGCGGCGCGCGCGATCACGAGCTCGAGCCGGCGCGACAGTGCGAGATAGCTCGACATCGCGGCGATCAGAATGCAGAACGGCAGGATGCGCTCGGCGACCTGCGGCACGCGGTAGAGCGAGGTCAGCGCCACGCGCGCCGCCGAGATGTTCTGCACGTCGGAATAGCGCCGCATCATCTCGACGTAGTCGACCAGCAGGACGAGCGCGAATACGCCGCCGAGCACGGCCGCGAGCGCGCCAAGGAACCGCAGGCCGAAATAGCGCCCGAGAATGCCAGTCATTGGCCAGCCCCCGCGGTCGCCGGCGCGCGGCGCTGAAAGCGTGCGACCACTGCGTTGACGGTGTTCACCAGGAGCGGCGGCGGTTCAATGATGATGCCGCGCGAGATTGCGTACCAACAGTACGCAAACGTTGCCGCAAGCGCGATGTATTGCACCGAGAGCGCGATCGGCACGTTGACGCCGAACACCGTGCTCATGAAGCCGATCAGCCGCAGCAGCCCGACCGCGCCAATCAGCCCCAGCAGCGACCAGGTCCGGCTTTCGCGAGTGGTGCGCGGCGCGCCGAGGAAGAGGAACGCGAGCATCACGAAGGCGAACGGATAGATCGGTGCGAGCAGACGGTCGTGCAGTTCGGCGCGGAATTGTCCCGGCTGGCTCTGGTAAGTCGCGTCCTTGGTGTCAGGCCACAGCAACTCGTTGAGGTAGCGCTCCCGCACTGAGTATTTGACCACCTGCGTGTTGGTCGACGCGAATTGCGAAAGGTCGAAGACGTGGCGTTCGAACTGGACGATGCTGGGGTCGGGCTGCTTGAGCTCGTGCCGCTGCAGGCTGCCGTTTTTCAGGATGAGGAAGCTTCCAGACTGGTTTTTGACGATCTCACCCTGCTCAGCGAGGATGGTGATGCGCTCCTTGGGCTCGCGCCGGTCGTCAAGAACGATGCCGAGCAAGAGGCCGTTCGGCCGCCGCTCGCGGATGTGGACCACCAGGCCACGTTCAATCGGGATGAAGCGACCGGGCTGCACGATGTTGCTGACCAGATCGGTGCGCACCTGGGTGATCCAGTTGCGCAACATGCGCAGGCCTTCGGGCGCGAAGTAGGCACTGATCGCCAATACCATCAGCGACACGACGATCGTGACGTACAGGAACGGCCGGAACAGCCGCCACGGCTCCATGCCGGCGGCGTTCATCACGATGATTTCGGAATCGGTGGCGAGTTTGTTGAGCACATGTGCGACCGCGACCACGAGCGCGATCGGCGCGATCACCAGGATCAGCAACGGAATGATCAAGCCGGTGATGCCAATGAACACAAATACGCTCTGGCCCTGGCTCGTAATCAGATCAATGTCGCGCAACGCCTGCGTGACCCAAATGACCGAGGTTAGGCTGAACAACACCACCAAAAACGCCCCAAACGCGGCGCCAAAAATATAACGACTGATGGACCCCATCCGCCTGCGCCGTCCCCACTGTCAGCTAAACCGCCCGGCGCACCCGAACCCCCGTTCGGCGCGACGTTGATTATGGCGGAGCAATCCCCCGTTTAGTATTCCCTTGATCGATTCACAAAATGGCTTCGCCAAGGCAAAGCCGTTGAACATGCACAACAAAAAGTTAATTACCGCAAGGGCTGTGGAACGGCCGGGTGGCCGCAACCGAGCCCTTTGCACACAGCCTCCGGCCGCGCCATAAGGGCGCAGCGTTTGCGCCGTCCCAAATCAGGACAAGACCAGAGAAAACCCGAGGATATGTCCATGCCCGATGCCCCCAAACCCGGATTTGCTCCGATTGCGGCCCAGCCCCAGGGCGTTCTCATCCTGTTCTGCGAGGAGGGTTTGAAGCTGGGGCCGGTGGCCCGGAAGCTCCTGGCCCCGACCGGCGACCTGCTCAAGCGCGCCGCCGAGGCCGACCGCTTCACCGGCAAGAGTGGCTCTGCGCTCGACATTGTGGCGCCGGGTGGTCTCGCGGTTCCGCGTTTGGTGGTGCTAGGGGTTGGCCGAGCCGCCAAGCTGAAGCCGCGGGATTTCTTGAAATTGGGCGGCGCGGCCCGCGGCCGGATTCCGTCCGCGGCGGCGGACGCGACGATTGTGGCCGAATTCGCCAGTGGGGCGCTCAAGCCGGATCAGACCGCCGAGATCGCGCTTGGCGCGACGCTGCGGGCCTATGCGTTCGATCGCTACAAGACCAAGCGCAAGGAGGGCGATGAAGCCCCGGCCAAGACGCAAGTGACGATCGCGGTCGGCAATGTGGCGTCCGCCCAGAAGGCGTGGGCCGAGCGCGAGGGCACCGCCGACGGCGTCGTGCTGGCGCGCGACCTGATCAACGAACCCGCCAACGTGCTCTACCCGGAAGAATTCGCCCGCCGCGCCACGGCGCTGAAAAAGCTCGGCGTTGCCGTCGAGGTGCTCGACGAGGCCGCGATGAAGAAGCTGGGCATGAACGCGCTGCTCGCGGTCGGCCAGGGCTCCGAGCACGACAGCCGCATGGTCATCATGCGCTGGAACGGCGGCAAGAAGAACGACGCGCCGGTGGCCTTTATCGGCAAGGGCGTGTGCTTCGATACCGGCGGCATCTCAATCAAGCCGGCCGCCAACATGGAGGACATGAAGGGCGATATGGCGGGCGCGGCCTGTGTGGTCGGCCTGATGCATGCGCTGGCGGCGCGCAAAGCCAAGGTCAACGCCATCGGCGCGATCGGCGTCGTCGAGAACATGCCTGACGGCAACTCATACCGGCCGGGTGACATCCTCAAGTCCATGTCGGGTCAGACCATCGAGATCATCAACACCGATGCCGAGGGCCGGCTCGTGCTTTGCGACGTGCTGCACTACGTCAACACCAAGTTCAAACCGCGCTTCATGGTGAACCTGGCGACGCTGACCGGCGCCATCATCGTGGCGCTCGGCCAGGAATACGCCGGCATGTTCTCCAACGACGACCGGCTGAGCGAGCGCCTCACCAAGATGGGTCTCCAAACTGGCGAACGCGTGTGGCGGATGCCGCTCGGGCCGGAGTACGACAAGATGATCGACTCCAAGTTCGCGGACATGAAGAACACTGGCGGCCGCTGGGGCGGCGCCATTACGGCTGCGCAATTGCTGGCGCGGTTCGTCGACAAAACGCCCTGGGCGCATCTCGATATCGCCGGCACCGCGCTCGGCTCGCCGCAGACCGACATCAACAAAAGCTGGAGCTCGGGCTGGGGCGTGCGTCTGCTCGACCGGCTGGTGTCGGAACACTACGAGCGATGAGAGCGGGAAGCGATGACCGAAATCCTATTCTACCATCTGCAACGCCAACCGCTCGAACGCGTGCTGCCGGCGCTGCTGGAAAAATCGCTGGAACGCGGCTGGCGCGTGATCGTGCAGGCCTCGTCCGAGGAACGCATCGACGCGCTCGATGCGCATCTTTGGACTTATCGTGACGATACGTTCCTGCCGCATGGCACCGCGCGCGAACCCGAGGCTGCGGCGCAGCCGGTGTTGCTCACCACGCGTGACGACAATCCGAACGCTGCCAATGTCCGCTTCCTGATCGACGGCGCGCCGGTTCCGGCGGATGCCGCGGGCTATGAGCGGATCGTGCTCCTGTTCGACGGCGAGGATGAGGACGCGGTGGCGGCCGCGCGGGCGCGCTGGGGCGAGGCCAAGGCCCAGGGTTTTGGGGTAACCTATTGGCAACCTGACGAACAGGGCCGGTGGGTCAAGAAGGCTTAACCAGCCGCAAACCAGCTTCAGATAGTTAATATGGCGGCTTAACGACGCCGAAACGCCGCGGTTGCGGCTGCCGCGATGGTGACGCAAAGTCCCGCTTGAGTCGTAGGCGGGGCTGGGACCGGGGACTGCCAGTGAAGCGTTTTGTGAACCAGATTGGCGTGTTGGCGGCGCTCGCGTTGGGCGGCTGCGCATTGCCGGATTCCGACAGTTTCAAAACGTTCGACATGACGACGTTCAGCCCGAAGTCGACCGCGGCTTTGCGCGATTCTTCGCTGCGCCCGGTGACGGCCGAGGACCTGGTGGATAACGACGGGCGCTGCGGGGCGGCCTTCGCGTCCGCCGAACCGGCTTCCGATCAACCGCCTGGCGTGCCGGCTGCTTCGCCTCTGGTCGCTGGCGGCGTCGCCATCGACATGACCGAATGCGACGTGGTCAAGCGCGCCGGCCCGCCCGAGAAGGTCGAGGTCGGAACCAATGAGCGCAGCGAACGGACCGCGGTGCTGACTTATATCCGCGGCCCCAAGCCCGGCATCTATTTCTTCACCAGCGGCCGATTGACCGCGCTCGATCGCGCGCCGGAGCCGCCGCCATCGGCCAAGCCGGTTGCCAAGAAAAAGAAGCCTACGCCGCGGAAGCCCGCCGCTACTTAAGTTTTCACGCCATCGCGCTTTGAAGTGCTTCACCGGCGGCGAGCCAATCTTCCTCGGCGCGCGCGAGCGCGCGTGCAAAATCGGCGCGAGCTTTGGCGGTGACGGCGGCCTTGGCCGGATAGCGCGCGAACAATGCGCCATCGGCGAGCGCTATATCGAGCTGGACGATCTCTTTGGTGAGGCGATCGATCTCGGCTTGCGCGCGCGTCATGCGCTGGCGCAGCGGTGCGGCATCGGCGCGCTTGTCGGCGGCGCTGCGGCGCGGTTCGCTGCGCGAAGAGCGCTGCGGTCGCTCGCGAGCCCCGTTGCCGTTGCGGCCTCCGTCGCTGCGATCGGACAGGATTTCCCGCCGGTAGTCGTCGAGATCGCCATCGAATGGCCGCACGCGGCCGTCTGCGACCAGCCAAAGCCGGTCCGCGCAGGCATCCAGCAGATGCCGGTCGTGCGACACCAAAATCACGGCGCCCGGATAGTCGTTGATGGCTTCGATCAGCGCGGCGCGGCTGTCAATGTCGAGATGGTTGGTCGGTTCGTCGAGGATCAGCAGGTGCGGTGCGCCGAAGGTCGCAAGCCCAAGCATCAATCGCGCCTTTTCGCCGCCCGACAGCCGCTCGATCTTGGTATCGGCGGTCTGGCCGGAAAATCCGATGGTGCCGGCGACCGTGCGCACCTTGGCCTCGGTGGCGTCCGGCATCAGTTCGCGGAGGTGGTCATAGACGCTGCCGTCGGGATTGAGCTCGTCGAGCTGATGCTGGGCGAAATAGGCGACCTTGAGCCGCGACGCGCGCGTGATCGTGCCCTCGAACGGCTTGAGCCGGTCCGCGATCAGCTTCACCAGCGTCGATTTGCCGTTGCCGTTGGAGCCCAGCAACGCGATGCGGTCGTCATTGTCGATCCGCAACGACAGGTCATGCAGCACCGGGTGGCCAGGCTCGTAGCCGACCGACACATCATCGAGCGCGATGATCGGCGGCGACAGGAGCTTGTCGGGCGCCGGAATGTTGATCGGCTGCACGTCGCTCAGCACGTTTACCGAGATGGTTTCCATCTTCTCCAGCATCTTGATGCGGGATTGCGCCTGGCGTGCCTTCGACGCCTTGGCGCGGAAGCGGTCAACGAAGGCCTGCAGGTGCTTACGCTGCAGCTCCTGCTTCTTCGCAGCCTTCTGGTCGAGCACCATGCGCTCGTTGCGCAGCTTCTCGAACGCCGTGTAGCCGCCGCGGTAGAGCGTGAGCTTGCTGTTCTCCAGCGCGAGGATGAAGTTCACCGACGTGTCGAGCAGATCGCGGTCATGGCTAATCACGATCACGGTGCGCGGATAGCGCGCCAGATGGTCTTGCAGCCAGAGCGTGCCTTCGAGGTCGAGATAGTTGGTGGGCTCGTCCAACAGAAGAAGGTCGGGCTCGCCGAACAGCGCGGCCGCAAGCGCAACCCGCATCCGCCAGCCGCCGGAGAACTCGGAACAGGGCCGCTCCTGGTCGGCGGCGGAGAATCCGAGGCCGGACAGGATAGCGGCGGCGCGCGCCGGAGCCGCATGCGCGCCGATGTCGGCGAGCCGCGTCTGGATGTCGGCGATACGATGCGGATCGTGGGCGGTCTCGGCTTCGGCAAAGAGGCGGGCGCGCTCGACGTCAGCCTTCAGCACGATCTCGATCAGGCTTTCTGGCCCATCGGGCGCCTCCTGCGCGAGCCGGCCGATTCGCCAGCGCGAGGGAATCTCGACGTGGCCCTGCTCGGAGGAGATGTCGCCCGCGATCACGCCGAACAGCGTGGTCTTGCCGCTGCCATTGCGGCCCACGAGGCCAATGCGCGCGCCGTCTGGAACGCGCACCGAAGCCTGCTCGATCAAGAGCCTGCCGGCGATGCGCACCGAAAGATCGTCAATGATCAACATGGCGGGCTTTCTGACCGAGCCCTGTGGATGAAGCAATCCCCTTGCGGTTGCGCCGCCACGGCTGGCCGCGTCATGCTGCGCCGCTGAAGGCCAATGCGGCTGCATGAGGGAGATTCACCATGTGTGTGCCTGGATGTCAGGAAGCGGTGAGGGCGGCGCTCACCCGCCGTGGGTTTTTCAAGGGAGCGGCGGCGGTCGGCTTTGCCGCCACCGCCGTCGCGCCGGCCGAAGCCGCGCCCGCGCCGCAGCTGCGCCGATTCCGCACCGTGGTCGATCTCACCCACACCATGTCGCCGGAGTTCCCGACGTTTTTCGGGGTGCCCGGCATCGAATTCCGCAAGCAGTTCGACTTCAAGAAGGACGGTTTCAATCTCAACTGGTGGAACATCGTCGAGCATGCCGGCACGCATCTCGACGCGCCGATCCATTTTTCTGAAAACGGCGCGACCGTCGAGAAGCTCGCCATCGACACGCTGGTGGCGCCGCTCGCGGTGATCGACGTGCGCAGCCGCGGCGCGCAGAACGCGGATTATGAGCTCAGCCGCCAGGACCTGTTCGACTGGGAGAAGAAGAATCGCCGGTTGCCGGACGGCTGCTGCGTCGCCATGCTGTCGGGCTGGGGCGACCATGTCGGCGACGCCGCCAAGTTCACCGGCAAGGACACCGCCGGCGTTTTCCACTTTCCGGGCTTCTCGGCTGCCGCAACCGAATGGCTGATCGCGGAGCGTAAGGTGGCGGGCATCGCGGTCGACACACTCTCGCTCGATCCCGGACCGTCGAAGGATTTTCGCACCCACCACGCTTGGCTGCCATCCGGCCGCTGGGGGCTTGAGAACGTCGCCAACCTCGACAAGGTGCCGGCGGCGGGCGCCACGCTGATGGTCGGCGTCGCAAAGGTGAAGGACGCAACCGGCGGGCCGGCGCGTCTGATCGCGCTGGTCTAGGGGATTTCCGCAACCCTGCTTGGTGCTATCGTACCTGCCGCCCGGCCCTGGGCTGGTCCGGGGGATGGGGAATTATTTTGGGGAGGGGCTCTTCATGAACGGAAGTACCAAGAAATACGCTGCGGAATTCGTAGGAACGTTTGCACTCGTCAGCTCGGTCTGTGGCGCCGCGCTGTTTTCGGCGCCATCGGCCGGTCTGATGACGGTGGCGTTCGCCATCGGCGCGATCGTCCTGGCGATGGCCTATGCGGTCGGTCATATCTCGGGCGGCCACTTCAATCCGGCGGTGACCTGCGGCCTGATCGCGGCTGGCCGCTTTAGCGCGAGCGACGCGATCGGCTACATCATCGCGCAGCTGGCTGGCGGCATCGCGGCTGCGTGCATTTTCTACGTCATTCTGTCGGGCGCGCCCGCTGGAGCGAAATGGAACGACTTCGTCGCCGTTTCCAACATCTATGGCGGCGCTGGTCATTTCCCGATGCTGCAGGTGGCGCTGATCGAAGTTGTCCTGACGGCGATCTTCCTGATCGTCATCGTCAGCGTGACGTCCGGCAAGGCGCCGGCAGGCTTCGCGCCGATCGCGATCGGTTTGACGCTGGTGTTTATTCACCTCGCCGCCATTCCGGTTTCGAATGCTTCGGTCAATCCGGCGCGCTCGACCGCAACCGCGATCTTCGGCGGCTCAGCGGCGTTGTCCTGCCTCTGGCTGTTCTGGGTCGCTCCGATCGTCGGCGGCGTGATCGGCGGCTTCGTCGGCAAGTGGCTGCAAGAAGATTGATCGCGGACTAAACGCAGACTGAGCCTTGGCACCGCTCACACGGTGTTTGAGAGACGAACAGCCCCGGCCTCGCAACGCGAGGCCGGGGTCCTGCTATCTTCGGATGAACGCAGCTATGGCTTAGTAGCAGACGTTGATCAGGCGCCGTTCCAAGCCGGCCGGCGTCATCACATAGCGCTTCACGTAGCAGCCCGGCGCGACCACGAAGGCCGGCGCGAACGCGCGGAAGCCGAAGAACGAGTGGTGGTGATGCTTGGAGCCCCAGGCTTGCGCCGGGGTGGACACGGTGAGGGCGGCGGTGCCGAGGGCGACGGTGGCGGCCAGCGCGATTGCGAGCTTGCGGAACATAAGTGTCTCCTGTTGACATGGATGTGTCATCACACCCTTCGGCCAATCAGTCGCACCAACGCGGGCAAAGGTTCGGGCTGCCGTGTGTCGTCTGTATCGCGGCGGCGATGCCGGGATCACCGGCGAACAACGCGAAACGAACGCAGAACCGGTACTTTGTCGAGATTCGAGGGATCGCGTGATTGTCGCGTCCGGCGCGACGCTCGAACGCGGCGACACAATCTTGCCGGATTTCCCTCCGGCCGCTATAAGCCCGCGACCGTAACGCGTTTACATTGAGGAAATCACGATGGCGATCGAGCGTACCTTTTCGATCATTAAGCCGGATGCCACTGCACGCAATCTCACCGGCGCCATCAACGCCATGATCGAGCAAGCGGGCCTGCGCATCATCGGCCAGAAGCGCGTGCGCATCACGCGGCAGCAGGCCGAGACGTTCTACTCGGTGCACCGCGAGCGCCCGTTCTTCAAGGAGCTCGTCGAGTTCATGATTTCGGGGCCGGTCGTGGTTCAGGTGCTGGAAGGCGACAACGCGATTGCGAAGTATCGCGACGTCATGGGGGCGACCGACCCGGCCAAGGCCGCGGCAAATACCATCCGAAAGGTCCACGCCAAGTCGATCGGCGAGAATTCGGCGCACGGATCGGATGCGCCGGACACCGCCGCCAAGGAAATCGCGCAGTTTTTCGCCGGTAACGAAATCGTCGGCTGACACAATGCGACCGAGGGCCGCTGGCCAGAGGTCGCCGTTCACCGGTAGATTAAGGCCAACCCGCGAGGGCGCGCGGCAGTAAGGGGGCGTTCCACCGACACATCGGTGGATCAAGGGAGGGGATACCAGTGGATTTCCTGTTGCAAGACATGATGCACGCGCCGTTCTGGGCGGGTGTGGGCCAGATCATTCTGGTCAATATCATCCTTTCCGGCGACAACGCCGTCGTCATTGCGATGGCGTGCATGACGCTGCCGCCGAAGCAGCGGATGTGGGGCATGATCCTCGGCGCCGGCGTCGCGGTGCTGCTGCGCGTCGTCTTCACCGTCGTCGTCGCGCAGGCGATGGAATATCCGTATCTGAAGCTGGTCGGCGGTGCGCTGCTGTTCTATGTCGCGATCAAGCTTGTGACCGAGGATGCCGACGGCGACGGCGAGGCGGTCGAGGGAGCGCAAACGCTCTGGCGCGCGGTCCGTATCGTCGCGATCGCCGACATTGTGATGAGCCTCGACAATGTGCTGGCCATCGCCGGCGTCGCCGATCAGTCGGCGACGGCTGTCGATCCGGCCCACGCTTCGGCCATCAAGAACACTCTCATCATATTCGGGCTTGCCACCAGTGTGCCGTTGATTGTCGCCGGCAGCGCGATCCTGATGGCGCTCTTGGAGCGCTACCGCGTGCTGGTCTGGGGCGGCGGCGCGCTGCTCGGCTGGGTTGCCGGACACATCATGTCGACCGATCCGGCGCTGCCTCGCTTCGTGAGCGAGGCGACGGTGCACCTGATGCATGATTGGGGCGGCCCGATCGGCGGATTGATCGTCATGGCGGCGGGCTATCTGCTGGTCGGCAGGCACCGGCGGCTCATCCTGGATGAAATTTTGGCGGGCGTCGCCCTCATTGTCTGGATCATCGTCGACCGCGTGAACGACAGCTACTTCGGCGGTGCCACTTCCGACACGCTGAAGATTTGGCTCGTGCGCGGCGCGCTGGTGGCGGCCATGGCCATCGCCTATGCGTTCGCCAGGAGCCGATGGCATATCGAGCGGCAAGAGGTCTGATCCGCGCAGCCGGTCGCCTGCGCTAACGACAAAGCCTCGGCGTCCAGGTATCCTCCCCGGACGCCATGAATCAGACCGTCCGCCCGCTGCCGCAACCTGTCCGGATTGGCGCCACCGCCTGTCCGCACGATTGCCCCTCGACCTGCGCGCTCGAAGTCGAGGTGCTGGACAGCCACACCATTGGCCGCGTGCATGGCGCGGAGGACAACACCTACACGGCGGGCGTGATCTGCGCCAAGGTCGCGCGCTACGCCGAGCGCATTCACCACCCCGACCGCGTCATTCGCCCGCTGATCCGCAAGGGCGCCAAGGGTTCGGGACCGTTCGAGCCGGTGTCCTGGGACGCGGCGCTTGATCTGGTGGCCGAGAAGTTCCTCGCCGCCGAGGCGCGGTACGGCTCGCAGGCAGTCTGGCCCTACTACTACGCCGGCACCATGGGCCTGGTGATGCGCGACGGCATCCACCGGCTGCGCCACGCCAAGAAATACTCGGGCTTCCACTCCACCATCTGCGTCAACGCCTCCTACACGGGCTTTGCGGCCGGCACCGGCCGGATCGCCGGGCCCGATCCGCGCGAAATGGCGAAGTCCGATCTCGTGGTGATCTGGGGCACCAACCCGGTCAACACCCAGGTCAACGTGATGACGCACGCGACCCGCGCTCGCAAGGAACGCGGCGCGAAGATCGTGGCGGTCGATGTCTATATGAACGGCACCATGCAGCAGGCCGATCTGCCGGTTCTGGTGAAGCCTGGCACCGACGGCGCGCTCGCCTGTGCGGTGATGCATTGCCTGTTCCGCGACGGCAAGGCCGACTGGGACTATCTCGATAAATACACCGACGCACCGCGCGAGCTTGAGGCGCATGTGCGCTCGCGCGATCCGCAATGGGCCGAGCAGATCACCGGCTGCCCGGCAGAAACAATCGAAGAGTTCGCCCGCCTGGTGGGCGCCACCAAGCGCGCGTACTTCCGGCTCGGCTACGGCTTCGCCCGTTCACGCAACGGGCCGGTGAATATGCACGCGGCAAGCTGCATTCCGGCCATTACGGGCGCTTGGCTGCATGAGGGTGGCGGCGCGTTCCACAACAACGCCGACATCTATCATTGGGATAAGACGATGATCGAAGGCGGCGACGTGCGCGACAAATCTGTCCGCATGCTCGACCAGTCGCGCATCGGGGCGATCCTCTGCGGCGATAGCGCGGCGCTGGCCGGCGGCCCGCCGGTCGAGGCGCTGTTGATCCAGAACACGAATCCGGTTTCGGTGTGCCCCGACCAGGAATTGGTCAAGCGGGGCTTTGCGCGCGAGGATTTGTTCACCTGTGTGCACGAGCAATTCATGACCGAGACGGCGCGCATGGCCGACGTGGTGCTGCCCGCCACCATGTTCATGGAGCACGACGACGTCTATCAGGGCGGCGGTCACCAGCACATCCTACTCGGGCCGAAGCTGATCGAGCCGCCGGGCGAGTGCCGCTCCAACCACGAGGTGATCTGCGGGCTCGCCAAGCGGGTCGGCGCGCAGCATCCGGGCTTTGACATGACGTCGCGCGAGCTGATCGACTGGACGCTGCGTCACTCCGGCTGGGGTACGCTCGCCGAACTTGAAGCCAAGAAGTGGATCGATTGTCAGCCGGACTTCGACACTGCGCATTACGTCAAAGGCTTCGCTTATCCAGGCGGCAAATTCCGCTTTAAGCCGGACTGGCCGAACGTGCCGTTCCGCAGCGCCTATCATCACGGGCCGATCGCGCAGATGCCGAAGCTGCCCGATCATTGGACCATCATCGAGCAGGCCGACGAGACACATCCGTTCCGTCTCGCGACGTCGCCGTCGCGCGGCTTCCTCAACTCGACCTTCAACGAGACGCCAACCTCGCGGAAGAGCGAGCGCCGCCCGACCGTGATGATTCATCCCGACGATGCAGCGCCGCTCGGCATTGTGGATGGCGCAGCCGTGATTGTTGGCAACGCGCGGGGCAAGGTGCATCTGCACGCGCGCCTGTTCGACGGCGTGCGCCGTGGGGTGCTGATCGCGGAATCGATCTGGCCGAACGACGCCTACCCGGACGGCAAAGGCATCAACACCATCACAGGCGCGGATGCGATCGCGCCGTACGGCGGCGCTGCCTTCCACGACAACAAAGCGTGGATCAGGCCGAACGCGGCCTGATCCAGCTTGCTCCGCCGATTACAATTCCCAGCCGAGCTTGCGATCAAGCGACCACGGTCCGCCGCCGCGCAACGCGACCGCCGCAATAATCAGGCCCCAGAACAGCGGATACTCCCAGCCGCCGCCCGGTGAACTCCAGGCGAAGCCACGCGGGCCGTGACCTATGATCACGATGACAAGGAATTGCAGGCCGATCGCCACGGCGAACACGCGCGTGAACAGGCCGAAGATGATGCAGAGCGCGCCGACGGTTTCGAGGAAAAACACCGCATAGGCCGCCGGTATCGCAGGCTCGATGCCGCGCCGAGCCATGCTGCCAGCCGCAAAAGCGGCAACGGTCGTGGTCATCAGCTTGGTAATGCCGTGCACCAGCAACATTCCGCCTGCCGTGAGGCGCACAACCAGATACGCGAGATCGGACATGAAGCCGTAGTATTTGCCGAGCGCCGGGATTATGGGTCTCGGATCTTGCGCTGACATGGACATGAACGTGCCTCCCCCAAATGGGCGCGGGCTGCGCCCTTGTGATTCTCTTACGCCGTTTCTTGCGCCGTTGCCGGGCGGTCTGCGGCCCGGCTCTGTCGTCCACCGAACCGTTGCCGAGAATTTGATGGGACAAGGTTGCGGTGAGCAACTGACTCAAAGAGCCGTGCGCACGGTCGAAATGCGAGCGCGGTTCATCGAATCCGATTGCGATTCTTATCAATCCGGCAGCGTCGTCAACGACCGTCACAACTCCAGCCGTACTCTCGGCCGTCCTCCTGGCCGTCGTTGCCCGCGCCTGAGTGGTAGCGGGTTCTGGCGCACTCATCAGCTGGCGCTATCGGGCAGTGATTAGCGATATGGGAGCCATGGTTGCGCCGTATTTTGCCACTCAGCTTGGACGCGCAACGGGATTTTGGCCGCTCCGGCCGCTACGTGTTCTAACGGGCGCGACTGCATCGGATCTTCAACCAAAACCAAGTTGTGGCGCGGCGTGCGAAAGCAATCCGCGTCCAATCCTAATGCTTGACGAGACTGGGAGATCGACGATGCAACAGGGCACCGTCAAATGGTTTAATCCGACAAAGGGTTACGGGTTCATCAAGCCTTCGGGCAGCGACAAGGATGTGTTCGTCCACATCTCTGCCGTCGAGCGCGCAGGTCTGAGCACCCTCAACGAAGGCCAAACCGTCGAGTACGAACTTGTAACTGGCCGCAATGGCAAGGCATCCGCCGAGAATCTCAAGGTGAGATGACGGTCACGCCTAGCGGGTGTTCCCGTAGCCCCCGGTTTCGGCCGGGGGTTTTGTTTTTGTATTTACTGAAAATCCGGCGCAACGCCATTCGGCCTGATGATGCCGTCGATGACGCATTGCCCGTCGCGTATCTGCACCCGTCCTTCGGCCACGAGTTTCAACGCCAGCGGATAAATTTTGTGCTCGACCGCAAGGACGCGCGCGGCGAGTGCCGCCTCGGTGTCGGCGGCGAGCACCGGCACCGCGCCTTGCGCGACGATCGGACCTGAATCCATCTCGGGCACCACGAAGTGTACGGTCGCGCCGTGCTGTTTGGCGCCGGCCGCGATCGCGCGAGCGTGGGTGTCGAGGCCCTTGAACGCCGGCAACAGCGCCGGATGGATGTTGAGCATTCGCGCGCTCCATTGTTCGACGAGCCACGACGTCAAGAGCCGCATGAAGCCCGCGAGGCACACGATCTCGATCTTGCGGTCATCGAGCAGGATGTGGAGCGCACGCTCGAACGCCGCGCGGTCCTTGCCGAACGGCCGGTGATCGACGGCCGCGGTGGCAATTCCGGCACTCTGCGCATGCACAAGCCCCGTGGCCTCGGGCTCGTTGGAGATCACCAGCGAAATTTCGGCCGGATAGCTTTGCTGTTTCGCCGCTTCGATCAGCGCCACCATGTTGGAGCCGCGGCCGGAAATCAGAACGGCGACGCGCTTGCGGGCCATGCTCAGATATCCAGCCGGCCCGTATAGCTGACGCGGGGCGCCGATTTTTTTGCAACGATTAATTCGCCGAGGCGCATGACCGTCTCGCCTTCGCGCGTGAGCACGGCCGCGACCTTGTCGGCCTTGCGGGGATCGACGACGGCGATCATTCCGACCCCGCAATTGAAGGTGCGCAGCATTTCCTTCTCGGCAATGCCGCCGGTGCGAGCCAGCCATTGAAACACCGGCAGCACCGCGACGCGCGCGAGATCGAGCCGCACGCCAAGGCCTTTCGGCAGCACGCGCGGGATGTTGTCGGGAAATCCGCCGCCGGTGATATGCGCCAGCGCCTTGACGGCGCCGGTTTCGTGGATCGCGGCGAGGCATGACTTCACGTAGAGCCGGGTCGGCGTCAGCATCGCCTCGCCGAGCTTGCGCTTCTTGTCGAAAGGCGCGGGCGCGTTCCACTTCAGCCGCGATTTCTGCACCACCTTGCGCGCCAGCGAGAAGCCGTTGGAGTGAACGCCCGAAGACGCGATCCCCAACATGATGTCCCCGGCGCGGATGTCGCGGCGTGGCAGCACCGAATTGCGTTCGACCGCGCCCACCGCGAAACCCGCGAGATCGTAGTCGCCGGCCTTGTAGAGCCCGGGCATCTCCGCGGTTTCGCCGCCGATCAAAGCGCAGCCGGATTGCTTGCAGCCCTTCGCCACGCCCGCAACGATGGACGCGCCAACGCGCGGGTGAAGCTTGCCGCAGGCGAAGTAGTCGAGAAAGAACAGCGGCTCCGCGCCCTGCACGACCAGATCGTTGACCGACATCGCCACCAGATCGATGCCGATGGTGTCGTGGATTCCGGTCTCGATCGCGATCTTGACCTTGGTGCCGACGCCGTCGGTGCCGGCCACCAGCACCGGGTCTTTGAAGCCCGCACGCCTGAGGTCGAACAGTCCGCCGAACCCGCCGATTTCGGCGTCCGCGCCCGGCCGTGCCGTCGCCCGCACCAACGGCTTGATCAGGTCCACCAGGCGATTGCCGGCATCGATATCGACGCCGGCTTGGGCATAGGTGAGGCCTCTTTTTGCCATGCCGGTCGATTACGTTGGAATCGAACCGTGTGCAATGCCCGGATCGCCGATATACTCAGGCGAGCATCGTAAATGCGCCCGGGCGGCATAAGGCGCGAGGTCGAGCTGGGGCAAACGGTTGAGTATTCCAAATCTCATAACGATGGCGCGCATTCTCCTGGTGCCGGTCGTCGTCTGGGCGATCGCGTCGAGCCAGATGTGGCTTGCGTTCCTGCTGTTCCTTGCGGCTGCGGTCAGCGACGCGGTGGACGGCTTCCTCGCCAAGCGCTTCGGCATGAAGACCGAGCTTGGCGCCTACCTCGACCCGCTCGCCGACAAGGTTCTGATCGTGTCGATCTACGTGACGCTCGGCATCACCGGCGTCATTCCGCTGTGGATCGTCATCCTGGTTGTGTCGCGCGACATCATGATTGTCGGCGCCATCCTGCTGTCATGGCTGGTGGACCGGCCAGTTGCGATCAAACCGCACAACGTGTCCCGGCTCAACACCGCGGCGCAAATCCTCTATGCCTGCCTGGTGCTGGCGACGCAGGGCTATGGAATCAACGCCGAGCCGGTGTTGACACTGGTGATGTTTCTGGTCGCCGCCTTGACGTTGCTTTCAGTCGGCTTTTACGTCGCCGAATGGGTGCGCCACATGAATTCGGCCGGGTCCTGAGCCTGAGCGCCCGGCACCCGCGCAACGGGTGGTTCCGATGACGCTCCAGCGCCAGATGATGTTCTGGGTGGCGACGCTCGCCGTCCTGGTGGCGGCGCTCTGGCTGTTGAGCGAAATCCTGCTGCCGTTCGTCGCCGGCATGGCGCTGGCCTATTTGCTCGACCCACTGACGCGCCAGGTCGAGCGGCTCGGCCTCGGCCGCGCCTTGTCGGCGCTCGCCATCATGGCGCTGGTGTTGGTCGCGCTCGTCGTGCTCGTGGTCCTGATTACGCCGATTTTGGTCGCACAACTTTCCGCCCTGATCGACCATTCGCCGGATTATGTCGCGCGTCTGCAGGCGCTGGTGACGGATCCAAGCCGGCCGTGGCTTGCGAAAATCTTCGGCGACCGGGTCGGCGATGCCACAAAGCCCTCGACGGATCTCATCGCGCAGGGTGCGCACTGGCTTGGGCTGTTCCTGTCTTCGCTCTGGTCCCGCGGCAAGACAGTGGTGTCCGTGTTTTCGCTGCTGGTGGTCACGCCGGTCGTTGCGTTCTATCTGCTGTGCGACTGGGACCGCATGATCGCGACGGTCGATGGCTGGATTCCGCTGCCGCACCGCGACACGGTTCGCGCGCTGGCGCGGGAGATCGACGACAATATCGCGGCCTTCGTGCGCGGCCAGGCCGGCATCTGCCTGATCCTCGGCGCCTATTACGCGGTGGCGCTGACATTGACCGGGCTCAACTTCGGCTTCCTGATCGGCTTCATCACAGGGCTCATGAGCTTCATCCCCTATGTCGGCTGGCTGACCGGCATCATTGTGGCCGGCGCCGTTGCGATTGCGCAATTCTGGCCGAGTGCGACTCCGATCGCGATCGTGTTTGGTATCTTTCTGATTGGCCAGGTGCTCGAAAGCTATGTGCTGGCTCCGAACCTTGTTGGCGCCAAGATCGGCCTTCATCCGGTCTGGCTGATGTTCGCGCTGCTCGCATTTGGTTACTTGTTCGGCTTCGTCGGACTGCTGGTCGCTATACCGCTCGCAGCAGCAATCGGCGTGCTGTGCCGCTTTGCGCTGCGGCAGTATCTCGCAAGCCCGCTCTACACCGGCGAAGGGCCGAACTGAGCCATGCCGATTGTCAGCCCGAGCGCGGCGCAACGTCCCCGTCAGCTGGCGCTCGCGCTCGATCATGCCGAGAGCTTCGCGCGCGAAGATTTTCTCGCCGGTCCGCCGAACGAGGCGGCGCTGGCGCTGATCGAGCGCTGGCCGGATTGGCCCGATCGGCTGATGCTTCTGGTGGGGCCGGAAGGCTCCGGCAAAAGCCATCTGGCGGCGATCTGGGCGCGCGCAGCGGGTGCGCGCTTCATGGCGGCGCGTGCGCTCGATGGAACGCATCAATTGCCGTCCGCGCTCGCGACTGGCGCGCTCGTTCTCGAAGATCTGAGCCCCGGACGCTTCGACGAACGGGCGCTGTTTCATCTCGTCAATCTGGCGCGCGAGGACGGCGCCTATGTGCTGCTCACCGCACGCAGCGCACCGGCCGCGTGGAAAATCGAAGTGCCCGATCTGGCCTCGCGCCTGCGGGCGGTGCCCGCGAGTACGTTGGCTGCCCCCGATGATGCGCTGCTGCGCGCCGTGATCGTCAAGCTGTTCGCCGACCGGCAGCTGGCGGTCGATGAGAGCTTGGTGGCCTTTCTGACCACCCGTATCGAACGCTCGTTCGCGGGCGCGCGTGCAGCTGTCGAAGCGCTCGACCGCGAGGCGCTAGGCCGCCAACGGGCGGTCACCCGGTCGCTGGCCGGGGAACTGTTCCGGGAGCCTTGACGGAGCACTACGGAAAGGCGCGATCATGCCTTAGTTCATGTCATGGCCTCGTCATGATGCCGGACCATCATTACATGTCACCAATCCGTCACAGGCACCATGGTCGATAGTCCGCAAGTTGTTGCTTTGGATAAAGAATCATCCGTTGGCCTAGTCGCCAGCGGCCGCTCCCGCGCGGCCGAATCTGCCCCCGACCTGAGCGCGAGTCCTGAGCGGTTCATCAATCGGGAGTTGTCCTGGTTGCATTTCAATCGGCGGGTGCTGGAAGAGTCCGCCAACGAAGGCCAGCCAGTCCTGGAGCGGCTGCGGTTTCTCTCGATCTCGGCCACCAACCTCGACGAGTTCTTCATGGTGCGCGTCGCCGGCCTCAAGGGCCAGGTGCGCGCCGGTATCGCCACCGTCAGCCCGGATGGACTGACGCCTGCCGAACAGCTCACTCGCATCGGCGAGGCGGTGGCGGTGCTCGCCGCCGACCAGCAGAAGCGATGGCGCGAGCTGCGCACGGCGCTGGCCGAGAAGGGCCTCGTGCTGGTCGATGGGTCGGACGTGACCAAGCAGGAGCGGGCTTGGCTCGACGACCATTTCCTGCGCCACATCTTTCCGGTGCTGACGCCACTCGCGGTCGATCCGGCGCATCCGTTTCCGTTCATTCCCAACCTCGGCTTCACGATCGCGCTTCAGCTCGCCCGCATCGGCGACGGCAAGGCCATGAACGCGCTGATCCGCGTCCCGAACCGGATCGACCGTTTCATTACGCTGCCGCCGCAAGGATCGGACGCCAGCGCGGCGCGCATCATCACGCTCGAGCAGGCAACCGGCTTGTTCATCGGACGTTTGTTCCCGGGCTACACCGTGAAAGGGCAGGGTGCGTTCCGTGTGGTCCGCGACTCCGAAGTCGAAGTCGAGGAAGAGGCCGAAGATCTGGTGCGGCTGTTCGAGACCGCGCTTAAGCGCAGGCGCCGCGGCTCGGTGATCCGTCTCGAGCTCGACGTGGCGGCGCCGGCCGAATTGCGGCGGTTCGTGCAGCGCGCGCTCGGCGTTGCCGACGACGAGGTGCTGCTGGTCGATGGCGTGCTGGCGCTCAACGATCTCAGCCAGATCGTCAGTTTCGATCGGCCCGATTTGAAATTCGTCCCCTACAATCCGCGCTTCCCGGAGCGCATCCGCGATCACGGCGGCGATTGCTTCGCGGCGATCCGCCAGAAAGACCTGATCGTTCACCACCCCTATGAGTCCTTCGACGTGGTGGTGCAATTCCTGCAACAGGCCGCGCGCGATCCCGAAGTCGTCGCCATCAAGCAGACGCTTTACCGCACCTCGGCCGAGTCACCGATCGTCAAGCAACTGGTCGAGGCGGCCGAAGCCGGCAAGTCGGTCACCGCGCTGGTCGAGCTGAAGGCTCGCTTCGACGAAGAAGCCAATATCCGCTGGTCGCGCGACCTGGAGCGCGCCGGCGTGCAGGTGGTGTTCGGCTTCATCGAACTGAAAACCCACGCCAAGCTGTCGATGGTGGTGCGCCGCGAGGGCGGCGCGCTTTCGACCTATGTCCATGTCGGCACCGGCAACTATCATCCGGTTACGGCTCGCATCTACACGGATTTATCGTTCTTCACGGCCGATCCGGTGATCGGGCGCGACGTCGGCCGTATCTTCAATTTCGTCACCGGCTACGCTGAACCCGCCGAACTCGAGAAGATGGCGGTTTCTCCCGTGAACCTGCGGCAGCGCATCTGCGAACACATCAGACAAGAGATCGCGCACGCCAAAGCCGGCCGGCCGGCCGCGATCTGGATGAAGGACAACGCGTTGGTCGATCCTGAAATCATCGACATGCTCTATCAGGCGTCCCAGGCGGGCGTTGCCATCGACCTCGTGGTGCGCGGCATCTGCTGCCTGCGGCCCGGTCTGCCGGGACTTTCGGAGAACATCCGCGTCAAATCCATCATTGGCCGTTTTCTTGAACACAGCCGCATCTACTGCTTCGGGGCGGGGCACGGCCTGCCGCATGCCAAGGCCGCGGTCTACATTTCGTCCGCCGACATGATGCCGCGCAATCTCGACCGCCGCGTCGAGGCGCTATGCCCGATCCTCAATCCCACCGTGCACGAGCAGGTGCTCAACCAGATCATGCTCGCCAACTTCAAGGACAACGAGCAAAGCTGGTTATTGCTTTCCGATGGCAGTTCGACTCGGATAAAGGCAGGCGCGGGCGAGGAACCCTTCAACGCGCATAAGTATTTTATGACAAACCCGAGCTTATCCGGCCGTGGAAAATCCCTTAAGGAATCTTCTCCGCGCAGCCTTACCCGGCGGGCCGAGCGTGCTTGAAAAGCGCGCGGCCGCGGCGCCGAAGGCGCAGGGCCGGCTCAACGACGGCCCGCCTATCGCGGTCATCGACATCGGCTCGAACTCGGTCCGTCTCGTGGTCTATGAAGGCCTCTCGCGCAGCCCGACGCCGCTGTTCAACGAAAAGACCCTCGCTGGCCTCGGCCGCGAAGTGCAGACCAAGGGCCTGCTCGCTGCCGACGCCATCGACAAGGCGCTCGGCGCGCTCAAGCGCTTCCGGGCGCTGTGCGATACCATCGGGGTAGCCCAGTTGTGGGTGCTGGCCACCGCGGCTTGCCGCGACGCCAAGAACGGCAAGGATTTCATTGCGGCGGCCGAGCAGATTTGCCGCGCCAAGATCGACGTGATCTCCGGCCCGCGCGAGGCGGAGCTGACCGCCTATGGCGTGGTGTCCGGCTTTCACCGGCCCGATGGCATCGTGGGCGATCTCGGCGGCGGCTCGCTCGAATTGATTGATGTGCAAGGTGCGCGTCTGAAGACAGGTATCACGCTGCCGCTCGGAGGCCTCGCGCTGCTGGATCGTTCTGGCAAGTCGATCAAGAAGGCTGAAAAGCTCGTCAAACAGGCGCTCGACGACGTTTCGCTGTTGCGCCGCGGTGAAGGGCGGACCTTCTATGCCGTCGGTGGCACTTGGCGCTCGTTGGCGCGGCTGCACATGGCCCAGACCGGCTATCCGTTGCACGTGATGCACGGCTACGTCATTCGCGCCAAGGAGGCGTTGGAATTTTCCCGGCTGGTGCGTCGGGTCAATCCGGAATCGCTGTCGCAGATCGAGACCGTGGCCTCGGCCCGCCGGCCGCTTTTGCCTTACGCGGCACTGGTGCTCGAGCACATCTTGCGTGAGGCCGAGCCGCGCGATGTGGTGTTCTCGGCGCTTGGTGTGCGCGAGGGCCTGCTCTATTCCCTGCTCGACGCCGAAGAACGCAACCAGGATCCGCTGCTGGTGGCAGCGCGGGAGCTCAATCGCCTGCGCTCGCGCTCGCCGCAGCATTGCGAAGAGCTGATCGCCTGGACCGACCGCTTCATGGCGTCCTCCGGCATCGATGAGACCGCCGAGGAGAAAAGGCTGCGTCACGCGGCCTGCCTGCTGGCCGACATCGGCTGGCGCGCCCACCCCGATTACCGCGGCGAGCAATCGCTCAACGTCATTGCGCATGCCGGATTTACCGGCATCGATCACCCGGGCCGCGCTTACCTCGCGCTTGCGGTGTTCTTCCGCCACGTCGGCGTGACGCATGACGAGGAGCTGTCGCAACGAATCCGTGAACTGGCATCGACCCGCACGCTTGATCGCGCCCGCGTGCTGGGCGCCGCGATCCGGGTGGCCTACCTGATCTCGGCATCCCAGCCGGGCGTGCTGCCGCAGACGCCGCTCCATGTCGAAAAGCACAAGCTGGTGCTGCGGCTTGGCGGTGAATGCGCGGCGCTTGGCGGCGAGCGGGTGGCCTCGCGGCTCAAGCACCTCGCCCGCCTGGTTGGCCGTGAACCGGTGGTGGTCGCTGGCTAGAGTGTGACTCGTCTGGATTGAATCGATTTTGGATTCCCAAATCGGTCTGGGTCTGATTCAAGATGCTGGCTGGGCTGGAGGCCAGCACGGATGGCCCGACCATATTCCCTTGAT
>CAMDDZ010000062.1 GCA_945893145.1 Rhodoplanes serenus | reverse complement strand
CGGGAGGCCTCGGGTAACTGTCCCCCCTACTACGAGGGGCGCCCAGTTTTGGGTGACACGGGGACCGGATGAACGGCGGCGTAAGCCGCCGGGATCAGGGCGGGCGAGAGCTCGCTGCCGGTTCTTGTCAGTCACGGTTCCGAGACGCCCAAAATCGCCGCGATGGAGCGCCGTCCGGCGTGCGCCCCCGCTGGGGCGCCACGCCGGACGCGTCTCAGGCGGAGCAATCCGCTTGGGCGCGGGCGTGAACCAAAACGTGGCGCCGGTCGGCGCTCCATCCCCTCGGATTGATGATCCGGGGATGCGGACATCGCAAACCTCGGACGCACAACGCGCCGCGAGAGCGAAGGAGCATGCATGCAACAAATCAGCCAAGAAAATTTGAGAAAATTCAGATGAGAAAATTCAGACGAGCCAATGATGCAACAGCAGCGCCGCAAACACACTTTTCCCTCCCCTGCGACGCGAGGGCAAAGCAAAAGCGCGTCAGCGGTTGATCTGGCCGGTGATGTCCGAAGCGCCGAGGCCCAGCGCCTCGACCATCACGCGGAACACGTCGGTGTTGTCCATCGAGCCGCGCACGCGCTCGCTGCCGGGGCCCATCGCAGTCAGGATCACGTCCTCGCCGGAATGCACGCTGGCATTGATCAGCTTCGACAGGTTGCCGAGCCGGAACATGGCGCCGGGGGCGTTCTTGTAGGCATCGTTGGCCTTAAACGCGCCCTTCTCGTCGCCGGCGACCGTCGGATCGTTCGGGTTGTCGAGCTTCGGCCGGAAGGTTTCGTAATAGTCGGGCGAGCTTGCCGAGAAGATCGCGAGCCTGCGGCTGACATCGACGCGTGCCGGATAGCCCTGCCGATCGGGCGCGGGGTAATTCGGAAAGCCGGCATCGGCATAGACCCGCACCCGCTCGCGCAACGGCTTGTCGGGAGCCTTCGCCATATCGTCGTCGATGGTGCCGATCAGGCTGATCGGGTGATTGTGGTCGGCGACCACCAGGATCAGCGTGTCGTCGCCGCGCGCCTTGGCCCAATCGCGCGCAAGCCTGACCGCGTTGTCGAGCATGATCGTGTCATAGACCGCGCGCTCCATATCGAGCAGGTGCGTGTATTTGTCGATCATCCCGGATTCCACCATCAGGAAAAATCCGGCCGGATTGCGCGACAGCACGTCAAGCGCCGCCGACACCTGCTCGGTGAGATCGGGCTGGTCGGGGTATTTCCACACCGTGCCGCCCTTGAGGAAGCGGCGGTCGAGCGCGCCATCCATGTTGCCGAGATTGAACAGGCCGAGCAACTTGTTCGGTCGTGTTGCCACCACCGACGCCAGCTGTTTGCCCGTGGTCGCGTAGGCGTAGCCCGCGTCCTTGAACTTCGCGACGTAATCCTTGTCGTCCCGGCGCTTGGCGCCGGGCGCGCCCTTGGGCAGGAAATTGGCGAGCCCGCCGCCCAGGATGACATCGGGCTGCGCCGCGAAGAAGTGCTCGACGATGCGGTCGTATTCGGCGCGGCGGCGCGTGTGAGCGATCATTGCGGCCGGCGTGGCGTCTTCGATTTCAGTGTTGGTGACGATGCCAACCGCCATGCCGAGCCGCCGCTTCACCAGGCTCGCGATGTTCTCGACGCGCGGATCGTCGAACGGATCGGCGGTGCGGTCGGCGTAGACGCCCATCGCGTTGACCGACGACTTGTGGCCGGTCGCGTAGGCGCTCGCCGAATTGGCCGAGTCGGTGATGATCGAATCCATCCCGGCGGTGGCGACCAGCGCCATCTGCGGCATGTCGTCGATCGCGAGTTTCCCCAGCGCCTTGCCTTCGGCGATCTGCTTCGACAACAGCCGCGCAGCGACACGATGCGCGGGCGACATGCCGTCGCCGATGAACAGAATGACGTTCTTGGCCTTGCGCGGTCCGGTGGCATAGACCGTCCAGGTGATTTCGCGGGTCGAGGTGCCGTCGCTGGCGCGCACCTTGTATGTGCCCGGCTCATTCAGCGTGACATCGTGCAGCAGCAGCGACGCTTGGTTGCGGTTGTCCTCGCCATCGACAATGACAACCGGCCGCCTGAAAACCTCGCTGTGGTCCTTGCCGTTGAGCGTGACCGAAACCTTCGCCGGATCGACCGGGCCAGCGAACTCGACTTTGAAATCGAAACGTGCGCCCACCAGCATCTCGGCACGGTCGATCGGATAGATGGTCTGGGCCTGGGCTACCGAGCCGAACAACAGGCTTGCGGCGCAAGCGGCGAGCAGCGGAGAGCGCATGGGGAACCTTTGGGTCGGACAAGCGTCCTGGCTCCTTTAACCCTCCAACATGACGCTTTTGTTGCAAGTCTCCTGGTGCATGTCTCCCGCAGGCTCAAGAGTCTCACAGGAGCCTCACAGGCTTCGGCGCCGCGGTGTCGCCCCGAGCGACCATTTGTTGAACTGCGGCTCGATCGCGACCGACCACAGCGCGCGATCCTGCACGTCCTTCAACGTCACGGTCATCACCTGGCTCGCGCCGTTGATCGAGACATGACCGAAGAATTGCAAGCCGAAGCACGGCGCCAGATTGTCGCCCTGCTCGGCGCTGCAGCCCTTCTGATAAACGGCGCGCGGCCCGAAGGTGTTGTCGATCAGCCCCGGACTCCAGGTGCCGGCGTGCAACGGGCCGGACATGAACTCCCAGAACGGCTCGAAGTCCTGGAACACCGCGCGGTTCGGATCGTAGTAATGCGCCGCCGTGTAGTGCATGTCGGCGGTAATCCAGACTGTATTCCGGATGCCCGCATGCTTGATGAAGGCGAGCAGGTCGGCGATCTCAAGCTCGCGTCCAAGCGGCGGCCCGTCGCCTTGGGCAACCGCGTCCCCGCTGACGACACCGAGCGGCAGATCGGCCGCGATCACCTTCCAGGTCGCGCGCGAGTTCATCAACTCGCGCTTGAGCCAGGCCAATTGCGCCGGCCCGAGGAACTGGGTGTCCGGCCCCGCTGCCGTCTCCTGCTGCCGGCCGTTCGGGCCGCGGTAGCTGCGCATGTCGAGCAGGAAAACGTCGAGCGACGGTCCATAACCGACCCGTCGGTAAATGCGCCCGGCCTCGACCGGCGATTCGCGCATCGGCATGTATTCGCGGAACGCCCGGCAGCCGCGCGCCGCGAGCAACAAGGCGCTGTGCTCGCGATATTCGGCGCTGCGGATGATCTGGCCCGGATACCAGTCGTTGGTGACCTCATGGTCGTCCCACATCGCCAGAACCGGAACCTCGGCGTTGCAGGCCTGCATGTTTCGGTCAGCAAGATTGTATTTGTAGTTGCCGCGGTACTCGGCGAGCGTCTCGGCCACCTTCGATTTCTCCTCGGTGACGACGTTCCGCCACAGCCCGCCGCCGGGCAGCTTCAGCTCCCGCGGGATCGGGCAATCGGCGTAGATGCTATCGCCGCAATGGATGAAAAAATCCGGCCGGTTGGCGTGGATGGCGGCGTAGCCGCGCATGCCGCCGCGCGCCTCGTCGATGCCCCAGCCCTGCCCCGCCACATCGCCCGACCAGGTGAACGACACATTCCGCCGTTCGCTCGGCGCGGTGCGAAAACGTCCGACCTGCGCAGGGCCGACGATCGAAGGCGAATCCAGATTCTGAAAGCGGATGCGATAGAAAATGTCCTGCCCCGCCGGCAGACCGTCGATCAGCGCCTTGGCGGTGAAGTCGGTTTCCGGCAGCGCGTCGACGTTGACCGCCGAGTGGATGACCTTGAAGCTGTCGGTGGTCGATGCCTCGACCAGCATCCGGGCCGGCCGGTCGGTGCGCGCCCAGGCCATGCCGGAGTCGAGCGTCACGTCGCCCGATTGCACGCCGTGGGTGATGAGCGGCCGATCGCCGGCGCCGCTGATGGCTGGCCGGCAGAGCCCGCCCGCAGCGGCCAGCGCAGCCACGCTCGAAGCGGTCTTGAGAAATCTCCGGCGCGACAGTCGCGCAGGCGTTCTGGCAGTTTCGGACATCGGGCCTCCGCGAGCGAATCAAAGCGGAAGCTGACTGCGTCGCCTGACAGCGGCCCGACAGTTTTGCGACTCTCCTGTGACTCCAGACGCGCTCTAGGATCGCGAGGTCCTGGACTTCGGCGCGGGAGCCTTTAGCTTTCGTCCGCCATGGCCGAAACCACCCAGCCCTCGCCGTCGCCGACTGAACCGGTCGTGAGCGCCCGCCCGCTCTGGCGCGACAGCCTGCTGCGGCCGATCCTTTCGTTCCGGCTGAGTTACGTGCCGGTCGTCATGGTCTATTTCGCCTATGGCGCGCTCGGCCTGATCGATGTCGCGCGCGATCTCTGGATCAAGGACAGTCTTTCGCTCTCGCCCGCGCAGCTTGCCGGCATCGGCGTGTGGCTCAGCCTGCCGTGGACCGTGAAGATGGTGTTCGGCGAACTGGTCGACAGCGTCCCGATCTTCGGCTCGCAACGCAAAGCCTATATCCTGATCGGGGCAGCGCTGACGGCGGCCGGCCTCGTCACCCTCGCGGGCGCGTCGGGCCAATGGCTCCGCTTTGCCCCGCCCGACCAGCTCTACATCCTGGGCGCCATGATGATGGTGATCGGCACCGTCGTGCAGGACGTGGTGGCCGACGCGATGTCCACCGAGGTGGTGGCGCGCACCAACGCGGCGGGCCAGCCACGGCCTGATGCGGAGATCCGCGCTGACCTCGGCATGGTGCAGGTGCTCGGCCGCCTGGCGTTGTCGGGCGGTGTGCTGGCGGTGGCCGGCCTGTCCGGATGGCTCGCCGGCATGATGGACAAGCAGACCGTGTTCCTGATCGGTCTCGTGGTTCCGGTGATCTCGGTGGTGGGCGTGTTCCTGCGCGGAATTGAAACCACCGAACGCCGGCCCATCGATTGGCGCATCCTCGGCGGCGGTATCGTGTTCGGCTGCGCCGTGGTGGCGCTGGGCGTTGGCGGCGTGCCGTTCGCGCAGGAAATCGTCTTTGTCATCTCGATGGCGGTGATCTGCACCATGCTGGTGCTGGTGACGCGCGAGGTCGCGCCTGAGACGCGGCGCGCCATCCTGTTCACCAGCGTCATCATCTTCGCGTTTCGCGCCACGCCGTCGGTCGGCGACGGCTATTTCTGGTGGACGCTCGACGTGCTGAAATTCGACGCCACGTTCTACGGCCATCTGCGCCAGACCGCCGCGATCATTTCGGTGGTTGCGATCTGGATGTTCGCCAAGCAACTGACCGAATATTCGGTGACCGCGGTGCTGTTCTGGATCACCGTTCTCGGCACCCTGCTGTCGCTGCCCAATCTCGGCTTGATTTACGGCCTGCACGAATGGACCGAAGCGACGTTCGGGTTCGGCGCCCGCGCCATCGCGATCGTCGATGCCGCGACCGCCTCGCCGTTTGTGCAGTTCAGCATGATCCCGCTGCTGACGCTGGTCGCCTACTACGCGCCGGCCGGACACCGCGCCACCTGGTTCGCGCTGATGGCGTCGCTGATGAATCTCGCGCTGGTGGCCGGGCAATTGCAGACCAAATATCTCAACGGCATTTACGTGGTGGGGCGCGGCCAGTACGCCGAACTCGGACCGCTGATGATCGTGGCGGTTGCGATCGGCCTGATCCTGCCGATCGCCGTCATCATGCTGTTCGGACGACGGATTGCGCGAGGCTAAGACCGCGACATAGTCTCTCAAGCGAGAGTACGGAGCCTCAATCGTGCAATTCGGCCTCAACTTCTTCCCTTGCGTCGGTCCGGCGGAACGATCCGCCGAGCAGTATTTCCGCGAGGCGCTGCATCTCTGCGGGCTGACCGACGAGCTCGGCTACACCCACATCCGGCAGGTCGAGCACTACTTCAAGCCTTATGGCGGCTATAGCCCCAATCCGCTGATCTTCCTCACCGCGGCGGCACAGCGCACCAAGAACACGCGGCTCATCACCGGTGCGGTGCTGCCCGCGTTCAACCATCCGCTCAAGATGGCGGGCGAGATCGGCATGCTCGACGGCATCAGCGGCGGGCGGCTGGAGGTCGGATTTGCGCGGGCGTTCCTGCCGCACGAGTTCGCGGCCTTCGGCGTCAGCCTCGATGAGAGCAGGCGGCGATTTACGGAGGGGCTGGCGCAGATCACGTCGCTCCTGAAGGACGAGAATGTTTCGTCACAGGGCGAGTTTCACAGCTTCGCCAACATTACCTCGCTGCCGCGGCCGACGCAGCGGCCGCACCCGCCGTTCTGGATCGCCGCCACCAACACGCCGGAGACCTTCGCGTTCGCGGGCACCCACGGCTGCAAGGTGATGGCGATCCCGCTTGAGCCGAACAAGATGCGCGAGCTGATCGGCACCTATCGGGAGGCTTGGAAGAAAGCGGGCCATCCCGGCAACGGGCATGTCATGAACACGTTCTTCATGTGCTGCGCGCCGACGCGCGAGGAGGCGATGGCGGCAGGCCTCGGGCCGTGCAACGGGCACCTTCGAGGGCTGGCGGAGTCCGCAAAGGAATGGCTCACCGGCGCCAGCACCAAGGATTATCCCGGCTACGACAAGCTGATCGCCCACGTCAGCAGCGACACCGCCGAACGGCAGGTCGAAGCCGGCAGCGCCTTCATCGGCTCGCCGGCCGACATCGCCGAAATGATCCGCTCCTACAACGATAAGGTCGGCGGTATCGACAGCGTGTCACTGCATTTCACCCCCTCGACCATGCCGGTGGAGATCGCCGAGCGGTCGCTGCGGCTGTTCTCGCGCGAGGTCATGCCGAAACTCGCGGCGCTTTAAGGAGACATCATGAAAGAACGCAAGCCGCTCCGCTCCGAAATGGGCTGGAGCACGACCGACAGCATCACGGTGCGCGGCTACAACCTGCCGAAGGATTTGCTCGGCAAGATCGATCTCGGCGGCATGGCGTTCCTGGAAATGACCGGGCGGATGCCCAATCCGCGCGAGGCTGAAGTGTTCAACGCGCTGCTGGTCACGCTCGTTGAACACGGCATGACGCCGCAAGCCATCGCGGCGCGGCTGATCAGCATCTGCTCGCCCGAGGCGATGCAGGCCGCGGTGGCGGCGGGCCTGTGCGGTGTCGGCTCGGTGTTCGCCGGCGGCTCCGAGCAGATCGCGCGCGTGCTGCAAGGCGCACTCGACGGCAAGGACGCCAACGCGGATCTCACCGCGATGGCGGCCGAAATCGTCGAGGACCACGCCCGCCGCAAGGCGCCGGTTCCCGGCATCGGCCACCCGCTGCACAAACCGATCGACCCGCGCACGCCCGTTTTGTTTGGCATAGCGGAGAAGAACGGCTTTCGCGGACGCTATGTGGCGCTGCTGGAGCTGATCGCCGCCGCGGCCGAGAAGCGCTTCAATCGCACGCTGCCGATCAATGCCACCGGCGCAATCGGCGCGCTCTTGAGCGAGCTTGGCTTTCCGTGGCGGGTCTGCCGCGGCGTAGCCATCATCGGACGCGCCATCGGTCTGGTCGGCCACGTCGCCGAGGAGATGCGCAACCCGATCGCGTATGAAATCTACGAGCGCGCCGAGCAGGAGGTCGCGACCAACGCGACGGCAAAGCCGTAACCGTCGTCAGGCCGGCTGATAGCCGTAGCCCGCACCGCTGCGCACCACGCGGCCGAAACCCGGAAAGCCAAGATGGGCGCCGGCGACAACGACGCCTTCGGTTGCGGCCCAGCCCAGCACGCGCTCGCGCGTCGCGCGCGCCAATTGCGGATCGACGTCGAACACCAGCGTCGCGTCCGGCCGCGCCATCTGCACGGCGGCGAGATGAACGATATCGCCCCAGAGCAACAGGCGATCGCTGCCGGACTGAAGCAGAAAGTTGGTGTGGCCGGGCGTGTGGCCCGGCGCGAGCTGCGCCGTGATGCCGGGCAGCACCTCGCCGTCCTTGATCCGCCGGATGCGGTCACGATAAGGCGCCGTCACCGCGCGCTGCGCCTTGGTGTTGCGCGTGATGCGCTCGCTGTCATTCTGCTGCGGCGCGCGGTCGAGCCAGAACGCCGCCTCGACCTCATGCACGATCAGCTCGGCGTTCGGGAACACCGCCCTGCCCTGCTCATCCACGAGGCCGAGCGAATGGTCGGGGTGCAGATGCGTCAGCAGGATGATCTCAACCTGCTCCGGCGCAACGCCAGTCGCGCGCAAACTCTGCGGCAGCTTGCCGAGCGTCGGCCCCATGGTGTGACCCGAGCCGGCGTCGCTCAGCATCAGCTTGCCGCCATGGCGGACCAGGAACGCATTGACGTCGAGCGGCAGCGGCTGGCCGTAGGGAATTCCCGTAAGCCGCTCGCTCTCAACCCGCTCGATGCCGAGGATCACATCGTGATTGCTGTAAAGCATGCCGTCCGAGACGGCGGTGACGCTGAATTCGCCGACTTGCTTCGTGGTCATGGCTGCGCCGGAGGAAGCGCGGGCCGGCCGCGGATCATGTCGGAGGCCTTCTCTGCCATCATCAGCACGCAGGCGTTGATATGCGCCGAGACGAGATCGGGCATCGCCGAGGCATCGACCACGCGCAGCCGCTCCGTGCCGCGCACCCGCATCTGCGGATCGAGCACGGTGTCGGGCCCCGTGCCCATGACGCAAGTCGAAGCCGGATGATTGGCGGTGGCCGCAACCTTCCGGATCCAGGCGTCGATCTCGGCATCGGTCTGCACCTTCGGCCCCGGCGAGACCTCGTCGCCGCGATAGGGATCGAGCGGCTTCTGTTTCGCCACTTCGCGGGCGATCTTAAAACCCTCGCGCAGCTTTGGCAGATCGCCCGGCGCCGAGAAGAAATTCGGGATGATGCGCACCGGATCGCGCGGATTGGACGAGCGCAGCTTAACCTCGCCGCGGCTGTCCGGATGCAGCAGGCACGGCCGGATGCCATAGCCGTCGCGATAGGCGCGCTTCACACCTGGAAACCAAAGATGCGCCTCCGGCGGCGCGCCGCGGAACATGAATTCGATGTCGGGCACCGCAAGCTCGCGCCGCGTCTTGATGAAGGCATGCATGCCGCCCGGCACCACAGTCGCCGGGCCGGTGCCGAACAGGTAGGCGCGGATCATGCTCACGGCCATGCGGTCGAACCGCATGGCGCCGCGAAACTCGCCAGGCTCCGGCCGCGAGAACATGATCAGCGCCGCGAGATGATCCTGCAGGTTCTTGCCGACCGGCAGATCGACCAGCGGCTTGATGCCGATGTCTTGCAGATGCGCGGCAGGCCCAATGCCCGAGAGCATCAGCACTTGCGGCGTGTTGAATGCACCGCCGCACAAAATAACCTCGCGCTCCGCGATGGCGCGCAGCGTCTGTCCGCTCTTTTCGTATTCGACGCCGGTCGCGCGCGTGCCTTGCATGGTGACGCGCGCCACATGCGCGCGTACCTCGACCTCGAGGTTTTTCCGTTTCATGGCGGGCTTGAGATAGGCCGCCGCCGCCGACGAGCGTCGACCATTGCGAATGGAATACTGGCTGCGGCCGAAGCCCTCGCCTGAGCTGCCGTTGTAATCCTGGGTCACCGGCAGGTCCGCGGCGCGCGCAGCCTCGATCCAGGCGTCAAACAGCGGGTCCTGGGTCCTGGCCCATTGCACGCCGATCGCGCCCGAGGCGCCGCGCCATTGGCTCTCGCCGTCCTGCCAGCTCTCGACGCGTTTGAAATACGGCAGCACATCGGCGTAGGACCAGCCGAGCGCGCCCTTCTGGCCCCAGCGGTCGTAGTCGCCGGCATCGCCTCGCGTGAACGCCATCACGTTGATCGAGGACGAGCCGCCCAGCACCTTGCCGCGTTGCTCGGCGAGTCTGCGGCCATTGAGGTTCGGCTCGGGCTCCGATTTGTAGCCCCAGTCGTGCATGCCGTATTCGTGCAGCTTGCCGAGCCCGATCGGAATGTGGATCAGCGGATTGAGGTCGCGGCCCCCGGCTTCCAGCAGCAGCACGCGCGTGCCGGGGTCTTCGCTGAGCCGGTTCGCCAGCACGCAGCCGGCGGAACCGCCGCCAACGATGATGTAGTCGTAAGTATAGGGAGCACGCATGATGGAGCCCGGCCGAAGGCCAGCAGGCTAGCAATGCGCGCGAGGCCGCGCCAATGCCTCGGAAGCGTTTGCGATCGTTGGGAACTGCGACGGATGGTGGGCGCGACAGGGATCGAACCTGTGACCCCCTCCATGTCAAGGAGGTGCTCTTCCGCTGAGCTACGCGCCCGTCAGGGGTTCGGTTTACCGGCTCCTGCAAATGCAGGCAAGTCGCTGTCCGGCTTCAAACCGCAGTGTCATCGCCCGCGCAAAGCGGGACATGACAGCCGGGTGATCAGGCCGCCAGCATCTTCTGCACCTCGTTGACGAGGTCGCGCAGATGGATCGGCTTGGAAAGCACCTTGGCGTGCTTGGGCGCGGCAGAATCCGCGTTCAGCGCCACCGCCGCAAAGCCAGTGATGAACATGATCTTGATGTCGGGATCGAGCTCGGCCGCCCGCCGCGCCAGTTCGATGCCGTCCATCTCCGGCATCACGATATCGGTGAGCAGGAGTTGGAACGGCTCCTCGCGCAGCCGCTGATAGGCCGAGAGCCCGTTGTCGTAGGAAATAACGTCGAAGCCCGCGTTCTGCAGCGCCTTCACGAGAAAGCGCCGCATATCGGTGTCGTCTTCCGCCAAAAGAATCTTGGCGCCCTGCTGCCCGTTTTGCGTCATTTGCCCGCCCGCCTTCGAGCGGCACCCTAGGGACCGCACGCTAACGGCTGGTTACAAACTGCGCCGTGCGCCATGCCGGCACACGACCGCCACGCCGCGTTTTTCCGCGTTTTGGCCTCGGATCCGCCCCCTCCATTGCATAAGTCCGGGGCGTGGTAAACAACGAGTGAAAGCAGCTTGCAGCGGCGCGCCGCGCATGGACAATGCCATCGTGACTCGAAACACTGCCAATCTGCCGTCGCCAAGGATCCGCACTGCCTTGCTTCTGTTGCCGCAGCCGAGAACGTTCCCCGTATGAGCCAGCAGCAAGACGAGCTCGATCCGCCGTTCGAAATTCTCGAGCCGGCGGAGTGGCGCGGTCCGGTCGTGTTCAACTCGCCGCACTCCGGACGGATCTATCCCCGCGCGTTCCTTTTGTCCTCGCGGCTCGATCTCATCACGCTGCGCCGTTCCGAGGACAGCTTCGTCGATGACTTGGCGATGGGTGTGGTGGCGCGCGGCTATCCGCTGATGCGGGCGCATTTCCCGCGCTGCTACGTCGACGTCAACCGCGAGCCCTACGAACTCGACCCGCGCATGTTCGAAGGCCGCCTGCCGTCCTTCGCCAACACGCGCTCCATGCGGGTCGCGGGCGGGCTCGGCACGGTGGCGCGCGTGGTCGGCGATGCGCAGGAAATCTACGATCAGCGGCTTTCGATCGACGACGCGCTGCGGCGGATCGAGAACCTGTACAAGCCCTATCATCGGGGCTTAAGGCGGCTGTTCAGCCGCGTGCATCGCGACTTCGGCGCCGCCATGCTGATCGACTGCCACTCCATGCCGTCATCGACCGGCAGCCGGGACGAGCGGCCGCGCGCCGATTTCGTGCTCGGCGACCGCTACGGCACCAGTTGCGTACCGGTGGTGTCGGAAACCGTGGAGACGACACTGCGCGGGCTCGGCTACGCCATCAGCCGCAACAAACCCTATGCGGGCGGCTTTATCACCGAGCATTACGGCAACCCGGCTGCTGGCCTTCATTCGATCCAGCTCGAGATCAACCGGGCGCTTTACATGGACGAGCGCCGGTTCGAACGGTCGCCCAACTTCAACCGGCTCGCCGCCGATCTGGAGGCTCTGGCCGACCGGATGGCCGCCATTCCACTCGAGGAGCTCCGCCCCTACCGCGCTGCAGCGGAATAGGTTTTTCGACATCTGGGCAGGAAAAGCCCCGCTTCCCGGTAGAAACAGCCCCGTTTTCAAGAAAAAAGGGCCGCTGGCAAGCCAGCGGCCCAAGTCTAGGGAGGAAACGCCCAAGGAGGGCGGCGAGAACGAGCGCTAGCTCATCCCGCGCTGCAACAATATGCTCCCGCGTCGCACAAAAAGCAAGGGCTGCTGTCCTATCCGCCGCATGGCTGTTAATAACTGCACGCAGGGCTCCTATCGCCCTAAGTGCTTGTCCTGACTTCCGAAATACACAAAAGCCGCACCCAGGACGAAGGCCGCTTGGAGGCCAAACACCAGCCGATAGGCCTCCAGCGGATAGGCGCCGCCAGCCGACGCCGGGAACAGGTTGATCACCGCTCCGCTGACGAACTGCACCAGGAAACTGCCGCCCATGGTGCCGATATTGAGCAGCGTGATGGTCCGGCCCAACAGGCGCGGCGGCACAAGCGACCGGCCGTGCGCCAGCACAATCGAGACATTGCCGGTCGAAAAGCCGAGCAGCGCGAACACGGCGATCAGCACTGGCGTTGCCATGACGCCCAGCGCTGCAAACAGTGTGAGCGCGGTGCAACTCGCCGCGCAGGCAATCAGCACCGGCACCTTGTAGCGGCCAAACAGCCGGTCGCTCGGTCCCCAGAAGAACGAGCCGGCGATCTGGCTCAGCGCGGCCACGAACAGCACATCGCCTCGGCCCTGAAGATCGTAGCCGTAGATGTGAGTGAGGTACGGCCCGCCCCACAGGCCGATCACCAGGATGTAGCCCGGGTAGCCTGTGAGTTGCACCAGGAAGACGCGTCCGATCGAGGGCGTGCGGATCACTTCCCAGATGCCGGCAATGCTTTCCCACACGGTTTCGCGCCGGAACTCGGTCTTGGCGCCGGGTGGATCGTCGCTGACGATCAGCCAAGTCAGCAATCCCATGATCAGCGTGAAGACGGCCACGCCCAGAAAGGTCGCGCGCCAGCCGATGCTGGCGGTCGAAAAGGCGAGCGGCGCGGTCGCCAGCAGCGCGCCGAGCGAACCGATCCCGAGGTGGATGCCGGTCAGCGTGGAGAACCGCTCTGGTGGAAACCAGCGCGCATAAAGGGCGACCGGCGCCATCAGAAAGCATGCGGTGCCAAAGCCCAGCAGCGCGCGGCCCGCCACCAGTCCGCCCGCGCCTGGCGCCAGAGCGAACACCACGCAGCCCACCATGGTGAGCGCGACCGATACCAGCATACATCGCTTGGGGCCGAAGCGGTCGAGCATGACGCCGAGCGGCAATTGCGTCGCCGCAAAGCAGAAGAAGTAGATACTGGACAGCAGCCCGATGTCCCAGGGCGAAAGTCCGATCTCGGCGGCGAGATCGGGCGCGATCACGCCGACCGAACTGCGCAGGAACTGGCTGACGATATAGAGCACCGCAAGCGTCGCGATGATCGCCAGCGCAATCGCCGAAAACGTCCGCGCCGCGCGCGGCGGCGCTTCAAGTCCCGTCGTCATTCCCGGCAGCCCTCCCGGCTTGCGATCTCCACCGCAAACGCGGATTCCATGAATGGCCTGCTTTCGCGGCACATGACAACTGGAAAAAAACCGCGCATAGGTGGCGTGCATGACCGCCGTCGATTTCGCAGCTTTCGTCGATCAGCTCGCGACCGCCTCGGGCGACGCCATTCTGCCGTTCTTCCGCACCACGCTGAGCGTGGAGAACAAGAGCCGCGGCGAGGGCTTCGATCCGGTGACCGTGGCCGATCGCTCGGCCGAGGCCGCGATGCGGGCGCTGATCCGCAAGAATTTTCCCGACCACGGTATCGTTGGCGAAGAATACGGCGCCGAACAGACCGACGCCGAATATGTCTGGGTGCTCGATCCGATCGACGGCACCAAATCGTTCATCTCCGGCATGCCGGCCTGGGGCACGCTGATCGCGCTCACGCGCGGCGGCGAGCCGGCCTACGGGATGATGCACCAGCCGTTCACACGCGAGCGATTCACCGGCGATGGCCGAACCGCGCACTACCGGGGGCCGGCCGGCGAGCGCGCGCTGCACGTGCGGCGCTGCGGCGAGCTGTCCGACGCCATCCTGATGACAACGAGTCCGTTGTTGATGGACGAGGCCGAGCGCACGGCGTTTCGCCGGGTCGAGACGGCGGCTCGGCTCTCGCGCTACGGCGGCGATTGCTACGCCTATTGCATGCTGGCGGCGGGCCACGTCGATCTCGTGATCGAGTGCGGCCTCAAACCCTACGATATTATCCCGCTCATTCCGATTATTGCGGGTGCGGGCGGGATCGTCACCGACTGGAACGGCGGACCTGCCAAGAACGGCGGCCGCATCGTTTGCGCCGGCGATGCGCGCGTCCACAAGGCCGCGATGACTTTGCTGAATGGTTGATCAGCCGAACAGCGGCGAACCCGGCACGAAGGCGTCGAACGCGGCCCAGAACTGCACGCGATAGCGATCCTGCTCCATCATCAGCTCGTGCCGCGAACCAGCGATGATCAGGTGCGAACCGGCGCGCAGCCGGATCGCGAGGTCTTCGATCGCGGCGGTCGAAACGATCTCGTCGCGGCCTGCCGCAATCAGCATCAGCGGCTGGCGAATTTTCTCCGGATAACGCGGATCGGAAAATTCGTCGATCGCGCGGTAGGCAGCGTCGATCCAGGCCACCGTCGGTGAACCGACGCCGAGCGCAGGCTCGGCATCGAGCACGGCCTTGGTGCGGGCGTGCCGCACCGGATCCGACGTCAGCGGATTGCCGATATAGGGTCCAGCGGCCTGGATCGCCGAGCTGCCGCCCGGCACGTAGGAGCTGCCGAGGCTCGCAAACCGCATCAGCTTCGCGGTTGTTTTGAGGACATTGGAGCCGCGGATTCCGGGCAGCGCGATCATCGGCGCCGACAACACGACGCGATCGAACCAGCGCGAACCCTGCCGCGCGATCCGCAACATGATGCTACCGCCCATCGAATGGCCGATGGCAAACAGCGGCGGCGGGCAATCGGGCAGCACCACCTCGCGCATGAACACGTCGAGATCGAGCTCGTATTCGGAAAAATCGCCCACGTGGCCTTTGCGCGGATCGCTCTGCGCACGATCGGACAGGCCCTGACCGCGCCAGTCGAGCATCGCCACCGCAAAACCGCGCGCGCGCAACTCGCTCACGGTCTCGAAATATTTTTCGATGAACTCGGCGCGGCCCTGGAACACGCAGACGGTGCCCTTGCGGCCAGGCGGCGGAGGCCAGCGCGTAAAGCGCAGGCTCACGCCGTCGCGCGTCTTGAGCGTGCCGACGACCGCGCCCTCGGGCACGGGATTGGCGGGGATCGAAATGAGTTCCATTGGCTTTAAGGTGCCGGGCAGGTGCGCTGCGTTATAGCAGGGGAAGTGCACGGCTCAATTCTTTGCCGCGCGGGTCGTTGCGAAATACCCCGAAATTTTCGTTTCGCACCAGATATTTATGGGACCGCTTCCGCAGCGCCCGCGCCCCTTGCAAGCGAAATCATGCTCCCCATATCGAGGCTGTGCAGGCCCGTCCGGGCTGTACGTTGAAACCGGGGTTCGGCCTTTTGGCGGACCCTTTGCATGTCGCTCAAGGAGGATATGCCATGAGACCTTTCGATCTTGCTCCCCTCTATCGTTCGACCGTCGGCTTTGACCGGCTGTTTTCGATGCTGGACGGCTTCGATGCCGCTCCGGGCTACCCGCCCTACAACATCGAGCGCACCGGCGAGAACGACTATCGCATCACCGTAGCCGTCGCGGGCTTCGGCGAGAACGAGCTGTCGCTCGAAGCGAAGGAGAACACGCTGACCATCAAGGGCGACAAACAGGTCAAGCAGGACAACGCCAGCGAAGTGCTCTACCAGGGCATCGCGGCGCGCGCGTTCGAGCGCCAGTTCCAGCTTGCCGACTACGTCCAGGTCCAGGGCGCGTCCCTCGAGAACGGTCTCCTGCACGTCAATCTCGTGCGTGAGATTCCCGAGGCGAAGAAGCCGCGCCAGATCGCTATCGGCAATGGCGACGCCAAGCCGAAGGTGGTCGAGACTCGCGCTCAGGCCGCGTAAGCAGCCTGACGTCACAGCGGTTCAACCGCAGAGTGGAGCGCCCCGGCAAAACCGGGGCGCTTTCATTTTCAGTTCAATGCGGGAGCTGGTCGCTCAACGGCGCCGCTGCCGGCGTTGGCGCAGCAGGCGTCGGGGCGGCAGGTACTGAAGCAGCAGGTACTGGCGCAACAGGCGCCGGTGCAGGCGCCGCGGCAACATCCGGAGCCAGGCGCGGCCGGGGCTTCGGCAACGGCGGACTGGCCGGTGGTACGGCTGCGGTCTTTTTGGTGGTGGGCGCAGGCTTGGCAGCAGGCTTGGCGAGCGGCGGCGGCGCGGCGCGCTGCGGGAAGCGTTCGGGCGGTGGTGGCAACAGCGAGCTGTTGCCGGGCGCGGGCGTGGTCGCGGTGATTTGGGGTGCCAACACTTGGGGCGCCAAGACTTGGGGCGCAGAGACTTGCGGCTCGTCGCCGGGCGGCAACGCGGGCTCGGATTGCACGGACGGCCTGGTCGCAGGCGGCGAGAGACGCGGCGGCGGCAGCGGGGCCACGGCGACCGACGGCACTGTCCCCTGCGGGCGCGGCACGCTGCTGGTCGTCCCGCTCGGCGGCGGCAACAGACCGGGCGGCGGCAGCTGGTCGATCGCGCGCGGCCCGTAGATGACCGGCGGTTCGTCATCATCATCTTCGACCGGCGGCGGACCGGACTGATAGACGCCGGGCGGCTCCGGCACCACGTAGCGCGGCGGCGGTCCCATCGGCACGTTCGGCGGCGGTCCCGGATAGGCGCGTGCCGGCACCAGCCGGGTCGCCGAGAGGATGTCGCCCTGGCGCGCATCGACCACGACGCGCATCTCTTCGCCGTTGGCGCCCACCACATGCACCAAATAATTCGGCCCGCGCCGCACCGGACGATCCAGCGGACGCAAGCCGGCGGCGCGAACGATGCCGATGATCTCGCGCGGCGGCAGCACACCGGGCTCCGTCTGCGCGACCCGCCATGGATCGGCGGCGGCCGGCACGACGACGGCGCAGCCGAGCGCAATCGCGAGGGCATAGAGAATTCGCTGGGTCACGGGTTTCTCCACCAGGAGCCGCCGCTACGATAGCGCCGAATGGGGCGACGCCGGGGCGGGACTGTCACGCCTTTCGGGCAAGCGTGACGAAGTGATCGATCTCGGATTCACGCGTTGCAAAAGAAGTCACCAGCCGAATCAAAACCTCGTCGGAGCCGATTGTAACGCCGTCCGGCAGGCTGTCGCTCGCACGCACATAATAGCGCGCGCCCTCGGCCTTGAGGCGCGCATCGAGCGCCTTGGGGATAATGATGAACACAAGATTGGCCTCGACCGGCCAGACCGGCGTCCGCCCGGCTTGAGCGAGACCGGTCGCGAGCCGATCGGCCATCGCATTAGCGTACCGCGCGAGCCGCAGCCAGCAGCCCTCGGCCAGGAACGCCTGGAACTGCGCGGCGAGAAACCTGTGCTTCGACAAAAGGTGCCCTGCGCGCTTGCGGCGCTCGGCCATGTGCGCGGCCATCCCGCGATCGAAAAACACCACCGCTTCGGCGGCGAGCGCACCGGCTTTGGTGGCGCCGAACGACAGCACGTCGACGCCGGCCTTCCAGGTGATCTCAGCCGGACTTGCGTTGAGCCTCACCAAAGCGTTGGCGAAGCGCGCGCCGTCCATGTGAACTTTCATGCCGTGCGCGTGGGAGAGGCTCGCAAGCTCCGCGATCTCGCCGGCGCGATAGATGGTGCCGGCTTCGCTTGCCTGCGCAAACGAGAACGCCGCCGGCACGACCTGGTGCGGAGCGTGACCCTCGCGGTGCGAAACCGTCTCGGCCAATGTATCGGGCGTCACCTTGCAGCCGACGCCCGCCATGCCGACGAGCTTTAGCCCGCTGCCGAAAAATTCCGGCGCGCCGCACTCGTCGGTCAGGATATGCGCTTCGGAATGGGCAAACACCGCGCCCCAGGGCGGGCTCACATGCGCGAGCGCCAACGCATTCGCGGCCGTGCCGGTGGGCACCAGGAAGACCGCGACCTCGCGCTCGAAAATCTCGCCGATGCGGCGCTCGACGCTCCGCGTCACATCGTCGTTGCCATAACCCAGCGCGAAGCCATCGTTGGCGCGAACCAGAGCGTCAAGAATTTCCGGCGCCATGCCGGCGGTGTTGTCGCTTGCAAAATTCATCAGGCCACCCTGGACAACGATTTGGCGATCCGCTCGCAGCGCTGGCGCAGCCGCGGCACCAGCGCATCGAGAAAAGCGCGAAGCTTCGGCGGCGGATGCCGCCCATCTGGATAAAGCACATGGACCGGGATTTCATCGGGCTCGTGCTCGCGCAGCAGCCGAACCAGCGTCTTATCCGCAAGCGCATCGATCACCTGATAACTCAGCACGCGCGTAATGCCGAAACCCGCCGCTGCCGCGTCAATCGCAGCCTCCGCGGTGTTGACGATCAGCCGCGGTTTGATCGCCACTTCGATCCCGCCGGCAAAGCGCCAGCGCTCCGAGCTTTCGATTGCGGCGAACGCGATAACGTCGTGTCCGGCGAGATCGCGCGGCGTCCGCGGCCGCTGGTGGCGTTTCAGATAGGCCGGCGCCGCGACCGCAATCCGTCGCAGCGCGCCGACACGGGTTGCGATGGCCGAGGTGTCGGCCAGCGCACCAATGCGGAGCGCGGCGTCGAACCCCTCCTCGACCAGATCGACGGACCGGTCGATCAGCGCAAGCCGGACGCTGACCTCGGGAAACCGAGCGAGGAAATCCGTCACCAGCGGCAGCACGTGGCGCCGGCCAAACTCGATGGGCGCGGTCACCCGCAACTCGCCGCGCGGCGCGCTGCCCTGTCCAATCGCGGCCTGCTCGATCTCGGTGAGGTCCGCCAGCACCCGCCGGGCGCCGGCGAGGAAGCGCTGGCCCGCCTCGGTGACGCTGACGGCCCGCGTCGTGCGATTGAGCAGCCGCACGCCGAGCCGCGCCTCAAGATCGGCGACCGCCCGTGTCACGGCTGCGGGCGACCGCTGCAGATGGCGCGCCGCCTTGGCAAAGCTGCCGCGGTCGGCCACTTCGGTGAACACCGCGATGCTGTCGGCGCGATCCATTATTGCAATATATGCAATAATCCGTTGTCAATAAAGCCGATTATCGCAATAAGCCAGACGTCATATATCTGGAACGAAGCTTGGCGGTGCCGGGCTTCGAAATCCCGACGAGGCTGCCATGTCCAACAACTCCGCTACCGTTCTCACCCCCGCGGCCCGGCGTGAGCAAACTGCGCGCGGGTCGGCAGAGGGCTATGCCCGCAAGATTGCGGCCGGCTATCCCGATCGCGTCACACCGGAGCTCGCAGGATTTATCGGCGAACTGGACACCGCTTTCCTTGCGACCGTCTCGGCGGACGGCGCACCTTACATCCAGCATCGCGGCGGACCGAAGGGCTTCATCAAGGTGCTCAATGAACGGACGCTTGGCTTTGCCGACTACGCCGGCAACAAGCAGTACATCACCATCAGCAACCTGGCCGGCAACGACCGCGCCTACCTGTTCCTGCTCGACTTCGCCAACCGGCAGCGCATCAAAGTGTGGGGCCGTGCTCGCGTGGTGGAGAACGATCCCGCCCTGATGGAGCGCCTGGTCGATCCGGGTTACCGCGCCCGGCCGGAGCGCGCGATCGTGTTCACCATCGAGGCCTGGGACGTAAACTGCTCGCAGCACATCACCGAGCGCTATACGCAGGCTGAGGTCGAGGGCGCGATTGTCGGATTGCGGGACCGCATCCTGGCGCTCGAAGCCGAAAACGCCAAGTTGCGCGCCGCCCATCCGGTCGCCGCTGCTATCTAGGCTTCACGCGCCATCCGAAAACGAATGCGGCCTCCTTACGGAGGCCGCATCCGATTTGAAGTCGCGTGAAACCAGCAGCGCTTACTTGCCGCGGACGTGGCGGATGATGTGATCGATCGAAACCACGCCCGGTCCGAGCGAGATCAGCACCATCAGGATTGCCATCCAGTAGATGTGCAGCGACCACAACGCCTGCATTCCGACCAGGTACTGCATGGCAAGCACCGCGATCAGCAGGAAGAAGGCGCTGAAGCGCGTGGCGAAGCCGAGCACCAGAAAGATCGGCAGGATGAATTCGGCATAGGCGACGACCGGCGCCGTGATCCACGACGGGATCGGCAGGTTCGTGATCTGGTCGAACGCCTGATAGGCCGAGTCCTTCACCGACATCGGCAGCGTGACCGAGAAGTCGAGGTTGCGGAAATCCTTCAGGCTGATCGGGAAGTTCGGGCCTGCGATCTTGGACTGGCCGTCGAAGAAGAACACGTGCGCCATCAGCAGGCGCAACACGATTGCAACCCATGCAAACGAGAAGATGGCGCTCAAGAGCGCAATCATCCCATCGATGAAAGAACGCGACGGCGCTGCAACGTCGATGATGCCGGCGTCCGGAGTGTGTGCGATGTCGGTCATGGTGTCCCCCAAATGAGAGTAACGAGTGCGACTCAAAGTGCCAGGTGCGGCCGTCATGGACGCTTTCCGACACGCGAATGCCGCCCTTCGATCGCGAAGTACGCGATCACCAAGTACGCGCAACTATTGCGGCATGATTCCAGCGCAACTAGCCGTGAGTCGCCGGAGGGGGTCAAATCTGTCCCCGGCGGCACCCCCACAGTCCACAACGGGGGCGGTGAGTTACGGGGACGCACGTTTCGGGCTGTTTTCCGCCGAAAACCAGAAAGCTGACAGAAACGCCTGCCGCCGCGCAACAAATGCGAAGAAAACGGCTGGTTTTGCGCAACGACGGTTGCTTTCCCTGGCGTTATAGGACAGTATTACTGTCCCAATTGGCGAGCCGCGTGGTGAGACACGCGCGGTGTGGCGGCGAAGGATGCGCTTGCGCGTGCGTTCATCGCCGCACAACATGAGCAGCACCGCGAGGTGCCGGCGAGCGGCCCGCGAGAAGGCCTTCAAACATGTTCGCCTGGGCCGCAGCTCCGATCGGTGCTGGGGGATGAGATCGAGTATGTCCGGCCGCAACCGGACTGGTGTGGGACAGGGATGAGCGAGCACGGCAACAGCAGGAGCGAGCGCATCGTGGGCGCCGATTCCGCCGCGCCCGTCGATGCACGCCTGCTCTATCGCGACTCCGCCGATCCCGGCATGCCCGAAGCGCATGGCCTGTACGATCCCGCGCTCGCCAAGGATTCCTGCGGCGTCGGCTTCATCGCCGACATCAAAGGCCGCAAATCGCACAAGATCGTCCAGGACGCGCTGACGATCCTCGTCAACCTCGAGCATCGCGGCGCGGTTGGCGCCGATCCGCGCGCGGGCGACGGCGCCGGCATCCTGACGCAAATCCCGCACAAGTTCTTTGCCCGCAAATGCGCGGCGCTCGGCATCACGCTGCCGAAGCCCGGTGAATATGGCATCGGCGTTCTGTTCATGCCGCGCGACGCGGACCGTCGCGAGCTGGTGTGCAAGACCTTCGAGCAGATCACCGCGCAAGAAGGTCTGACCATCCTCGGCTGGCGCTCCGATATTCCGATCGATAATTCGACGCTCGGCTGGTCGGTGAAGCCGACCGAACCCTTCCACATGCAAGTGTTCATTGGACAAGGGAAAAAGAAACTGACCGAAGACGAGTTCGAGCGCCGGCTCTATATCCTGCGCAAGTCGATCTCGGCGGCGATCTATCGCAAGTATGAGCGGCGGCTCTCCGGCTATTACCCGGTGTCGATCTCCTGCCGCACCGTGATCTACAAAGGCATGTTCCTCGCCGATCAGCTCGGCACCTATTACCCCGATCTGCACGAGCCGGATTTCGAGAGCGCGCTCGCGCTCATCCACCAGCGCTTCTCCACCAACACGTTCCCGACCTGGTCGCTGGCGCACCCGTACCGGATGATCGCCCACAACGGCGAGATCAACACGCTGCGCGGTAACAACAACTGGATGGCGGCACGGCAGGCGTCGGTGTCGTCGAAGTTCTTCGGCGACGACATCTCCAAGCTCTGGCCGATCTCTTATGAGGGCCAGTCCGATACAGCCTGCTTCGACAACGCGCTCGAATTCCTGGTGCAGGGCGGCTACCCGCTCGCGCACGCCATGATGATGATGATCCCCGAGGCCTGGGCCGGCAATCCGCTCATGGACGAGGAACGGCGGGCGTTTTACGAATACAACGCAGCCTTGATGGAGCCGTGGGACGGCCCGGCGGCCATCGCGTTCACCAACGGCAAGCAGATCGGCGCCACGCTCGACCGCAACGGGCTTCGTCCGGCGCGCTATTTCGTCACCCGCGACGACCGCATCATCATGGCCTCCGAGATGGGCGTGCTGCCGATCCCGGAAAAGGACATCGTGCGGAAGTGGCGCTTGCAGCCGGGCAAGATGCTGCTGGTGGACCTCGAAGAAGGCCGCCTCATTCCGGACGACGAGTTGAAGTCGACGCTCGCGCGCTCGCACCCGTACAAGCAATGGCTCGAGCGCACGCAGATCGTGCTCGAAGACATGCCGGCCGCGGCCGCCGTTGCACCCATTTCCAACCTGGCGCTGCTCGATCGCCAGCAGGCCTTTGGCTACACCCAGGAAGACATCAAGATCCTGATGACGCCGATGGCGATCCAGGGCGAGGAAGCCGTCGGCTCGATGGGCAACGACACGCCGATCTCGGCACTGTCGGACAAGTCGAAGCTGCTGTTCACCTACTTCAAGCAGAACTTCGCGCAGGTCACCAACCCGCCGATCGATCCGATCCGTGAAGAGATCGTGATGAGTCTCGTCTCGATCATCGGGCCGCGGCCGAACCTGTTCGACCTCGAAGGCACCTCGCGCAGCAAACGCCTCGAAGTGCGTCAGCCGATCCTTACCAACGAGGACCTGGAAAAGATCCGTGCGATTTCGGAAGTCGCCGACAATCCATTCAAGTCGCTGACGCTCGACACCACTTGGCCAGCCGAGCGCGGCGCCGATGGCCTTGCGCCGGCGCTCGATGCGCTCTGCGCGCAGGCCGAGCGCGCGGTGCGCGACGGCATCAACATCGTCATCCTGTCCGACCGCAAGGCCGGCACCGACCGCGTTCCCATGCCGTCGCTACTCGCTTGCGCGGCGGTCCATCACCACCTGATCCGCCAGGGCTTGCGCACCTCGGTCGGCATCGTGGTGGAGTCCGCAGAGCCCCGCGAGGTGCATCACTTCGGCTGCCTCGCCGGCTACGGTGCCGAGGCGATCAATCCTTATCTCGCGTTCGAGACATTGATCGCGATGCACGACCAATTGCCGCAGAAGCTCGACAAGAAAGAAGCCGTCAAGCGTTACATCAAGTCGGTCGGCAAAGGCCTGCTCAAGGTGATGTCCAAGATGGGCATCTCGACCTATCAGTCCTATTGCGGCGCGCAGATTTTCGACGCGGTCGGACTGAAGGCCGAATTCGTCAGCACCTACTTCACCGGCACCGCGACCCGCATCGAAGGCGTCGGCCTGCAGGAGATCGCGGAAGAAAGCGTGCGCCGCCATCGCGATGCGTTCGGCGATGCGCCGATCTACAAGACCATGCTCGACGTCGGCGGCGACTATGCGGTGCGCACGCGCGGCGAAGATCACGTCTGGAACGCCACCACGGTCTCGACGCTGCAGCACGCCGTGCGCGGCAATTCTTACGAGAAGTTCCGCGCGTTCGCGAAAATCCTCAACGAGCAGGAATCGCTGGTCACCATCCGCGGCCTGCTCCGCGTCAAGGCTGCCGAGGAAGACGATCGCAAGCCCGTTCCGATCGACGAGGTCGAGCCGGCCAAGACCATCGTGCGCCGCTTCGCAACTGGCGCGATGTCGTACGGCTCAATCTCGCGCGAGGCCCACACGACTTTGGCGATCGCCATGAACCGGATCGGCGGCAAGTCGAACACCGGCGAAGGCGGCGAGGAATCCGACCGCTACAAGCCGCTGCCGAACGGCGACTCGATGCGTTCGGCGATCAAGCAGGTGGCGTCGGGACGCTTTGGTGTCACCGCCGAGTATCTCGTCAACTCGGACATGATGCAGATCAAGATGGCGCAGGGCGCAAAGCCCGGCGAAGGCGGCCAATTGCCCGGCCACAAGGTCGATAAGACCATCGCCAAGGTGCGCCATTCGACGCCGGGCGTCGGTCTGATCTCGCCGCCGCCGCACCACGACATCTATTCGATCGAGGATCTGGCGCAGCTGATCTTCGACTTGAAAAACGTCAACCCGACGGGCGACGTGTCGGTGAAGCTCGTCTCAGAAGTGGGCGTCGGCACGGTTGCGGCCGGCGTCTCCAAGGCGCGCTCCGACCATGTGACGATCTCGGGCTTTGAAGGCGGCACCGGCGCAAGCCCTCTCACCTCCATCAAGCACGCCGGCTCGCCGTGGGAGATCGGCCTCGCCGAAACCCACCAGACGCTGGTCGCCAACCGCCTGCGCGGCCGCATCTCGGTGCAGGTCGATGGCGGCTTCCGCACCGGCCGCGACGTCGTGATCGGCGCGCTTTTGGGCGCGGACGAATTCGGCTTCTCCACCGCGCCGCTGATCGCGGCCGGCTGCATCATGATGCGCAAGTGCCATCTCAACACCTGCCCGGTCGGCGTCGCGACGCAGGATCCGGAGCTGCGCAAGAAGTTCACCGGCCAGCCCGAGCACGTCATCAACTTCTTCTTCTTCGTCGCCGAAGAGGTGCGCGAGATCATGGCCCAGATGGGCTTCCGCACCTTCGACGAGATGATCGGGCAGATGCAGATGCTCGACCAGCGCAAGGTGATCGAGCACTGGAAGGCCAAGGGCCTCGACTTCTCCAAGCTGTTCACCAAGCCGATTGCGGCCGACGGCGTCGCGATCTACCGCTGCGAGCAGCAGGACCACAAGATCCACAAGATCCTCGACCGCACGCTGATCGCCGACGCCCAGGCCGCCCTCGATCGCGGCGCGCAGGTCAAGCTCAGCGCCATCATCCGCAACATCGACCGCACCGCCGGCGCCATGTTGTCGGGCGAGATCGCCAAGCGGTATGGCCATGCCGGTCTGCCGGACGAAACCATCCACGTCAGTCTCAAGGGCACCGCCGGACAGAGCTTTGGCGCGTTCCTGGCGAAGGGCGTGACGTTCGATCTCGAAGGCGACGCCAACGATTACGTCGGCAAGGGCCTCTCCGGCGGCCGCATCGTGATCCGGCCCCCGGCCGACGCCGGTATCGTGCCGGAAGAATCCATCATCGTCGGCAACACCGTGCTCTATGGCGCAACCGCGGGCGAGTGCTATTTCCGCGGCGTCGCCGGCGAGCGTTTCGCCGTGCGCAACTCCGGCGCCACGGTCGTGGTCGAAGGCACCGGCGATCACGGCTGCGAATACATGACCGGCGGCATCGTGGTGGTGCTTGGCATGACCGGCCGCAACTTCGCCGCCGGCATGTCGGGCGGCATCGCCTATGTGCTCGACGAGGACAACACATTCGCGTCGCGCTGCAATCTCGCGATGGTCGAGCTCGAGCCGGTGCCCGAAGAGGAAGAGATCAGCGAGAAGATTTACGGCCACGCCAACGATCTCGAATCGCATGGCCGCGTCGATGTCTCCTCGGACCTGACGCGCTATGACGCCGAGCGGCTGCGCATTCTCATCACCCGGCACGGCCGTCTCACCGGCTCCAAGCGCGCCGCCGAGATTCTCGCCGACTGGAAGCGGTATTGCCCGATGTTCCGGAAGGTGATGCCGGTTGAATACCGCCGCGCGCTGGCCGAAATGAAGAAAGAACAAGCGGCCGCCATGCAGGCCGCTGAGTAACAGCGGATGGGTAAAGTCACCGGCTTCCTCGAGTTCGAACGCAACGACCGGGACTACGTCCCGGTCCAGGAGCGGATTCGCAACTACAAAGAATTCGTTCTGCCCCTGCCGGAAAAGGACATCCGCGACCAGGCCGCGCGCTGCATGAATTGCGGCGTGCCCTATTGCCACGGCACCAACACGATCACGAACGCGCCGACCGGCTGTCCGGTCAACAACCAGATCCCGGACTGGAACGACCTGGTCTATTCCGGCAGTTGGGAAGAGGCCGCGCAGAACCTGCACTCCACCAACAACTTCCCCGAGGTGACCGGCCGCGTCTGCCCGGCGCCGTGCGAAGCCTCGTGCACGCTCAACATCGACGACAACCCGGTCACGATCAAAAGCATCGAATGCGCCATCGCGGACCGCGCCATCGAAAGCGGCTGGATCAAGCCGGAACGCGCCGCGCACAAGACCGGCCGGAAGGTTGCGGTGATCGGCTCAGGCCCGGCCGGCATGGCCTGCGCGCAGCAGCTCGCTCGCGCCGGTCACGATGTCCACCTCTACGAGAAATTCGCCAAGGCCGGCGGTCTGATGCGCTACGGCATCCCCGACTTCAAGATGGAGAAGCGCGTCGTTGACATCCGCGTCCAGCAGATGGAAGGCGAAGGCGTCGTGTTCCACTACGGCGCCCATGTCGGCGTCAATGTGCCGGCGGAGAAGCTCCTCAAGGAATATGACGCGATCGCTCTGACCGGCGGCGCCGAGAAGGCGCGCGACCTCACCATTCCGGGACGCGAGCTCAAGGGCATTCACTTCGCAATGGATTTCCTGCCGCAGCAGAACCGCCGCGTCAGCGGCGAAGCCGCAGGCTCGGCCGAGCCGATCCTCGCCACCGGCAAGAAGGTCGTGGTGATCGGCGGCGGCGATACCGGCTCCGACTGCATCGGCACCTCGATCCGCCAGGGCGCTGCGTCGGTGATGAACTTCGAGATCATGCCGGAGCCGCCCGAGCATGAGAACAAGCCGCTGACCTGGCCGCTGTGGCCGCTGAAGCTGCGCACCTCGTCGAGCCACGAGGAAGGCGTCACGCGCGACTTCGCGGTGCTCACCACCAAATTCACCGGCGAGAACGGCCAAGTCGTAAACAGCCAAGTGAAGAAGCTGCATTGCGCGCGCGCCGACGCCAAGTTCCAGCCGATTCCCGGCACGGAGTTCGTGCTCGACGCCGATCTCGTGCTGCTCGCGATGGGCTTCGTGCACCCGGTGCACGACGGGCTGATCAAGTCGCTGGGTCTCGCGCTCGATCCCCGCGGCAACGTGAAGGCCGACCAGCTCGCCTATGCGACCTCGGCCCCGAAGGTGTTTGCCGCGGGCGACATGCGGCGCGGCCAGTCGCTGGTGGTGTGGGCGATCCGCGAGGGCCGGCAATGCGCCCACGCGATCGACAAGTTCCTGATGGGAACGACGACGCTGCCGCGCTGACGCGGCGCCTTTCTAATTGAGCATGATCTTTCCCGAAAACCGGTAGCCACTTTTCGGGATCATGCTCTACCGGAAAATATCGAACAGCGGGAACGGCGAGAACGACCGCTGCGGCGCTGGCTTCGGCGGCGCCGGACGGCGCACCACAGCGGCCGTGGCTGGCGTATCCGTGGTCGGCGCCAGCACCGTGGTTTGAGCTGGTGCCGCCTGCATGACCGGTAGCGGTAGCGTCGTGGTGGTGACCACCGCGTCGGTGCCGAAATCGGCGACGGACCGGCGCGGCCAGGCGAAATCGTCACCGCGTCCGGCCGGCGGAACCACCGCCTCGCCATTGACCAGCACCCGGGTCGCCGTCACGTGACCGCCCGCAATGCGCGCGCTGGCGGCGCCGAGCAGCTCTTCAGCCGCATTGGTCCGGGCGGCAGTCAGCGGCATGACCGGCCCCGCGACCGGCCGCTCGATCGGCGCGCCGGGCCGCGCCGCCTGTTGCTGGCTCTGCGGTTGCGGCTCGGTTGACGGCAGCGCAACTGGAACCGGTCCGCGCGTCAAGGAGCGCCGGATTTCGCGCTCGATGTAGTGCGCGAGCTTGCGCGCACCGGGCTGCGTGAAATGAACGCCGTCGTTGGCGCGCAGGCGCCGGATCTGGCCTTCGAAATCGGGCCCTTGGAACGTGAAGCGCCCGGCCTCATCGACGAAGCCATCCCAGACGTCGATATAGACGATGCCGGCCTTTTCGGCGCGGGCACGGTAGAGATCGTTGAGGAATTGCGAGTCGGTGCTGGCCTTCGGCACGCGCAACGATGGCAAGCCGACCCAGTACACCGGAACGCCGCGGCTCTTGAGCGCCGCGATCGTCTCGTCGACCCGCTTGGTGTAGAGCTCGACCCAGCGATCGGAGCGGAATTCATGCACGCTCACGGTCGTGGGGGCCGCTGGAGCGGGCCGCGCCCGCGACGGCGGTTCGGGCGCCACGATCGCTGGCGGCTTCTTCTGATCTTGCGCTTCGGGGTCTTCCGGATTCGGCGCCGATGGCTGCGTGCCAGCAGGCGGATTGGCAGCGGCGGGAGCGTTCGGCTGCGTCGTGGCCCGCGCCGGAGTGGTGACGCGTTCACGGATGGCCTGCCGGTCGTACATCCCGACCAGCATCACGACGAAGTTTGGTTTGTCTGCCGCCAGCATCTCGCGCACGGCCTGCGCCCAATCCAAATTCTCGTTGCGCGGGTCGTAGCGGATCAGGCCCGCCGTCGTGCGATGCTTGCGCACGATCCCGAGCTCCGGCGTATCGCTCAATGCTGTTTCCAGCCCATAGGCGAGCCAGTCGGCCATGGAATCGCCGAACACCATCACGATGCTGGTCGGCGGGGTTTCGGCCTTCTTTGGTGCAGGCGCCCGGGAGTAATCCACCACGACAGGCGCTGGCGTCGAGGGCTGCGGAGAGCCGAACAGACTGTCGAAAATGCTGCGCTCCGCCCTAGCGTTGGGCGACAGCAGCAACGCCAGCGCCAACGCGCCGGCGGCCATTCCAAGCAGTCCGGCAAGGCGCTGAATTCGCAGGCCTTTTCGCGCCATATCGATATCGACCAGGGGGGTTCGGAAGGAGCTGCAGGCGCGCCACCCCGAGACCGCGCCGTAGCCGCTATCGGTCAATAGCGCGCAAAAATTGTCAACCGGAAGGCAGCCGGTTTGGTTACCGGCGGCTGGCTAGAGCTTGATCCCGAAACCTAGTCGCTGCGCAGCCGCGCCAGGATCGTGGCCGACGCAAAGCCATCGGGAACAAGCCCGACAGAGGCTTGGAAGTCGCGCACCGCCGCGCGCGCCTTGGCGCCGAGCCGGCCATTGGGCTCGCCGCCATCGAAGCCGCGCCGCAACAGCAGCGATTGCAGCTCGCGCCGCTCTTGCCGCGACAGCACCGCCTCGTGCCGCGGCCACGGCTGCACCAGCGGGGCGCCGCCACGCAACCGGTCAGCCAGATAGCCGATGGCCAGCGCATAGGACTCGGCTGGATTGTATTTCATCAGCACGTGGAAGTTTTGCAGCATGAGGAACGCCGGTCCCTGGTTGCCAGCCGGCACCAGCAGATAGGCACGGTCGCGGCTGCGCGGGAACGGTTTGCCTGCGGGACGCCGGATGCCGAGCGCCTCCCACTCCTGCACGCTTTTCTGGCGCGCGCGATCGGCGAGCAGGTAGTTGAAGCCTTTGGGGACAACCACCTCGTAGCCCCAGGATTCACCGGTCTGCCAGCCGTCCTTTTTCAGATTGTTGGCGGTCGACGCGAGCATGTCGGGCACCGAGTCGACGACATCACGCCGGCCATCGTTGTCAAAATCGACCGCAAAGCGTTTGAACGTGGTCGGCATGAATTGCGTCGGACCGAACGCGCCGGCCCACGAACCTTTGAGATGCTCCGCCTGAACATCGCCACGGTGAAGGATCTCAAGTGCTGCAAGAAACTCGTTGGTAAAAAACGTCTGACGGCGTCCGATGCAGGCGAGCGTCGCGGTCGAGCGGATCACCGGGCGATCGCCGCTCTGCGCGCTGTACTTCGATTCCACGCCCCAGATCGCCGCGATGATATAGCGATCGACGCCGTAGGCCTTCTCCATTTTTTCGAACGCGACCTTGTGCTGGACCAGCATCTCCTTGCCGGTCTGAATGCGAGCCTCGCTCACCAGCAGGTCGAGATAGTCCCACAGCGCCCTGGTGAATTCGGGCTGCGCGTCCACCAAATCCATGATCGCGAGATCGGGCGTGAGCCCGCTCACGTGCTTGTCGAAGCTCGCGCGCGAAACGCCGCGCTTGGCGGCGAGCGCCCGCAGCTGTTCGAGGCAAGCCGGGAAATTGGAGGCGGCGGCGCGGATCGCGTCCGCCGTCATGTTGGGATCGCCGGACGCCCCATCGAGCCCCGACCATTCGCGGGGCGTCCCAGGCGGCACCGAACCGGTGGCCGGCGCCGGTGCCTGCGCCTGTGCTTGGACACCGAACAACCACAACGGTAACGGAGGAAATGGGCCGTTGTTCTGAGCCAAAGCGGGCGACGCGCAACAGGCCGCCAGCATCGCGGCTGTCAGCAGCCGGATGGTGGCACAACGTCTTGTGAGCCCTTGGGCCAAACCTTGGGTCGCCAAACCTTGGGTAGCCATGATGTCTGCCTCAGGTGCGCCGATGCTAGGCGCACATTGGGGCAACATATGGTTGAGCCGGCGTTAACGGCGGCCGGGAACCGGTTTCTGGCGCGGCGTTTTAGCGCCCCGCCCGCAACCGTTCGGTCAGGTCCGGCGTAGGATAAGAATCCGCCGGCAGCCCAAACTTGATTTGCGCCTTTTTCACCGCCGCACGGGTCATTGTGCCGAGCCGGCCGTCGGCCTCGCCGACGAGGAACTTTTGCGCGATCAAAAGGCGCTGTAACTCTTGCATCTGCTGCGCGGTCGGCACCTCAACCGGCGCGTTGCCGTGGCCGACCGGCGGCGCGCCCGCGAGCCTGGTGGCGAAATAAGCCGCGGTGGTGGAATAGACGATCGCGTTGTTCCACTCGAGATAGGACTTGAAGTTCGGATAGGCGAGGAAAGCCGGCCCGTTCCGCCCCAATGGCAGAATGAGCGAAGCCGGCAACTCGTCCGACGGCAGCGTGCCGTGCGCGGCGACGACGCCCCAGCGCACCCATTGCGAGCGTGGCTGCTGGATGTCGATGCCCGACTGCTCCCACGGCAGTTTCTGCGGCACCTTCACCTCTTGCAGCCAGGGCTGCCCGGCCTGCCAGCCGTAGTGCTTGAGCAGGTTCGCGGCCGAGGCGAGCGCATCCTGCGTGCTCCGGAGCATATTGACGCGCCCGTCGCCGTCGAAATCGACGCCGCTGTTGAAATAGTCGGTGGGCGTGAACTGCGTGGGTCCGAGTTCGCCCGCCCAGTTGCCGATCATCTCGTCCGGCCGCAGGTCGCCGCGCGCGACGATGCGCACGGCATCCATCAACTGCTTGCGGAAGAACTCCGATCGCCGGCAATCGTAGGCCAGCGTCGCGACCGACCGAATAATCTGAAAGGGAGTGCCCTTGTAGGCGCCGTAGTCGCTTTCCAGGCCCCACAACGCAACGACGACCGCGGGCGGCACGCCAAACCGCTGCTCAATACGCGCCAGCAGATCGGCATTGCTCTTCAGCTGTTTCAGTCCGTTCTGATAGCGGCCGCCGCCGGTCATGCGCTCGGCGAATTGGATGAAGCCCTGCGTGAACACGCCCTGCGCGCGGTCGCGCTTGATCACATCGGGATCGAAGGTCACCCCGTCGAGCGCCTTTGTCACCGCCGCGCTCGGGATGCCCTGGGACACCGCATCCTGCTTGAAGGCCTCAAGCCAGCGATCGAAATTTCCGGTCGTCTGACAGGCCGGCGCTGCGTCGGCTGGTCTTGCCAACATCGTGGCCACGAGGAGCACCGCTCCGGTCATTGCCGCCGCACGCCGCCAGTTCGTCTGCCGTTCCCGCATGGTTGCCACTCCCGCCGCTCGCAGGCGCCTGAATGCTCCAATCGGCCGCGCATGGTCAAGAGAGCCCCGGCGACCCGAGCCGAAATGGACCTATTGAACCGCCCGCGAATTTTCCGTAGGGGACGCAGGCTTCAATCTGCCCGTCTCACCGCGTGATTCGAGATGAAATCGATCCGCAAAGCGATTTTTCCCGTGGCGGGGCTCGGCACCCGATTTTTGCCGGCCACCAAGGCCATGCCCAAAGAGATGCTGCCGGTCGTGGACCGGCCGCTGATCCAGCACGTTGTGGACGAGGCGCGCGAAGCCGGCATCGAGCATTTCATCTTCGTCACCGGCCGCAACAAGGGTGTGATCGAGGACCATTTCGATCGCCAGTTCGAGCTGGAAGTGACGCTCAAGGAGCGCAACAAGATCGCCGATCTGAATCTGCTGTCGAGCGTCCTGCCGGAAGCCGGCACCGCAAGCTTCACGCGCCAGCAGTCGCCGCTCGGTCTCGGACACGCGGTCTGGTGCGCGCGCGAGCTGGTCGGCAACGAGCCGTTCGCGCTGCTGTTGCCCGACGTGCTGGTCCAGCACGATCCGGGCTGCCTGGCGCAGATGATGGAGGCGTATCGCTCGCTCGAAGACAACGCCAACATCATCGCGGTCGAAGAGGTGCCACCCGAGCGCATCCATCAATACGGCGTGGTCGGCATCGGCAAGAGCAAGGGTCCGTGCTTCGCCATCACCGACATGGTGGAAAAGCCCAAGCGCGAAGACGCGCCTTCAAACCTCATCATCACCGGCCGCTACATCTTGCAGCCGGAGATTTTCGCGATCCTGGAGAAGCAGACCGGTGGCGCCGGCGGCGAAATCCAGATCACCGACGCCATGATCAAGCTCGCCAAGCAACAGCCGTTCTATGGGCTGAAGTTCAAGGGCCGCAGCTTCGACTGCGGCTCCAAGGTGGGCTTCCTCGCCGCCAATGTCGCCTATGCGCTCGCCCGCGACGACATCGCGCCGGCGCTGCGCGAGGAAATTAAAGCCCTGCTCGGCAAATAACTCAGCGCTGCAATTTCAGCCCAAGCAGGAACGAGGTGGCGTTGTAGTCAACGCCGATCGCATTCGAGCGCATCCAGTCCTGCCGGACTTCGCCTTTCAGCCAAACCTCGCGGTTGAGCTTGTAGGTCAATCCTCCGCTCACGAAGGTGCGCATGTCGTTGCGGCCAAGCCCGATGTATTGGTCGAAGCCCACGCCGACCTTGACGGTCGCGATCAACCAGCGCCGAAACGCATGATCGAGTTGCGCACTGAGATCGCGCCGCAGCGTTCCGGACACGCCCGCAACGGTCGATTCCTCGGCACGCGAGGTGGCGGTGAAGGTTGCGGTGGTGAGCCCGGTCATCAGCCAGACCAGGTTTGCATCCGCGACCACGCCGCGCAGGTCCTGCAAGCTCGGATCCTTGTAGTGGCGCAACAGATAACCGACCGAGGCCTCACCGGTAACAATGCGGCTCAGCTCGAAGGTGCTGCCAACCCGGGGCGTCAGCGCGTCTGAATCGCGCTGCAGGTTGTTACGATCGAAGGCAAGATCGTGCACGCGCTTGTCGACCGCAACTTCGGCGAACGGCTTGAGGCCGGGCGTCAGCTCGTAGCTGCCGCGCAATTGCCCGGTGTATTGATTGTAGTCGCGATCGTGATTGCTGGAGGTCGTGCCGTCGGTCAGCAGCGACTGCTGATATTGCGTGCGATCCACCGTGCCCTTGGCCATCAGCTCGAAGCGATTAAAGCGCTGCGTCGCGCCGAAGGTGCTGCCGAGCGTGGTGTAGATCGGAAATTTCGCGAGGTCCGCCTGCACGTTCGGGCTGCCCGGATAGTCGGTGCCGAGCAGGAAGTGGCCACCGAGATCGAAGCGGAGTGTTCGCCGTCAGCACCCCTGAGACCATTTGAGGGACTTCACG
>CAMDDZ010000061.1 GCA_945893145.1 Rhodoplanes serenus | reverse complement strand
GTGCGCGGTCCGGCCCGTGCGGAGATCCGAACCTGGGTTGCGCCGGACACCGCTTTGGAAACAGCCGAATGAGGTTTGTCAGTTCACGGTCGCGAGCGCGGCGTTGGCGTCGCGGCGGATGCGCTCGACCATCGAGCGGAAACCGTTCGAGCGCTGCGGCGTCAGGTGCTCGCGGAGCCCAAGATTCTCGAACACCGCGACCGCGTCGGTCGCCAGGATCTGGCGCGCGTGCTTGCCGGAGCACAGGGCGAGCAGCACCGCGATCAGCCCGCGCACGATATGGGCGTCGCTGTCGCCGACGAAGGTCAGCACCGGTCCGTCCGCGCCGTTGGGCTTCACGCTGGTCGACAGCCACACCTGGCTGGCGCAGCCCCGCACCTTGTTGGCCTCATTGCGGCTGTCATCGGGCAGGGGAGGCAGCATGCGGCCAAGCTCGATCAGATAGCGGTAGCGGTCGTCCCACTCCTCCAGCAGCGCGAAATTCTCGGTGATTTCGTCGATCGTCATGCCTGCGCGCCTGGTTGCTCGCCCGTATATAGGCGTGCGCGGCGCAGGCGTCGAAGGAAAACGAAGGCTTACGCCGGGCCGCTGTTGCGCCGGGCGGCGCTAGCCTTGCGCGGGTCAGGCCGCGGCAGCACGACCTCGCGCTGCGGAGATCCGGGCTGCGGGCCGGTATGCTTGGGCTGCGCCGGACCGCGCCAGGCCGGAGTCATATCCGCCGGCCGCAACGTGTGTTGCGATTCCGGATCGGCGACGGCCTGGGTAACCGAGCCGGTCGTCGCGTTGGCGAGCCGGTGGTTGATGAAGTCGAACACCATCCGGGCGCCGGCCTGCGCCCGATTGCCGATCGCGACCGCGGCCTGCGAGCCGACCTCACAGGCATCCGCCTGCCGCTCACAGAAGTGGCTCACGTCGGACACCGCGGCGCCTGCCGCGACGACCGCGTCGGTCGCACCGATCTGCGGACCCTTGGCTTGCGGCAGCGTGCTACCGGCCGGCAGCAGCGCCAGCACAACCATGATCCAAAACGCCACGCGCACCAGAAAGAACATGACGCAGTCCCGTACCCTGTTGTCGTTGGCGGTGTTGGTTCACCGCACGTCACACGCTAACAGGCACATTTGAACAGCCTGTTCGGGTTTTTGCGTTCATTCGATGCGAATGCGCGGCATATTTTTGGAAAATTTGAGCGGTTTGCTTAGGAATTGATTGACGCTGAAAGCCCGCGAATTACCGCATGGAACCGCGCTCTTGGGCCGCGCCAGGCGGCTGTTTCAAACCGTTTGCAACGGCCTGTTCACCATGTCGGTGAGCCGCTGCGCCCCCGTGTCCCGCCTTATCTTCAGGCCTTAGCACTCGTTTAAGTGGCCTCTGACACGATCCCCTCAGCAAAAAAACGGGGAGCGCGTCCCAACAGCAGGACGCGCAGTCGAACGAGTGAGTTTGTTCAAGCCAATCCGGGCCTATCTCGATACGCTTGTGCACCCGTCCGTGCAGCATGACACGCTGGCTGCGTCGCGGCACCGCGCGTTCATCGCGCCGCGTCTGTTGGGCAGCGTGGTCGCGCTTGGCCTGTTCCCGCTCTATATCGCGATGCGCGGCGTGCCGAGCATGCTGGAAGTCGCCGTGTTCGCCTGGCTGGTCGCGCCGATTCTCACCGCTTATTACCTGTCGCGCACCGGCCAGTACGAAAGCGCCCATGTGCTGTCCTCGCTGGCATTGACCGGTTTGGTCACCTCGGTTGCGGCGGACACCGGCGGCATCGGCTCATTTGCGGCGATCTGGCTCGTGATCGTGCCGCTCGAAGCCGCGCTCTCTGCGTCTCGCCGCGTCGTGGCGCTGGCATCGACCTTCACGCTGGGCGCGGCCGGCCTGCTGCTGCTGCTCGGATCGCAAGACCTGCTGCCGGCGCCGGGATCGCACGATGTCGGCGCGCTCGCGGCGCTGGGCGTCATTTCGGCGGCGCTTTACGCCACCGGGCTCGCGCTTGGCGCCGAGTCGCTGGCGCGCACCAGCTTTTGGCTGTTCTACGCCGAGGAGGACCGCTACCGCCTGCTCGCCCGCAACATGACCGACGTGATCACCCGGCATGGCCGCAACGGCGCCGTGTTGTTCATTTCACCGGCGGCCGAGCAGCTGTTCGGCTGCAACATCGTTGAGCTTCAGGGCCATCGTCTGTTCGACCGTGTGAATGTGGCGGATCGCCCGGCTTATCTCACCGCGCTGGCGAATGCCGCAGCGGCGGGCGAAGCGCAATCGGTCGAATTCCGCGTGCGTCGCGATCCGGCCGACGATGAGACGCCCGCCCCGCAATACATCTGGGTCGAGATGCGCTGCCGTCCGCTCGATCGCGCCGGTGGGCAAGCCGCACCCGAAGATCGCGAAGTGGTGGCGGTGATGCGCGACGTGACCGAGCGCAAGCTGCAGGAGCAGGCGCTCGAAGAAGCGCGCCAAGACGCCGAGCGCGCCAACGCGGCGCAGATCAAGTTCCTGGCCACCATGAGTCACGAGCTGCGCACGCCGCTCAACGCCATCATCGGTTTCTCCGAGATGCTGGTGAACGAGGAGCAGATGCGCCTCGACGCAAAGCGCCGCAGCGAATACGCGCAGCTCATCAACGATTCCGGAACCCACCTGCTTTCGGTGGTCAACGGCATCCTCGACATGTCGAAGATGGAAACCGGCGACTTCGAAATCACGCCCGAGCCGTTTGCGCCCGCTCAGGTGATCGGGGGCTGCTGCGATCTCCTGGCGTTGCGGGCGCGCGACGCCGGCATCGATCTCACCATGCGGCTGGCCGACAGCCTGCCCGAGCTCATCGCCGATAAGCGCGCGTTCAAGCAGATCCTGATCAACCTGGTGTCGAACGCGGTGAAGTTCACCGATCGCGGCGGCCGCGTCACCGTCTCGGCCAAAACGCAGGCCACCGTCATGGTGATCATGGTCGAGGACACCGGCGTCGGCATCAGCGAGGAAGACCTGTCTAAGGTCGGCAAGCCGTTCTTCCAGGCCAGAGCCGCCTACGACCGCCGCCACGACGGCACTGGCCTTGGTCTGTCGATCGTCCAGGGCCTGGTGCTGCTGCACGGCGGACATATGGATATCGCAAGCCACGTCGGCGTCGGCACCTGCGTCACGGTGCGGTTGCCGGTCGATTGCGAAAACGTGCGGCCGCAGCGTAAGCCCGCCAAGGTCGCGCATCCAAATTTCGAACGCGCCGACGAGGCGCCAATGATGCCGGTCAAGAAAAGTGCGTGAACGGGGAAAAGCGGTGGCACGAGCCAGGACGGTTGATAACGACGACGACTTCGAGACTCCCGAGCGCTCCTCGGGCGTGCGCCGTTGGCTTTCGGGGCAGCGGCCGCACGATCTGATTGCCGCCACCATCGCGGCCTGTGCCGCCATCGCGATCCTGATCAACGCGCTGTTCTTGCAGTCCGGACCGCATCCGGCGCCGATTTTTGCCAACCGGCTGCCGGCTTCGCCCGTTGTGGCGCCGCAACCCGCCGCGCCGACAACGCCAAAGCGCTCCGATGTGGTGGCGGACATCCAGCGCGAGCTGATCCGCCGCGGCTTCTACGAGGGCGCCACGGACGGCGTTTATGGACCGCGCACCGACTCGGCGATCCGTGACTTTGAGCACGCGGCGGGCCTGCGCCCGTCGACGGAGCCAAACGCCGCGCTCTTGCAAACCATCCAACGCACGCCCGTGAAGGCCAAGCCCGCAACGCCGGCGCGGAACGATCCGATTGCCGACCTGCTGGCGCCCAACCGGCGCGTCATCGCGGTGCAGCGGGCGCTGACGGATTACGGCTATGGCCAGATCAAGCCGAGCGGCTTCTATGATCTCGACACCAAGGCCGCCATCGAGCAGTTCGAGCGCGAGCGCCAATTGCCGGTCAGCGGCCAGATCTCCGATCGGCTGGTGCGGGAGCTCGGCGCCATGACGGGCCGGCCGCTGGAATAGCGTTCAGCGATCCGTCACTTTTGACTTGTTTTGCCCCGCGAAAGCGGGGCATCCAGTTTTCATGCGTTTGAAATCAGGCATCTGGGTCGCAGCCTATATCCGCCGTTGCCGGGTCGAAGGCGCGGAGGCGATGTTGCGCCGGCGTGGCGCCGAAGAGGCCGGCGCGGTGTTCATCAAGGTCTCGCGCCTCGACGGCACCGCGGAGGTGTTCGGGCCGGCGCCGCAGACCGTGTTCGATGAGGCGCGGCCGGCCGACCGCGCCTTTACGGCCTGCCTGAAAGCGCAGCCGGTGCCCGAGGCGGACGCCGAGGCTTATCTCACGCGCCAGATCAAATTCGATCCCGATGTCTGGATCGTCGAGGTCGAGGATCGCGCCGGGCGGAATTTTCTCGATACGCTGGTGGGCTAGGGCGCGGACCCATAAACGCACAGACCGGAGGGCAGCTTTGGGCGCGAGAGCAGACGTCATCGACTCGCGCTGAGCATTTCCGCTGCAAGAATGTTTTTCGATTGTGAGCAATTTTGAACAGCCGCGGCGTCAGTAGCGCTTTACAATTTGAATTGCACTACCCATAAGATGGCGACTTTCCGAATTCGCCTCCTATCAAACGTGCGCCTGGGCGCGCGCGTTTAAGGCAGCAAACATACATTGTTGCAGTCGTGCCGTAGGGCGAAAATCCCACACCGAACTAACTTTTCTAAATCTTAAATGTCCGTTTTGTGCGCCCGCCACTGGCTGGCGACGGGAGGCGAATTTTGTCCATTATTATCAGGCGGCTACTGCCGCTGTTATTGCTTTTTCATGCAGGGAGCGTGGGTGCACAGCAGCCCGATCGTTCGCTAAATCTGACTTTTGGAGACGCGGTTGTTACCGGGTTCTCTGGGACCGTGGCGCCGGATCCAAACCTGGGCCGTCCTGCGAACAAGTCCGCGAGCGATCTCACCTTCATCAATCCGGACGGTCCATCAGTCCGTATCATCGATGTTGGCCGGCCGGGGTATGTCTGGGACGCACGCTTGTTCCCGGCTCCCAAGAAATTCGACGTCACTGCAAAAGATGTCGGTCAGGTTTTCGGTATTGCGCTCGACGATCAGCCCATTCCGAACATTTATGTCGCCGCAACTTCAGTGTTTGGTCTGCACATTGTCGGTCGCGGGGCCGACGGCTTGCCCGAGCGCAGGAAAGTCGGCGGGCCAGGCACGGGATGGATGAAGGGACAATTCGGGTTCGACCTGCAGGGCGACCCCGGCAGCATCTACAAGGTCGATGGCAGGACCGGCGCGGTCACTCTGTTCGCCAGGGTCTTGCTCGGCGGCGTGCCTAACCCGGGCACGGGCCTCGGCAACCTTGCCTATGATGCGGCCCACAAGCAGTTGCTCGTATCCGACCTCCATACCGGGATGATTCATCGTTTTGCCATTGCCGACGGCAGCGAGCTCGGTCCGCAATTCGATCACGGCATCACTGGACGCAACGTCGCCAGGCTGCCGGCCATACCATTCAACGCCGCCACCCGGCCCAACATCGCGAACGCCCGGTTCAACGTCGAAGACCCGGCCACTTGGGGCTTCGCTCCGCCGGAGCGCCGGGTTTGGGGTCTCGCGGTTCAGGCCGGACGTCTCTATTACTCGGTGCGGAACGGCGCGGCGACCGAAGGGCCACAGATTTGGTCGGTCGGCATCCAGCAGGATGGCAGCTTCGCAGCCGATCCGCGCTTGGAGCTCGACGTTCTGACGCAGCCCGGTCCCTATCCGGTGTCCGATATCGTCTTCTCGCAAAAAGGTGCGATGATTCTGGCGCAACGGGCGCTGATCGCCGGCGCTTACGACTATTCCGCATTCACCCGGCCCGGTGAGCCGCGCGTGTTGCGCTATTGGCTGAAAGACCCAAGCAATCCGCCGTCGCCAGGACTATGGAAACCCTTGGCCGAGGAATACGCCGTCGGCTACGCCGGCAATTTCCGGAACACCAACGGCGGTGTGGCGCTGGCTTACGGTTACGGGCCGGACGGAACACTCAACGCCGCGAGCTGCGAGGCCGCGCTGTGGAGCACAGGACAAAATCTCCGCAACAATTCCGCGCTGCGGAGTCAGCTCGAACCCGGCGGTCCACTGGTGGTGCACGGGCTTCAAGGCAGCCCCGCGGACAGGGTGCGCAACGCCAACGAGCCGCCCGCGACCAGCTACTTCATAGACTATGACGACAAGTTCGACGATGCGCGCGCGAGCGGACACATGGGCAGCGTGCGGATTCTCGCGCAGCCTTGCGCCACACCGGTCGCCGCAGCCGGCACACCCGCGTCCAGCCCGCCTAACGTCAGCGGCCCGACCACCACGACACCGTCCGGTTGCGTCGGACCAAATTGCTTTCCATGCCAATTCGGAACCTACCCGGATGGCGCTTGCATGCCGTTGATCGATCTGGCGGTGAAGAAGACGGCAGGCGAGGCCAAGTTCGATCCAGCAACCGGGACGTGGACGTTTCAGTTCACGTTGACCGTCACCAACGCCGGCGCTCCTTTTGCACCGGGGAGCAGCATCGCGATCAACGATCCTCTTCCAGCCGGCCTCACCCTCGTCAGCGCGGTCGGCGCCGGTTGGACGTGCAGCGGCAGCGTGAATTGCGGCTACAATTTCGGCCCCGGTTTGTTCAACACCGGCGCGACACTGCCGCCCTTGGTGATTACCGTCACCAGCAAGACTCCGGGAAAACACCAGAACTGCGCAACGGTCGGCGTTACGCCGGCGTCCGGTTTGCAGGAGACCACGCTCGCGAACAACAAGGATTGCGTGACAGTCGATCTCAAATATCCGCCGAACCATGTGACGGTGGTGAAAACAAGCCCGACAGAACCCTGCGCTGTAGGAAGCCTCTGCACGTTTACGATCACGGTCACCAATGTTGATCCGTGGCCGTTAAACGGCCCAATGTCGATCGGCGACAACTCCGGCATCCCGATGACCGTTGTGTCTACCGATCTGCCGTGTACCCCCCCGCCGACCGCCATGCCTTTCACATGCACGGCTCTGCTCAATATGCCGGCCGGGCCGTCTTCGCAGACCTTCACGGTCACCGGTGTGATTCCCATTGGCTCGATCCCGGTAGGCTCGCAAACTGCCCAGAATTGCGCCACGATCGGCGAAGCGCCACCGATGCCGGGTTTTCCCTCGACAATCGTCGTGCCCCCGGGACCAGACTGTAAGCCATATGTGGCCTGTGGCTTCGCCTGCCACATGACGCAGACGTAGATCGACAAGATCAAGATTGAGAAGACGGCGAATGCGACCCAGTGCAGCCCCGGCGGGCTGTGCTCCTATACATTCACCATTTCCAACCTCTCGACGACAGCGGCGACGGGCGTTTTCCCGATAGCGTTCATCGACACCATGCCGGCCGGAACGACATTCGTTCCGCCGCCGACGCCGGCTCCGTGGTCCTGCCTGCCGTTCGGCGGTTCGGGCCAGATTAAATGTTTGCATCCACCGAGCTCGATCCCGGCCGGCGGGCAGCTCACCGTCACCGTCACATTCCAGATCCCGCCGAACTACACGCAGCCCACATTATCGAATTGCAGTGAGTTTTTCATCGGGCAGCCCGCCGTAGCGGCTGTGCGGCGCCGCGTCGAAGCCGTAATGGACGCGGGCACACTGCGCGCCTATCTCCAAATGCGCGGCGTTACTTCCGTCGCCTCATCGATCCCGGTCAATGGCCCCGATGACAAGAGCTGCACGACGGTCAATATCGTGCAGCTTCCTCCGGGAATAGCGCCGCGGGCCGCATGCGCGCTGCCTCTGGTTCCGGGGCCGATCCCCGGAACGTGCGTCTGTCGGCCCGGAACGGTTCAGCGTGGCGCGGAATGCGTGCCGCCGCCGTTCGCATGTGCACCGCCGATGGTTGCGGGGCCGGTCCCCGGAGTGTGCATTTGCCCGCCCGGCACCGTGCAGCGTGGCGCGGAATGTGTGCGTCGGCCTCCCGAATGCCGGCTGCCGATGGTGCCTGGCGCGGTCCCCGGGGTGTGTGTCTGCCCGCCGGGAACCGTGCAACGGGGTGGGACGTGCGTTCGGCCGATCGTGTGCCGCTCACCGCTGATTGCCAATGCCGCCGGTTCAGCGTGCGTCTGTCCGGCCGGATTGGTGCAGCGGGGACTGTCATGCGTGCAGCCGACCGTGTGCAATCCGCCGGCGAAACTTAATCGCCGCGGTGTCTGCGAATGTCCAACGGATATGGTGGCGAAAGGAAACACCTGTGTCGCCCGGGAGCAGCGGCCACCGGCCATCGCGCCCGATCCCAGGCGACCGCAGCGATAATCCCGGCGGGCGACGGCGTGGACTGACAAACGCACAGACCGGAGAGCCGCTTTGGGCGCTGCCGCCCGCTGGTCCATTTGCGCGTTACAGCCGGCCCAGCTCGCCCATGGCCCAAGTGCGCTCCTGCGAGGCCGTATCCATCGGGCAAAGTTCGATCGTGCGGTTAAGCTCAGTGCGCGCTGCCGCCTTGTCTCCCTTGATCAGCGCCACCTCGCCGGCGACAAGCGTCATGCGGCACATTCTGGCGCGTTCGATGCGCAGATTGCCGTGACGTGCCGAGGCTTCGAACTGATTGCGATTGATCCGGCCGAGGACATAGAACGCCTGCGCATCCGGCCATTTCGCCGGATCGAGATTGGCTGCGAACGTCGAGATCGCCGCGGTGTCGTTCCGCCCGCTGCGTGCCTGCGCGAGATAGAGCGCTACCTGGACCGTCGGATTGGCGGCCTGCGCGGCTGCGGCCGGCCTGAACGCCGCCACCGCTTCACTGAAATTTCCACGTGCCGCTTCGGCGTGACCCCGAAGATAGCCGAGGATCATCGCGTTGCCGGGGCCGGCCCGCTCATCGACCTTCATCTCGACGATCGCGTCGTCGTACCGGCCCTGTTCGACCAGAACCCACGCGTGCGGGTTGCTGGCCGTGCCGGCGACATGGGGCTTGATGCGATTGGCTTCGGCCAGATCGCTCATCGCCTGATCGACGCGCCGCTGTTTCATCCTGATCCAAGCGCGGCGCACGATCAGGGATTTGCGAAACTCCGGATCTTTTGCCGCCGCAGCGCCGCGCGTCAGGGCCTGAGCCGCGGCCTCATAGTCGCCCTTCATCTCCAGGGCGCTGGCGCGCGCGGACTCGATTGTATGGATCGCCTGCGGGTCGACCTTCAGGCGAAGTGCTTCATTGGCGAGCGCGTCATCGTAGCGGCCCCAGTCCCGGAGCAGGATGCCGCGCTGCCGATACGCCTCGGCGCGGAATTCCAGAATCGCCGGGCTGTTTCGGATCGCCTCCAGGCAACGCAGGCTCTCGTCGATGTCCCGCAGAGCGCGCTCCATTTCGCCGGTGCCGTTCACGCGGGCTGTGGTTAGGCCCCAGTAGATGAAGCAATACTGCTCGGGCTTCGGCGGCTTCATCGACAATAGGCTGGTGTTGATCTCAATGGAGCGCGCCCATTCCCCGCGTCGCAGCGCTTGGAGACCGAGCTCGCTCGTTTCGTTGAAGGACTGCGCGTGCGCGGGCGAGATGGAAAGAAAGGCCGAGGCCGCTATCGCAGCCGAAGTCAGCAGTCGCATGTAGGTGCCTGTGCCTGGATGTGGGTCGCCGGGTATCCAACCCAATCACACTGTTTTGAGAATGCGGTCAATTGCGGCTGGCATTTGCAGCCGCTCAGCGCGTCCGAGGCCGGTCGGCTGCCGGCTCCACCGGGGCATTGTTCGGGCTGGATCATTGACCTGAATGAGCCCAGCGGTCGAAAATTGCCCCCAGTGCCGACACGCGATTGAGTCTCATGGAGAGGTCCGATGGGCGATAGCATCCTGTTCCACAGCGGCAACCGAGTCCTGCAAGATCAGTTCGACAGCAGACGGATTTCCGATCGGCTGGAAGAAAAACTGACCCGCACGGCGTTTAAGCCCGACGACAAGACGTTCATCGAGAACGCGTCATATTTCTTCTTGGCGACCGCGGATGCCGAGGGGCGACCTGACTGCTCGTTCAAAGGCGGCATGCCCGGCTTCGTACGCCTCACCGGGCCGTCCGAACTGGCGTTCCCGGATTATGACGGCAACGGCATGTTCAAGAGCCTGGGCAATGTCGTCGCCAACCCGAGCGTCGGCTTGCTCTTCATCGCCATGCACGGCAAGCCGCAGCGCCTGCGCGTCAACGGCCAGGCGAGCGTGAGCCGTGATGATCCGCTGCTGGCTCAGACGGTCGGTGCGCAACTCATTGTGCGCGTGACCGTGCGCGCGATCTTCCCGAACTGCCCACGCTACATCCCCACAATGCAGCTCGCCGAACCGTCAATCTACACGCCGCGCGCGGGTACCGAGACGGTTGAGCCGGCGTGGAAGGCGTTCGGCGATTTCAAGGACTGCGTGCATCCTCGCCAGAAAACTTTCAAGGGCTGACTGGCTGCGGTGTCCCGAAGCGGGCTCGCGCGCTTACGCGCTTTTGGCCTCTGCCTTGGCGTGTTCTTCCCAGGCGATCTTGGTTCGCTCCGCCGGAGCGGGGCGCGAGCCTTTCTTGACGTGCCAGTATTGCGGCTGATGTTCGGCCGCCTGGGGCGCTGCCGGCTGCTGGCTTGCGCGCCAGAGCGCGAGCAGGCGGAGCGCGTCCGTCCGACCGCGCCTTTACGGCCTGCCTGAAAACGTAGCCGGTGCCCGAGGCGGACGCCGAGGCTTATCTCACGCGCCAGATCAAATTCGATCCCGATGTCTGGATCGTGGAGGTCGAGGATCGCGCGGGCGGAATTTTTTCGATGCGCTCGTGGGCTAGGGCGTGGACTGATAAACGCACAGACCGGAGGGCCGCTTTGGGGGCAAGAGCAGACAACATTGACTCGCGCTGAGCATTTCCGGTTTTGACCCAACCGGACATTCAAGTTTTGCGGATGTTATTGAGTGCTGGGCTAGTGGGAAATGACCTCAACACGGTCCAGGTAGCTGGACATGTCGCCCACCGACTTACGCGACGCGTCGATGTCTGCGTTCTCGGATGCATGCTGCAGGGCGGCGCCAATGTCAGTGATGGCCTGGAATCCAAAGGCGCCTCCTGAGCCCCTCATCTGGTGTCCCAGTATCGTCACGGTCTCAAAGTCACCGCGATCCAAAGCGTCCAGCATCGCGACAACATTCTCCCTGCAGTTCTGCAGATAGGCAGGGATCCGGTCTTCGAATTTCGGTTTCGCACGCACAAGGATCGTGTCCAGCCGGCTGCTTTCGTCTTTTGACGATGGAAGCACGATTATGGAACGCTCCTTGATTGCTTGCAGCAGCACTTCTTGTTTGATCGGTTTCGTCAAAAAAGCCGTGCACCCGGCCGCCAGACACATTTCTCGATCGCCCTTCAAAGCAGAGGCCGTCAATGCGATGATCGGTGTGGGTGGCCGGCCGTTCGCCTTTTCCCACGCTCGAATTGTCCGCGTCGCCGTCAAGCCATCCATGACAGGCATTTGCCGGTCCATCAGGACCACGTCATAGCGCCCCGCGATAAACTTTTCGCAGGCGATGGCCCCGGTCTCAGCGATTTCGACCTGGTACGGCGTGTCCTCCAGATAGGCCAGCGTGATCGTGCAGTTGTCGGGGGAATCCTCCGCAAGAAGAATACGCAGCGCCGGCAGTGGCGGCTCAGGACCCGTGCCGATCGGCACGGCTGTCGGCCGATTGGCCGCGGCCCAGATCTCGAGTGGCACGGCGAAAGCAAACACGCTGCCTTCCCCAACTCCGCTTTCGACCCAGATGCGCCCACCCATCAATTCCACCAGGCGCTTCGAAATCGTAAGCCCCAGCCCCGAGCCCCCGAATCTGCGCGTGGTGGATGAGTCGGCTTGCGTGAATCGTTCAAACACCCGGCTCAATTTTTCGCCCGGAATGCCGATGCCGGTGTCCGAGACTGTGAACCGCAATGCGGTCGGGACGGAGGAATCCGCATCCCGCGCGACTCGTAGGGACACTTTTCCGGATTCCGTGAATTTGATCGCGTTGCCAAGCAAATTAAGCAGCACCTGCCGAAGCCGTGTCGGGTCGCCGATCAGGTCGGTGGGCACGTTCGGCGCGATCTCGCAGACTAGAGTCAGCCCTTTTTCATAAGCCCGGGCTGTCACCATCTCCATTACTTTCTCCAAGTGGTCGCTCAACGAGAAGCCGGTCCGTTCCAGCTCGAGCTGCGAGGCTTCGACCTTGGAGAGATCGAGGATGTCGTTGATGAGATTCAGTAGATTGTCGCCGGCGCGACGAAAGATCTGCACATACTTGTCTTGCTCCGGAGAGAGCGGAGTCTTCGCCAGCAGATCAGCGATGCCCATGATCGCATTCATCGGCGTTCGAATCTCGTGACTCATGCTCGCTAGAAAATCCGATTTGGTCCGGCTCGCGCTCTCGGCATTGGCCTTGGCCTCCCGCAATTCCGCCTCCACCCGCTTGCGCTCCGTGACGTCGCGCGCCGCGGCGAAGACGCCCTGCAGTGTGCGGCCCCGGTCGTAAAAGGTGGTCGCGTTGTAGGACACTACCGTTTGCTTGCCGTCGCGGGCACGCGCCGTCAGTTCGTAGTCGGTGACCGACTTTTCGCTCAACACGAGTTTGATCCCCGCTTCGGCCCGCTCCGGATCGGTGAAGTAGTCCTTGAATGGTGCGCCGATCAATTCGTCGCGCGTGCAACCGGTGAGCGCCTCCATCTGCTTGTTGACGTCCGTGATGATGCCGGCGGGGTCGGTGGTCATCAGCGCATCGATGTTGGATTCGATCAGTGAGCGGGTGTAGAATTGCTGGTCGCGGAGGCGTTGATCGAGCTTTTTTTGCTCGGCTTCCACCAGTTTGCGCGCGGTGTTGTCGGTGCCAATGAGCAGATAGCCGATGATGGCGCCTTGCGCGTTGCGCAGCGCCGTGACGGACACCACCGCCGGGAACCGGCTGCCATCCTTACGGATATAGGTCAGCTCATAGATGTCCTCGATTCCGCGCGAGGCCTTGAATACGAGAGCCTCGAAGCCTGGCGTAATGGTGGTTGCGAGTTCGACGCTCAGCGCTTTGGCGCGTGCGATCAGCTCCGGCGGATCGGAAATGTCTGCCGGCGTGATCTTGTTCATCACTTCGGCGGCGGTGTAGCCAAGCATCCGCTCGGCGCCGACGTTGAAGATCTGAATGACGCCCTTCGCGTCGGTAGCGATGCTGGAGAAGTTGGCGCTGTTGAAGATCGCGCTCTGCAGCGCCCCCGCCTTTAGCTCGGTGCCAATGAGCAGATAGCCGATGATGGCGTCCTGCTCGTCACGCAGCGCCGTGACGGACACCACCGCCGGGAACCGACTGCCATCCTTGCGGATGTAGGTCAGCTCATAGATGTCCTCGATCCCGCGCGCGGCCTTGAACACGAGGGCCTCGAAGCCCGGCGTGATCGTGGATTCGAGCTCGACGCTTAGCGCTTTGGCACGCGCGATCAGTTCCTGCGGATCAGAAATATCGGCTGGCGTGATCTTGTTCATCACTTCGGCGGCGGTGTAGCCAAGCATCCGCTCCGCGCCGACGTTGAAGATCTGAATGACGCCCTTCGCGTCGGTAGCGATGCTGGAGAAGTTGGCGCTGTTGAAGATCGCGCTCTGCAGCGCTCCCGCCTTGATCAGCGCTTCCTCGGCCTGCTGGCGCGCGGTGTTGTCGGTGCCAATGAGCAGATAACCGATGATGGTGTCCTGCTCGTCGCGCAGCGCCGTGACGGACACCACCGCCCCGAACCGGCTGCCATCCTTGCGGATGTAGGTCAGCTGGTAGATGTCCTCGATTCCGCGCGAGGCCTTGAACACCAGGGCCTCGAAGCCCGGCGTGATCGTGGCTCCGAGCTCGAGGCTCAGCGCCTTAGCGCGCGCAATCAGCTCCTGCGGATCGGAAATGTCGGCCGGCGTGATCTTGTTCATCACTTCGGCGGCCGTGTAGCCAAGCATGCGCTCGGCGCCAACGTTGAAGATTTGAATGACGCCCTTCGCGTCGGTGGCGATGCTCGAAAAGTTGGCGCTGTTGAAAATCGCGCTCTGCAGCGCCCCCGCCTTGATCAGCGTCTCTTCGGCCTGCTTGCGCGTGGTGTTGTCGGTGGCCTTCGAGACATTGGTCCGCGTCCTCGTCCCGTCGTTTCTTTTGGTCATAGTATTCCCCCCGGGAATCTGTACCCGTCCCACTCAGCGGATAGATTGTGGGACTTCGAACTAAGCTGCGAGTAGTTCGTCAATGGCGTTTTGGAGCTGATGTTCCGAGTACGGCTTTTGAAGGAAGTTCGAACCTTCAACAAACAGAGCTTTCATCTTGTCGGTAATCGAATTGCCTGTCGCGTAGAGCACACGCAGCTTCGGCCGAAGCTTGATGGCTTCGTGTGCAAGTTCGTACCCGCCAAGGGCGGCTGTTTTGAGACGGATGTCGGTGAAGAGTGCGTCGATGTGTTGAGGCGAACGTAAGAATGAAAGTGCTTCGTCTACGTCGCAGGCAGAAAGTTGTTTGTGGCCCCAGTCCTCAATCATCAGCTCCGCGATTTGGCGGATAAACACGTCGTCTTCGACGATCAGGATCACGGCCATGCAAATCCTTCGGGCCGTGACAACCAGCAGCCGGCTATCGGAGCTCTTCATGCCACACGGCTATCAGAGCCCTCGCGCCGCTATCAGGGCTAAAACGTAACTCGCATCGAGGGTTAAAGTTCCTGAAGGCCGGTCATTTTTTGAAAGAAAACGCTTCTTCTCGATTGTCACGTTTGATCAGTGGCTTAGCGGCGACGATCATCCAAAGACTTTGCGCTTCGTATCAGCCAGTGCGCCGCCTAGCGTGTCCCTGCGAAGGCTTTTCGTTCAACATTCCGATTTGGCGATCAAGCTCTTTAATTTCCGCAGCCATTCTCAAATGCGCCAGGGTGACCGTCGCGTTCGGATGATTTTCAGCTTCCACCGTGAACTCGTTTGCCGCCGCTTGAAGGACCGGCCGCAACTTCGTGAGTTCCGCGAGTATGACTAGCGTCGATTGAATAATCCAAACCGAGTTCCCCAGTTGCACTGCGGCTACCCGGCGTTGAAGCGTCACGCGCCTGTGAGGGATTATGCAGTGCCCATTAAGGTTGTCTGCGCAAAATCGCTCATTCTGAACCAGCGGTGGCCACGCTGCCGCCTATGCATCGAGCTGGTGGGGATGACCGCTTCTGGCACTGAGCGGACATCACGGCATGTCCGCTGTTTTGTCGCTATCGGAGGGAAAGCGGACCTTGAGCGAGCCGCGTGTACCGGGCTTGATTGATGAGTACACGCCCTAGTGTTTCGCTTCTTTGCGAATGGTGTTTGCGGACGGTTTTTTAAACTTCCTTCGTCCGCCGAAGCGGGCTCGCGCGCTTACGCGCTCTTAGCCTCTGCCTTGGCGTGTTCTTCCCAGGCGATCTTGGTTCGCTCCGCCGGAGCGGGGCGCGAGCCTTTCTTGACGTGCCAGTATTGCGGCTGATGTTCGGCTGCGTGGGGCGCTGCCGGCTGCTGGCTCGCGCGCCAGAGCGCGAGCAGGCGGAGCGCGGCATCGCGCTCCATTTCGCCGTAGAGCGCCGAGAGTTCATAGATGCGCTGGACCGACTGGCTGACCACTGGATGAAGGCACAGCAGGATGCGTTGCAGCACCTCCTCGGCCATCGCCAGCGCCTTGCCCGCCACCAGCATCGGTTCGCCCGATTCGTCTTCGATCAGCCGGCGCGCATATTTTCGTGAGATGCCGAGCGCGCGCTCAACCTCGCGGGCAAATATTTCGGTGTTGTGGGTGAGCGCCGCGGTTTCGAGCTGGCCGATCGCTTCGTTGGCTGCAGCCGGCTTGGGAGGATCGGCGGGCGGCAACGCCGCGTAGGGCAGGCTCAGCAGAATGAGCCGACGCTCGGCCGCGTTGGCTCCGAAGAACAATTCGCTGAGCTCGGCCGCTGCGGCCTTGCCGCCGGCGAACGGGGCGACAGTCACGGGCGACGCGAAGCTCGTGTCGATGGCGTCGCGCAACAGCCGCTGCGCCACCGCTGGCGGCGGCGCGGCGTAGTGCTCGAACTTTTCGGCAATCGCGGTCCGCGTCTCGGCATCGACGTGATCGAGCAACATCAGCGCGATCTCGGTGAAGCGCCGCTCCTGATCTGCCGTATGCGTAGGCTTCTGGATGTAGAAGTCGGTCATCACCCGCAGCAGCGTGGGTTTGATATCGACCCCGTCGCGCTTGGCGAGCTCCGCGAGCCCATCGAGTTTCGCCAACTGCCGCTGATCCGCCATCGGGCTCCCCGGACACGCTTGTTCGCAAACGGAGATTAGGGCCGCTCCCGTTAGCGAACCGTTAACCATAGGCATCGCTTAATCGCACCCATGGATCGTACGCATGGCCGATCCGGCGCTAAGGGCAGAACGCCCGTGCGTTTGGAGGACATGCGTTCGGGGGAGGAGCGGCATGGGTATCATCGTCAGGTTTCCCGAGGGTCAACGTCCGGCAGGCGGCGGCAGATATGTCGACGCCAATTCCGAGCCGGCGAGCGTGATCATTTTGCCGGTGGTGCGAATCGAGCGCCATCCGGAGGAGCCCTCCGACGGGCTCACGGGCGGCACCAGCGCCACGCCGGGCCGCAGGCGACGTCGCCGCGCGTCGCGCTCATGAACGCCCGGCGCTCGTGAACGCTCGCGATCATTCGCGGCTTCTCGACAGGATTCGGCCGCGTTGCGCTTTGATCGGCGCCGCGGCCGCGCTCTCATTTTTGGGGGGCTGCGCATCTCCGGTCGGCGATCTCGGCCGGCCGAGCCTCACCAAGGCATTTCACCACGATGACATCCACGCCTGGATGGGCCCAGCTGCGGCGCCGCGCACCAAGGCGCCGATCTGGAACCATCAGCTCACCGAGGAAGAGCGCCAGTTGCGCGATCTGGCGTTCCCGCTGATCCAGCCGCCCTACGACCGCGGTCGATGGTACAGCGTCTTGGGCGAGATCGGCCTGGGCGGTCCTTATCCGACTCCCGACCGTGCCGCCTATGCGTCGCGGCTGTTCCAGACGCCCTACCGGTCGCAGACCGGGCGCTACAATCAGCTGATGGAAGACATCCGCAACGACATCGTGCGGCTCGATCCGTTCTTTTCGATCGCGCGCCGCGTCGCCGACCTCGACAAAAAGCGCGAGAAGAGCCTGGCCATCGTGTCGAACCTGACTGTGGAAGAGAAGGCCAACACGCTCAACCGCATTCGCGAGAACACCTGCGTCACCCAATGGGTGCACGCCTCGCTGCTGGAGCGCGCCGCATCGTACCGCATCATGCTGGAACGGCTGGTGATCGCGGCGCCGTCGCAAAACGCGGTCGAGGCCGAGCGGCAACTCGGCCTGCTGGATCAGCGAATCAAGGCCTTCATCTCGTACGGCACCTGATCACGCCTTCGCGCGCCAATGATCTCGTCCCGCGCCTGCCACAACGGCAGTTCCAGCAATGTTTCGATCGTTTCACAGCGATGCAAGCTGCGCGAACCGCAGCCGTTGCGGTAGGCGCGCCAGGTGCGGCGCGGCGACCAGAGCAATCCGATCAGCGCCAGCGGCAGGCAGAACAGGGCCGCGGCCCAATGCGGCATCCGGCCGGCGCCGAACTCCCAGGCCGCCATCAGACACTCGCCGCGCATGTTGCACGGCGTGCCGGTCAGCACATGATGCAGGTCGTGCGCCAGGATGGCGCGCCGCCGCCAGCGGAAGTTCGGCAGCCGCAGCGTGAGTGGCCCGAGCTGGCAGGTCCACGACGGCCGCGCGGCTTCGTCATCCGCGAGGCCATGCTGTTGCCGGAACGCGGAGAGCGCTTCGCCGAGCGTGGGATCGTTCATCCTCGCGCTCAATGTTGGCGCAAAAGTTCGGCTTGGCCGGGCGCCGTCGCGCTCAAGGCGCGTTCCGTCACCGGGCTGATGCCCGGCCGCGGCGGCAGGTTGGCGGGCAGTTTGACGTTCCATGCCAGCCCCAGCATTTCGAGCAATTGGATGAAGCGGTAGCCGAGGTCGATCTGGCCCGGATAGAGACCGTGCCGCGCCGAGCTCGGAAAGGCGTGGTGATTGCAGTGCCAGCTTTCGCCCATGGTGGGGATCGCCATCAGCGGCACGTTGTGCGCCTGGATCACGGCGTCATCGACGGTCCAGTCTTGCGGACCTTCGGTGTGCGCAAAGTGGGAAATGTACCAGTGCATGACGGTGCAGGCGGCAACCCGCACGCACACGCCCCACACCACCCAGGGCCAGCCGCCGATCAGATAGAGCACGATGGCGATCGGGATCTGATGTGCCATCCAGGTGCGCTGGAGGAAAACGTAGAACCAGTCGTCGCCGATGCCGGGGCCGGGCGCAAAGCCCGGCGGGTTCTTCAGCTTCAGCCGGAAGTTCAAGTAGTAGAAGCCATCGAGCAGCAGCGGCTGGCCGTGGCGGAGGAACCAGTGGCAATCCGTCTGGCGCTGCGCCCAGTCGCGGCTGTCGTGCAACCGGATGGTCCAGATCGGGCCGCCCATGCCGACCGCGGTGCCGAGATAGATCAGGGTGCGCTCGAGCCATTTCGGGCATTCGAAGCTGCGATGAATGAGGCGGCGGTGGAAGCCGACCGAATGTCCGGCGCAGAGCGTGACGCCGGCCAGCACCAGGAACGCCGCGAAGGCGCCCCACGTGAAGGTGAGGGGGCCGAGAATGACGGCGGCCAGGAACATGCCGCTGTTCCAGATCGAGCGGACCGGGTCCCACACCACCTCGCCCTCGATTGCGCTGGCGCGGTCAAGTCCGGTCAGCGAATTGACCTTGAAGGCTTCCTGTCCGATCACCTGGGCGTCGCTCATGGGTGTCTCCTGGGCGTCTCCTGAGACGCTAGCGTTTGGGCCGTTCACTTCTGGGGCGTGCATTTGCTGAGCGTTCGCGGCTGACCTCTTCACGTCCGCCGAAAGTCCGGTCGATGACGCGGGCCGCCATACCGCCGAGCCCGATCATGCGCCGCAGTGTATTGGGCGACAGCCGCTGCGCTTGCGTGTTGATGGCCGCGAGATCTTCGGCGAGCCGCAACAGCTTCTCGATCTGCGCCGCAATGACGCGCTGCTGGCTGCCTTCGGCGAGCGCTGTGCGTTTGCTTTCGCGCAGCAACTCGAGCGCCGGGCCAACCTCGCGCCGCTGGCGCTCCTTGAGCGCGCGCACCATCAGCTCCCAGGGGTCGCTGTCGGTGCGCCAAGAATCGTCACCCGCGCCATCGCGGGTCTGTTCGGCGATGCCGTAATCCGTGAGCCAGGCCAGCGCCTCGCCGGTTGCCTTGGCGTTGAGGCCCAGCGCGTCGCGCAGCGCGGCCTCGCTGACCGGCTTTGCCAAGACGAACAGATAGCCGTGAACCCGGCAGGCGTCGGCGGGCAGACCCCAACGTGGCCCAAGCTCGCCGAGAAAATCGACGACCTGCATGAGCGCGCGCGAGGGTTTGGTCATTTTGGCTTGGTTCCGCGCTTGCGCTGCGCCGAAATCTTGCGGGCGTGCGGACAGAACGGGGTGAGGAAGCCGTACAGCGAGTTGAGCAGGTTGTCGGCCGCGATGCTGTAGATGATGAACTGGCCGCGCCGTTGCTCGTGGACGAGGCCGGCCTCCTTCAGCACGGAGAGGTGCTTGGAGATCGAGGGCGTCGCCATCTCGAAATGCGATGCGATCTCGCTCACGGTCATCGGCCCGCCCGCCAGATGATTGAGGATGCGCCGCCGCGGTTCGGCGGCGATGGCCTTGAAGGCGCTACTCATAGACATTTTCCTAAATAGGAAAATGTCTAAATGCAAGGGCCCGCGGCCGGTATGGTTGCTGCAACCTGTTGAAAATCCAGACCAGGCCTAGGCTGCGGCCCTTGCGTTGACCCGGAACATCGCGCTCTCTAAAATCATTGAATCGTCAGCCGCGCGGCAGAATGCACCCAAGATACGCGCCCAGGACACGCTCCATGCACATCATCGACTCGCATTTCCATTGGTGGCCCCGATCGGTCTTCGACAAGCTCTGCAAGCGCAAGGATTATCCCAAGGCGCGCGTTAATCAGAAGAACAACAACACCGGGTTCTCCGGCGGCGGCTACGACTACATGCGCAGCGCCGATGCCGGCCAGCACCTTAATTCCTGGGCCGAGTGGTTCGATCTCGACAAGCAGTTCGAGTACATGGACAAGCTCGGTCATCGCGTCGATGTGGTGTGCTCGATCGGCCCGTTCTCGGTGTCGTTCTCCGACATGCCGCTCGACGAGGGGCGTGATTACGCGGTCATGTGGAATGAGGAGATGGCGGCCGCGCAGAAGAAATATCCCGGCCGGCTGTGGGCCAGCGCCGCGGTGCCGCTGCAGGACACCCAGGTCGCCATCGAGGTGGTGGACGACGCGGTGAACCGGCTTGGCCTGATGGGCGTCAATCTCCCTGGCAGCGTCGGCGAGGACGCCCGCATCGATGCCGAGCGGCTCCAGCCGTTCTATGCCCATTGCGCCAAGCTCGGCCTGCCGCTGTTCCTGCATCCGACCGACGTGGTCTTCCAGGACATGCTCGACGGCTACAACGGTGCGCTGCACTTGAGCCTCGGCCGCGTCATCGAGGTCAGCGTCGCGGCGATGCGGCTGATCCTGTCCGGCACCATGGAGCGCCATCCGGACTTGAAGATCGTGATGTCGCACACCGGCGGCGCGCTGCCGTACCAGGCCGGCCGCATGGACAAGAACTCCAAGGCCGCGAAACTGCCGAAGCCGGTCACCGACTATATGAAGCGCATGTACACCGATACGGTGTCGCCGCACTCCGCCGGCATCAAGTTCGCGATCGATTATTTCGGCATCGACCATGTGATGTACGGCACCGACTACCCGTGCTGGGATCCGTCGCCGTGCCTCAAGCTGATCGAGGACATTACGCTGACGCCGGCGCAGAAGCAGAAGCTGTTCTACGACAACGCCCGGCGCATTTTGAATTTGCGCGATCCGGCGCCGGCCAAGAAGACGACCAAGCGCGAGCCCGCGCTGGCGTAGCGTTCGGCGGGTCGCTGGAGCGGGGGCGGTTATTGTCCGCTAGAATCGCTTTGGTTGGGGGCCATCTTTGTCGTGCATTTGAGCCTTGGGGGAGGCGATGCGCAGGCGCGAATTCATCAAAGGCATTGGCGGCACTGCCGCAAGTTTGCCGGCCCGGAGCTGGCTCGGCGCGACCGCGCTCGGCACCTCGGCACAACTCGCCGCATCCGTTCAGGTCGCGGCACAGAGCCCATCTGGCCTGCCGGTCGATATCGTCCCGCAGTTCGGCCATGCGGGCTCGATCATGTCGGTTGCGTTCTCCGCGAACGGCCGGCTGATCGTCTCGGGCAGCCTCGACCGCACCATCAAGATTTGGGATGCGGCCAGCGAGCGTCTCATTCGCAGTTGGGTCGCGCACGCCGGCATTGTGACCTCGGTGGTGTTCTCGGCCGATAGCCTGCGTGTCCTGTCGGGCGGTTCGGACAAAACCGCAAAGCTGTGGGACGCTGCGACCGGTCAGTTGATCCGCACATTCGAGAATCCGGGTGAAGTCAGCTCGGTGGCGCTGTCGCCCGACGGCACGCGTGCGCTGGCAGCGATATGGAAGTCGTCACCGACGGCCGCGAACGCACCCGTCACCAGCAGCGCGACCCTGAAACTGGGGGACACCGCCAGCGGGCGTCTGATCCGCAATCTCGATGGGCATTCTGAGACGGTGCTTGCGGTGGCGTTCTCGCCCGATGGCACGCGGATGCTGTCAGGCAGCGGCGACAAAACCGTCAAGCTGTGGGACGCAGCGACCGGGCGGTTGATCCGGACGTTTGTGGGACATTCCAGCGAAGTCACCGCGGTGGCGTTCTCGCCCAACGGCGCAACGATTCTCTCAGGCGATGAGACGGCTCTGAATTTGTGGGATGTGGCGAGCGGGCGTCTGATCCGCAGCTTTGAGGGCAAATCGGGATACGCCATGGTGGCGCTGGGGGAGGGCGCGACCGCCCTCTCGGGCAAGTCAGTGGCCTTTTCTCCCGACGGCGCGCGGGTGGCCGCGAACGGCCAAGGCCAAGACAATTCGGTCAAGATATGGGACGCGGCGACCGGCCGTCTGGTGCGGAGCTTTCCGGGCGACGAGGCGGAAATCTTTACGATCGCGTTCTCACGCGATGGAGCGCAGCTGGTTGCGGGTGGCCAGCGGGGCATCCTGAAACTTTGGAATCCGGCGAACGGCAGCCTGATCCGCCTGTATGAGACGCGTCCCGGCGGATTCGGCCCGGTTGTGTTTTCGCGCGACGGCGGCCGCCTGATCTCGGCCAACGGAAATGCTCTCAAACTCTGGAATGCGGCAAACGGACAACCCATCCGGGATTTCGCGGGCCATGCCGAAGGTGTTTCCGCGGTTGCGTTGTCGTCCGATGGCGGGCGCGTGGTTTCGGGCGGTGGCGACAAGACGGTGAAGCTATGGGATGCGGAGAGCGGCCGGCTGATCCGCAGCCTCGTCATCGAAGGTGACTATTCTCCCTATGCGGTGGCGTTTTCACCCGATGGCACTCGCGTGTTTGCCGGCGCTCCGGGACGTTCGACGCAAAGCCCCGGCTTCGGGCACAGCCAGCAGCAGATGACCGTGCTGAAAATATGGGACGCGGCGAACGGGCGGCTCGTCCGCACCTTCGAGTGGCAACACGGCTGGGTCAATTCGGTTGCACTCTCGCCGGACGGCGCACGCATGGTGACTGGCGATCTCTTCAACACCGCGGGGCGAGTAAGATTGTGGGACACTGCGAACGGCCGGCAAATCCGCAGCTTTCAGGGCCACGCGGGCCTGGTCGGGTCGGTTGCGGTCTCACGCGATGGCTCGCGCGTTGCTTCGGGCAGCGAAGGCAACACGGTTTACATTTGGGACGCCAAAGATGGCCGGCTGGTTCGCCGCATCAAGGCGCATGAAGGGTGGGTCGGCGAGGTCACGTTCTCGCCCGATGGCAAACGCCTCATTTCGGGGTGCCAACAGGACCAGACGATCAAGCTATGGGACGTCGCCACCGGCCGTTTGATCCGGAGCTTCGAGAATCATTCCGGTTCGGTCGGCCGTTTGACGTTTTCGCCGGACGGCGCGCGCGTGCTTTCCGGCAGCGGCGCCAGCATGAAGCTGTGGCAGGCCGACACCGGTGAATTGTTGACCACGACGGTCGCGACGCTCGATGGCGAGTGGCTGACGATCACGCCCGAGGGCTTCTTCGACGCGTCACCGAAAGGCGCGGACTTGCTCAGCGCCGTGCAGGGCTTCGATATCTATTCGATCGACCAGTTCTATCAGCAGCTTTATCGCCCCGATGTGGTGCGCCAGAAGCTGTCCATGGACCTCGGCATCAATGCGCGCGTCAAGGCTGCGGCGCGCAACACCAATCTGGGCGTTATCCTTGCCAGCAAGGCGCCGCCCGATCTTGCGATCGTCTCGCCACGCAACGACAGCAAGACCGGCGAGCGCGCCATCACGGTCGAGGCAAGCCTCGCCGACCGCGGCCGGGACAAAGGCGGCGGCATCGGACGCATCGAGTGGCGCGTCAACGACGTGACCCGCGCCGTGCAGGATGTCCAGCGTTCTGCCGACGGCGCCGTGATGAAGGTGTCGCAAAAGCTCGCGCTGCCCGACGGCACGAGCGAGATCAAGGTCGTCGCCTACAACCAAGCCAATCTGGCGGCATCGTTGCCGGCGGCGGTTTCGGTCACGGTGAATGCATCGGGCCCAAGGCCCAGGCCGCGTCTGCATGTGCTGGCCATCGGCGTCAACGACTATCGCGACCCGCATATCGGGCGGCTGAATTATGCCGCGGCCGACGCCCGGTCGGTGGCGGCTGCTTTCCTGTTGTCCAAATCCGATAAGAAGATTTACGACGACGTTTTCGTGCACGGCCCGCTGCTCAACGCCGACGTCACCAAGCCAAAACTTCAAGCCGAGTTCAGGCGGCTGGGCGCCATGGTCGAAGCCGACGATGTGTTTGTGCTGTATGTCGCCGGTCACGGCATCACCGACAACGGCCGCTACTATTTCCTGCCCCATGACGCGAGGACCAAGGGCGGCGACCTCGATATCGAAACCGGCATTGGGCAGGATCAACTGCAGCAGTGGCTGACTTTGATCCCCGCGTTCAAATCGGTGGTGATCTACGACACCTGCGAGAGCGGCTCGGCGGCCGAAGAGCGCTCCGCCTTTCGCGGCGCGCAGCAGCTCGTGGCCGCCGAGAAACTCAGCAAGTCGATGGGCCGCACCGTTCTGTCAGCCACCAGCGACGTGAAGGATGCGCTGGAAGGCTATCCGCCTCAGGCTTCGCAACGGCACGGCATCTTTACCTATGTGCTGCTCGATGCGTTTGCGCTGGCGGACGCCAACGCAGACGGTCATATCACGACCGGAGAACTCGCCGCCTATTTGCGGCGGCATCTTCCCGACCTGACGGAAAAACTGTCGAAGTATCGTCAGGAGCCACAGGTAAAATTGTCCGGCGCGCTATTCACGTTGATGGCGCGCGCCGACATTGCGGAAATCAATAAGATTCGGTGAGGCTCAGCGCGCTTTCTTGCCCGTCCATTCCGGCGCATTGCTGGCCTTGATGCGCCGGCCGTCTTTGACGAGCTCCTTGATCGCGCCGGCAATCGGCAGCGACAGCCCGGCCTTGTCGGCCATCTTCATCACGATCTGCATGTCTTTCAGCGCCCAGGTGAAGGTGACGTTGTCCCAGCTTTTCAGGGCATCGGAGGCGCCCGAACTCATCAGCAGCGCCTCGCGCAGCTTGAGGAGGTCCATGTCGTTGGCCTCGCACAAGCGGCCGGCCTCGATCAGCGCGATGCCGTTCACCCAGAGCAGGTAGTTGTTCATCGCCTTGCCGACCTGGCCCGCGCCAACCGGGCCGAGATGCGCAATGTCGGAGCAGAACGTCGCATAGATCGGCTGGCCGCGCGCGAACACGTCGGGCTTGGCGCCGACGAGGCCCAGCAGCGTGCCGTCGTCGGCGGCCTTGGCGCCCCGGCAGATCGGTGCATCGAAGATATCGACGCCCTTCTGGCGCGCCGTCTCGTCCATCTGTTTGGCGAATTCCGGCGCGCAGGTGGATGAGATCGCGACCACCGATCCGGGCTGCATGGTGGCGAGCAGGCCGTCATCGCCGGTCATCACCGCCAGCACCTCGTCGTCGTAGCCGACCCCGATGATGACGAAGCGCGCGGCCTTGCCGACCTCGGCCGGGGTCGCCGCAATTGCCGCGCCCGCGGCGCGCGCCGCCTCGCATTGCTTGGGGTTGTGATCGCAGGCCACCACCGGATAGCCGTGCTTGAGCAGGTGTTTTGCCATCGAAAGCCCCATCCTGCCGATGCCGACGATGCCGATGCGTTCCTTGTCCGCCATGATGCGCTCCTGCTGTCCGGGCCGCATGTTAGGTTAGCGGTGACCCAAGGCAAGTGAGAGCCAAGGGGACCATGCGAGGGAGCTATGCGAACCAAGCCCGCGATCACGCTCGACGATGCGAAGAAAATGATGGCGGCCGCCGAGGCGGAAGCCGTCCGCAACAAATGGGAGGTGGTGATTGCCATCCTCAACGATGGCGGCCGTATCGTTGCCGTGCACCGAATGGACGGCGCGCGGCCGGGCAACGACGACATCGCCATCGCCAAGGCCACCACCTCTGCGATGACATGCCGCCCCAGCGTGGTCTGGGAGCGATGGATCGAAGGCCGCCACAAGGCCTATGCTACGTTTCCGTTCATCGCCGCGCAGGGCGGATTGCCGATCATCATCGACGGCGACCTGATCGGCGCGATCGGGGTGTCGGGCGTGAAATCGGTGCAGGACGAGCAGATTGCGCTTGCCGCCATCAAGGCGGCGTTCCCGCAGGCCAAGACCACGCGGGCCGGCGAGGAGAACGACGCGCAAGAGTTTTGAAGAATAAAAGTTTTGAGAACAACGCAGGCGAACAAGGCCGGAAACGGGGAGGGTTTTGTCATGTTGCAGGGTTCACATCGCGGGCTCGCGCGCGCTGCTGTTGTTGCCGCGTTGGTAAGTGTCGCGGCGCTGCCGTTCGCGGTGCTGGCGCAATCGAATTATCCGAACAAGACGATCAAGATCGTGGTCGGATTTGCCCCCGGCGGCCCATCCGACATCATCGCCCGCATCGTCGGCGCCAAGACCGGCGAGCTGCTCGGCCAACAAGTCGTGATCGAGAACAAAACCGGCGCCGGTGGCGTGATCGCAACCGAGTCGGTGGCGCGCTCGGAGCCGGACGGCTACACGCTGCTCAACACCGCGACCTCGATCGCCGTCAACGAGACCCTGTCGAAGAACATGCATGTCGCGTTCGGCAAGGACTTCATCGCGGTCGCGCCGCAGGCCGAGACCGCCAACATCCTGGTGGTGCATCCCTCGCTCGGTGTGCGGACGCTCGCGGAATTTGTGGCGCTTGCCAAGGCCAAACCGGGCGAATTGATCTACGCCACCGCCGGCCGCGGTTCCGCGACCCATCTCAACAGCGAATTGTTCAACTTGGCGGCCGGCATCAAGACCGTGCCGGTGCATTACCGCGGCGGCGGTGAAACCGTGAAGGACCTGCTGTCCGGCCAGGTGAAGATCATGTTCTCCAGCATCGCGCCGGTGCAGCAATTGGTGAAAGAGGGCAAGCTGATCGGGATTGCCACCACCGGGCTGCAGCGCGATCCGGCGTTCCCCGAACTGCCGACCATCGCGGAATCCGGTTACCCGGGCTTCGACGTGCGGCTGTGGATCGGGCTGTCGGCGCCGGCCAACACGCCGCGCGAGATCATCAAGAAGATCGAAGCGGCCAACAACAAGGCGCTGGAACTCCCGCAGGTGCGCGATGCGCTCGCCGCGCAAGGCTTCCGCCCGATGATCGGCTCAGCCGAGATGTTCGACGCGTTCTATCGCGCCGAGCGCGACAAGTGGGCGAAGGTGATCCGGGCGACCGGAATGGACAAGGAATAGCGAGCCATTGCGGCTTGATTGTCGGGCGATAAAGCAAACTCCGTTCGTTCCCGCGGAAGCGGGAACCTAGTCTTTGCAGCGAAGTGCTGGGTCCCCGCTTTCGCGGGGACGAACGGGGGCAATTCCGTCTCAGGTAAACTGCTGCAGCGCCGCGCCGCTTCGATTAGCGCTGCGGCTGCGGTTTCGGCTTGGGACGCGGCGCGTTCGGTGAACTCGCCAATGCGCTGGCCGGCAGATATTTGGCGACGATCGCCGGATCGAGCTCGGCGGTCGCATTGTCGGGCAGGCGCTGCCAGACCTCGTCCATGCCGAGCAGCGGGATGCCGAGATAGCCGCGCACCGTCAGCGTGCGCTTGCGCGGGTCGACGGTCATCTTGGCGCGATAGACGGTGCCGTCGCGCGGATCGAGGATGTTGCCGTCGGCATATTCGAAGCCATCCCGCTTCATGTCGCGGATGAAGGCCAGGCCAAGCAGCGGCGCGTTCTTGCGGTCGTCGGTGCAACGCGAGCAGGTTGGATTTTGCGGGTCCTGCGGCCGCGCAAACAGCTTGGCGAAGACGCCCTCGAACATCCCGTTGGGCCGTTCGACGACCAGGAACCAAGCCATCGGCTTGCCCGCCTCATCGGCCTTTTGCCAGAGACCGGCTGCGGTCATTTCCGCCGCATGCCCCGGGGCTGTCGAGAAGGCAGCCGCGACCAGCGCGGCCAGGACGAATTTTGGCAGGTGTGCTTTCAATTCAATCTGTCCTGTTGGGGCTGAAGAAACCGAAGGTCCGCCTATCGGCCCACAATATGGCGGTTTCACGGGCGTTTTCGAGGCTTGGCGGCGGGTCTTCGGGGCTTTTGAGGCTGGCGGTAGTGCGACGATGGGGCACGCGGGCTGACGGGTTCCATCCGAACCAGATTCGACGGCACATTGTCCACAGGCTGGCGCGCTCCGTCTATGGGCGGTAGTCCTATACTAAGGCGTTGAGTGCCGCGTTCTGGGGGAGGAGGGGCCGTCTTAAGGCCCCCGTAGAGTTCATGGTCCGCACGTCCCGATCGAGCCCGAACGGCTCCGCAAGTTCTTAGCGGATCATGTCGGGACCCAGTCTGGCACTCAGCAATCTGCGCGCGGTCGTCATTCTGATCGTGCTGGCATTCCATTCCATGCTGGCATATCTCGACGCGCTGCCGCCCAAGGCTTATGCGTTCGACGCTCCACCGCATCAATGGCAAGCGTTTCCGATCATCGATAGCCAGCGCTGGTTTGGCTTCGACCTGTTCTGCGCGTGGCAGGACGTCTGCCTGATGTCGATGATGTTCTTTCTGTCCGGCCTGTTCGTTTGGTCGAGCCTGCAGCGCAAGGGCATCTGGAAATTCTTGGGCGATCGCGTGAACCGCATCGGTTTGCCGGCGGCCCTCATTGTGCTGCTGCTGATTCCGGTCAGCTATTACCCGGCCTATCTGGTGACGGCAGCCGATCCGAGCGTCGCGGCCTATTGGCGGCACTGGGTTGCGCTCGGCTTCTGGCCCAGCGGGCCGCAGTGGTTTCTGTGGGAATTGCTGGCGATGAATCTCTTCACCTTGGTGCTGTGCCGATTGGCGCCGCAATGGGGAGACCGGCTTGGCGCTTTGACTGCATCGGCGCGCACGCAGCCGATCCGGTTTTTTATCGGCCTCGCGCTCGCTTCGACGATTGCTTACGTGCCGCTGGCGCTGATCTTCGGACCGTGGGAGTGGAGCAATTTTCTTCTGTTCGGCTTTCAGCTCAGTCGTCCGTTGCACTATGCGGTTTATTTTTTCGCAGGCGTCGCGGTCGGTGCCTATGGGCTCGAACGCGGCTTGGTTGCAACCGACGGAATGCTGGGCCGCCATTGGCAGCGCTGGCTGTTGGCTGCGGTTGTTGGATTCGGTTTGTGGGCGGTTCCCACCGGCCTCACGCTCGATTACGGAAACGCTGCCCCATTCATGCTGCAATTTGCGGCCTATGTCGGGTTCGCGCTGGCCTGTGCCAGCGGTTGCTTGTGTCTTGTGGCCATATCGGTGCGATTTGGCCGAGTTCAGTCACACGCGCTTAACAGTCTTTCTGCCAATGCTTACGGAATGTATCTGCTTCACTATGTATTCATCGTCTGGCTGCAATACGCACTGCTGGGCGTGCCATTGGTTGCCGTGTTGAAGGCCGCCATCGTTTTCGGCGGAACCCTGTTGGCAAGTTGGGCCATAACCGCCGCGCTGGCCGGAATTCCCCTCGGTTCGCGCGTAATCGGGGCCAAGCAGTAGTTCCTGGGCTTGCGGGACAGCTGCGAATCGAACACCGAACGGACCTATGAACGTATCGCTGACCTTTAAGCTTGCCTCGCGAAACCTTTTCCACGATCGGATCAGGTTCGTCGCCACCATTGTCGGGATCGTTTTCTCGATCGTGCTGGTGAACGTGCAGATGGGCCTCTATCTCGGCTTCGGCCGCATGGTCACCACCATGGTGGATCACGCGACGGCCGATCTGTGGATCGTGCCGGCCGGCACCAAGAGCTTCGAAGACCCTTCGCAACTCGACGAGCGGCTGCGCTTTCGCGCGCTCTCGATCGATGGAGTCGCGAGCGCCTCGCCCGTCGTGATCGGATTCGCGGAGTGGCGCTTGCCGGCAGGCGGGACAACGCCAGTGTTCATCGTCGGCTCCGAGATCAGAACGGCGAGCCTGAGCCCCTGGGATGTGGTCGAAGGCAATGTCTCGGCGCTCTCGATCCCGAGCGCGGTTGCGGTCGATCGTTCGTATTTCGATCGCCTGGGCGTTTCCAAACTGGATGACCGTGCCGAGATCCGCCAGCAGAAGGTGCAGGTCGTCGCCATCACCAGAGGCGTGCGGTCGTTCACCACCACGCCCTATGTTTTCACCGCGCTCGACCGGGCGCGTGCCTTCACCGGCATGCCAGCCGACAAGGCGGCGTATTTCCTGGTGCAGGTGAAGCCGGGCGCCAATATCGAAACCGTCCGCCGCGGGCTGACGGCGAGCCTCAGAGACGTCGAGGTGCTGACCACGACCGAATTCCGCAATCGCAGCCGCGACTTCTGGCTGTTCGACACCGGCGCCGGTGCGGCGCTGTTCGCCGGCGCGCTGCTCGGCATGATCGTCGGCACCGTCATCGTCGCGCAGACGCTCTATTCCAGCACCAAGGAGCATCTGCCCGAGTTCGCGACGCTGCGCGCCATCGGTGCGTCCGGGACCTATCTCTACAAGGTGATCATCTGGCAGGCGCTGCTGAGCGCGGTGATCGGCTTCGGCCTTGCCGCCAGTATCGGCTATGTCGTGGTCTATGCCACCGCCGAAAGCGCGTTGCCGATCATGATGACGCCAGGCCTGACCGCGATCCTGTTTTCGCTCACCGTGGTGATGTGCGTGGTCTCGGCGATTGCCGCGATCGTCAAAGTCATGCGGATCGATCCTGCCACGGTGTTCAGCCGATGAGCACCACCGTCATTGAAGCAACCGACGTTGCCAAAACGCTCGGCGAGGGCGCCGGCGAAGTGCAGGCGCTGAAAGGCGTCAGCCTCGCGGTCGCGGGCGGCGAGCTGACCCTGCTGATGGGGCCGTCGGGCAGCGGCAAGACCACGCTGCTCTCCGTGCTCGGCTGCATGCTCACGCCGACGCGTGGCAACGTCACGATCCAGGGCCAGACCACCACCGGCGCAGACGCCGAGGACCTCGCCAAGATCCGGCGCGATCACATCGGCTTCGTGTTCCAGTCCTATCATCTGTTTCCCACGCTCACCGCCGCCGACAACGTGCGTCTCGGTCTCGACGTACGCGGCCAGGAAGCCGTAAGCGCACTCGCTAAGGCGCACGCCGCGCTGTCGCAGGTCGGCCTCGCCCACAAATTCGATTCCTATCCGCGCGAGCTAAGCGGCGGCGAGCAGCAGCGCGTCGCCATCGCGCGCGCCATCGTCGGCAATCCGTCGGTGGTTCTGGCCGATGAGCCCACGGCGGCGCTCGACACCAAGAACGGCGAGGCCATCATGGCGATCCTGTCCGAGATCGCGCGCGACCCCTCGCGCGGCGTTCTGGTGGTGACGCACGATCCGCGTCTCATTCCGTTCGCCAGCCGCATTGTTCGAATTCAGGACGGCAATCTCGTCGGTGAGGAGCGGCCCCATGCAAAGCCTCATTGAAAATCCAAACGAAAGTTGGCTCATGATCAAGCGGTTCGTGATGAACTCGAAATCCAACAACATGGTGGTCGGCGGTTGTCTCGCCGGCATCACCGCGGTCGTCGCGGTGTGCCTGTGGGCGTTCTCGGACGTCGCCAAGGGTACGCCGCGCGTTGCGCCCACCGAGAAGGGCTGGCACGCGGTCGCGCCGGGCCGCATCGAGCCCGCCTCGGGCGAGATCAGGATCGCGTCGGCAATCCCGGGCGTTGTTGGCGACGTGCTGGTCAAGGTCAACGACAAGGTGTTTGCCGGCGAGCCGTTGATCCGGCTGCACGACAACGAGCTGCGGGCGCGCCTGGCGGGCGCGGAGCAACAGGTCGCGTTGCGCAAGCGCGCGCGCAACGATCAGCTGGTCGTCGGCAAGGCCGCCGATCGCCGCAAGGCCGAAGATGCGGTGGCCGATGCCGAGCGGGCGCTGATCGACGTGCGCTCAGCACTGGACAAGACGGTGGCGGACCTGCGTGCCGGCCGTGCCAAGCCGGCCGACATCAATGCGGCGCGCACCGCGCTCGCGCAGGCGCAGGACCAAGTCGTTACGCAGAAGGCGGAGTTGCGCAAGGCCGAGGCCGATACACCGCTGCCAAGCATGCTCGACGGCCAGCTCAACGTCGCGCGCAGCGAATTGCAGGCGGCTGAGGCTGCGGTGGAAAAGCTCACGATCCGCGCGCCGATTTCGGGTTCGGTGCTCCAGATCAGCGTCAAGCCCGGCGAGCTCGCGATGCCGTCGGCGCTCGCGCCGCTGGTGCTGCTTGGCGATATCTCGTCGTTGCGGGTGCGTGCCGAACTCGACGAGCGTGACTTCGGCGGGATCAAGATCGGCCAAATGGTCACGGTGCGTTCGCAGGCGTTTCTCGGTCGCGACTTCGTCGGCAAGGTTGCGTCGCTCGCGCCGCTGGTCGAGCACGGCCGCGGCGGCTTGCGCGGCGCGCGCAATCCGTCCGACGTCGATGTGGTCGAGGTCGTGGTCGATCTGTCGGAGCCCGGTCCGCTCACCACCGGCATGAAGGTGGACGCTTATTTCAGCCGCTGAGGCTGCGGGGCCGTCATTCCGGGGCGCCGCGCAGCGGCGATCCCGGAATCCATAACCCCTGCATTTGAGTACAACTTCGGCAGGGGTTATGGATTCCGGCACTCGCTTCGCTCGGCCGGAATGACGAGACCGGTCACCGCGACTGCGGATCGCATTTGACGCCGGCGAGCGTATTGCGGGCGGTTGCCATCAGGCCGGGCTCCGGCGCCAGCGCCCGCACCACGATCAAACCCGTCAGCGTCGGCGACTCGACGATCAGCCGGTCGGCGGCCGTCACCTCGTCGTCCTCCGGCAAGGCGTTGCGCTGCGCGCCCGTCATCAGTTCGAGTTCGATGACGCGGCGGCCGGCCGCACGATCGTTGAGCGAGTAATAAGCGACGCCGCGCCGGGTGTAGAACGACACCGACGTGTAGGCCGGGTTGACCGGCACCGCGAGCTTGAGCGAGTTCTTGCTCAGATCGTAGCGGCACACCGCCGTTGCGAAGGCCGGATCCAGGAACGGGATCACGGCGCTTTGCGGCGAGGGGGCGGGCACCGCCACAACCGTGTTGACCGGCGTGATCGGCGTGAGCCGCGAATAGGCGTCCTGCGTCGCGGTGTTCGGCAGCACCAGCACGGCGCCGAGATGGACGATGCCGCCGAGCAGCGTACCGGCGATCAGCCACAGCAGCCAGCGCAGGATCATGCGCGCATCCTCACGGGCATGATTTCACAATGATCGACGGCATCGGCGCTTCACGCGCGGCGCGGGTTGCGACACCGACCGGTGAATCGTAGAGCCGCAACATCAAAATGTAGCTGTCCACGCCGCCGGTCGGCAGCCAGTTGCCGGCGCGGGCGCGGGGCGCCACCACGATGTCGAAGCTACCCTCGGCGCGCCGCACCACCTCCTGGCTGGTGAAGCCGGGCCGCTCCACCGTATTGGCCACCAGCCTGCCCTCGGGGTCGTAGAGCGTCAGCGTCCAGTAGCGCGCCTGCGGGGTCGCGCCGCTGATCAGCACATCGCAGCGGCCATCGAGCGCGCGTCCGCTGTCATCGGTCCGCGCCAGAAATGCAACGCCGTCGCCGGAGCCGATCGGCAGTTCGCCGGTCCGCGCGATCGAGGCGCGGGCGTAGGGGTCGATGCTGCGCGTGCCGGTGCGCGGCCATGCGGTCCAGGGCCCGAGCGTGACCGCGCCGAACGCGGTGCCCCGGCTCAACGTCAGCCACGTGGCGCCGAGGCCGACGATGGCCGCCACCACAAGCGCGAGAATGAATCCGAGAAGGAGCCGCACGTTTGATCAGGTCGATGCAGTTGGTGATGAATGGCCGCGCCGGAACGGCGAATGTATCACGCGATGCCTTAGTATGAGTCAGGTGGTGCGGCAAACTCGTTCTACCTCTCCCATAGGGAGAGGTCGGCGCGCT
>CAMDDZ010000060.1 GCA_945893145.1 Rhodoplanes serenus | reverse complement strand
CGGCCGAACGCTGCCGGTCTTGCGCAGCCGATCCACCCATCGGATCGCCGTGCTGACGCCGACGCCAAACTGCGCCGCAGCCCGATGACACGAAAAGCCACCGCTCTCAACCGCTGCCACCACCCGTTCGCGTAGATCAATGGAATAGGCTCGACCCATCGGATACTGGCCTCCGGCCCAGCCAGCATCTTGAATCAGAAACCAACTGATTTGGGAATCCAAAATCGATTCAGAGTAATGTCATGCTGCTTTAAGGGGAAGGTTGCGGCGTCGCAAGAGTGCCGGGCGTGCGAGCGTCAATGCGGCTTGACGCGGAACCGGATGGTGATGGCCTTGAGCTGGTTGCGATCCGCGCAGGGGCCGACGAGGATTTCGAACGCGCCAGGCTCGATCCGCGGTTCGAGCTTTTGATCGAGGAACGCGAAGTCTGACCCGCTGAGCCGGAACCGCACCGTCTGCCGCGCGCCTGGCGTCAGCATCGCCTTGGCAAAGCCTTTCAGTTCGAGCGCAGGCCGGGCGACGCTGGCAACGGGGTCGCGCAGAAATAGCAGCACCGTTTCCTCGCCGGCGACTTCGCCCGCATTGAGGATGTCCGCCTCGACCGTCACCGGGTCGCCCGGCGCGAATTCGGCGGGCGTTGCGGTGAGCGCCGTCACCTCGAAGCGCGTGTACGACAGGCCGTGGCCGAAACAAAACTGCGGCTCGATCGGCAGGTCGATGTGACGGCTGGAATAATGCACGTCGGGCTTGCCGGGCCGTCCGGTGGTGCGCTGCGAGTGGAAGGTCGGGATTTGGCCCACGTCAACGGGCCATGACAGCGCCAGCCGGCCGCTCGGATTCCAGGCGCCGGTCAGCACGTCGGCAATGCCGTGGCCGGCCTCGGAGCCGAGGAACCAGGTGGCGAGCACGGCGTCGGCGCGCTCGAACAGCCACGGCAGCGCGAGCGGACGGCCGTGGCTCAGGATCGCGATCGTGGGTTTGCCGAGCGCGAGAACGGCTTCGGCCAGCGCGCGCTGCGAGCCCGGCAGGTCGATGTGGCCGCGGCTGTGCGCCTCGCCGGATAAGGTTTTGGGTTCGCCCAACGAAAGGATCACGACATCGGCCGCGCGTGCGGCAGCGAGCGCCGCTGGAATCCCGCTTTCGTCGCGGTCTTCAATCGGGACGCCAGCCACGTGAACGATCTCGGCATGGGGCAGGGCGGCACGCAGGCCCGCCAGAATGGTTGCCGATTCAAGGCCGGCTGCCGCGAACCAGGGGCCGAACATTTCCAATGGCGCGTCAGCGAGCGGGCCGATCAAAGCGATGGACTTCGTGCGTGGCGTCAGCGGCAGCACGCCGCGCTCGTTCGTGAGCAAAACCACCGAGCGCCGCGCCGCATCGCGCGCCAGCGCCGCATGCCGCTCCGCCGATGCTGGCGACGCCGATGTGCGGCTGAACGGATCGTCAAACAGGCCGAGCCGGGCCTTCAGCCGGAGGACGCGCCGCACCGCGCGGTCGATATCGTCCATCCGCACGCGGCCGTGCTCGAGCGCCGCCGGCAAAGCCCGCACGTAGCATCGGCTCTGCATATCGATATCGACGCCGGCCAGGAGAGCGAGCACGGCCGCGTCTTCGATGCTCTCCGCCACGCCGTGCTTGATCAGCTCGACGACGGAATCGTAGTCGCTCATCACCACGCCGTCGAAGCCCCAGCGAGCGCGCAGCAGGTTGTTGAGGATTTCGCCGTGGGCGGTCATCGGGATGCCGGCGACGTCGTTCTGCGACGGCATAATCGCGGCGGCGCAGGCTTTGGCGGCAGCTTCGAACGGCGGCAGATAGACTTCCGGGAGCTGGCGTTCCGACACATCGACCGGCCCGTATTCGCGCCCGGCCGCCACTGCCCCATAGGCGCCAATGTGTTTTGCGGTGGCGGCGACGCTGGCGCGCCCCGAAAGCTCGGCACCTTGGAAGCCGCGCACCTTGGCCTCGCCATAGCGGCTCGCAACCAACGCATCGTCGCCCGGACCCTCGGCGATGCGGCCCCAGCGCGGGTCGCGGCACACATCGAGCATGGGCGCAAACGTCAGGCTGATGCCGTCGCGCGCCGCCTCGTCGGCGGCGGCCTGCGCGGTGCGCTGCCAAAGCCCCGGATCGAAGGCGCAGGCCTCCGCCAGCGGAATCGGAAAGATCGTGCGGTGACCGTGCAGTACGTCGAAGCCGAAAATCAGCGGAATGCGCAGCCGGCTTTGCTCGACCGCGAGCCGTTGCAGCGCATTGGTTTCGGCTGCGCCATAGGCGTTGAACAGGCTCCCGATCCGCCCGGCCGCGATGTCGCGCTCCATCGCGGCCGCCCCATCGGGCGGCGCGCCGGCGTCGATCATGTTGAGCTGCCCGAGCTTTTCCTCGAGCGTCATCTCCGCCAGCAGACGGTCGGCGCGATCGGGCACAGCCCTCAGCCGCCCTTGTAGCCGGAGCGGTCGAAGTTCTCGAGCGTCGCCTGGTATTGCTTGGGCACATCGCAGCCGCAGCGCAGGTGCCAGCGCCGCACCAGATAGCTGAAAGCGTTGCCTTGCGAGTCGCCGCGGTTGGTGCGGGCGCGCTTGGCGGCAAGCTCTTCTTCCTTGACGAACAGCTTCGGCCCGCCGGCATTTTCGGCCAGCAATTGAATCCGGCAGGCACGTTCGAGCTTGATCGCCAAAAACACCGCCTCTTCGACGCTGCGGCCGGCCGTGACGATGCCGTGGTTGCGCAGGATCATGGCGTTGCCCTTGCCCAACACCTTCGCGACCGACTTGCCGCGCGGCTGGTCGGTGATCAGATCGGTGGTTTCGGAGAACACCGGCACGCCGGCCGAGAACATCGTGCCGTCGTTGCTCATCGCCTGCAGCGGCTTGCCGAGCGACGAGAAGGCGATCGCGTGCTCTGGATGGGTGTGCAGCACCGCCATGACGTCCGGCCGGGCCCGCATGATCTCGGAGTGGATATAGACCTCGTTGTGGCGCGGCCAGTCGCCGGCGATCTTCTCGCCTTCGATATCGACCGTGATGATGTTGTCTTGCGTGAGTTCTTCGAGGCCGAGGCAGCCGGGCTTCATCAAGAAACGGTTCGGATTGTCGGAGAGCCGCGCCGAGATATGGCCCCAGACATAATCGCCCTGGCCTTCGTCCACGAGCACGCGGCCGCCGTTGATCAGCTTTTCGCGCAAGGTGTCGGTCATGATGTCTGTTCCCGATGCTGTTGTGTGACTGAAATGGATTGGCCGCGAACCACGTCGATGAGGGCGCGCGCGTCGTTGGGCTCGGTATCGGCGCGCCAGGCCACATGGCCGTCAGGGCGTACCAATACGAGCGAGCGCTCATAGGCCGCAAGCACTTTAGGCTCCGCGATCGAGATGCTGGTCAGCGGCAGGCCGCGCTCTGCGGCCGCGCGCTCGATCTTGGCGGCGTGCGGCGGCGGCGCGCCGAGGCGGAGCAGCGTGAAGCCGCGGCCAAACAGGTCGAGCGTTGAGCGGCCGTCCGAGAGCCAAATATGTGGCGCGCGGGCGCCGGGGCGCGCGGTCTGGGTGTAGGGGTGCGAAACGTCGGGCGGGGCAGGGGTGCCGTCCGGCCAGACAATCGGAGAATTGTCGTAGCGGTAACCCAGCATCACGCCATTGGCGAACCATTCGTGCCGCATGATGGCGGCGAACCAATCGCCGTAGTCCTTGCGCGCGGCGTCACTGGCCGCGCCGGCCTGGAAGATCTCCGACCCTGGCAGGCGCTCGCGCGTGGCGAGCATGCGCCGGAGATTGCGGCTGGCTTCAGCGACGTTGCGCAGGCCGACCGGCCGCCGCTCGGCCTCGTAGGTCGCCAGCAGTTCGGCGCCGGCCCAGCCTTTGTGGGTGGCTTCGAGCTTCCAGCCGAGATCGACCGCGTCGCCGATACCGGTGTTCATGCCGAACCCGCCGGTCGGCGACATCAGGTGAGCGGCGTCGCCCGCGATGAAAACGCGGCCCAGACCATAGCGGTCGGCCACCAACTCGCGGCGCACCCAGCGCATCACCGAAAGGATTTCGTAGTCGAACTCGCGCCCCATCGCACGGTGGAGCGCCGCACGGATATCGGCCTCGGTGTGGGTGATCTTTTGCGGGGTGCCGACGATCGACATGCGAAAGCGGTCGGTGCCGTTGACCGCCACGACCGTGAGCCAGACGCCTTCCGGTCCGATGAAGATGAAACGATAGCCCTTTCCCTTGTTGTGCAGTTCGGAGAAGTTCGGGCAACGAAACAGCACGTTGGTGGTGTAGGTCAGCGCCGGATTGCCGCTCATGCCGATGCCGAGCGCTTCGCGCACCGTCGAGGCACCGCCATCGGTGCCGACCAGATAGTCCGCTTCGATTGTCTGCGTTTCGCCGGTGCCGGTGTCGCGCACCGTCGCACGAACGCAATCGGCCTGTTGCTCGAAACCGGTCAGCTCGCTGTTGTGATGCAGCGTTACGTGCGAAAACGAGCGGGCGAAGCGCGCCAGGATCGGATCGAACATGTCCTGCGGCACACGCTCGCGCTTCTGCGGGCTCTCCGGCGGACAGGCCTCAAAACCGCGGCCGGGAAAGGTCTCGCGGCCGAGTTCATAATTGTTCAGGCCGGTGACATAGACGTAGTCCTGCGCATAGTCGGGCGGATAGGGCGCGTCGCGCACCCAATCGACGATGCCCCAGCGCCGGCAAAACTCCATCGTGCGGATGCCGACCAAGTCCATCTTCGGCTGCTCGATCGCGCCGTCGGTCTTCTCGATCAGCCGGCAGGGCACGCCGCGCCAGCCAAGCTCGCCGGCGAGCGCCAGGCCCACCGGCCCGCCGCCGACGATCAGCACCGGCACGCGCGCGGTCATTTGTATTTTTGCTCCATCGCCTGAAAGGCCGCGATGTCAACGAGGCGCTGGCGCTCGGCGAATGTCGCGAGCAAATCGACGCCGTCGCCGATGCGGCCGTCGGCTTTCAGATGCGCCAGGGCCTTTTGCATGCCGAGCACGGCCGCCTGCAGTGCTGTGTTGGCGTAGATCACACCGGCGAAACCGAGCTTCCTCAGTTCGGCGTTCGGCAGCTCCGGTGTCTTGCCGCCGATCACCACATTGATGAGCTGCGGCCAATCCATCGCGGCGATCTTGGCGATCTGTTCCGGATTGGTCGGCGCCTCCACGAAGCCCACGTCGGCGCCGGCCTCGCGGAACGCCGCGGCGCGATCCATCGCGGCATTGAAGCCTTCGACCGCGATGGCGTCGGTGCGGGCGACGATCATCAGGTCGGGATCGATGCGTGCATCGATCGCGGCCTTGATCTTGGCCACCATCTCGGCGCTCGGGATGACCTCCTTGCCTTCGAAATGGCCGCAGCGCTTGGGAAACACCTGGTCCTCGATCTGGATCGCATCCGCGCCCGCGCGTTCGAGAATCTGGATGGTGCGCCGCATATTGAGCGCGTTGCCGAAGCCGGTGTCGGCATCGACCATCAGGGGACCTGGAAACACCGCGCGGATGGCGGTCACGTGATCGGTCAATTCCGTCAGCGTCACGAGGCCATTGTCGGGAATGCCTAGGAACGTGTTGGCGATGCCGGCGCCCGTCACATAGGCCGCGCCGAAACCCTGGTCGGCCACCACGCGCGCCGCCAGCGCATTGGCGACGCCGGGCAGGATCAGCGCTGCGCCCGGCGTCAGCATCGCGCGGAACTCGCGGCGGGTGGAGCGGGACATCTGGAATTATCCTTAAAACGCGGGACGCGAATTTCCTCGATGATGTTGCAAATCGCCCCTCAGGCGCAATTCCATCAAAGTTAAATTAATCGCCTGTCTGACATTAACCCAAGCCTCCATTAACCCGCGCCATGTCACTCGTGCGACACGATTGCAGAGCATGACGCCACAAGCCAAGTACCAACAGGGAAGGATCAGCATCGTGTCGCCACTCCACCGCACCTTTTACTGCACCGCCGTCGCGGGTCTCCTCGTCCTGCCGTTTACCACGCCGGCCTCGGCGCAGAGCAAGCTCGAAGCGCGCTACGGCATCACGGTTGCCGGCATCTCAGTTGGCAAGGGCGCCTGGACCATCGACATCGGCACCGATCAGTATTCGATGTCGACCACCGGTAGCGCCAGCGGTATCGCGAGCGTGATGGTGAGCGGCGAGGGTACCGTCACGGTGCGTGGCGCCATGAAGGACGGCAAGCCACTGCCTGCGAGCTTCGCCTCCAGCGTCGTGCAGGATAAGGAAAAGACCGAGCTGAAAATGACGCTCGATGGCGGCAACGTGAAGGACGTCACGGTTGCGGCGGCTCCTCCGGCGGATGACCGCATCGAAATCACCGACGCACACAAGCGTGGCGTCATCGATCCGCTGAGCGCGCTGCTCGTGCCCGCGGCTGCCACCGGCGCTGCGGTTTCGGCTGAGGCTTGCGCGCACACGCTGCCGATCTTCGACGGCCGGCGGCGCTTCGATCTCAAGCTCTCCTTCAAGCGCATCGACAAGGTGAAGGCCGACAAGGGCTACGCGGGTCCGGTCGCGGTCTGCGCGGTGACGTTGCAGCCGCAGGCCGGCTATCGCAAGAGCAGCACGCTGGTGAAGTATCTGTCGGACGGCCGCGAGATCGAAATCTGGTTCGCGCCGGTTGCCGGCACCAAGGTGCTGGCACCGTTCCGGCTCTCGGTCGCCAACATGCTTGGCAACCTCGTGGTCCAGGCCAACCAGTTCGAAGTGCTGGCGCAGACCGCCGCGAAGTAATCACACGATCCTAGACCTGCCTGGTACTGAACCGCGATCCGGCCTCACCGGATCGCGGTTTTGTTTTTGGAGCATGATCCCGAAAAGTGGGTACCGGTTTTCGGATTAGATCATGCTCTGGCGCTAAGGGATCAGCACCACCGAGCCGGTGGTCTTGCGCGCTTCGAGATCGCGGTGCGCCTGCACGGCTTCGCTCAACGGATAGGGGTGATTGACCTCGATCTTGATCTTGCGGCTGCCGACCATGGCGAACAGGTCGTTGGCATTCTCCAATAGCTCGGCGCGGGTCGTGGTGTAGTTGCCGAGGCTTGGGTGCGTCAGGAAGATCGAGCCGAGATGGCCGAGCCGTCGCGGCGGCACCGGATCGGGGTCGCCGGAGGATTCGCCAAAGGACGCCATGATGCCGAGCCGCCGTAGCGAATGCAGCGAGCCTTCGAAGGTGGTGCGGCCAACCGAGTCATAGACCACCGGCACGCCCTGGCCGCCGGTCAGATCGCGCACCTGCGTGACGAAATCGTCGTAGAAGAAAACATGGTCGCAGCCATGCGCGCGTGCGATCGCGACCTTGTCGGGATTGCCAACCGTGCCGATCACGGTCGCGCCGAGGTGCTTGGCCCATTGGCACAGGATGAGGCCGACGCCGCCCGCCGCGGCGTGGACCAGAATAGTGTCGCCGGGCCGCACCCGGTAGGTCGCGTGCAGCAGATAGCGCGCCGTCATGCCGCGCACCATCATGGCGGCCGCCACGCGATCGTCGATCGTCTCCGGCAGCTTGAGCACGCGCTCGGCCGGCGCGTTGCGCGCCTGTGCATAGGCGCTGTCCGGACCGCTGACGCAGACCACGCGGTCGCCAATGGCAAAGCCGGTGACGCCCGGCCCGAGCGCCTCGATGATGCCCGCGCTTTCGGTGCCGAGGCCCGATGGCAGCGAGCGTGGCGTGTGCTGGCCGCGACGCATCAAAATGTCACGGAAATTGATCGCGACCGCGGTGTGGCGGATGCGGACCTCGCCGGCCTTGGGCGCGCCGAGTTCGACGTCCTCGAGGCGCATGACGTCCGGGCCGCCGGTCTCGTAAAAGCGGAATGCCTTCATCGCCTTGTCGCTCCGCACCGCAATAGCCGCATGGATGGGACGCCCGAAAAAGGGGGCGGGACCGCTTGCCCATGGCCCACCGTCAAGGCAGCATGATCCAAATCCCGACGGAGGAACACAATGGCCAGCTCAAAGGATCGGGCAAGCTCAAAGGTTCGGGCAAGGTCGACGGTCCGCGCCCGTTCGAAGAAGGCTGCGGTACGCAAAAGCGCTCCGAAAGCGAAAGCCCAGCCCAAAACTCGGCCAAAGCAGAAATTCACCGTGCACTGCTACGACGAAGCGGGCTTCAAGGTGGACGGTTTGCGCACCTACGCGAAATACCGCGATCTCGGTGTGCTCGAGGCCACCAATGGCATGGCGCTGGCCCACGTCATTCGCTTCCTGCCGCCGTTCCAGCCGAAGCTCGTCTCCAAGCTCCATCTGCACGACGTGGATTTGCAGATGATCTACGTGTTGAAGGGCTGGATCTCGACCGAAGTCGAGGGGCAGGGCGCACTGACCATGAAGATGGGCGACGCCTGGTTGCAGCCGCCGCGCTGCAAGCACAAGGTCACCGGCTACTCCGACGACTGCGAAGTGTTGGAGGTCGTGTTGCCGGGCAACTTCAAGACGGTCGAGCTTGAGAAGTAAGTCCTGTGCTGGCGCGTGACGATAAAGTGAGCGTTCCGACGCAACCGGAAATCATCGCGCGCGCCCGCGCGCTGATCCCGGCGCTGGCGGCGCGTGCCGAACAGGGCGAGCGCGAGCGGCGGCTGCCCAAAGAAACCATCGCCGACATGCAGGCGGCCGGATTGTTCCGCGTGCTCCAGCCGAAGCGCTGGGGCGGCTACGAGATGGACATCCACACCTACTTCGACGTGCAGATGGCGCTCGCCGAGGGCGATATGTCGGTCGCCTGGGTCTATGGCGTGGTCGGCGTGCATCCCTGGGCGATGGGAATTTTCGACCAGCGCGCGGCCGATGACGTGTGGCGTGACGATACCTCGACGCTGATGTGCTCGTCGCTGATGCCGGTCGGTGTCGCGCAGCCGGTACCGGGCGGCTATCGTCTCAACGGCCGCTGGAAATATTCCAGCGGTTGTGAGCACTGCGCCTGGGCGCTGCTCGGTGGTTCGGAGCCTTCGGCGCCGGGCGGGCCGGTGGATCGCCGCCTGTTTCTCGTGCCGCGCAGCGACTACGAGATCGTCGACACCTGGCATGTCTCGGGACTGAAATCGACCGGCAGCAATGACATCATCGCGAAGGATGTGTTCGTGCCGGATTACCGGACGCAGAAATACTCCGACAATTTCCGCGGTCACGGCGCAGGATTGGCCGTCAACACATCCGCGCTCTATCGCCTGCCGTTCGGCCAGGTGTTCTTCCGGGGCGTTTCGACCGGCGCGATCGGCGCATTGCAAGGCATGCTCAACGCCTACGTGGATTACGGAAAGAAAAGGATTCAGCGGTTGTCCGGTCAGGCGGCGGCCGAGGACCCGGTTGTCCAGATCGTCTGCGCCGAAGTGGCGTGCGGCATCGACGAGATGAAGACGATCCTGCATCGCAACTTCAGTGTTCTCGAAGGCTATGCGGCGCGCGGCGAGATGCCGCCACTCGGGCTGCGCATCGAATACAAGTTTCACAACGCCTGGGTGGCGGAGCGTTGCACGATCCTGGCCGCCAAGCTGTTCAAGGCGGTCGGCGCCGCCGGCATCTACGCCGAATATCCGTTTGGCCGTTTCCTCGCCGACATCAACACCGGGCGCCAGCACGTCTCGAACCAGTTCGAGGCCAACGCCAAGAGCTTCGGCGCGACGCTGTTCGGCATCGAGGAAACCAAGGACTTCGTGCTGTAGCGGCGGCGCGATGAGGAACCGGATGACAACGCGCTTCGTATTATGCCTGTTCGCCGCCGTGACGATCGCTGCGCCCGCGTGCGCGGAGGATTTCCCGACCCGGCCGGTGACGATCGTGGTGCCGACCGGGCCGGGCGGCGGCATGGAGATGGTGGCGCGGCTGTTCGCGCCCAAGATGGAGCAGGCGCTCGGCAAGCCGTTCGTGATCGAGAACCGGCCTGGCGCCGGCACCAACATTGGCGCTGCTGCGGTCGCGCGTTCGGCGCCCGACGGCCACACGCTGCTGATGGCGACCTCCTCGACCATGGCGATCAATGCCAGCGTCTATAAGAGCCTGCCGTTCGATCCGATGAAGGACTTGATGCCGGTCGTGCTCTATGCGCGCGTGCCGTTCGTGCTGGTGGTCAACCCAGCGTTCGAGGGCAAGACCGCGCCGGACCTGGTGAGATTAGCCAAGGAGAAACCCGGTACGCTAACGTTCGGCACGTCCGGCACCGGTACGGCGTCGCACCTGTTCGCTGAGTTGTTCCGGACCCACACCGGCATCCAGGTCACGCATGTGCCCTATAAGAGCATGGTGCAGCCGCTCAACGACGTGCTCGGCGGGCACTTGATCTACATGTTCAGCGATCTGTCGCCGTCGCTGCCGCTGATCCGCGATGGCAAGCTGCGGGCGCTTGGGGTGACGTCGGCCACCCGCGTGCCGACCGCGATGGAAATCCCGACGCTCGCCGAAGCCGGCATTGCGGGTTACGAGGCGGTGGCCTGGCTGATGGTGGCGACGCGCGCTGGTCTGCCGCCTGCCGTCCTCGACAAGTTGCACCGGGAGCTCAAGGCGGTGCTGGCGCAACCCGAGGTCAAGCAGCAGATCGCGCGGTTTGGCATGATCCCGGTGGATTCGCCGCCGCCTGAGGAATTGCACCGTTACGTCGGTGAAGAGACCGTGCGCTGGAGTAAGATCGTGCAACAAGCCGGCGCTGCCGGAATAGAATAACGTTCGCCGAACAGGGGAAGAGACATGAAGCTTTGCCGTTATGACGACGACCGGCTCGGCGTGGTGATCGGGGACAATGTCCACGACGTCACTGCGGCGCAAACCGAGATCAGGGCTTCGACGCCCTACGCCGCCAAGGTCGATGCCGTGGTGGCGGCGCTGCCGGCGTGGCGCGGCAAGATCGAGCAGATGGCGAAGTCCGCTCCCGGCAAGCCGCTCTCGCAGGTGAAGCTGCTGTCGCCGGTGGCCCGGCCGCCGAAAATTCTTGCGGCGCCGACCAATTACGGCAAGCACATCGAGGAAATGCAGAAGTTCCGCGACACGGTGCCGGGACTGGCGCGCTTCTCGCCCGACATCGAGAAGGCTGGCATCTTCCTGAAATCCAATAGCTCGCTGGTCGGCCCGTCGGAGGGCATTCCGATGCGCTTTCCCGACCGGCGCAACGATCACGAGGCCGAGCTTTGCCTGATCATCGGCAAGCAGGGCAGCGATATTCCGAAGGAGAAGGCCTACGAGTATATTGCCGGTTATTCGCTCGGCCTCGATATGACGGCGCGCGGACAAGAGGACCGAAGCTTCCGCAAGTCGATTGACGGCTACACGGTGCTTGGCCCCTGGATGATCACGGCCGATGAACTCCCGGAGCCCGGCAACGTACCGTTCACGTTGCACGTCAACGAGGAGAAGCGCCAGGAAAGCAACACCAGCTTCCTGATTTTCGACATTCCGCGGCTGATCGAATTCGCCTCGCAGTTCTACACGCTCTATCCGGGCGACATTTATTACACCGGCACGCCGGAGGGCGTCGGTCCGGTGAAGCCCGGCGACACCATCAGCATGAAGTCGCTGCCGCAGCTTGGCGAGCTGAAAATTCAGGTGAGAGCGCACCAGAAATGATCTCGATCAACCGCCTCGGCCACGCCACCTTCACGACGCCGGACCTCGAACGGCAGGTCGATTATTATTCCGATGTGCTCGGCATGATCGTGACCGAGCGCAACAAGGACCATGCCTATCTGGCGACCCGCACCGGGCTTGAGGCGATTGCGCTCGAACGCGGCGACAAGTCCGAATTGACGCGGCTTTCGTTCCAAGTCGCGCCCGACGCCGATTTCAATGCCTATGCGCGCGAACTGTCTGAGCACGGCGTCAAGGCTGAAAAGCGCAATGGCATCTCACCCGCGACCGGTGAGGCGCTGGTGTTCAACGACATCAAGGGTACGGCGATCGAGCTTTATTCCGACTATGCGTTCGCCAAGGATGACGGCAAGCCGGCCGTCGTTACGCCGCTCAAGCTCGGTCATGTGGCGCATCGCGTCGCCGACGTGCAGAAGGTCGTGAAGTTCTACACCGACGTGCTTGGCTTCCGTGTCTCCGACTGGCGCGACGACACATTCGCGTTCCTGCGCTGCGGGGTCGATCACCACACCGTCAATTTCGTGGTCGATCCGGTGCCGCAACTCCATCACATCGCCTTCGAGGTCAAGGATTGGCCGGAGCTGCACCGCGCCAGCGACCATCTTGCCAAGAAAGAAGTCCGCCTGGTGTGGGGTCCGGGCCGCCACATCATCGGCCACAACATCGCAGCCTACCACCGCAACTCTGACAACGTGCGCGTCGAGCTGTTCTGCGAAATGGACCAGATGAAGGACGAAGCGCTCGGCTATTTCGATCCGCGGCCCTGGCATCAGGACCGTCCGCAGGTTCCAAAAACCTGGCCGAAGGACACTTTGCGCAACTACTGGGGCTTCGGCTCCCACGGCACGTTCCCGGGGTATCCATGAAGCTTGGTTTCTTCACCATGCCGGTGCATCCGGCCGGCCGGAACTACGCGCAGACCCTGAAGGAGGATCGCGAGGCATTCATTCTCGCCGACCAACTCGGCTACACCGAAGGGTATTGCGGCGAACATCTCACCGACGCGGTCGAGAACATCCCGAACGCCATGATGTTCATCGCGACCTTGCTCGACGCCACCAAGCGCATGAAGGTCGGCACCGCGGTGGCAAACCTGCCTCACAGCCATCCGGCGGTCGTCGCCTCTAATGCGGCGATGCTCGACAATCTGTTCGAGGGCCGTTTCATCCTCGGCGTCGGCGCCGGTGTCCTGCGCTCGGATGCGGAGGCGCTCGGCCTGCTCGACGCCAACCGGCAGGAAATGTTCGTCGAGGCGATCGACCAGGTGCTGGCGATCTGGGCGAGCGAAGCGCCCTACGACATCAAGGGCAAGTACTGGAACATCTCGACCGTGAAAACGAACTGGCCCGAGGTCGGTGTCGGCTCGATCGTGAAGCCTTACCAGAAGCCGCATCCGTTCATCGTCGGTACGGCGTCCGATCCGGACTCCAAAGGCCTGATCGCGCTCGGCCGCCGCGGTTGGGGGCCGGTGTCGTCGAACCTGTTGCACGTCAACAATCTGCGGAACCATTGGACCAACTACGCCAAGGGCGCGGCCGAGGGTGGCCACAAGGCCGATCGCGACATCTGGCGCGTCGCACGCTCGATCTTCGTGGCTGACGACGACCGCACAGCAAAGTCCTACGGCGGCGACGATGCCAACAGCCCGTATCGCTTCTACATGCGCCAGCTCATGACCAAGCTCGGCAAGTTCAAACGCCTCGGCGCGTTGAAGGAGCGGCCCGATATGCCGGATGCCGAGGTGACGCTGGATTACGCGCTCGACAATTTGGTGATCCGTGGCACCGTCAACGAAGTGGTCGACCGGATCCTCGCGCTACACGAGGCGATCGGTGATTTCGGCACGCTGCTCTATTGCGGCAAGGACTGGACCGACGTTTCGCTCAGCCGCCGCTCAATGGAGCTGATGGCCGAGAAGGTGATGCCGGCGGTCAACGCCGCGATTGAGCGGCGGGTGGCGGCGGAATAATCGGTTTCAGCGGTCTCGCGCGCCACGCCGGTGGAATCACTCGATCGTTTCGTCGGCGCGAGCCAGCATCCTCCGCGATATGGCGAGCCCGAGCGCCTTCGCGGTCGTCAGGTTGATTGTCAGCTGGATCTTGGTCGGCTGCTGGACCGGCAGGTCGCCCGGCTTGGCGCCTTGAAGAATTCTCGCCACGTATCCACCGACCTGGCGGTAGATGTCGGTGAGTTCAGTTCCGTAGCTGACCAGCCCTCCGGACGAGACGAATTCGCGGGCATAGTACATGGCTGGCACGGCGTGCCGCGCCGCGAGTGCGATGAGCTGATCGCGGCGGCTGTTGAAGGTCGAATCGACCGCAATGAGCAACGCACCAGCGCGCTGCGCAACGAGCGTCGCAAAGGCAGCGTCGATCGCCGGCGGGGTTCCGGCCTCCAAGATGAGAAGTTTCTGACCCATCGCCTGAGCCGCGCCCTCCAGGTCCCGCAACTCAGCCTCAAGGGTGGGATTGGCGGAGTTCTTGAGCAGCGCGATGAGCGCCGCCTGCGGTACCAACTCGCGCATCAGCTCTAGCCGTTTCGGCCCGAGCGTGCCCCAGATCAAGCTCACGCCGGTTGCATTGCCGCCCGGGCGCGAGAGGCTGCCGACAAGACCGTCTCTGACCGGGTCGCCGCCGGTGACGAACACGATCGGAATCGTTTTGGTGGCGGTCTGGGCCGCGAGCGCTGCGCCATGACTGCCGGCCACGATGACGGCCGGCTGAAGGCGCACGAGTTCTGCCGCGAGCGCCGGCAGCCGGGCATATTGGGCTTCGGCCCAGCGCGCTTCGATCCTGACGTTCGCGCTCTGTGGGTCAGACGCCGCGATGCCCTGGCGGACAGCATCGACGATGTGCAGCAATCCCTTGGACGGCGCGATGTGCAGGAATCCCACCAGCGCGGGCGGGTTCTGCTGTGCACGAGCGGTCACCGGCCATGCGGCCGCGCCGCCAAGAAGACTGATAAATTGCCGTCGCTTCATGGACGCCCCGGCAGAGAGTACCACGGTGCGGGAAAGGCGGAAGAGCGGCGGGCTTCGAGCCAAGATATCGCTCGGCTCATATTCGTATTGGGCTGCATTGTCGCCCGCGAGTTCGGCCGGGCGCAATCGGGACATTCGTCCTGTCATTCCGGTGGCTAGAATGCGGTACGTTGGCGTTCCGGCCGTTCTGCGGATTTCGGCCGATGGGGGCGACCCGATGAAGAGGCAGTGCCTTCGCGTCCGGCTTGCTCGCTCCAGCCAAATGCTTGAGCGTCAGGTGCTTGAGTGAAGGAGCCCGGAGCTGGCCCGAGCGCTGCTGCGCATGCCGCCGGGACGCGGCACACCCGCGGCCGCCTGTTCCGGAAGTATGCCGCGTTCTTCGCGGCGGTGGTGTGCCTGGCGCTGCTCTCGAATGCCGCGATGGAAACGTGGTTCTACGTTCGCGAATACCGCACGCTGCTTCTGAACATCCAGCGAGCCCAGGCCGAGGCCACCGCGATCAAGATCGGGCAGTTTGTCAAGGAAATCGAAAGCCACCTCGGATGGACCACGCAGCCCTGGAGCACGGCGAGCCTCGATGAGTGGCGCTTGGACGCGGTGCGCCTGCTGCGTCAGGTGCCAGCCGTCACCGAATTCTCGAAACTGGATGCGCCAGGGCGCGAGCGATTGCGCGTCTCCCGCTTGGCTCCGGATGTGATCGAGAGCGGCAGGGATTTCGCCAGCGATCCGGTGTTCATCGAGGCAAAGACGAAGCGGGTTGTTTACGGCCCGGTGTATTTCCGGAACGGCACCGAGCCCTACATGACGCTCGCGGTCACCGATGGGCGGGCCAATTCCGGCGTCAGTCTTGCCGAGATCAATCTGAAGTTCATCTGGGACGTGGTCTCGACCGTCACGGTCGGCGAGCGCGGGCAGGTGTACGTCGTCGACCGCCGCGGCCGGCTGATCGCGCACCCGGACTTGAACCTGGTGCTGCGCAACACCGACTTGTCGGGCATCGCCTACATCCAGGCCGCCCGGGCGGGCGGCTCGACCGGACCGCCGGACGAAGCGTTTCACCAGGACATTTCCGGCCGCACGGTATTGACCGCCCATTGGCGCGTCGAGTCGCTGGGCTGGCTGGTGTTCTTCGATTTGCCGGTAAGCGACGCCTTCGATGCGTTGCGGGTGCCGATGCTGCGGTCTGGGTTGAATCTGCTGGCCGCGCTGATCCTCGCGGTGCTGGTTGGGCTCTATCTCGCGCGCCGCATGACAGGGCCGATCCGGACGCTTCGCGCTGGCGCAATCCGGATCGGGCAGGGCGATCTTGGCCAGCGCATCTCGATCAAGACCGGTGACGACTTCGAGGCGTTGGGCGACCAGTTCAACCGCATGGCGGCGCAGTTGCAGGAATCCTACGCGACGCTCGAACACAAGGTCGACGAGCGCACCCATGAGCTGGCGCTCGCCAATCTCTCCAAATCGCGCTTTCTGGCCGCCGCCAGCCACGATTTGCGCCAGCCGCTGCATGCGCTTGGCCTCTATGCGTCGCAGCTTCGGCAGCATGTCAGCTCGAAGGAGGGCGGGCGCCTCGCCGAACGCGTCGATGACGCAATCTCGGCGATGAACGAGTTGTTCGGGGCGCTGCTGGACATTTCCAAGCTCGACGCCGGCGTGCTTGCGCCAGAAATCACCGATTTTCCGGTCGACCGTCTGCTCAAGCGGATCGAGGCGACCTTCACCGATACGGCGCGGGAGAAGGGCCTTTCGATGCGGGTGGTGTCGAGCAGCGCCTGGATTCGGAGCGATTTCATCCTGCTCGAACGGGTCATGCTCAATCTGGTTTCCAATGCGGTGCGCTACACCGAAAGCGGCGGTGTCGTGGTGGGTTGCCGCAAGCGGGGCGGCGTTACGCGCATCGAGGTTTACGATAGCGGGCCTGGAATTCCAGAGGACCAGAAGCGCGATATCTTTGCGGAGTTCTATCAAATCCGCTTGCCGGACCGGCAGAGCGGCGGCCTCGGTTTGGGACTGGCCATCGTGGAGCGGCTGTGCCGGCTGCTCAATCACCCGATCGAATTGGACTCGAGGGTCGGGCGAGGATCGCGGTTCGTCATCGTGGTGCCGGCGATTGCCGCACCGGCGCATGTCGCGCAGCCGAAAGAGGCGCCGCCTGCATTCATCCACGCGCTCGCCGGTCAGCACGTTCTGGTCATCGACGATGAGCTGCTGGTGCGCGACAGCATGAGCGGCTTGCTGCAAAGCTGGGGCTGCCGCGTCACCGCCGCAGGCTCGGAAGACGCGGCTCTCGCCGCGGTTGCCGACCCGCAACAAAAGCCGGACCTCATTATTTCCGACTATCGTCTGCTGGACGGAAAAACCGGATTTGACGCCATCGACCGGATCCGCACCGCCTGTGGAGCGCCGATCCCTGCCTTTTTGATCAGCGGCGACACCGCGCCCGAGCGGCTGCGCGAAGCGCAAGCGAGCGGCTTCCGGCTTTTGCACAAGCCGGTGCCTCCGATGAAGTTGCGGGCGATGGTGAGCCAGATTCTGAAGCAAGCCGGCGCCGCGGATGCGATGCCGGCGGTCGCGGCTACTCCGGCGGTTTCCGCGCCCCCAAACCCATCGCCGACGCCGTAATCACCGCCTCGGTGCGATTGGTGGCGTTCAGCGCCTTGAGAATAGCGGTGACGTGGTTCTTCACCGTTTGCTCGGCCAGGTTCAGCATCCGGCAGATCACCTTGTTGCTCTTGCCCTTCATCATCAGGGCGAGCACGTCGAATTGCCGGTCGGTCAGTTCGGTACCGATCTGACTCGGTCGCGATGGATCGGCTCCGGTTGGCTTCGCCCGCGAGCCTGGCAGCATATTGTCGCGGGCGAGCGCCTCGGGCGGAATGTAGATGTTGCCCGACATCACCAGTTGCAGCGCGCGAAGCATCACCTCGCGTTGCGCGTTCTTCGGGATGAACCCCATGGCTCCGAGGTCCAGCGCGCGGTTGACGCTGGCGCGGTCGTTCGTGGCGGAGAGAACCACCACGGCGATCTCCGGCCGGTGCTGTCGCAACTCGGCCAGCATGGTGAGCCCATCCCGGTCCGGCAGGCCGATGTCGAGCAGAATAAGATCGAGATCGGGGTTGGACTCGATCAACGACATGGCCTGACGGCCATCGGCGGCATCCATCAGCGTCGCGGTTGCGGCGAGCTCCTTGAGAACGCCCTGCACGGCATCGCGGATCAGCACATGGTCGTCGACGATCAGGATTTTCATGCCGGTAGTCCCACGCCGATGCCCAAACTGAGGGCGGACTCAATCTGCGCGGTGCCTTGAATGTCTCCGGGACCAAAGTACCGGCTCGTCCTGCAGCCCACAAGCAAGACCGGCGTATCGGTGTCCAAGCGTTTCCAATCGTGGAGGTTTTTGCCTCGCACGAGGGGGGACTTCAGGTCGATTTACCCAGCGCCCCATCCCAAAGAAACTCATCATCACAGGGGACGGGTCAAATTGTTTGCCGACGAATTGCCAGCCGCTCGGGTTGTGCAATGACCCCTTGAAGACAGGTCGTAGGCATCCGCCGCGACGACAGGGGAGACCTACGATGAAGCGTTTGTTGCTCGCTGGCATTGCCTTCTGCGCGCTCGTTCCAGCAGCCGCGCTGGCAGCCGATCTGCCCGCCGCCGTGCCCATGAAGGGCCCGGCTTACGTTGCGGCTTACAACTGGAGCGGTCTCTATGTCGGCGTGAACGCCGGCTATGGCTGGGCGAGCGGCAGCCTGAAGGGCGCGCTCGGCGGCGCTCAGCTCGGCTACAACGTGCAGATGGGATCCGTGGTGCTGGGCCTTGAGACCGATATCCAGGCCACCGGCATGAAGGCGACGATGACGATCGTCGATCCGCCTGACACCATCACCGACACGCAAAAGCTGACTTGGTTCGGCACAACGCGCGCCCGTGTCGGTTTCGCCGTGGATCGCTTGCTGCCCTATTTCACCGGCGGCGTCGCCTATGGCCAACGCAAGAGCGACGGCACCGTGACCGGCGGTGTGACCGGCAACTACACCATGTCGGCCACCAAGGTTGGCTGGACGGCGGGTGCCGGCATCGAAGGCGCGCTCGCCGGAAATTGGACCTGGAAGGTTGAGTACCTCTACCTGACGCTCCCTGGCTACACGGCCACGGCGCCGTTGACCGGCGGCACGATCGAAAACGAGTACAACAAGCTGACCACCAACATCGTTCGCGCCGGCGTCAACCTCCGCTTTTGATCGGAATGGAACCAAAGATGAAACGTATCGCACTGATCGCGGCTGCGTGCGTGGCTCTGAGCCACGCCGCAATCGCCGCAGGCCCCGCACTCAACGCCGAAGAGTTGAAGGCGCTGCTTGCCAAGGGCCTGGTGGTGACCTCCACGGACCTTAAGGGCGGCAGGGAGTACACCGCACGCATCAATCTTGCGGCCGACGGCAAACTGTCCGGTTCGCTCACTCCCGCGGGCGACAAGGCTATCGCGGTGTCAGGCACCTGGCGGCTCAAAGGCAATCAACTGTGCCGGACATTGGCGCCGCTTCAGCCGGAGGAGATTTGTGAGACCTGGCTGAAATCGGGGACCAAAGAGGTCGTCATCCAGGTTGGGGGCAGAGAAGTCGCCGTCAATCGTTGGTAAGGCGCCGCATCGGGATCGGCGGGAGACGTTGATTTCAATCCTGCCGGTCCTGCGATTGCTGTGTTGTTGATCGCGCGCGTGACGTCCACGCCCATGAGTCTAGCGCGCCGGCCTGCGTTTTAGCCGGGATTGCTCGATGGTCATGGCTTTTGAGCACCGGCACGGCTTTTCGCCGCTATGCCCCTGATCGAACATCTCGCGCCAAGGCGAGCCGAGCCGAGCTGACATCTTTGCTGGTAATCGCATCGGCGAAGGCGCATGGTCGCGCGACCACAACACATGAGCCTTCACATGGACCAAAGCGATTTTTCCGTTGTCGTGAAGGTGAGGGCGAATCCTCCGAGACCATGGCGGTGGGAAATCTACCGGGCTGGCCGAACGAGCCCCATCGAGTGTTCGGCGCTCTATTTTGAAACCATGACGGCCGCCAGCCGCGCGGGGAAAGCCGCGCTCACGCAATTGTTGACCGAGTTCCCCGGCTGACGACGCGGGGCGCAGGCTGATCAGCCCGGCGTCTTGCCCTTAGCCAGCTTAGCCTCGGCCAGCTTGTCCCCAGCGGGCTTGCTCTCAGTCGCTTTGGCAAGCGTGAAGCACGGCACGTTGCGGCTGCTCCAGCTGTACATGGTCTTCTGACAAACCTGACAATTGGCGTAACTTCGCTGCTGGTGTGACAATCGCGCCCAGATCAATTCGTATTCGGTTTGGCAATAGGGGCATTTGAACATCGTCATTGTTCAGAAGTCCGAAGCGGCCAATTCGTAGGAGCCTTTGCTGCCGCGCTTGTAAATCTTTCCGGCCGCTGCGCAAATCGAAGCACGATGCTGATCGAAGGCCTGCAACAGGCTCTCCTCGTTCGAGAGCAAGCCGGGCTCAAGTCTCCGCAGCGCGTCTGCCGTGACGAAAAACGAGATTTCCATCGCGCTGTCGTAGCCCCAAAACCTGACCGCGTTCCGTGTCGTGTCGTAGCTGCGGCTGTGATTGGGGAAACTCGGAGCCATGACGGATTTGCCGTGTCCTGTATCAGCGTTCGCGGATCGAACCGCATTCGGGAGCGGGCGACTGCGGCGACCGGCCGCGCGGTTGTGGATCACGACAGGTTTTGTGTTTTCCCCAGCCCACACGATTGGCGTGCACAGACGCGAGGGGCGGGTGAAATTTTGACATTGTGGCTAACTGTGTCAGCGCGATGGGCGAGAGCGCAAGAAAAATCGCCTCTACGGCCGTTTCCAAGCCGTTTTTTACTTTCAGCCCCTGTTTTCGGCAGCTTTCGTTCCTATCTGTACGAAGTAATTTGTATGGTTCTCATGCAAAATTACATTTGCTTCTCTTGGACGCGCTGGTCCTCGCCAAACACGGTCTCGACAAGGCGTAGCGCGATACCGACGCCCTCATGAAGGGCCGTAGCTTTTAGCGCTGCTGTCAGTTCCAGAACGGCGCGGCCGGGTCACACGACTTCGGCTGTGCTGGCCACAAGGAGGAATTCAATGTCCCAAGAAATTCAGGCGATCAACCGTGTCCGCGAACAGGCCCGCATGCAGGTTGAGGATCTCAATGGCTTCGATTACGGCGCGCCCGCAGAGCTGTTCCCGAGCCGCAACAAAAAGGGCAGGGGCCAGATCAGCTACAAGCGATTTGACACTGCGGCCGAAGCGTTGCGCTACGCCATAGAGACGATCCCGTCATCGGCGTTGCTTGGCATCTACCTCGAGGTCGACGAGACTCGTTTCGGACAGAACGAAATTCGCTATCTGTATGAGAGCGCTGCCTACCCGTTGCAACGGCCGGTGACCGCGAGCTGATGGGGGCTGGCTATTGTTGTCGAAGCCGAGCATAGTCATACGTAAGCTGGCGGGACAGACAATGGACGCACGTCATCATGGGTAGTCGGTGAGTTCGGCAATGCAGCACACGCCCGTTTCAGACGATGACGTAGCGCGGCAAATCCTCGGGGTCTTCGCCCGCTATCAAGTTGCTGCGATGGGTGTTCTCAAGAGAAATCATTTCTTCGACATTCGCGACGGTGATTTCCAGCGCGGCTTGGATCGCGCGGTTCACAACAAGTGGGTTCAGGTCCACTTGCAGGACCGCTATCGCTACATCCTCACGGATGCAGGCCGGGCGGCATTTCGCGGGGCCGGAAATCCGGTGTCGTCTGCCCGTTAGCGGCGGCCTGACGCGTCAGGCCCGGCATCAGCCGCGGGTACGACACTTTCAATTAGTGCGAACCTGGATGACCACCCCGGTTGTCGGGCGATAGCCGGATCTTGCCAAGACTTTGCTTGTACTATTCATTTTCGTTGTGCCGCCAGCATCCGGTTTGCCGCTTCAACGTCGACCAGCGGATAGGTATCGAAGTGTGCGGGGATGATGTCCGCCCACTCATTCAGGATGCGGTGGAGCGCATTGTTGTCCTCAACGTCGAAAATCGCGACTGCGCCCCGTCCCACACGAGCGTAGATGTGCCGGCACACGCCGCGTGCCTCATATCCGGCAATCCATGGCCAGAACGATTGTCTTTTCTCTGCCAGCTCAGAGGGCCGCTCCGGACGCGGTGTCGAAACAACCAGAAATAACATGGCCGCAAGCTCCCGCTGTGCGTCTCGACAGTACCATTCTGTTCACCGTCAAACGCAAGTTCGCCTATCCTGCTTCAAGTCTCCGGGCCACGGGGCCGATGCAATGCGAACCTGGGCGCGCCGACGCAGGAGTGGCCGGGCCAAAGGGAGCCGCATCGATGACCGGGCCTGAGCCAGCAAAGGGCGCCAAGTTTCCGCCGCGCCCGGCGTCGTACGATAAGAAGGTGGGCTTGGTTCTCCAGGGCGGTGGGGCGCTCGGCAGCTATCAGGCCGGCGTGTACGAAGCGCTTGCCCATTCGGAGTATTTGCCGGATTGGGTGGCCGGCATTTCGATCGGCGCGGTCAACGCGGCGATCATCGCCGGCAACGCGCCCGCGAAGCGGGTCGAGCAGCTGCGCAAGTTCTGGGAACGGATCACGGCTCCGACCGCGATGTGGCCGTCCGGAATGGCCGGCGCGCTCGCCGCTTGGCAGCGAACGGCGAGCGGGATGGCCTCGTTGATGTTCGGCCAGCCTGGCTTCTTTGCGCCACGCAAGCCACACGACTGGCTTGCTCCCGATCAGCTCACCAGCTTCTACGCCACGGATGCGCTCAAGAGCACGCTGGAGAACCTGGTTGATTTTGACCGCATCAATAGCGCCAAGGAGATGCGCCTCAGCATTGGCGCCGTGAATGTTCACACCGGCCGGTTTGCTTATTTCGACAGCGCGGAAATCGCCATCCGTCCCGAACACGTGATGGCGAGCGGCGCGCTTCCTCCCGGTTTTCCGCCTGTCGAGATCGATGGCCAGCACTACTGGGACGGCGGGCTCGTCTCCAACACGCCGCTACAATATGTGTTGGACTATTCCCCGCGCCGAAGCCGCATTGCTTTTCAGGTCGATGTGTTCCACGCCCGCGGACCGTTGCCGGCAAACCTCGAACAAGTCTACGAACGCGATAAGGATATCCGCTACTCCAGCCGCACCCGGATCGCGACCGAAAACTTCCGGCAAAAGCACGAGGTGCGCCACGCGATCAATGAGCTGTTCGACATCCTTCCGCCGGAACTCGCTCGGACGGAGCAGGCCAAGCGCCTGTATGAATTCGGTTGCGTCACCGAGATGGACATTGTGCAGCTCATCTATCGTCCGCACGAACTGCAGGGCGCTTGCAAGGACTACGAATTTAGCCGCGCGACGATGAACGCACGCTGGAAGCAGGGCCTTTCGGATGCCTGTGCGACGTTGCTTGTCTCGCCCTGGCTCTCGCCAATCCCTCACGATGTCGGCGTGCGCATATTCGATGTGATGCACGATCTTCTGATGGCAAACCCTAAGCCCGAAACCCAAGCCACGCCGCCGATGGAACGACCGCCGGTGAAACGCCGGGCGGGCATGGACCGCCGTGTGCGAGACTGAGCTTAAGTGTTGGCGCGGCTTCCTGAATACGTATCGAACGCTTTGCGTTGACCCGACAAGGAAATTTCGCATTGTCGTCGAAAAGCTGCACGAGCACGCCTGTTTCATCCGAGTGCGAGCTGGCGCCGAAGAGCCGGATCCTGCTCGAGAACTGCTGCCGCAACTTGAAGCAACGTGACCAGATGAGCCCAATGCACACTTAACTATGCAGAAATCCTGTCCCAAAAACCTTTGGCGATGGACAAGCAGTTATCTAAAATTATTTCCACCGTCCGCGGGGCGATCTGCCTGATATTTACAGGAATATAGCGATTTCTTTGACCCTAAATTCTCCGTTCTAAAAAGAATATTCGGCGCCGTAGGGCAGAGGTTTCCAACACAGTTATCCCACGCTTATCCCGTCGTGAATATTAGAACTGACACAGCTCAGACGTGCCCATAGTGTTCACATACAACGTACAAGTGGCCGTTAGAGCCGCGTACGTGCGGGGGCGATCATGTTGGTCAGTCGTGCGGCTGGATGCTGCGTTTTTCTGGTTGGTCTATTCGTATTTCTTTTCGCGGAAGGGGCCCGTTGTGAGCCAAGCCCCAAACAAATCAACGACAAGATCGACGAGCTGACAGCGCTTATCGAGAAGTTTGATGGCGATAAAGATGCTGTAGCCCAGAAGGTCAGCGACCTGAGGACTGCTCTTCTTAAAAATCTTCTTGGTCAGCCAACTGATTTCGATTGGCTCGTCGCCAACATCGGCGATCTGACCGGTAAAATTAATGCCGTGAAGAAGCCGGAGGATTTGGCTAGCAAGGATCTTCTCGAAAAAGTACGAGCGCTGCAGGACGCTCTCGTCGAAAGGGTCGAATTTCATTGGCCCACGCAAACGGCAGACAGAATAATAAACCTGCTCGAAAAATACGAAAAGTCGCCATGGGACGCCGTAAAAGACAATCCCGAATTGCAAAAGAAGATGCGGGATGCGCTCGACAAGATCAAAGATATTTTGAAGCGGCAGCCAGCGAAGGCATTCGGAAGCTATAGCGCTGCAATGCAGGTATTGCTCGCCGACGACTTGCGGCCGCAGATACAAAGTAGCAGTCAGGCACGGGCTGCAGCCCAGGCGCTAATCAAACTTCTCGATAAGATCGACGATGATAAATTCGTACAAGACAGGTTCGCCAATTATCTTGACGCCATCGCCGCCCTAGTCGGAGATGATGCGAACCTCGTTCGTATCAAAAATTTGCTCAAGAAGGACGCTCAGGGAAAGCCGAGCAAAATCCGCGACCAGCTTAATAAAGTGTACTCGGCGCTCGCAGAGCCTGAGCCCGAAGATCAGAAGATCCACATCCTCAGGGCCTGGATGGGTGATCTCGCGCGCCATCCGCGCCCAGGCCGTCGCTGCGTGGCCACGAACGCGGTGCGGGCGCGCTGCGAGAAAGAACTCAAGTGCACTCTGCTCGCGAGTGCCGCGCCCAACGACGCCGAGATCAATCCGATTCAACTCTGCGGCTTTGACCCCGTGCCATTTGCTGAACAGCGGCAGAAGGGTGTCGCTGTCTGGTTCACCTGCATCCGGGGTGGGCAAAAGGACTGGGATTATGTGGCGGAAAATCCCGGCAACCATCCGGTCCGCAAGACACCCTGGCAAGAAACTGAGGTCAACTTTGCGATTCTGCAAAGCGCTTCAATGCAGCTTCGCTGCCCTTATCCAGTTCAGGCGCAACAATGAGGCGCGTCATAGGACTGGTGCGGTGTTCGGGAAAGACGTGGGCGGCGACAGCAGGGTTGCTTGGGATTGCAGCTTTGGCGTCCGGCTGCTCGCTTTCGGTTCTCGGCTCGTCACCGGCGCTTGAGCCCATCTCGGAGGTCGATGACCTTGTGCCGGTGTGCCAGTCAACGCTCGGGTCCTACACGCTTCCGAAGCATGTGCTTCGCTTCATAATTACAAAGAAGAGCGGCGACAAGTTTCATGTGCTCCGGCAAATCGAGCCCAAAGCCGTGCCTGACAATCGTCATGTGTTTTGCCTCGATCACCTCCGATCCGCGTTTGCGGATGACCAGGTGCGGGTGTTTAAAAACAAGGCTGAAGTAAAACCTGCAGCGAATCCGCCGGGCAATGCCCAGGCGAACTCTACGGACGTCACCACGCCCTTCCTGCAACTCATCGCCTCCAAGGCGATCGACCGTACTGCGAGCATCGTCCGCAGGTTCGTCCGCGCCGCGTTCATCTTGTTGAGTAACAAAGGTGATTTCAAGCCAGCGAACCGCAGTGACGTCAATGTGGTCACCGACACATTTGGCGCTGGCAATGTCGTCGTCGCCGATTTCCAGGTCGATCCGTTCGACTTTCAGGAGATGGCGCGAGTCAACGAGGCCGCGCGCCCGCTCGGCTTCTGCTTCGTGCTCGAGGATTATACCTTCAACCGATCGTTCGTGCGCGGCAACAGCGCCAATGCGTACTGCAGCGATCCGCTCAAGGTGGCGTACCAGCACCCGCCGAAGACCGCGAAAGTTATCAGCGAAATGCGGTATCTCCTGCGCAAGCCGGTATCTGGAATATTCTTTCGTCCGCGCGCCTCGTATCGACTGACCGTCTACGTCAAACCCGATCCGAACGGCTCGGGCCAGTGGCGCCCCGGTCTGATCAAGAATTACCTGTTCGAAAACATCATGCCGATCGTATCGGTTGGCGTGGACCGGGCCGTGTTCGCGACGCGCCGGACCGGTCTCGTTTTCGACGACGGAATGCTGACGAATATCTGCATTGCCAAAGGCAGCGAGGTCTTGGGCGGGCTCGCGATTCCCCTCGAGGTCATATACGGAATCATCGCGCTGCCGACGGCGGTTCTGCAAGCCGGGGTGGCATCCGATAGCCTTCAACGGCAGGTGGTCGAGCAACGTGGCCGTCTCGTTGCGGCGCAGAAGGCGTACATCGAATTCCTGAGCCGCAGGGATGCGAACCTGAGCGGCGTCCCATCTCCAAAGGCAAATCCGATTCCGCCGCTTTCGCTAGGAACGGACCCAGCGGCACCGAAGGCCGACGCATTCGGGCTGGAATCAGGGGAGGAGCAAGATCCCGGGGCAATCGCAAGCGACGATGTCCTGAAAGACATTTGCGCCGAACTGGTCGCGCTGGAAGCAAGAGCTGCAACGGCGACAACACAGGTAGAGAGGTTCTGATGCGTGCGCGAGTCGCATCGGCCGCTCTCCTGGCCATCGCATTGCTGACCGGCTGCTCGTCGAACATGCTGGACAGTCAACGGCTCCCCACTGGGTTGGAGGAGATCGGCGCGACCTGCCATTCCAATGCCGGCGCCTATCACTTGCCTCGGCGCCTCGTGATGGTCCAAGTCAGGACGGGCGCTGCCGCAGGCTACGCGATCCAGGTGAACCAGGGCGACCCCAAATATGTCGCTGACCGCAACGAGACATACTGCCTCGACTTTCTGCTGTCGCCAACGTCTATCGACCGTGTTGGCGTGCAGCGCGACACCATGGGGCTTTTGCAGCGCGTTTACACCCAAGCAGAGGATAAGAGCAAGGAAATCGTCCAGACCAGCGTTCAGGCCATTGCCGATCTGGTCTCGTCACAACAGGCAGATTCACTGCGTTCTGCTTACGCGGATCAAATTGTAGATGCGGGCACCGCAGTCATTGCGTCATTCGAGTTCGACCCATTTGTCGAGCGCGAGGCGCGCGAGGTAAATATCGCGCTGGCGGAGTTCGGCTATTGTCTATTCCTTGACCCTACCAACGATCCGTTCGTTCCCGCTTGGTCGCTGCAGATATGCAAGGAACTCGCCGACCAGAAAACACCCCGGCAGGCACGTAAGCCGCCGAGCCGCAATCAAGCGCCGGTCTGGAAGGCGGAGCCGTATCTGCGCAGCGGGCTGCGGATTTTCGATCCCAAGCCGGTGTCGAAGGAATGGCAGTCGCGTGGTATCTTGTACCGCCCGGATTTGTCGCACTCGCTCGTCGTGCTGCGCCAAAAGGACCCCGGCTCCCGCCAGTCTCCCTGGATGCCGGCAGCCTCGGAGCGCGTCAATATGCCGAACGCGGCGCCTGCTTTCGTGCTCGAAGTCAAGCGCGCCACCTTCGTCACGGCGAAGACCGATGTCGTGTTCACCAACGGAATGATCAAGAGCATATCCGTCGACAAACCGAGCGAGCTGCTGGCCGTGTCTCACCTGGCCGTCGCGGTCGCCCAGACCATCGTCCAGATCCCGCAGCGCACGTTCGATATTTTCAGCAACCGCGCCCAGAATACCGAGGCATTGATCCGCGCGAACGCGGAGCTTATCGACGCTCTTCGCCAGTATGGCACCGACGTCGATGCGGCCGCGGCGGTGCGTCAGGACCTGATCGTGCCGCGAAGCAGCGTTCTCAGGGCCGATACGCGCGTGCCAAACACTATCGCAAACACCGCGTCCGCACGCCTTTTCGAATGCTTGCGCAATCCGGCGGTGCAGCGACACAAAGATCCGGCGCAGTTTTGCAGGAACCAGACTATCCAGGGGCCATAGGCTGAGAGTTCTGCGATGCAAGCCGCACGTGTTGTCCTAATTATGTCGGCGCTCCTGGCGGTGAGCGCCAACGCGTTTGGCCAAGCCGGCCGCAAAGCCGTTCTGGAGGCGGGTGCCCGTGGAAACGCCCGGATACCGATAGAAGCCGCTCTTGCTGCCCAAACCGGTGACGCCATAACGATCATGAACAACGCTATGCGCGCGGCTCAACTGGGGCTGCTGCGCGATCTGCCTTCATCCGAAGATGTGAGAAAGCAGATGGACGCGGCCATCAGCGTGGCCGCTGCGCTCCGGAGCACGGAGCCTTCGCCGTCCGGCACGTTACATGCCCGATTTGCCAACGGAAGAATGGTCACAGGATTCCCAGAGATCGTAAAGATAGAGTTCGTTGACGAGCGTGTGAGCTCAGCGAAACAGACGTGCTCCGGGATCAGATTGTCCGATAAGAATTTTGTTGTCCTAACTGCCGCACATTGCAGCTGCGGCAGAATCGACAGCTACGATATTTATTTGGGCGAGTCAGGCGACAACCACAAGAAGACGAAGCAGGATTTCGTGTTAGGCGCGGAACCCGACCGCTATGGTGGATATTCATGCTATCAGCCTGAAACCCAGATTGGACGCGATTTGGCGATCCTAAGATTCATAGACGCTAGCCGGATAAATCTGGCTTCGGAGAATCAGCCATGGGAACCGGAATTTTTCGGACAATGGAGGGAAAAGGCAGGCAGTGATTATGCTCTCGTTGCGACAATGCACGAGGTTTACCGCGACCGCGGCACAATGCGGTTGACGGGTGTGGGTTTTGGCAGAACGGAAAAAGGGGTGCTTGCCTACAACGCCGTCGGTGCGGTCATCCCGATCACGTCGTTCTTCTGTGGCACCGGCGCGTTCGCGGCCTCCGCGTGCGCCAGCTTCCGGGAGTTCGTTCTCGCCGATCCCAGCGCCAGCGTTGGCGCCAATCCGGTTGACTCATGTGGGGGCGACAGCGGTGCGCCGATTTTCTGGGTCGCGCCGCCCGTCGCGAAGGGTGCTCCGCTGGAGCGATTCCTGGTCGGCATCACGTCGCGCGCGCTTTCCGGCGTGCGTCACATTGCCGGCATGAGCTGCGGCGGCGGCGGTATTTACACAATGGTCGGCCATCCCGACGTGATCGAGTGGCTGCGCTCGCACGGCATCCGCACGCGTTCGACGGTCGAACTGCAGCCTAAGTGAGGAAGCCGACGGACCCTCGGTGACCAAGGATTGTGGCAGATGAACTTCATTAACGCCGAGCAAGCTCGAAACGCACACCATGTCGACGGCACTGGTATCATCGTCGCGGTCTTGGATTCCGGCTGCCGCGGGACCCATGAGGCCTTCCAGTCGAACCACGGCAGCCGCGTGTTACCCGGCAAGAACTTCACAGCCGTTGGACAAGATACCGACGTCAGCGATGCGACGGGCCATGGAACGGCAGTGTCGGCCGCTATCGCTGGACGCAAAGATTCTGGGCCCATAATCGCACCTGGCGCCAATATTCTCCCGCTCAAGATTACACACGACACGCCGGATGCCGATCCAAGCTTAGTTCTGAAAGCATTGTCTTGGTTAAAGGACGATGCGGACAACTTTCGTGCCGACGTTGTCTGTTTGGCATTCAGCGACGACGGCAATTATACAGTCGTGCCGGACCTCAATGCGCCAGGGAACTTGGATAAGAAAAAGATTAGCGACAAGATCGTCGAACTTCGCGCCGCTGGAATCCCGACCGTCGTGGCTGCGGGTAATCTGTATTCCTGCTCCCAGCCCTCAGCACCGGGCATGGGCTTCCCGGCCATCATGCCCGAGTGCATCAGCGTTGGTGCAGTGTTTCACGACCATACGATAATCGACAAAATCTACGACGAGTATTGCAATGCAAAGGTGTTCCAGTCTCGCGCGGGGCGGATCGCACCTTTCTCTCAGCGCTTTCCAGAGACAAATGGAAGCTGCTTCACCCGCTTGTTCGCACCCGGTGCTCCGATTGTATCAGCAGCACGATCTAGCGACTTCGCCATGGCCCCCCGTGACGGAACAAGTATCGCTGCCCCCTTTGTTGCAGGCGTAATTGCGCTGCTTCAGGAAAAGTATCGGAAAATCACGCAAACGCCAGGCAACCCGCAGGGAAACATGCCGACATGCGAACAATTGGAGAGGTGGCTACGAACAGGCGCAATTCAGAAATTCGATCTCGATGAACAGTTGGATAGTGTCAAGCATACTGGCGAGTCATTCAATTTGGTCGACGCTTTGGGTGCGCTGAATAAGGTGCCATGAAGATGATGTCGGCCGATCTTCCCTCGGTGTGAATTGCCGAAACGACGACGCTGGCGGCACAAGAAGAGTGGACGGCGCCCCGTCGTTACCCGGAAATACAGTTGGCGACCCCGGCTGGATTCGAACCAGCGACCCTCAGCTTAGAAGTGCGAGGGTATCGGCCGCATTAGTCGTTTGTATTCAACGGACTTAGGCTCGCCGTGTGCCATTCATGCGCCAAGCGCGTCGGCAATGCTATCCATCGCCGTCTTGTGGTCATCTGACGGGAATAGGTGGCCGTACCGGTCCATAGTCACGGACAGGGAAGAATGGCCGGCAAACGTTTGGACCGTCTTGGGCTTCAAACCGGCTTCAATCCAAGTTGATATGGCGTAGTGCCGAAAGGCGTGCCAATTGGTTTTAGGGGGCGCTGGTGCTTTGGAATCGTCTTCCTGGCACTTGGTAGCCATAGAGCCGAATAGCGCGTTGTAGCGGCGCCTGAGGAAGTTGTGATGGCTGGTGTAGCCGCCTTGGGTGTTCGGAAATACCAAGTCGTCCGCCTTCTTGAATTTCGACTTTACCCGCCATTCCCTCAGTGTTTGGACTGTGGCCGTTCCAAGCGGCACGACCCGCACGCCAGCCGCCGTCTTGGTGGTGTCTTCATCGCCGTAGGCGTCCACCCTCGTTTCCACGGTGACTTCGCAAGCCCCGAAGTCGATATGGCGCCAACGTAGCGCCCATAGTTCACCGGCCCGCACTCCGGTTGCCGCCGCGACAAGCATTTTCGTCCGCAAGTCGGAGTCCGCCGCGCCCAGAAGCGCCTTTACGTGTTCCTTGGTAGGCGGCGTAACTTTCTTGGTGGCTTCGTCGCGCCGACCAATGACCTTCACGCCGACTGCCGCGTTCGTCGCTACGAAGTCTTGGCTTATGGCGTGATCCAGCGTCCGCTTCACGAACGCGACTGACTTGCGGGTGATAGAAACGGATACGCCTGCCGTTCGAAGGCGATCTTTGAATTTTGTAATTTGTGACGCGCTAAGCTGGGCTAGCGTAATTCCGCCGATACCATGCTCTGGGTGAAGAACATGCTTGCGGGCAATGCCACGGTACACATTTAGATTGTGCCGTGTCATGCGCTCGCAGCGCTGGTGCCGGCCCTCGCAATATTCCAAATACAGTTCGGTAGCTTCCTTCGCTGTGATTTTCGCGGCATCACCACGGAAGGTACCGGCGCGTAGCTGCCCCTCTGTACCGACACGGAACGTATCTGCCTCACGTTTGGAATCAAACTGTCGACGGCAACGCTTGCCGCTTGCGTCAACGAAATCGACAACAAAAGCGGTGCGCTCGATCCCCTTCGATGTTGTCCATGTTCGCTTTGTGTAACTTCGTTTGCGTGAAGACATGAACTATCCTCGTTGAGCCGAAATTGATGTAGACCCAGCGGCCTTACGAGGCCGCCGGGATGCAACGTGCTTCACATGAAGCACATGAGAAACGGACCTTGCGAACAGTCTCACGCAAGCTGTTCGGCAATCTGGCTTTCCAGAACGCGCATACGTTCGTATTGCGCTAAGTCGTCCGGCCCGTTGTCTTCCGTGCCGGCGTCAACATCGAACCGCCGTAAAATTCCCGCGTACTCTGAAACCACGTTCAAAAACTCTCTATCCCCCAAGCGCGCCATGATGGCAGCCCCGTTGTTACGAGTGACAACTGCCGGGATCGGCAGCCGGGGGGTGGAAACCAGATTGAGACTGGTCGGTGGCTTTTAGCCTTACGGCTTGGACATGGCACACCGCCCCCGGCCAAAGGCCAGGATGCCGTTTGCTGCGTACTTTTCAAAGCCGGACTCAAAGAGGGTTTCCACACCCAACGCAATTCATGCACGTTCGGTTGAAGCGAGCAAGCCGGTTGGCCCTATTACCTTTACCCACCGAAACCGTTGTGGATGGCCACAAGGTAAGGGTAAGAGCCTTTTTGCACTCCGAATGTTGCCCGGCAATGTGCGTGTTGGGTATGTGAGCCCTTCCTTCGCCAGTGCTTCGCGGGCCTGTTCGCCGCGGTCATGGGCCTCGCAAGCCTTCGTAAGCAGCTTTATGTGGTGTTCATCGAGTTCAAAAGCCTCAACAACGCTTGCAAACCACTTCCTCGTGGACGTGCGTAGATGCTTTGGCGCTGCAATCATCTTCATGCTCAAAAATCTCGTTTGATTCGGGTAATCGCCCGTGAAAAGTCGGGCTTGGGCCGTTCACACCTCCATAAAGCCCTAGAGATTTGTAGGGGGTATGGGGTCAGGCGCAGCGAGCGCGGCAGCGTGGTGGTGCTGCCTGGAAGTACACCACCACGCGCCGGCACTCAGCCGAGCGGAGTGACCCGGCTAATCGTTAGTATGGCGCGACAATCTGGATGAGAACGGCGCGGCAATCAGGATGAGAGCCGGCGGCCGAGAGATTAGGAATAATTGCGCTGAGCCTGGGCCGGTGCAAGCCCTTTTTGAGGGTGCCGACCTTTGGTTGCCGCATGTCAATCGCGACTGGGCCGGGCAACCTGCAGGTCCTGCCATGTCCGCTGTCCCCTGATAGCGACAGAAATGATGCGTCGCAGCGATTGTCCGCTATGTGCCAGAAGCCGCTTCACATCGCCAGTGTGTCCCATTGGAACTGAAACTCGCCGCCGCAAGGGTGGTCGGAAACGCGGGAGCTCCTTACAATCACCGTACGTGAAAAGAGGACGCACAACCATAATAGCACCATACACCGGCTCCGTCGCTGGCAGTGTCCCCTTAAACATGGTTGGATCGCGTATCAGGTGGAGATCGGAATGAAAACTTGCGTCCAAATTGCGCTTGCAACGATTGCTTTCGTCGCGGCTTCGGCTATGGGCCAAGTGGCCGCAGTGGCTCAAGCGCAAGACTATCCAACGCGGCCAGTGCGCATCATCGTCGGCTATCCGCCAGGCACCAGCGCCGATGTCACGGCGCGCGTCGTCAGCGCTGGCATGGGCAAAATCCTGGGTCAGCAATTCATTGTCGAGAACAGGCCCGGGGCCGGATCGAGCCTCGGTGCCGCAACGGCCGCTCGCGCCGACAAGGATGGCTACACGCTGTTGCTCGGATCGATCGCGAATACGATCAATGCGGCGATGTATTCCAATCTCACCTTCGATTTCGTCAAGGATTTCGCTCCGGTCGCGCTGCTCACCACCGGACCACAACTGCTCGTCGCGCACCCTTCGCTGGGCGTGAATACGGTCAAGGAATTCATTGCGCTTGCCAAGGCGAAGCCCGATTCGATTACGGTCGGAACTGCCGGCGGCAACGGAAGCGCCGGTCACCTGACGGTCGAGTTGTTCAAATCAAAGGCCGGCATCAGAGTTCTGCACGTGCCCTATCCCGGCAGCCCCCAAGCCACCAATGACCTAATCAGCGGACGCATCCAGGCCGTCATTGCACCGGCTTCGACGCTCCTGCCGCACGTCCAGAGCAAGGCGATCGTCGCATTGGCCTCCACCGATGCCAAACGCCTCACCATCGCTCCGGAGATTCCCACAATCTCTGAGTCCGGCGTGCCGGGCTTCGAAGCCGGCTTGTGGTTTGGTCTGCTGGCGCCCGCCGGCACGTCGGGCCAAATCGTCGAAAAATTGTCGCACGCCGCCAAAGAAGCGCTTAAGTCCGAAGAAGTCATGAAGCCACTGCATCCACTGGGCTTCGAAATCGTCGGCAATACGCCCGATGCC
>CAMDDZ010000059.1 GCA_945893145.1 Rhodoplanes serenus | reverse complement strand
GGCGTAATGTTTCGACGGTGGAAATGAAACTGTCGAGGAGGTTGCAATGAAATCCGTGAAGTACATTTTTGGCGCGCTGCTCTTGGTTGTAGTCGCGTGGCCATTTGCTCCGACTGAGGCGTCGGCTTGGGGATGCTATGCGTCGAGCCCGAGTGCCAACGGCCGGTCTTGGAACTATCCCACACGAGGCGGCGCCGTCAGGCGCGCTCTCGCAGAATGCGCGGTTCGCACGCCGCGCGGCCAGACCTGCTACATCCGTTCCTGCAGCTGATGTCTCGCTGATCGGTCCAGAGAATCTCTGACGCTTCGGAAGGCGCGCCGCGCAATGAGCTCATCGGCTCATGCTCGACGCGCCTTCCTCTCTCCGAGGGCGTCGATGCCATTGCGGCTGCGGGTGGCCATACCGATTGCGGCGCCAAAGGCTCGCTTTGAAAGCCCTCAAGACTTGCCTTGAATTCCCGCGAATTCGAATTGAACGGCGAACTGCTCGACCACCAAAATCATCAAGCTTAATCGTTTCCTGCTGCACGACTTGCAATTGCGACAGCACATGCAACGTGTTGGCAATTCGGCAAGAACGAACACGAACGAATGCAGATCGAAAGCAGGAAATGCCGCTGCGAAGGCATTGAATTCATATCGAGTCTGTTAATTCTACAATTTAAGCCGATGTTCAATCGTTGGTCCTATGGTGCCGCCCACTAGACGGGGAAACAGGGCCTCGTCACTACAACAAATAAACACGTGGGAAGGCGTCACAATGAAGACCGTTGTCAAAACGGTCGAGCCCGCCGAGCGACAGGCGAAGTTCGATCACATCAGGCCGCTCTATCTTGATGCCTTGACGCTGGTCGAGCGGCTGCACCGGCGCTTGCTCGACGTGATCAAGGACGAGTTCGATCGCCGGGGCCGCTCCGACATCAATTCGGTGCAGGCGCTTCTGCTTTACAACATTGGCGACAAGGAGCTGACCGCAGGTGAGCTGCGCACGCGCGGCTACTACCTCGGCTCCAACGTTTCCTACAATTTGAAGAAGCTCGTCGAGATGGGCTTCCTCGATCATCAGCGCTCGCGGGTGGATCGCCGCTCGGTGCGCATCCGGTTGACCGACAGCGGCCGCGAGATCCGCGACATCGTCGAGCACCTCTATCAGAAGCACGTGCGCACGGTGGAACAGGTCGGTGGCATCAACGCCGAGGAGTTCTCGACCCTCAACAAGTCGCTGCACCGGCTCGAGCGCTTCTGGACCGATCAGATTCTGTATCGGCTCTAAATCCAACTCACGCGGCCGCATCCCACCACCTGCTTCCGCGACCCAAGCCCTCGGCACTCTGTGCCGGGGGTTTGGACATTTTGGGCGGTGCCGTTGTCACAGCCGGCGCGGCTGAGGCCGCCCAGGCGTTGGATTTTGGGGATTTGTCACAAAATAGCCCACCCCGACCCTTACCCGGTGCCGAAGCTTTGAATAGCTGTGGCTTGTCGAAACGGGCCGGTTGGCGTCTGCTGCAAAGGCGGGCGCGGCCAAGCCGACAGATCAAGTCGGCAGAGTTTTGGGGACTGCGATGAGCGGACGGTCGGACCGAAACGGCGGCATTGTCAGCCGGCGCACATTCCTGCGCGCCGCGGCGGTGGCCGGTGGCGGCACGCTTGCGACTCGTGCGTTTGGCCAGGACGCGGCGTTGCAGTCGCTGATCGATCAGAATCAACAGGCCGAGTTCGGCCAAGGGTTCGATGCCGCTTCGCGCACCATCGTGATGCCGAAAGCGTCGCTGCCAACGCTGTCGCCGGCGACCGTGCAACACACCGATCAGGCGATCCGTCAATACGAAGACATCGTGGCGCGTGGCGGCTGGCCCGCGGTGGCGCAGACCGAACGGATCAGGCTCGGCGCTCGTAATCCCGCCGTGGTGGCGTTGCGCGAGCGCCTGATCACCGGCGGCGACCTCGACGCCAACGCCGGCGTTTCCGACATTTTCGATTCCTACGTCGAGGCGGCGGTGCGCCGCTTCCAGGTCAGACACGGTCTGACGGCTGACGGGTTGGTGCGCGAGCAGACCTTCAAGGCGCTCAACATTCCGGCGCAGGTTCGCTTGGCGCAGCTTCGCACCAATCTGGTGCGGTTGCGCAGCATGAGCGGCAATCTCGGCAGCCGTTTCGTGGTCTGCAATATTCCGGCCGCCCACATCGAGGCCATCGAGAACGGCGTCGCCGTGTCGCGGCACACGGCCGTGGTCGGCAAGCCAGACCGGCCGTCGCCCGACATCAACTCGAAAATCGTCGAGATCAATTTCAATCCGTATTGGACCGTGCCGGTTTCGATTGTGCGGCGCGATCTCATTCCGAAGATGCAGGCCGAGCCCGACTATCTCTCCAACAATCGCATTCGCATCTTCGACATGCGCGGCGGCGAGCTTCAGGCATCGCAGATCAACTGGTATTCGGAAGAAGCGGTCAACTACCGCTTCAAACAGGATCCGGGCGACTTCAATTCGCTCGGCTCGATCCGCATCAACTTCCCGAGCAAGGACGGCGTGTACATGCACGATACGCCGCTGAAAAACTTGTTCGGCGAGGACCTGCGCTTCCACTCGTCCGGCTGCGTGCGCGTGCAGAACGTGCGCGAACTGGTGAATTGGCTCTTGATCGAGACGCCAGGGTGGGCGCGCCCGGAGATCGATCACGTCATCAAGGCCGGCGAGCGCAAGGACGCCAAGGTGGCGCGGCCGGTGCCGCTTTATTGGGTCTATATCACCGGCTGGGCAACGCCCGATGGCGTGGTGCAATTCCGCGACGACATCTACAACCGCGACGGGCTCGGACCGGTAGCGGCGACCCGGCGCGGTTAGTACAGAGGTCGTCATTCCGGGGCGCGCTGAAAGCGCGAACCCGGAATCCAACCACAGGCTCGAGACTGTTTCTGGATTCCGGGCCCAGCGCTTTGCGCCGTCCCGGAATGACCGTGATTATCTCAGCGCGCTCCGCACCGTGGGCGCGACCTTCGTCCCAAACAACTCGATCGAGCGGATGGTCTGCGCATGCGGCATCGTGCCGACGCTCATCTGCATGAGATAGCGCTGATGACCGAGAGCCTCGTGCTGATAGAGGATTTTTTCGATCACCTGCTCGGGACTGCCCACCGCGAGATGATTGCGCAACCCAAGCGCGGCATTGAACTGCGCACGCGTGGTCGGCGGCCAGCCGCGTTCGCGACCGATGTGGGTCATCTGCGCGGCGTAGCTCGGGAAGAACTCGTCGGCCGCCTGCTGCGAGGTGTCGGCCACATAGCCGTGGGTGTTGATGCCGACCGGCAATGTCTCGGCGTGGTGTCCGGCTTGTTTGGCGGCCTGGCGGAACACATCGATGAACGGCGAAAACCGTTCCGGCATCCCGCCAATGATGGCGAGCGCCATCGGCAGACCGAGCGTGCCGGCGCGAATGGCTGACGGCGGATTGCCGCCGACCGCCACCCAGATCGGGATTTTGTGAGGCGTGCGCGGATAGACCGCCTGGTTGCGCAGCGGCGCGCGATGCGCGCCCTGCCAGGTGACGCGTTCGTGGTCGCGAACCGCCACCAGCAGCTCGAGCTTTTCGGCGAACAACTCGTCATAATCGTTGAGGTCGTAGCCGAACAGCGGGAAGGATTCGATGAACGAGCCGCGCCCCGCCATGATCTCGGCGCGGCCGCCGGAGAGCAGGTCGAGCGTCGCGAACTGCTCATAGACCCGCACCGGATCGTCGGAGCTCAGCACCGTGACGGCGGTGCTAAGCCGGATGCGTTTGCTCCGCTCGGCCGCGGCGGCGAGCAGCATGGTGGGCGCGGAGGCGAGAAAATCCGGCCGGTGGTGCTCACCGATACCGAACACATCGAGCCCGACCTGATCGGCGAGCGCGACCTCCTCCATCAGGTCGCGCAACCGCTGTTCGGGACTGAGCGTCTTGCCGCTCGCCGGGTCTGCGGTGTTCTCGACAAACGTATAGACGCCGATTTCCATGGGCCTGTCCTATTCGGGCGGCAAACTGCACGGTCCGGACCGCGATAGTCAAAGGCCTCGTCCGCGCGCTACCATCAGCCCATGCCACTGCTAACGGCACATCCTATCGAGGCAGCCTGACATGGCAGAGCCCGGCGCCATCGACTGTGACGTCCATCCGACCGTGCCGGACAACAAGGCGCTGCTGCCCTATTTCGATGAGTTCTGGCGGGACTCGATCGTCTCACGCGGCATCAATTCGCTGGAATCGATCAGCTATCCAACCAAATCGCCGCTGACGTCGCGGCCGGAGTGGCGCGGCAAGAACGGCTATGCGGCGTTGAGCCCGGCCGAAGTGACCGCGCAGGTGTGCGACCGCTGGCAGGCCGGCACCGCGATCCTCAATTGTCTCTACGGCGTGCAACTCGTTTACAGCGAGGACATGGCGAAGGCGTTCTGCAGCGCGCTCAACGACTGGCTCGTCAAGGAATGGCTCGACCTCGATCCGCGCCTGCGCGGCTCGATCGTGGTGCCGATGCAGAATGTCGAATATGCGGTCGATGAGATCGAGCGCTGCGCCAAGGACAAGCGCTTCGTGCAGGTGCTGGTGCTGTGCATGCAGGAGCTGCCGCTCGGCCGGCGTCATTTCTGGCCGATCTATGCCGCCGCCATCCGCCACGGCCTGCCGCTCGGCATTCATGCGGGCTCTTCGTATCGCAACCCGGTCACCGCGCTCGGCTGGCCGACCTGGTACATCGAGGACTACGCCGCCCAGTCGCAGGGTTTCCAGTCGCAGGTCGCAAGCCTGATCACCGAGGGCGTTTTCGCCAAGCATCCCGAACTGAAGGTGGTGCTGATCGAATCGGGGGTGACGTGGCTGCCCTCGTTTCTGTGGCGTTTCGACAAGTTCTGGCGCGGTTTGCGCACCGAAGTGCCCTGGGTGGACCGCGCCCCGTGGGAGCTCGTGCGCGACCATTTCCGCCTGACGATTCAGCCGCTTGACGCCCCGGACGATCCACACGCGGTGGAACGGGCCATCGAACATCTTCGTTCCGATGATATACTGCTCTACGCGTCGGACTATCCGCATTGGCAGTTCGACGGCGACGCGGTGATGCCGGCCGGAATTTCGCCGGAGCAGCGGCGCAAGTTCGCGATCGACAATCCGCTCGCGACCTACAGCCGCCTCAGGGAGGACGCGCGATGAACATCGAAGTCAGGGCGAAGGATCGCAGTCAGAAGAGCAAGCTTTCGATCATCGATTGCGACTTCCATCCGCGAATGACCCACGAGCAGATGAAGCCGTTCCTGAGCAATCAGTGGTGGAGCTATCTGCAGACCTACGGCAACCGCCAGCGCCACGGCCAGGCCAAGGGCTACAATTACCCGAAGATGACGCCGCAGGCGTCGCGTCGCGATGCCTGGCCGCCGAACGGCGGTACGCCCGGCAGCGATCTCGATTTCTGCCGCCAGCAGCACCTCGACTTTTACGGCATCGACCACGCGATCCTGACGCCGCTCGGCCAGTCGACCGGCAATGGCGACCAGAATGTCGAATTGTCGGTGGCGCTCGCGTCAGCCGCGAACGAAGGACAGCTCGCCTATTGGGCCGACAAGGAGCCGCGGCTGAAACCTTCGATCGTGGTGCCTTACGAAGACGGGATCGCGTCGGCGGCCGAGGTTCGCAAGCGCGCCGCCAACAGCAAGTTCAAGCAGGTGTTCCTGCTGAGCCGCACCAGCGAGGCGGCGGGGCGCAAGCGCTACTGGCCGATCTACGAGGCCGCCGTCGAGGCGGGTCTGCCGGTCGGCATTCACGCGTTCGGCTATGGCGGCTGGCCGCTGACGAACTCAGGCTATCCGTCGTTCTACATCGAGGAGATGACCGAGCACGCTACCGGGGCGCAGGCCATGGTCACCTCGATGATCATGGAGGGTATTTTCGAGCGCTGGCCCGAACTAAAGATCGTGCTGATCGAATGCGGTTTCGGCTGGCTGCCGGCGCTCGGCTGGCGGCTCGACAAGCACTGGAAGCGCCTGAAGGACGAGGTGCCGCATCTCAAGAAGGCGCCGTCCGAATACATCCGCGAGCATTTCTGGGTCACCACCCAGCCGATGGAAGAAACCGAAACGCCGGAGCATCTGCTCGAAGTGATGAACTGGATCGGCTTCGACCGGATCATGTTCTCATCAGACTATCCGCACTGGGACTTCGACGATCCGTTCACGTCGCTGCCGCCGAGCCTGACCGACGCGCAACGGCGCATGATCTACGCCGATAACGCGCGCGCTCTCTACCGGCTGGATTGATGGTGCGCTTGGCATCCCGGGCGCAGCGCAGCACAAGTGCAACGCGGTGATGCGCTGCAGACCCGGGACCCAGAATGGCTAACAAGCACGTCGTCGCCGCCGTCAATGAAATCCCGCCCGGCGGCCGCAAACTCGTCGAAGCCTCCGGCCGCGCCATCGTGGTGTTCAACCTCGCCGGCGAGTTCTTTGCGCTGTCAAATCGCTGTCCGCATCGCGGCGGTAGCCTGTGCCACGGCAACCTGACCGGCCTCGTGCTGTCGAACGAGCCTGGCGAGTACAATTACACTCGCCGGGGCGAGATCATCCGCTGCCCTTGGCACTCCTGGGAGTTCGATATCCGCACCGGCAAATCGTGGTGCGACCCCGAGAAGGTGAAGGCGCGGCGCTTCGGCGTGTCGGTGGAGAAGGGCGCCAAACTGATCGAAGGGCCCTACGTCGCCGAAACCTTCCGGGTCAGCGTTGAAGATGACTACGTGGTGGTCGAGACATGACCGCCGGCGAGGCCAAATGAAATTCCATTTCTTCCACCTGATGCCCTATCCCGATCTGCCGGCGGATTTCCGGGAGACCCACCGTTCGGTTTGGGTCGATGTGCCGTCGAAGCTGTTCGATCCGGCGGTCGGGCATCGCGCCTACAATGACTACCTCGACGAACTCGAATATGCAGCACAAGTCGGCTTCGACGGCATCTGCGTCAACGAGCACCATCAGAACGCCTACGGGCTGATGCCGTCGCCCAATCTGATGGCGGCCGCGCTGGCGCGGCGCACCAGCGGCGTGAAGCTCGTGCTGATGGGAAATTCAGTGGCGCTCTACAACCCGCCGACCCGCGTCGCCGAGGAGATGGCGATGCTCGACGTATTGTCCGGCGGGCGGCTGGTCGCAGGCTTCCCGGTCGGCACGCCGATGGACACGACGTTTTGCTACGGGCAGTCGCCTGCGACCCTGCGCGAGAAATACCGCGAGGGCGTCGAGCTGATCCTGCGCGCCTGGGCCGAACCCGAGGTTTTTTCGTTCAACGGCAAGTACACGCAGCTCCGCTACGTCAACATCTGGCCGCGCCCGATGCAGAAGCCGCGGCCGCCGGTCTGGGTACCGGGCGGCGCCAGTGTCGAGACCTGGGATCTCTGCCTCGATAACGATTTTCTCTACGCGAACCTGTCCTACTTCGGTTACCAGGAAGGCCAGAAGATCATGGACGGCTTCTGGAATGCGGTCGATCGCCACAAGCTGCCGCGCAATCCGTATCGCGCGGGCTTTCTGCAATTCATTGCGGTCGCCGACAGCGACGCCGAGGCCGAGCGGCTCTACGCGGAGCCGGCGTTGTATTTTTATCGCCGCTGCCTGCACATCTTTCCGGGCTACGTGAATCCGCCGGGCTACATGTCGATGGCGACGCTCAAGGCCGGCATTGAGGGGCAAGTCTCGCGCATCACCAATCGGGCCGGCGCGCGCGCCGAAATGGCGACGCTGTCGTGGAAGGATCTGGTCGATCGCGGTTATCTGGTGGCCGGTAGTCCCGCCACGGTCGCTGACCGCATCAATGATATGGCCGACAAGCTCAACGTCGGCCACCTGATGACGCTGCTGCACTTCGGCAACATGTCGAAGGAGACCACGCTCTACAACACGCGGATGTTTGCCGAGCAGGTGATCCCGCGACTGCGCCCGCGCTTCAGTGAATGGGAAGACCGCTGGTTCCCGCGCGATATGCCGGCCGCCGTTGCGCCCGCGGTGTCGCCCGAGGCGGTGTCGTGAAGGACGAAACCGTCAGCCTGCCGAGCGGCCGGCAATGGCAAGTCTATTCTGGCGGCGCGGGCCCGAACATTCTGTGGCTGCACGGATTGCGGGGCGTCGATCCATCAGACCCGATGCTCGCGGCATTGCAGACGCGCTATCGCGTCACCGCGCCGGTCGCGCCGGGTTTCAACGATCTCGATGAACTGGCGCGGATCGATAACATTCATGAACTGGTGCTGGACTACGATGATCTGATCGGACAGCTCGAGCTGACGGCGTTCAACCTGATCGGGCATTCGTTCGGGGCGATGATCGCAGCCGACATCGCGGCGCATTTTCCGCGCCGCGCGGAGCGTCTTGTTCTGCTGGCGCCATTCGGTCTGTGGAACGACGCCTTTCCGGTGACGGATATCTTCGCGATGCCCTACACGCAGATCGACGACATCCTGTGGCACGATCCGGGAGCGCGCGAGCGCTTCGCCCGGAAGATTACCGCCGATGCCGATGCCAAGATTGTCGCCGAGCAGACGGTGCGGCTCGCGCAGAGTCTCACAGCCGTCACCAAATTCGTCTGGCCGATCCCCGATCGCGGCCTGTCGCGGCGGCTGCCGCGGATCGCTTGTCCAGCGTTGCTGCTGTTTGGCGCCGAGGACAGGGTGGTGTCGCCACGCTACGCGGAGGATTTCAAGAAAGGTCTTCGCGACGCCGAGACCGTGATCGTGCCAGGGGCAGGGCACATGCTGCCCTACGAGAAGCCGCAGCAGGTCATGGGCGCCATTGAGCGTTTTTTGGCGGCGGTGCCCGCCAAAGTCGCCTGATCGTCATGACGGAACAGCCCAAACCAGACGTCTATTTCGAGTTCGTGGCGCTGGGCTCGGTCGTGAAGGTCTCGGCGATCGATGCCGCAACCGGCACCGAGGTCTCGGCTATGGGCCCCGCGACCGCGTCTCAGGCCGATCTCCAACGGCTGGCGCTGCAAAAGCTCAAAGCCCGATTGGCTCGCGAAAGCGAGAGCTAAGCGCTAGATATTGCGGGCTATGCCCACAGATCATGCCAGCCTTGGCGGTTTTGCCCCGATATGGTAGGCCAAATCACGCCTGGAGAACCTGATGTCAGCCCCTGAAACGTCCGCGAAACCCAGCGCGGATCGCCTGTTCGCAGCTTCGCTCGCCGAGACGGACCCCGAGATCGCCGAAGTGGTGCGGCTTGAGCTTGGCCGTCAGCGCGACGAGATCGAACTGATCGCCTCGGAGAACATCGTCAGCCGCGCCGTGCTGGAAGCGCAAGGCTCGGTGCTCACCAACAAGTACGCCGAGGGTCTGCCCGGCAAGCGCTACTATGGCGGCTGCCAATACGTGGACGTCGCCGAGACGCTGGCCATCGAGCGGGTCAAGAAACTGTTCGGCGCCGGCTTCGCCAACGTGCAGCCGCACTCCGGCGCGCAGGCCAACGCAGCGGCGTTCATGGCGCTGATGCAGCCCGGCGACACCTTCATGGGCCTCAATCTCGCAGCCGGCGGGCACCTGACCCACGGTTCGCCCGTCAACATGTCGGGTAAGTGGTTCAAGGTCGTGTCCTATGGGGTCCGGCGCGAGGACCAGCGCATCGACATGGACGAGGTCCGCAAGCTCGCCGAGCAGCACAAGCCCAAGGTGATTGTGGCGGGCGGCTCGGCCTATCCGCGTATCATCGACTTCGCGGCGTTCCGCGAGGTCGCCGACAGCGTCGGGGCCAAGCTGATGGTCGATATGGCGCATTTCGCCGGCCTGGTGGCTGGCGGCGTCCATCCGAGCCCGGTGCCGCATGCCCATGTGGTCACCTCGACCACCCACAAGACGCTGCGCGGGCCGCGCGGGGGCTTCATCCTGACCAACGACGAGGAACTGGCGAAGAAGATCAATTCAGCGGTCTTCCCCGGCATGCAGGGCGGGCCGTTGATGCACGTGATCGCCGCCAAGGCCGTGGCCTTTGGCGAGGCGCTTCGGCCATCCTTCAAGTCTTACGCGAAGGATGTCTCGGATAACGCGAAGGCACTGGCGGAGGTCCTTAAAAACAAAGGACTAGATATCGTTTCGGGCGGCACCGACACCCACTTGATGCTGGTGGACCTGCGGCCCAAGCGGCTGACCGGCAAGGTGGCCGAGGCGGCGCTCGGCCGGGCCCACATCACCTGCAACAAGAACGGCATTCCGTTCGATCCGGAGAAACCCACGGTGACCTCCGGCGTCCGTCTTGGCACCCCGGCCGGCACCTCACGTGGCTTCGGCATCGCCGAATTCCGCCAGGTCGGCGATCTGATCGTGGAGGTGCTGGACGTGCTCTCGCAGAAGGGCGTCGAGGCCGACGCGCCGGTCGAAGGCGCGGTGCGCGAAAAGGTAAAGCGGCTGATTTCCCGGTTCCCGATCTACCCGGAATGACGCCTTTTGGTTTGTGCATGATCTTGTCCGAAGGCCGGGGTGCACCCCGGATCAAGTCCGGGGCGGGCTTGTTCGGAATCGTGCGCTAGGGGGACGAATGCGCTGTCCAAGCTGCCAGTCGCTGGACACTCAGGTGAAGGACTCGCGTCCGACCGAGGATTCGGCCGCGATCCGCCGCCGCCGCGTGTGCCTGACTTGCAATTCCCGCTTCACCACCTTCGAGCGCGTGCAATTGCGCGAGCTGACGGTGCTCAAGCGCGCCGGCCGGCGCGTGCCGTTCGACCGCGACAAGCTCATGCGCTCGCTGTCGATCGCGCTGCGCAAGCGGCCGGTCGAGCCGGAGCGGATCGAGCAACTGGTGTCAAAAATCGTGCGTGAGCTGGAGAGCCTCGGCGAAAGCGAGGTCACCTCCGAAACCATCGGCGAAACCGTGATGGAACACCTGCGCGGACTGGACGACGTCGCCTATGTGCGCTTTGCCTCCGTGTACCGCAATTTCCGCGAGCCGAAGGATTTTGAAGCGGCCCTTGCCGAATTGTCCGCCGAAGACGAGCCGAAGCCGGCCGTCACCACGCGAAAATGAGCGCCCCCGCGCCGATCCTGCCAAGCGACCCGGCGCTCGACCAACGCTTCATGGAGCTTGCGCTGGCGCTCGGCCGCCGCGGCCTCGGCAACGCCTGGCCGAACCCCGCGGTCGGCGCCGTCGTCGTCAAGGATGGCGTGATCCTCGGCCGCGGCTGGACGCAACCGGGCGGCAGGCCTCACGCCGAAACCGAAGCGCTCAAGCGCGCCGGCCGGGCCGCGCGCGGCGCCACCATGTACGTGACGCTCGAGCCTTGCTCGCATCAGGGCAAGACGCCGCCCTGCGCCGACGCGCTGGTCCGCGCCGGTATCGCGCGCGTGGTTTCGGCGATCGAGGATCCCAATCCGGAGGTCGCGGGCCAGGGTTTTGCGCGGCTTCGCGAACGCGGCATCGCAGCCGAAGTGGGCCTTGGCGCGCAAGCGGCCAAGCAGGCGCACATCGGCCATATCCGGCGCATGCGCGATGGCCGGCCGCATGTGATGCTCAAGCTCGCGCTGTCTGCCGACGACAAGGCTGCGGCCGCGGGGCGCAAGCCTGTGGCCATCACCGGCGAAGCTGCGCGTGAGCGGGTGTTTCAGCTTCGCGCCATGAGCGATGCGATCCTGATCGGCATCGGCACCGTAATGTCCGACGACCCGGCGCTGACCTGCCGGCTGCCCGGCATGATGGAACGCTCGCCAGTGCGCGTGCTGCTCGACGCGCGGCTGCGCGCGCCGATGCCGTCCGGCCTGGTCGCGACTGCGCGGGAGACGCGCACCTGGATTTTCTGCGCGCCATCCGCTTCCACGATGGCGGAGGAAGTGTTGCGCGCCAAAGGTGTCGAAGTGTTCCGCGTCGAGGGCCAGGATGGCAGGCTCGATCTGGCGCAGGTGCTCAAGGCGCTGGCGGATCGCGGCGTCACGCGGCTGATGGTTGAAGGCGGCCCGACGGTCGCGGCTTCGTTCGTGCAAGCCGATCTGGTCGACGAGGCCGTGTTGTTCCGGGCGCCCAAAACCATTGGCGCCGACGGTGTCGATGCGCTGGACGGCGTGCCGCTGACCGCATTGACGCAGCGGCTCAAGCCGCTGGCGTCCGAACCAATCGGTGTCGACACAGTCGAGACGTACGAGCGCGCGTAATGTTTACCGGCATCACCAGCGATATTGGCGAAGTGCTCAGCGTGCGCCCGCGCGCCGAGGGTCTGCATCGCCTGAAGATTGCCTGCATCTATCCGCGCACCTCGATACAGCAAGGCGCTTCGATCGCCTGCTCGGGCGTCTGTCTCACCGTGGTCGATACCGGCGAGGAGGGCGGCCGCACCTGGTTTTCGGTCGATGCCGCGGCCGAGACGCTGCGCGTGACCACGGCGGGCGGCTGGAAGCACGGCACGCGACTGAACCTCGAACGCGCGCTTAAGGTTGGCGACGAGCTTGGCGGTCACATCGTGGCCGGCCACGCCGATGGCACCGCCGAACTGATTGCGCGGCACGACCTGACCGATATGGCGCGCCTGGCGCTGCGCGTGTCGAAGCCGCTGGCGCGCTTCATCGCACCCAAGGGCTCGGTCGCGCTCGACGGCGTGTCGCTCACGGTTAACGAGGTTGAAGGTGACACGTTCGCAGTGCTGATCATCCCGCACACGCTCAGTGTCACGACGTTCGGCGCGCTCAAGCAAGGCGCTGCGCTGAACATCGAAGTCGATCTGATGGCGCGCTATGCGGCGCGTTTGATGGAGACGCGCTGAAAGCGCCCTTGTGGGTGCGCCACCCCCTTGCTACTGACGCGGCCACAGAGAAGAGGGATCATGGCTGCGCCGAAACGAAAGCCCGAAAAGACACCGAAGCTCGCGGTTGGGAGCTCGCGCATCCTTGTGGTGGAGGCGCGTTTCTACAACGATATCGCGGACGCGCTGCTGGCGGGCTGCGCCAAGGCGCTCGATGAGGCCAAGGCGACCTGGGATAGCATCACGGTGCCGGGCTCTCTCGAAATCGCCCCCGCGATTGCGATTGCGATCGAGGCGGCTGAGAAGCAGAAGCAGCCCTATGACGGCGTGGTCGCGCTTGGCTGCGTGATCCAGGGCGAGACGTTCCATTTCGACATCGTGGCGATGCAGTCGGCCCGCGCGCTGATCGATTTTTCGGTCGGGCATCGGCTGCCGATTGGCAACGGCATTTTGACCGTCGACACCGAGGCGCAGGCCTGGGCCCGGGCGCGGCTCACCGAAGGCGACAAGGGCGGCGACGCCGCGCGCGCCGCGCTCGCGCTGATCGCAATCAAGCGCCAGCGCTCTAAACGATGAGCATGATCCCGAAAAGTGGGAACCGGTTTTCGGACAAGATCATGCTCCAAGAAAAAAGCTAGAGCCATGATGACCCAATCTCAAGCGATGGGGCTCTAGCCTCATGGCGAAACCGGCCGAACCCAAAGACGGCCGCCGCGCCAATCGCCGGGGCGCCGCAAGGCTCGCCGCCGTGCAGGCGCTCTACCAGATGGATCTCGCCGCTACGCCGCTAAGCGAAATCCTCGCCGAGTTTGAAAGCCACTGGATCGGCCGCGAGGTCGAGGGCGAACAATATCTGCCGGCCGAAGCTGCGTTCTTCCGCGAAGTGGTCGGTGGCGTGGTCGCCGACCAGCGCAAGCTCGACCCACTGATCGACACCACGCTGGCGCAAGGCTGGCCGCTCAAGCGCATCGAAACCATACTGCGCGCGATCCTGCGCGCCGGTGCCTATGAGCTCGACAAGCGGCGTGACATTCCGGCACGGGTGATCGTGTCCGAATACGTCGATGTGGCGAACGCCTTCGTTGAACGTGACGAAACCGGCATGGTCAACGCTGTGCTCGATCAGCTGGCGCGCCAATTGCGCGCGAGCGAATTCGACCGCCCCGCCGGGTGAGCGCCGTGGGAAAGCGCGACACTAGAAAAAAGAAGAACGCCAAGGCGCAATCGGGCGAGGACGTGCTGATCGCTCGCTATTTCAAACCGATCGCTCGGCATCCTGGCGCCCTTGGGCTGATCGACGATGCCGCCCTGCTGGGCGTGCCGCCCGGCCACGAATTGGTGCTCACCGCCGACGCCATCGTTGGCGGCGTGCATTTCTTCAACGACGATCCGGCGGACACGGTGGCGCGCAAGGCGCTGCGGGTGAATCTCTCTGATCTGGCCGCCAAGGGCGCCAAGCCCGCAGGCTTTCTGCTGTCGCTCGCGTTGCCCAAAGGCGTTGGCAATTCTTGGCTCAAAGCGTTCGCGCGCGGGCTCGGCGCCGACGCAAAGCGCTTCGGCTGCGCGCTCCTGGGTGGCGACACGGTGTACACGCCGGGCCCCGTGATGGTGTCGGTCACGGCAATCGGCACGCTGCCGAAGGGCACTATGATCCGGCGTACCGGCGCGAAAGTGGGCGACGTCGTGGTGGTCACCGGCACGATCGGCGACGCGGCCCTCGCGCTGCGGCTGCGCCAGGATCGCGGCGCTGCGAAGCGCTGGGCGCTGAGTGCCGCGATGCGCAAGCATCTGGCTGGCCGTTACCTTGTTCCCGAACCCCGCAACGCACTGGCCGAGGCGCTGCGGACCCATGCGTCAGGCGCGATGGACGTCTCCGATGGTCTGGTGGGCGATCTCGGCAAGCTCTGCCGCGCTTCGGGCGTAGCTGCCAGCATTGAGGCTGTTCGGGTCCCGTTGTCGGGAGCCGCCCGGGCGGCGCTCGCCGCGGAGCCTAAGCTGATCGACACGATCCTGACTGGCGGCGACGACTTTGAGGTGGTGGCGAGCGTCCCGCGCGGGAAACTGGCATCGCTTCAGGCCGCGGCGCGGGCCGCGGGCGTCCGGCTGACCGAAATCGGACGCGTGGTGACGGGGAAGGGCGTGCAGTTCCGCGCTTCTGACGGGCGGGCTATGACCTTCGCACACGGCTCATTCAGCCATTTTTGACGGCCCAGTCCATGCTATCGCGCTATAATGCGCCCACGAACGGTGGGGATTTTCCATGCACGACATGACGGCACGCGTCGCGGCTATTTCGGGACACAAGCGCAGTCCGAATTTTCTGAAAAATCAGCGCTGGTATCCGACCATCTATGATTTGCGCCGCGGCGCGCAGCAGCGGCTGCCGCATTTCGCATTCGAATATGGCGACGGCGGTGCGGGTGACGACACCGGAATCCGGCGCAATTGGTCGGCGCTCGACGCGATCGAGATGGTGCCGCGTTACGGCGTCATGCCGGAATTGCCGCCGGTCGGCGTTGAGCTGTTCGGCCGCCGCTACACCGCTCCGCTCGGCATCGCGCCGATGGGCAGTCCGATCGTGGTGTGGCCTGGAGCGGACAAACTCCTCGCCAAGGCCGCGCAGCACGCCGGCGTTCCCTACACGCTCGGCTGCGCCGGCGGCGCCACCATCGAGGAGATCGCCGAGATCGCACCCGATGTGTTCTGGTTCCAGCTTTATCGTTTCGCCAAGAATGACCACGCCATCGGCTTCGATCTGGTGAAACGAGCGGATGCCGCGGGCGTGCAGGTGTTGATTCTCACTCTCGACGTGCCGGTGCGCACGATCCGGGCGCGCGAGGTCAAGGTCGGCCTCGGTGGTGGCGGTGCGTTCAGGGCGGATTGGCGCATGGTCGCCGGCATGTTCAAGTGCCCGGGCTGGGCGTTTGCGATGCTGCAAAACGGCCAGCCGCGCTTTGCCAACATCCAGCCCTATGCGGGTCCGAACGCCGGCCTCAACGACACCATCCGGTTCGCCCGCAAAGAGATGGGCGGCGCGTTCTCGTGGGAAGAGGTTGCGCGCTATCGCGATCGCTGGAAGGGACCGCTGGTGGTGAAGGGCATTCTCCATCCGGCCGACGCCGAGAAGGCGGTGGCCATCGGCATCGACGGCATTCTGGTGTCGAACCATGGCGGCCGACAGATCGAAGCGCTCCCGGCGCCGATCGATTGCGTGCCGGCTGTGGTGAAGGCGGTCGGCCACAAAGCCACGGTGCTGTTCGATTCCGGAGTGCGCAGCGGCACCGATGTGGCGCGCGCGCTGGCGCTCGGCGCTTCGGCCGCACTCGCTGGCAAGGCGTTTCTCTGGAGCCTCGGTGCGCTCGGCTCCGAGGGGCCCGGACACGCCATCGATCTGTTCATCGATGAATTGCAGTCGGCGCTCGGTCAAGTCGGCGCGCTTTCGCTGGCTGCGGCCCGCGACGTCGAACTTCGTCATCCGGGTGCCATGGATATCTGAACATTGGATATCTAAAATTTGGATATCTGAAATAGCGACGTCTGAAATCAATTGGACATCTGAAACAGAAGCACTGCCATGAGACATCATCTGCTCGGTTGCGCGGGCGCGATTGCCGCGGCGGCGATTGCGTTCACGCCGGCTGCGGCCTTAAAAAAAGGACCCTATCCTGAAGTGAAGGTCGAGATCGCCGACGCCTATACGCCCGATCCCGAATTCACCGCGATGCTCAAGGCGCTCAACAACGCCATCGCCAAGAAGGACGCGACCGCGTTTTCCGCGCTGGTCGGCCCGACCTTTGTCTGGACGTTCGAAGGCGGTCCCAATCAGCTGTTCGACATGGGCCGGGATGCGCTGCACAACTTCAAGGTGGCGTTCGGCTTCCGCATGCCGGACAAGGACCAGGACGGCGGCGTCGAAGACGGTCCCTACTGGGACGGGCTTGCCGAACTCGCGGCCGAAACACGGTTCTATCAACCGCCGGGCGCCGGCAATCTGGTTTGCGGACCGATCGCGGCCGAGCCGGTTGATCAAGCCGTTTTCGACAAAGCAACCAAACAGCTCGAAACACCCGACGAGCCGGTTGAATGGTATTTCACCTTTGGCGACACCGCCGTCGCCAAGGCGCCCGGCGACACGGGCGCGCCGGTGGCGAAAGTCGGCAAGGTTGCGCTTCCGGTGGTGAGCACCCACCCGCCTGCGCCGGCCCAGGGGCCGGCCCCGCCCACCACTCACGTGGAGGTGCTGTTGACCTCCGGCCGGACTGGCTGGGTGCCTGCCGCGTCGATGACCGCACTGACGGCGGACCGGCTTTGCTTTTCTAAGATACCAGGCGGTGCCTGGAGGATCAGTTCGGTCGATCAGAACCGCAATTGATGTCCGGCCTACCGCCGGCTCCACGCACGCCTGACCTGCGTTCCGGCCCAGTGGCTCTGGCGCGGCGGCCCCGCTAGAACGTCACGCTCGCTCAATCTGCTGGGGAACGTATCGTGTCGGCCATCGCCGAAGTCTCCGCCGCCGTCACCGATGATCGCCTCGCCAAACGCAACGCGCTGGTGCTCGCGGTCGCGCAGGCGCTGGCGGGCGGCAACAACGCGGTGATCGTCACCACCAGCGGGATCGTCGGCGTTATGCTGGCGCCCGACCGCGCGCTCGCCACGCTTTCGGCGTCGATGCTGGTCGTCGGCATGTGGCTCGGCACGCTGCCGATGGGACTTTTGGCCGGCCGTTACGGCCGGCGCATCGCTCTCCAGATCGGCACCGCGATGGGCATCCTGTCCGGTCTGATTTCATGCCTTGCGGTCCTGCAAGGCTCGTTCGCGCTGTTCTGCGCGGGGGCATTCTGCGGCGGCTTCTACGCCGCGGGTCATCAATCGTATCGCTTCGCTGCCGCCGACACCGCGAGCGCGGCGTTCCGGCCCAAGGCGATCTCCTGGGTCCTGGTCGGTGGCGTTGCGGCGGCGTTCATCGGCGCCAACCTGATCATCGTGACCAAGGACTGGTTGCCGCCATACCTGTTTGCCGCGACCTATCTGGGACAATCGGTGCTGGCGATGCTCGCAGGCCTCGTCCTGATGTTCCTGAAATTCCCGAAACCCGCGGCGGGTGCTCGGACATCCGGCGGTGGCCGGCCGCTGTCGGAGATCGCACGCCAGCCGCGCTTCCTGGTTGCTGTGGTCTGCGGCGTTGCCGCCTATGCGCTGATGAATCTCGTGATGACGTCAGCGCCGCTCGCCATGGTCGACTGCGGTCACCCGGTCACCTACGCGATCCTCGGCACGCAATGGCACGTGCTCGGCATGTATCTGCCGAGCTTCATCACCGGCAGCCTGATCGTCCGTTTCGGCGTCGAACGAATCATCTTCGCAGGCTTGGTGATCACGGCGCTCAGCGCCGTCGTCGGGCTGTCGGGCACCACGGTTGCGCACTTCTGGATCACCGGAACACTGATCGGGATTGGCTGGAACTTCGCCTTTATCGGCGCGACCACGATTGTCACGCAAAGCCACCGGCCGGAAGAACGCTACCGTGTGCAGTCGTTCAACGACTTCCTGATCTTCGGTTCGATGACGATCAGCTCGTTTTCGTCCGGCGCGCTGCTAGCGCAACTCGGCTGGACCGCGGTCAACGCGGTCGTGTTCCCGCCGGTGCTGCTCGCAGCCGCGCTGTTGATCTGGCTGACGCTCCAGCAACGCAGGCGGCTCGCCTAGAGTCTGATCCAATTCAATTGAATTGGATCAGACTCTAGCTTCTTGCTTGAGCATGATCTTTTCCGGAAACCGGTATCCACTTTTCGGGATCATGCTTTGAGTTATCCAGCGTCGCACTTGGCGCGGCCCTTAAGTTCATGGGGGCCCTTGGGTCCGTTGGTCCGCAGCACGTAGCGGCCATCATAGCGCGCAATGTCGCCCGGACCTTTCACCAGGCGGGTCAGGATGGCGAGATAGCCCGATCTGTCGTTCTTGTCGGGCAGGTGGAGGCCGATCCGCAGCTCATCGTCCAAGGTCCAGAACTGCGCGACCATTCCGGCTTCGAGCGGCAGCGTCATGGCGTCGTATTTGCCGCGGACTGGCTTCAGCACGATCTCACCGGCCGTGATCTGGATGCCCGCGCCATCGCCGCTGCCGATATTGCCGATCAGTTCGGCCTTGAGGTTGCGGTCCTCCACCGTACAGGTCAGCGACGCGGTGGCAGCGGCAGGCAATGCCGGAAGCGCCAGAAGCAGCAATCCGAAGAAGAATCGCACAACCATGCAGGCCATCTCCGCAGCCAGGGGTTAGGGACAAGCGCCGGGCGGGCCATCACTGAAGTGCCCGTTATGGGCCAATTTGGGCCCGTCCGGCATATCCAACATTGCGTCGATGTCTAGTTTTTGGCATATCCGCGCCATATTCGGCCGGGGCAGGGGCCTGCCCGCTACCCCACTTCAATCGAGGAATCCATGACAGTTTTGGGATTGGTCATCGCCTGCGGTCTGCTCGCGATCGTCTATGGCGTCTGGGCGATTTGGTCGGTGATGCAGGCGGACCCCGGCAACGCCAGGATGCAGGAGATTGCGGCTGCCGTGCGCGAGGGCGCGCAGGCCTATCTCAAGCGCCAGTACATCACGATCAGCATCGTCGGCGCCGTCATCTTCGTCATCGTGGGCTTTTTGCTCGGCTGGCTCGTCGCGATCGGGTTCCTGATCGGCGCGGTGCTTTCCGGTGCGGCTGGCTTCATCGGCATGAACGTCTCGGTGCGCGCCAACGTCCGCACCGCGCAGGCCGCCATCGGCTCGCTCGCCGGTGGCCTTGAGCTTGCGTTCAAGTCTGGCGCGATCACCGGCATGTTCGTCGCCGGCCTCGCGCTGCTCGGTGTCACCGCCTACTACGGCATCCTCACCGGACCGCTGAAGCTTGCGCCCAATTCGCGCACCGTCATCGACGCGCTGGTGGCGCTCGGCTTCGGCGCCTCGCTGATTTCGATCTTCGCCCGTCTCGGCGGCGGCATCTTCACCAAGGGCGCCGACGTGGGCGGCGATCTGGTCGGCAAGGTCGAGGCTGGCATCCCGGAGGATGACCCGCGCAATCCGGCCACCATCGCCGATAACGTCGGCGACAACGTCGGCGACTGTGCCGGCATGGCGGCCGACCTGTTCGAGACCTACGCAGTGACGACGGTTGCCACCATGGTGCTGGCCGCGATCTTCTTCGTCGACACGCCGAACCTCACCAACATGATGCTGTTGCCGCTCGCCATCGGCGGCGTCTGCATCATCACCTCGATTATCGGTACGTTTTTCGTCAAGCTCGGCGCGAGCCAGTCCATCATGGGCGCGCTCTACAAGGGCCTGATCGTCACCGCGATCCTGTCGCTGGTCGCGATCGCCGGCGTCATCTATGGGCTGTTCGGCTTCGGCGTTCCGCTCCGGGCGCAGGGCCTCAACTTCACCACCACGACGCTTTATTGGTGCGGTGTCGTCGGCCTCGTGGTCACCGGCCTGATCATCTGGATCACCGAATACTACACCGGCACCGACTACCGCCCGGTGAAGTCGATCGCTGCCGCATCGGTGACCGGCCACGGCACCAACGTCATCCAGGGCCTTGCCATCTCGATGGAGTCCACGGCGCTTCCGGCGATCGTCATCATCGCCGGCATCCTGGTGACCTACGGTATGGCGGGCCTGTTCGGCATCGCCATCGCGGTCACGACCATGCTGGCGCTGGCCGGTATGGTGGTCGCACTCGACGCTTTCGGGCCGGTCACAGATAATGCCGGCGGCATCGCCGAAATGGCGGGCCTGCCGAAGGAAGTGCGCAAGTCCACCGACGCGCTCGACGCCGTTGGCAACACCACCAAGGCAGTGACCAAGGGCTACGCCATCGGTTCGGCCGGTCTCGGCGCGCTGGTGTTGTTTGCGGCCTATAGCCAGGACCTCGAATTCTTCATCAAGGATCCGGCGCACTATCCCTACTTCCAGGGCGTGACGCTCGATTTCTCGTTGAAGAATCCCTATGTGGTCGTGGGCCTGCTGTTCGGCGGCTTGCTGCCGTATCTGTTCGGCGCCATGGGTATGACCGCGGTCGGTCGCGCCGCCAGCGCCATCGTCGAAGAGGTGCGCCGGCAATTCCGCGAAAACCCGGGCATCATGAAGGGCACCAGCAAGCCGGACTACGGCCGCGCTGTGGACCTGCTGACCAAGGCGGCGATCAAAGAGATGATCATCCCGTCGCTGCTCCCGGTGCTGTCGCCGATTGTCGTCTACTACGTGATCTACTTTGTGGCAGGCGGCGGCGCGGCCGGAAAGTCGGCTGGCTTCGCTGCGGTCGGCGCCATGCTGCTCGGCGTGATCGTGACGGGCCTGTTCGTCGCCATCTCGATGACCTCGGGCGGCGGCGCGTGGGATAACGCCAAGAAGTATATCGAAGACGGCCACTACGGCGGCAAGGGCTCCGACGCCCATAAGGCTGCGGTAACCGGCGACACGGTCGGCGATCCCTATAAGGACACCGCCGGCCCCGCCGTGAACCCGATGATCAAGATCACCAACATCGTGGCATTGCTGTTACTCGCCGTGCTGGCGCACTGACGCGCCGAACGCCTTCGCCAATAGAAAAAGGCCCGCGGTTCTGCCGCGGGCCTTTCGCTTTCCGGATCGCGATGAGCCTTACGGCTTCGGCATCACGTTGCCGCACGACTTGCAGGTGCGGGCTGCCTCGCTGTCGAAGAGCTCCTGGTAGGCCTTCGACACCGGATCGTTCTTGTAATCGTCGACCACGGCCTGAACTTCGTGCAGCAGCGAGTCGCATTTCGGGCAGAACCACTGGAAGCGGTCGATCTCGCCGGGGCGGCGCTTGCGTTCCATCACCAACAGGTACGCGTCGGGAGCAAAACGCGGCGAGTGCGGTGTGCCGGCCGGCGTGTAGATCACCGAGCCCTGGGGCACCATGGTGATCTCCTCTTTGCCCTGTTCGTTGCGGTAGTGGAGCGTGAGGTCGCCAATGATCGGATACATCACCTCGTCGCTCGGGTTGATATGAAACTCGCTGCGGTATTCGCGACCGCGCGCGACGAAGGCAAGCGAGTCGTCATGCTGCCACAGCACGTTCACGCGCTTGCCGGTTTCGCCCAGATGGCGAGCGGTATCGGGCAGGCTCACGATTGGCATTTTCGACACCGGCGAATTGGACATAGGCGATCTCCTCTGCGGCGATCATAGGGCCGTCGTATTGCTGCGCAGTAGCATGAAACCCGGGCCGGCCCGCTGTCCAGTTCGATCTCAGCATGTCGGCTCCGCATGGCGGGGCGGACGCGACTTGGAGTGCCCAGACTTGGGGACGCAGTCGTTACTGGATCGGCTTCATGATGCTGAAGACGTAGCCCAGGTAGGACAGTTCCGCTCCGCTGGTCGGCGTGGAGCGGCTGACAAAGTCGAAAACCTTGCCGTCCTTCATGCCGTAGTTGGCGATGCGCCGGACCCGGCGGTCCTTGTCGAAATAGATGGCGATCACCCGCTGATCGGTGACGTCCTGCTTCATGAAGGCGAGCTTCTGCTCGGCGCGCTGGGTGATGTAGTAGAAGGCCTCGCCGCTCACCGTCGCGACTGTCGACGGCGTGCCGAGCACGATCAGCACCTGCTCCTGGGTGGTGCCGGGCGGAACCTGCTCGAGGGCGCCTTCGGGCAGCACATAGCCGCGCTGATAGATCTGGTTGAAGGAGTCGGCGCAGCCGCCCAGCGCCAGCACCGCCGCCGTCAGGCAGGCGGCAAGGCCCATACGTACAAGGCCCGCGCGCAGCCAGGGCGTGCATTTATACGATGCGAATTGCGTACCCGTCATTTCCCTTGCGTCCGAGGTGGCGGCCGGCGTACCCGATGCCCCATGCTAATGCAACGACGGGGTATATCCGCCGTTAACGGCCAACCAACTCGATGATTTCGCTCCCCTTCCGCCGCACCCCGCGGGACCCCAGCATTCGCGCCCTCTATGGCATGATCGTGGCGCAGGCGCGATCCCCTGTATTCTACCGCGACTATGGCGTGCCGGATACCGTGCCGGCGCGGCTCGACATGATCATGCTGCATCTGGTGCTGGTCCTGCGCCGGTTGCGGGGCGCGGCAGGCAGCCTGCCGGCCGCCGGACAGGACCTGTTCGACCTGTTTTGTGTCGATATGGACGACAATTTCCGCGAAATGGGGGTCGGCGACCTCAAGGTGCCCAAGGAGATGCAGCGGGTCGGCGAGGCGTTCTATGGCCGCGCCCGGGCCTATGACGCCGCGCTCGACGGCGACGACCCGGCCGCCCTCGCAGCGGCTCTGGCCCGTAACGTTCTTGGCAGCGCCGAGGTTACTCTGGGCGCGCGGCGGCTTGCAGCCTATATGCGCGCTGCGGCCAGCGAACTGGCGGTTCAGGCCATCGGACCGGCGGAGTTGGCCGCGCTCAAGTTCCCGGCGCCGGAATCGATTGCGGCGGACGCAGCGTGAAAACCCATGAAGCAGCGCAAATCTAGCGACGCCAACAAGTCCAGCGACAGCAACAAGCTTGGTGACAGTATCCCGCCATGGAGCAAGCCTGTCGCGGTTGCCGAGGTTCCGGAAACTGGCCAGTCGGTTCATCTGAGGGCGGACGAAGCCACCCGGGCCGCGATTGCGGCGGCCGCCGGACTAGCGTCGCTGCCGCGGCTCGAAGCGGGCTTCGAACTGACCCGGCACAGCCGCGACGGCGTGCGGGTGACGGGCCATGTTTCGGCGACGATCGGCCAGAACTGCGTGGTCACCCTCGAGCCGGTGCAAAACGAGATCGATGAGCCGGTCGACCTGGTATTCATCCCGGCGTCTGCTTCGCCGTCCGACAGCCCGCCGCCATCCGTGGATGACGAGGACCTGGCGGTGACCGACGATCCGCCGGAGGTGCTGCGCGATGGCTTTATCGATCTTGGCGCGCTCGCAACCGAGTTCCTGCTCTTGGGAATCGATCCCTATCCGCGCGCGCCGGGGGCGAAATTCGATTCGCCGCCGGTCGACGATCCGGCCGCGCATCCGTTCGCGGCGCTGGCCGCATTGAAGAAGGATCGGGGCGAAAATGGCCGCTAAAGGCATGTAATCCCCTGGGAGTGCAGTCCGATTGGCCCTGTCGCCATTTTCACCGGCAGGCTATTGTTGGGTTTCACCCGGTCACCAACGAGGAGTCCCGGCGTCCCCGTCGCCGCCGATTAGCCCATGCCCCAAAAGGTCCGCATCGCGCTCGACGCCATGGGGGGAGACCATGGACCATCGGTGGTCGTACCCGGGGCGGAAATTTCGCTGACCCGGCATCCTGACAGCGAATTCATCCTTTACGGCGACCGCGCCAAGATCGATCCGCTGCTGGCGGCTCATCCGCGCCTGCAGGCCTCCGCCAAGCTGGTGCACACCGACGTCGCGGTGCGGATGGAGGACAAGCCGAGCCAGGCGTTGCGCAACGGCCGCTGGAAGTCGTCGATGTGGCTCGCCATCGATGCGGTCAAGAAGGGTGAGGCCGACGTTGCGATATCGGCCGGCAACACCGGCGCCCTGATGGCGATGGCGAAGTTCAATCTCAGAACCATGGCGGGCATCAGCCGTCCGGCGATCGCTGCGCTGTGGCCAACGACGCGTGGCGAATCCATCGTGCTCGACCTCGGCGCCAGCATCGGCGCGGACGCCGACCATCTGGTGGATCTGGCCGTGATGGGCAGCGCCATGGCGCGCGTGCTGTTCGATCTCGACCGGCCGACCGTGGGCCTGCTCAACGTCGGGGTCGAGGAGGTTAAAGGGCTCGAGCCGGTGCGCGAGGCCGGAAAAATCCTGCGCGAAGGCCAGTTCGCGCATCTCGATTATTTCGGCTTCGTCGAGGGTGACGACATCGGCAAGGGCACGGTCGATGTGGTGGTGACGGAAGGCTTTTCCGGCAACATCGCGCTCAAGGCGGCCGAGGGCACGGCGCGGCAATTCGCCGATTATCTGAAGGCCGCGATGATGCGCACGTGGCGTTCGCGGCTCGGCTATTTGTTGGCGCGGCCGGCGTTTCATATGCTGCGCGAGAAGCTCGATCCGCGAAAATCCAACGGCGGCGTGTTCGTCGGCCTCAACGGTGTGGTGATCAAGAGCCACGGCGGCACGGACCCGGAAGGCTACGCGGCGGCGATCGACATGGGATACGACATGGTGCGCTACGGACTGCTGGGCAAGATCAGCGAGACATTGCATCGTCACGCCGATGCCACCGCACAGTCCAAGGCTCTCGGCGGAGCGGCCTCGTGACAATGCTGCGTTCCGTACTGCTGGGTTGCGGCAGCTATTTGCCCGAGCGGGTGCTCACCAACGACGAACTCGCGCGCGACATCGAGACGTCGAACGAATGGATCGTGCAACGCACCGGAATCGAGCAGCGGCATATCGCGGCCTCCGGTGAAGTGACCTCCGACCTCGCCATCAAGGCGGCGCGGGCGGCGCTGGCCGCGGCCCATGTCGATGCACAATCGATCGATCTCATCGTGGTGGCGACCTCGACCCCCGACAACACGTTTCCGGCGACCGCCGTAACCGTGCAGGCAGGGCTTGGCATCACGCGCGGCGCTGCGTTCGATTTGCAGGCGGTCTGCTCGGGTTTCGTGTTCGCGCTGGCCACCACGGACGGGCTTCTCCGCACCGGCACCTACAAGCGAGCGCTGGTGATCGGCGCCGAAACCTTCTCGCGCATCCTCGACTGGAAGGACCGCACCACCTGCGTGCTGTTCGGTGACGGCGCCGGCGCCGTCGTGCTCGAGGCGCAGCAGCAGGGTGGCGGCCGCGACGACCGCGGCATTCTCACCACGCATCTGCGATCGGACGGACGTCACAAGTCCAAGCTCTATGTCGATGGCGGACCGTCTTCGACGCAGACCGTCGGCCACCTGCGGATGGAAGGCCGCGCCGTGTTCAAGCACGCGGTGGCGATGATCACCGACGTGATCGAAGACGCCTTCCGCACCACCGGCTACACCGCGGCCGATATCGATTGGTTCGTGCCGCACCAGGCCAACAAGCGCATCATCGACGACAGCGCCCATAAGCTCGGGATTGCGCCCCAGAAGGTCGTCATCACGGTGGGCCAGCACGGCAACACGTCGGCGGCCTCGATTCCGCTGGCGCTGAACGTCGCCATCAAGGACGGCCGCATCAAGAAGGGCGACCTGGTGCTGCTGGAGGCGATGGGCGGCGGTTTCACCTGGGGATCGGCGCTGGTGCGCTGGTAACGGCGGGAAACCGGGGCCGGCACGCCCCGAAATGCGGGATTGCCCCGTAAAATAGCTCTCAGGCCACCCCATGGCCCCGTTGACCGCCTCAGAACAAGCTAATATCGTTGGAATTTCAGCGGGATATGGTCGCCGAGACTGGGGCTGGCGATGTCGGGAAAAACCATCACGCGGGCGGATTTGTGTGAGGCTGTCTACCAAAAGGTGGGCTTGTCGCGCACGGAATCGGCTGCGCTTGTCGAACTGGTGCTGCAGGAGATCACCGATTGCCTCGAGCGCGGGGAAACGGTGAAACTTTCCTCGTTCGGCTCTTTTGTTGTGCGCAAGAAGGGCCAGCGGATCGGCCGCAATCCCAAGACCGGCAAGGAAGTGCCGATCTCGCCGCGCCGCGTCATGGTGTTCAAGCCGTCGGCGATCCTCAAGCAGCGGATCAACGGCATGATTGTTCCGGACGAGCCAGAAAAGTAATCCGCGTCGCGTTCGCGTTTCTCGTTTCCGATTCATCGCAAGAGGGAAGCGGCCTTGGACAAGGCGCCTGACGCATTTCGCACCATCAGCGAAGTCGCCGATGAACTCGACATGCCGCAGCACGTGCTGCGCTTTTGGGAGAGCCGGTTTCTGCAGATCCGGCCGATGAAGCGCGCCGGCGGGCGGCGCTACTACCGGCCGGATGACGTCGATCTGCTGCGCGGCATCCGCCATCTGCTGTACGGCGAGGGCTACACCATCCGCGGCGTGCAGCGCATTTTGCGCGAGCAGGGGCCGAAGTTCGTGCAGGCGGTCTGGGAGCCGGGCGCGGCGCTGCCTGCCATCCAGCCCGGCGATGACGTGGCGGAGGAGGCCGAACAGCTGCCGCCCGACGAGGCCGCGCGCACGCTGTTCAGTCTGCTGCAATCGCCGACGCGCGAGCCCGCGAAAAAAGAACAAGCTCCCACGGTCACGCCGCCTGCGCCGCCACCGCTCGTTCAGCCGGAGCCCGGCTTGGCGCGCGACGACGTGCGCCGGCTGCAAAGCGCGCTCGACGAATTGGCCGAATGCCGTCGGTTGATCGATGCCGCGCTGAAGGACGAAGCGGCGTAGCCGCGCGTTTGGCGGGCACCACGTGGTCACCCTAACGTGCTCGCACTGGCCGCTCGCTGCGCTCGCCAGCGCGAGCGGGTCTGTGTTCATCTGCTCTCCTGCTCCTCGTGGTTTTGTGATGCAGACGTGCGGGATCACCGGGATTGGTTGGGCGCCCGGGCGCCGTCTCGTTGATCCCTCGGAAAACCCGAGGGGATGGAGCGCCGGTCGACGCCACATCGCGATCACGCCTCGTCCGCAGGCGGATTGCTCCGCCTGAGACATGACCGGCGTGGCGCCCAAAGCGGGGGCGCGCGCCGGCCGGCGCTCCATCGCGGCGTTCTCATCAAGGCCTCGGGCCGCGCTTGCGAACCGGGGCGAACCGCGCCCAGGCCGTCCAGCAGAGCTCCCTGCGCACGGATCGTAATGTCCGTAGGGCGGGGTCCGAGCCTCCCGGGGATTGGTTTACGAAGCCAATCCGCAGGCGCCGCATCCCACCCCGCTCAGATGACGTCTCATGAGAACGCCCTCGGATAGGTAGGACGAAAAACCTAATGGACTTATTCGTTCGATTTGTAAATCGATAAATTCGCGCGGACCGGCGCTATAAACGATTTTCAGCGGGAAGCGGGGATAGAGGTGGTGGCGGCTTGATAATCGGCGTGAACCTTTACTATCTGCGGTCCAGTGCAGATCGCATATCCAATGCCGTCCCTTATGGTGCCTTCCAGTGGATCAGCAACGAACCCTGCTTGAGCTGGTCGACTACGTATGTTGAGTACTTGCGGTCGAGCGCCGGGCAACCCTCGCTGCGGCCAACCCGACCGTGCTTCTTGACGAAGCTGTCGGACACATAGTCCGCGCCGTGCACAACGATGGCGCGCGAGCGCGCATTCGAATTGGTTGCCTCCAGCCCGTCGAGGCGTAGAGAGTAGGCATTCTTGGTGCTGTTGTACGTTTCCGCGCATCGGTAGATGCCAAGTGAGGAGGCCTTCGAGCCGCTGCTATTTGAAAATACCTCGGCGTAGCCGTCGTCCTTCGGCCCCTCCGAACCCTTTCCATGCGCACATAGGTAGCTCGCGATCGTCTCCGCGACGACATCGAAAACAAACATGCGTGGCTTCGAAGAATGAAGGTCGAAATCAACGATCGCCCAAAATCGCGGATAACTTTGCGGATAGCGCTCGTTGCGAAGCGCGATCAGCCGATCCATTGGCAGTTCGTGCCCGCTCTCCTTGGCCAAGCGACGCAAGACGGTTTCGTCGACGTTGGCAGCCTCAAGGCCGGCCGAGGCGAGAAAGCGCGCGTCCGCGAGGATTGTCGGCGAACCGGCCAAAGCACCGAGGGGTACGCTTGGTCCCGAGTGCATCCCGCCGGTCACCTTGGCAAGTAGTTCGCGTATCTCAGCCACGTGGGTTGCGAGCTCAGCCAATGACGGCTCTGGCGTAGGCGCTGAGGCGACCGCCGCCGGAGTCGCCTCGTCGGCGAGCCGATTTATCGTATCCCACACGGCCTCAGCCATCGGCCGCTGCCTTTCGACGCGCCCAGCCAACTCCTCGCGCCTGGCGCGCGCTTCCTGCTTGGTCTTGCCGAAGTTCGGCCATTCGTCAGGGCCCAACAACACGGACTCCAACGCCTCAATCTTCTTGCGCGGCGTGGAGAACAGCGTCAGGGCCTTGATCAAGTGCAAAAGGCTCCCGCTGAAGCGCACAAAGCAGGATAAAAGGAGCGCCTTCAGAACGAATAGATCCCGGTCCGGCCGCTTCGGATCGATCGCTGCGTAGTTTGCGGCAGCAAGCTTGTTGAGTCCTGGCTCCAGCCATTCCGCGCTTACGTTGGCGATAATCTGCTGGACGTGGGGCCACACCATCGCATTACGAAATCTTATTGCGAGGTCCTTGCGGAAGTTGGCGTCAATGTCCTTGAACCCTGTTTTCCCAGGCTTTCCGGACTGAAAGTAGCCAACATTTTTGTCGTTGTCCGTGGCTCGCCCGAAGAGTTCGATTGGGTTTTCGCCTCCAACAACAAGGACAGGAACTGATCCACTAAGCTTGGTCGTCCACTCCAGATCGTTGAAGCACGTGGAAAACAGGAAGGGGTCAGCGTCCTGGAATTCATGTAGGTACTTGATGATGAAGCCGCCCTGCGCGTTGAATTGTATCGGTCCGATGCTAATGCCGGCGTTGAGGTCCCAGGCGTTGATGCTCTCGAGCCAGCCTTCGCTTCCGCTAATGACCCGTAGGTAGCATTCCGGCTCGACCAATGGATAGCGAAACACCGGCAAGGTCGCACCCTTGCTGACTGCACCGCGCCTGCTCGGAGGTGCCTCTATGTCCAATACGGGAATGCTGCCAACCGGACCGAGCCACGCCAAAAGCAGCAGCAGTGCCACAGACGAGAGACTGTTAAGCCGGTCGCGCGCCGGCAACAGCGCGGCGGGCCAACTGGCCTTCTCTACCTTGCCAAGCTTGTCGGTCCACGCCTTGCGTTGGTTTCTGCGATCGACCTCCGCGAGTACGTAGAACTCGGCCAAGCTCTCGATTGCGACCCAGCGCGTACCGCCTTCGACATTGGCGGCAACGTAGACACGCGTGCCTCCCACTCCCTTCAGCACAAGAACCATCTGGCCAAGAGCGCTATCCGCCCGGAACTCGATCACCGGCGAGAGCTCGGTTGAGACCTGCTCTTGGATCGCAAAGCTCTCGACTGGACCGCCGCGCAGCAGGTTACACTTCACGACGACCGGCTGAGCTTTGCCAAGCGCGTCGGCAATCGCCATATCAAGTGATGCGAACGCGCCCGACACGTCACTTGCCGTGAAATGCTGAGCAGGTGTCTGCAAATCGCCAACCGGAAAATTCGTCATTAGATTTCGCCCATTCTGCGCAAGCGGGGCGCAGGCCGTTGCAAGCCGTTCGCCCCGATCCTCCGGGACAGCCTAAAGCAGCAATTTTTGCTCGACAACTTTGAGCTGCGTCATAGCCTAACCGTCACACCGCCGCTCGACGAAGCTGCAGTCATGAACTAACCTCTCAATCAGCCTGGTATAAAAGATCGGTCAGGCCACCGATTCAAAAACGCGGCAGCCATCGCCAGCTGTCGTATTGAGAACAGGCGTTTGGCCGCCGGTCCCACCTTGACGCAAGGGCCGGCGGCGGCGCTAAAGAACTTGTGCGCAAAATCCGGGGGGCCGATCAACCAACCCCTCAATGCCGATTAGTAGCTCTCTGCATACCGGCACGATCTCTACGTATCGGTCTCTGATAGGCGCCCAATGTCTCGGCCGGTTTCTCAGAGCAACGCCCGTGAACTCAACTGCGAAAGCCGGACAGGTCTTGGCCAACTGCTGGTATCGCCAACCGGGTGTATTTTCCTGACCCCAATTTATGGCATCGTTCGCGTTGCACGTAATTCCCGTACGAAACACCTCCGCAAAGCCGGTCGTGGGATTGGCCTCGTAGTGGTTGAAAAGATTCAGAAGAACGGCTCCGTAAGAAGGATTGGGATGACCGGCCGGGGGATGGGTCAGGTTGAATGCCGACTGAAACATTCCAGCTTCCGCATTGTCCTGCTGATTAAAGCCATCCTTGAGGTATCGTCCTTTGCAGTAACGGCCTGAACTCTCGTCAACGCCGAGGCCGAACAGCAGGACGAAGAGGTTGCGGAGGCAATCGATACCAGCCACGTCGTTGTTCAACCCCTGCTGGGCATACATTCCAGCCAAGTAAGCAAAAGCGTCGGTGTCTGCCCCCGCATGGCCAGATTTTGCCCTTGCCATTTCAAGTGCTGCGGGATGGCCGGATTTGAACTTGCAATAGACGCGCGCGTAAGACAGCGCCATCCCTTTGATGTAGGCTTGCGGCGCCGGGTCTTGGTTTTCGTTATCGTCTGTCCATTCAAAATGGGCGATTGCGGAAGTAGCGGCGAGTGTCGTGATTTCATTGCGAATGTTGGCGGCCGCAGCAAGACTGGTGTTCGACATTGTTATCCCCCCAAATATTTAAAAACGACCCGGTATGAATTGTTTTTGATTGTTTTGTTGAAACGTAGCGGCGATATAGGCCTAATTCAACGGCAGGGAGAGCAAAGATTTGGTATTGCAATCGAGGGTCCGCCGGAAACACCATCAAGTACGTCAGAGATGTAGCGATCTTGCGGACCACGCTCCCGGCGCACATCATTGAAGCCCTCAAGAAATCTAGCTTCCACGGCGTCGCCGATATGATTGAACACCTTGAGATTCAATTTATGAACGCCGCGGGGGTGAATCCACCGCAGAGCTAATGGCTACCTCGCACAGGGAGATTAGGTTCTCGCAGACCAAGCGAGTCCTGGGCCTTCGGCGCTTGTGGATACCAGCGGAAACGTGTGTGAAAATCCTCTCGCCAGCAACCAGAGCGCGTACTTCGTTTTAGAGTACCCTCTGAGTTCCTGTCGGGAGGGTGGCGTGGCGCGTCTAGTCATCTGTGGATTATTCGCGATCGTCTCTATTGCGGTCGCTTGCGTTGTTGGCTCGGCACTTTTGCTAGCGGCTGCCGGCGAGCCGGCATTGGCCAACTGGCTCGAACTGATGGCACTCCGTACGGGAGGTTTGACTGCTGAGCTTTGGGCCTATGTCAGACACGCATCAGCTGCTCTTAAACCTTACGCTGAAATCATTAAGCCGCTTCACGACATTGGCGCGTTCTCAATCGCTGTTCTAATCGCTGTCTTCACCTTTTTGAGCAGACATCAGCTGAAGAAAAAATTCGAGCGAATCAAGGAGGCGCTTGGCGGCGAACCGCCGCCTTAGAGATGATTAGGAAGCGATTTGTGGAGTTGGTTCGATTTCAGCGAAAGCAAGACATTGCTTGAAAGCGAGGACGTGTCTGCTGGTTGCCGACATCGGAATCGCGCCGCTAAGAGGACACTGAGGGACCGCGAGATCAAATTTTGGTCGGTGGCGACACAGTGGCGACACGGTACGAAAGCGGCTTAGGTCACGACGGCATGATAAGAATTATTCGCATGAAAATCAGTATCTTAGGTGGTCGGAGCGGGGAGATTCGAACTCCCGACCCCCAGTCCCCCAGACTGGTGCGCTAACCGGGCTGCGCTACGCTCCGACTTGAGGCCAGTCCTACGCTGCCACCCGCCGCCGGACAAGGGCCTGGCTGCTTGGGTCGTAAGTCCGCGTCGCGGCGATCAGCCCCCACAGCACGCCGAGCAGCAGAAACGAATGCCGCCAGTGGTCTGTGTCGATGATGGCGCTCTCGACCGCGAGCCCGACATAGGCGGAATAGACCGCGATCAGGGTCGGTTGCCAGGGCGTCGTCACGAACACGGCCCGGAAGCCGAAGCTCAGCGTCAGCAGCACCAGCGTCGCCGCGCAGACGCCGGAGAGCCAGCCGCCGGACATGAAGGCGTTGAGGTAGGTGTTGTGCGGATCCTCGGGGAAGTAGTTGTGGAATTGCATGGGCCCGATGCCGAACGGCGTATCGAGCGCGAGCATCGCACCGAGCACATGGCGGCCGAACCGGCCGGTCTCGCCGACGTCGTAGCTCTGCTCGAGGCTGACGCGCTCCTTGAAGAGCTCGGCGACGGCCGGGATGGAGAGCAGTGCCGCGAGGAACAGCACGATCGCAACGGCGCCGAGCCCCGCGATCAGCACGATCCGCAGCCGCTGGTTCGACGAGCGCGTGGTGATGAAACTGAAACCCAACGTCAGCAGCGCGGTGAACGCCATCTGGCCCCAGGCGCCGCGCGAGAACGACAGCAGGATGGCGGCAGAAAACAGCCCGAACAGCACCATGTTGCGGATGGCGCGCCAGGCTTGACCGAAGATCACTTGTTGCAGAGCGAGCAACGCCGGCAGGATCAGAAACGCGCCGAACACGTTGGGGTCCTTGAACGTCCCCTTGGCACGGCCGTAGAGCAGAAAGAGATCGTCGGAGCGCGGCAGCAGATGGAAATAGCCGGCGACGCCCGCGACCGATGTGATCACGCCGGCGATGACACAGCCGCGCATCAGCGCATTCAGCCGCGCTTCGGTGTTGACGGTGAGCGCCATCGCGAAAAACAGCGCCGTGACCGCCAGATACCAGGACGTCAGGACCCAGATCAGGATCGGCTGCTGGTTGAGCAGCGTGCTGGCCGAATACGAAAACCCGACGTTGAGCAGGATCAGCAGAACCGCGAGCGGCATGAAGGCGGCACGGACGGTGAGCCCGCCCACCACGAACACCAGGAGCGCCAGCATCGAGGCGAATTCATAGGGGCTCGGCTCGATGAACGCCGCTGCGCCTGCAGCGCCGGTGAGCCACAACAGCAGCAGCCGCAGCCGTTCGGCGGCCGGCCGGAACTGGGCCGCCGGATCGGCTGCCGCATAGGCCGGGGCGTAAGCCGGCATCGTCATCAGTAGGCGTTCTCGGTCTTGAGCAGCGCGAAAGGCGTCTTCAGCAGAATGAAGAGATCGAACAGCACCGACCAGTTTTCGATGTAGTAGAGGTCGTGCTCGACGCGCTTCTGGATTTTCTCGTGGGTGTCGGTTTCGCCGCGCCAGCCGTTGATTTGCGCCCAGCCGGTGATGCCGGGCTTGACGCGGTGGCGCGCGAAATAACCGTCCACCGCCTCGTCATAGCGCTGTTCCTCGGCCTTGGCGTTGACCGCATGGGGACGAGGGCCGACCAATGAGAGATTGCCGACGAACACGACGTTGAAGAGCTGCGGCAACTCGTCGAGGCTGGTCTTGCGAATGAAGCGGCCGACGCGTGTCACACGCGGATCGCCTTTGGTGACGAGTTTGTTCGCGGCCGCGTCCGACTGGTTGGTGTACATCGAGCGGAACTTGTAGACCTCGACCAGCTCGTTGTTGAAGCCGTAGCGCTTTTGCTTGAACAGCACCGGTCCGCGGCTGTCGAGCTTGATCGCGAGCGCAGTCAGCAGCATGAGCGGCGACAGCGCAATCAAAGCCAGCGTGCCGACGACTTTGTCGAACAGCCATTTCATCACCACGTCCCAGTCGGCGATCGGCCGGTCGAACACGTCGAGCACCGGCACGTTGCCGAGATAGGAGTAGGAGCGGGGACGGAAATGCAGCTTGTTGGAGTGCGCCGCGAGGCGGATATCGACCGGCAGCACCCAGAGCTTTTTCAGCATGTGCAGGATGCGGGTCTCGGCCGAGATCGGCAGCGAGAAGATGACCAGATCGATGCGGGTGCGGCGGGCGAATTCCACCAGCTCCTCGACGGTGCCGAGCTTGCTCTGACCCGCGATTGCCGCGGGCGAGCGGGCGTCGCCGCGGTCGTCGAACAGCCCGACCACGCGCACGTCGGAATCGCGTTGCGTGGCGAGCGCGGAAATCAGCGCCTCGCCTTTTTCGCCGCCGCCCACGATGGCCGTGCGGCGCGTCAGGCGGCCCTGCCGGGTCCAGCGCCGGACCAGAAGAAACAGCGCGCGCCGTTCCATCAGCAACGCCAGCAATCCGACCACGTAGAAGCTGCCGAGCCAGACGCGCGAGAACTGGTCGCCCGCCTTGGCAAAGAACGACACACCGATGACGATGAGGAACACCACGGACCATGCCGAAGCGAGCCGGAAGTATTGCTTCTCGTGGCCGCGGAAGGCCTGCACCTGGTAAATGTCGGCAGCCTGAAACGCCAGCATCGCCAGCACGGCGATGCCCAGAATGGCGCCGACGTAGTGCCACTCGAAGCCATCGGCCGGCACCACGTAGATCAACTGGATCGCAAGCCCGATCAGCGCAATCAGCGCGAATTCGGCGATGCGCACCGCACCCGCGAGCACGATCGGCGAATAGGGCGACGGCAACTGTTCGGCCGCGGCCGCAAGTGCTGCGGGCGACAGCTGCGGCGCGCGTGTTGGCGCAGCCGCACTTCCGCCGCTCACGGCTGTGGCAGCAGCCGCATTGATGATCTGCCGGTGATCGAATTCACCCATGTTCGCCCTTTGGCACCTGGCGTCCTGATAACGCCTGTTGCGGGGCGCCTGTTCGCAGCGCCGCCTTCGTTCACGGGGACGAAAAGTATACCCCGTTCACGTCACAACCCGAAAATCCTTTGGATTGATGATGCGGAAGTTGTCGGTGACCGAATCGCGGAATCGCGGCCAATTCCGGGGAACTCTTTCACGCAGGAACCCAAGCGTCGCATCGGCGAATTGGGCGCAAGTCGC
>CAMDDZ010000058.1 GCA_945893145.1 Rhodoplanes serenus | reverse complement strand
GCACCGAGCGCCGCCACCAGCACGGTCGAGACGCAGCCCGCGATGAACGAGCCGATCGCCGCGATCGCGAGCGCGGGGCCGGCGCGGCCCTGCTTCGCCATCTCGTGACCGTCGAGGCAGGTCACCACGGACGATGATTCACCTGGTATGTTGACCAGGATCGACGTCGTCGAACCTCCGTATTGCGCGCCGTAGTAGATGCCGGCGAGCATGATGAGCGCGCCGACCGGCGGCAGGCCGAAGGTGATCGGCAGCAGCATCGCGATGGTCGCCAGCGAGCCGATGCCGGGGAGCACGCCGATCAGCGTGCCGACCAGCGCACCGACGAGGCACAACAAGATGTACGTGGGTTTGGCGGCCACGCCAAAGCCCATCGCCAGATTGGCAAGGAGATCATACATGGTCGTTCTCGCCGCTCAGAACCGGGGCCAAAGCTGGAAAGGCAAGTTCAGGAAATAAGGAAACAGAACCGCACAGAAGGCCGTCACCAGAGCCGCGATGATCAAAGTCTCGAGCCACTTGATGTCTTCGGTCGCGGCCGCGCAGAGCACCATCGTGCAGAAGCTCGCGAACACCAGGCCAGCCGGCCGGATCGCCAGTGCGAAAGCCAGGATCGAACCGATGATGAAGATCACGCCGCGCAGCCGGTATGCGCCGACCTTGGGCCCGCGCGTCATCACACCACCGACCGCGACGCCCAAGGATAGGATCGCGAGCGCGAGAGCAAATAGGCGCGGCGCGGTGCCGGGACCGAACGCGAAGCCGCGCATGCCCGGCAGATTGTTCGAAAGCACAAAAGCCGTCAGCGCCAGTAGGACCAGCGACATGCCACCGTAGAAGTCTTGCTGGTTCGAGACGCGCAGGACACCCACGGAGATTCCGATGCCGACAGCCCCGAACACCACGATGGATGCACGCACCGTCAGCAGCATCAGGTTATCCAGTTGAATGAACGGCCATTCGCCCAGGAATGTCACCGCGGACGGCATGCGCACCAGATATTCCCAGTAAGATGCCGCAAAGAGCACGGCGGCCAGGACTGCCAAAACTACGCCGCCATAAAGATCGTAACGAGGGACCGGATCCGATCCCCTTGTGCGCATCACGCCGTCGGACATTAATCAGCTCCCCTCATTCCGCCGCCTCGCATCCCCCTTCGTAGCAGACAGGTTTCCGCGCCGAAAAGCAACCTCGGCTTTTTTTTCGCGCGTCAAATTAGCCCGGCGAGGCCAGCCAAACTCGCGATCCCGATCAGCCAGAGTGGGTTCCACCGTGTCCAATACGCCGCGGCGGCGGTGGCCACCGTAATGGCAATTGCCACCGGACTGCGGTCGGCAACACCGGTCAGCACGATCGCACTCGCCCCTACGAGTCCGACCGAAATCGGCACCAATCCGGCCTGCACTGCAACCCGCCAGGGTGCGTCGCGGAAACGATCCCAGAAGTTGCTCAGCACCGCGGCCAATACGGCCGTCGGCCCGCACATGGCGAGCGTGGTGACCAGCGCGCCCAAAAATCCGGCAACGTGATAGCCTATAAGCGCCACGATCATCACGTTCGGCCCGGGCGCCGCCTGTGAAATCGCGAACATGTCGGCGAATTGCCGTTCGTCCATCCAGCCGCGCATTTCGACCGCTTGGCGGTGCATTTCCGGCACCACCGCGTTGGCACCACCGAAGGCGAGCAACGCCATGACGGCGAACTGGATCGCAAGCGTGAGCAGGACGCCGTCGTCGATCTTCATCGCCGCACCCAGAAAGAGAGCGCGATGCTGATGGGCACCAGCACCGCCAGGACGGGGAGCAGCGGCCACCGCATCGCGCCGATCGCGAGCGCGGTTGCGGCGAACACGAACGGCGCCGGCCCGAACGTCTTGACCAGCGGCAACGCCATCTTCACGACGGTCGAAATCAGCAGGCCCGCGGCCGCCGCCGCGATGCCGACAAGCACCCGGCGCAGCGCATCGACATCGCCAAAGCGCGCATAGATCGCGCCGACCGTCACCATGAGCGTAAACGGCAACACCAGGAAACCCGCCCAGCAGGCCAGAGCGCCGGTGGCGCCGCGCATACGCGTACCGAAGATCATGGTGAGGTTGACGATGTTGGGCCCCGGCAGGAATTGGCAGAGCGCAAAGGCGTCGTTGAACTCGTCCGCCGTCATCCAGCGCTTTTCCTCGACGAACATCCGCCGCGTCCACGGCAGCGTGCCGCCGAAGCCGGACAGCGTGATGCGGAAGAAGGCGATGAAAAGTTCGGCGTGACTGGGAACGGGCGGAGGCGGAACCGGAGACGGCGGCGCGGCGGCAAGGTCGGACATGGCCGAAAGATTTAGCGCCGTCGCGCACCTCGACCAAGGGCTTCGTCGTGCTCGTAACAGGAGAAGATGTTCGGCTTGTCAGGCACCTTCGCGCCCCAAACTTCGGAGGCCGTGCTGTTCGGCGGGGTTAACCGTTGAGCGCCTCGAGCCGGCATTTGGCCCAGAGTTTGGGATGGCCTCGACTGCGCTCTTCTTTCGTCAACCTTCCCGGCCTATATACGGGGTGCCGGCGCAAGCCGGATATGGCGATAAACGGACGTCGTAATAAACCTTTCGGACCCGGGGGCAGTACCCGGCGGCTCCACCCGAACCCACCCGCTGCGGCGGGCTCCGGCGGGGCCGAAATAGGATCGACGAGGGCGTAAAAGACGTGCTTTTGCCCGTTATGGTTCCGTCGTTATCGGACCAAACCATAGTTGCCAACGACAACTATGCTCCGGTTGCTCAGGCCGCGTAACGCGGCTTGAAAGACCGAACTTGAAGTCCTGACGGGTTAAGCTCCGTCAGGCGGGGTTCGGAGGCACCTGGCAACAGAAGCCTCCACTTTCTCTCCTCGACCGTATCCATATGATTTGTCTCGCTTTCTGCTTTTCCGTTTTTCAGCGTTTTACAATTTCGTTCTTGTTCTTGCCCTGCTTCAACGCGAGCAACACCGCCTGCCCGCCGGCCTTGCGGTCGGCGTGGCGGCAGTAGCGTTCCACCATCGGGGGCGACATGCCGATCATGTCGCTGATTTGCGCAATCGAGTAGCCGGACTGCCGAAGGTGAATGACCGCGTTCGCCCGCAGCCCATGCCACACCGCGTCGGCAAGCTCGGGATGATCCTCGCGCGCTTTGTTGAACACCTTCCACAACTGGTTCGTGGTGTAGGGCTTGCCGTTGTCCTGCAACAAGAACGGCCCCGGCCGCTTCTCCCAGGTAGCGATCTCGACCTCCAACTCGGGAAAGATCGGGCACCACGGCCGCACGCCCGTTTTCTTTTGCCGCAGCGCGAACCCACCGTCGTCAATGTCGGTGAAGCCGAGCCGCACCACGTCGGAAATGCGCTGCCCGGTGTAGCGCGCGAGCACATAGGCGCGGCGCAACATGTCGGTGAACTTTTCGTCCGCAACCTTCAACTGCGCCGCCGTCCAGGGCTTGTGACCCTCACCGTCTGCGAAATGCGTCACGCCCAAAGTTGGGTCACGGGACAGCAACTCGCGCGGACCCATAGCCCAGCGGCACATGGCCCGCAGCGCGTCGAGCACGTTGTTCGCCTTGCCGGGCTTGTCGGCGAGGCCCTCCATCAACGCTTGCACATGCGACGGCCGCAGCGCGTCGGCGCGCAACTCGCCCCATGCGGTGCGAACAACCCGAAGCGAGCGGCGATACTGTTCTTTGGTGGCGTCGCTCAGCTTGCGTTGCAGCGCCGGCCATGCCGTCTCATAGGCGTCGGCCAGCGCGTTGATGGTGTCGGTCGGCACTGGCCCGACAATGCCCTGAGCCTGCCGCACGGCCTGCCAGAACTCCGGCGACTGCGGATCATTCGGAAGCCGCACGCGCGGTCCTGCGCGGTCGGTGCCGCGCCCTTCCTGAAAGTAGAAATACTCGCGCGCGCGCGAGATCACGGTGTGCACGTTCTTAGGCATCGTGACGACGCGCCTCTTGCGGTTTCGTGGCATTTTGCGCCCCTGCCAAAAATGGATCAGACGTTGCAGTCTGAGTCCCTGGCTTGAGGGAGGCAAGGGCCAGTTCCACCTCGGACCAGCGCCAGCGAACGCAACCGCTGCTGAGCTTATAGGGCGTTGGCAGCACGCCACGCCGTACCATTTCGGCGACCGTGGTCTCCGACACATCCAGTTCGCGCGCGAGAGAGGCGCACGAAAGATAAGACGGTGGGCCGTGGTCCCTCACCATCAGCCGGTCACCTTCAATTCAAAGGCAACCAGCTCGGTCCCGTCGCGGTGCGTGCTGTCGTCAACCGAACCTATGGCGAGCTGCCGGCCGCGCACGATCAGGCTGTCGCCGGTCGTGATCGGCAGGCCGATCTGCGCGCGGATCACGTCCTCGGCGAGCAAGATCACCTTGCGGTCGCCCTGGACGATGCCGCCGATCAGGTCATGCGGCTGATAGCCCTGGACCCAGCCGCGCAGCTCCCAGCGCATTTGCGGCTGGTTGGCCCCGGTGCCGGTGACGCGCCGCAGCAGCACGGGCTCGCCGTGCTGCCGGAGTGCACGCCGGTATCGTGACTTGATGCCGGCGCGAGGCATTAGCGCGCGCCGATGTAGACGGCGACGGACGTGTTGCCGGCATAGGTGCCGGTGCTCGTCACTTTCGCGCGCAGCTTCGCGCCGAGCACGCCGTCGTTGACGCCTTCGGAGCCGAGTGCGGCGACGGTCGCGACCGCCTTCGACAACGCGGCCGACAAGTTGGCGACGGCCGAACGGCTGGCGAGCAAGAAATCAAACCGCGCGATGTCGATCCAGTTGGTATCGTCGAACGTGGTTTGGACGATCACGGCGCACGTCGTGCCGCCGCTGCCATAGGTGAAGTTGGCGAAGATCGCGAGGTTCTGCATTCCCTCGAAGCGGTCGAGGAAGGCTTGCGCCGCGCCGGCCGGCGACGTGCCGGACGTGATGACGGAGTTGGTGAGTGCGGTCGTGACCGCGACGGAGCCGAGATTGAAATTGCCTTGGTTCATTGTCGTGACCTCATTTGAATTTGCGGAATTGCTTGAGCAGGCCCAGCACGTCGGGCGGCAGGTAATCGGAGCCGCCGAAGTAGGACGCGCTCGACATCGGCGTTACGCTTTCGGAACGAATGAGCGGGTCGCGATCGGCGCCGAGATAGAGCGCCTTCACGAGCTGAATGCAGGCTTGCTGCAAGGCCTGCGGAGCAGCCGCCGGCAGCACGTAGCCGGCGGTGTACGCGACCGTGACCTTGCAGATAGGCCACCAGCACGGTCGATCGTTGTAGAGCCTGGTTATCCAGCCTTTGGCCCTATCGACCTCGTAGTCGGTCGAGACGGTCAACGTGATGCCGTTCTCGACGACGACCGGGTCGCCGGTCACGGGATAGCGATTGAGGATCAGTTCCTCTTGCAGCGTGTCGAGCCGGAATTGCTCCGACACACTCTCCGAGCCGAACACGCGCTTGCAGTGGCGCGCGATCATGTCGGAGGCGCGGTCGATGTAACCTTGCAGGGTCGCATCCTCGGCCGAGCCGTCGATTTCGAGCACGCCGCGCACGACCGCAACGTCGAGGAGGCGCGAGTTAGTCGCCGCAGTGGTGACGGTCAGCATGGGACACCTCGTGAAAGGGAGTTGCCCGTCGCGAGGTGAAAAGGCTCCACGGGCTCAGCGCTGTTGTTCGGCACATGCTCCGCGACACCCGCGCTGTGGTCGCAGCCGTTCGGCGGAGAAGACCCGGCGAGCCGGGAGAAGCCGCCAACGTGGCCAACGTTATTGAGGTGCAGCATTGCCACCTCCGCGATCGCCGATCGGCTGACCGTTCTGTGTGGGCTGCATGTTCTGCGGCGCGAAGTAGACGTTGCCGCCGTCGTCAGTGCGCGGGTTTTGCTTCTCGAACTTGCGGAGCTCGTTGGCGTTATAGATGCCGGTCTCGCGCGCAATGCGGTACGCCTGAAACCTCGTGAGCATGTCGCCCCGCAAGATCAGGTCGCAGTCAAATTCAAACTCGTAATTGCGCCGGCCGACCGCACTGAGCAGCGAGTGCTCGATGAGCCGTTCCCATTTGTTGAGCCACGGCATCAGCGTGTGGCTGTAGAACCATCTGCCGATCTCGGAGACGGACGAATAGTTGCCGCCTTCAAACTCGCCGATGACCGGAGGCGGCACGCGGAAGATACGGGCGAGCGCCATGGTCGAGAATTTCCGGCTCTCGAGCATCTGCGCGTCGTCGGGCGACACGCTGATCTGTTGCCACTTAAGGCCCTCCTCGAGCACGGCGACGGTGCCGGCCTTGTCCGCGCCGCTGTACGTGTTCTTGAAGTCCTTTTGCAGCCGCGCCGCCGCCTCCTCGCCGATCGCTTCCGGGTGAGACAGAAGCCCCGACATGCTCGCGCCGTTGCGGAAGGTCGAGGCCGCATAGCGTTCCGTGGCGATGGCGGTGCCGAACGTCTCGCGCGCGCGGGCGAGCCTGGACTTGCCGACCACGCTGTCGTCGGAACGGTCCTTGAGGTGGAACATCTCCTCCGGCAGCAAGCGCCTGGTGCCGCCGGTCGGCAGCGACACGTCGAAGGCGTAGCGGCCGGTGCTGGTGATCCGCACGACCGAAACTTGGTCGGGATGGAACGGCACCAGGGCGACCGGCTCGCCGCGCTGGTTGCGGATAATCTCGGCGTAGGAGTTGCCGCGTAGCAGGCAATGCGCCGTCTGCATTTCGACAAATTCAGTCGCGGTCTGCCGGTCGTTAGGATCTCCGGAGAAAAGCCGCGCGACCGGGTGATCCGGCTCCTCGACGCGGGATCCGTCTGGCAGCTTGCGGTAAAGGTGGCCGGGCAACATGCCGGCCGTCTCAGAGATCGCGGTGACGCAGGCCGTCACCACGGACAAGTTCTCAGCGAGGTACGTGGTCACGGCCACGCCGGCATCGGAGCCGTAGTCGCCGCCGGTCTTCATCAAGTCCCACGTCGTCGGCGCGGATGCCGACCGCTTCTCAGTCGTGATCTCGGCGGCTTGCATTTAGATGGTCTCCAAAAACCGACGCAGCGAGCGCAGGCGCGGCCCCGTGGTGAATTGTTCGAGACTGCGGCGGGCGACGGTCGTGTCGGGATAGGCCGGCTGCGCGGTGATGGTGATTTCATGCAACGACACGTCGTGCAGCTCGCGCACGGCCTGGTCGCCGCGCATGTGCCACTTGTCGCCGCCGGCGGGGACGACGAAGGCGAACGAAGCGCCCTTGATGTCGCCGCGCTCGACACTCACGAGGAGATCGCGCGCCGCCGTGGTGTCCGGCACGTCGATCTCGAAGGCGAGGCCTTTGGCGTCCTCGTGTAGACGGAGCGTCCCGGCCGAGCGCCGGCCGAGCACGAGATCAGGCTTATGCTGGACCAGCGCCAGCGGGTCGGCCGTGGTCGAGCGCAAAGTGCGACCGAATGCGCCCGGCTTCACGATCTCGATAAAGCCACCCAGGTCGAGCGACGGCGCATCGAACACGGCCGCGTAGCCGACGAGCCGGGGAGACTTGGCGTCCCCGCCGGCCCTGATTTCGATGCCCGAGCGCCGTTCAATAACGGTGCTCATGTTCGCTTAGACCGTGATGTCAGTCTGGAACACGAAGCTTTCCGCGTGTCGCACGGCGACATCCACATCCTTCATGGCGCGGACGAGAATGCGGCCCTTCAAGTAGGCCGTGGTCTCGAACGGGTTCACGAGGATGTCGAGGCCGCCGGCCCACGACGCGATCAGCAAGTCGGCCCAGTTGCCGAAGATGATCGTGCCGGCGACGGGGCCGGTCGGGTTGCCGGCGAGCGCCGTGGTCGTCTGCGCGGGATAGCCGACGAGTTGGTTCGGCCCCTCCATAATCATGCGGCTGTCCGTCGAGGAAGCCACGAGGGTTGAGCGCAGCACCTTGGCAACGTGCGGGTTGATGGCCCAGCCGAGCGAGCCGCCGAGCGCATTGGCAGCGTCGATCAAGGTGGGATAGGCCAACACCTCCGCGTAGGTGAGAACCGCGCCGCCGCCGCCGGCAGTCGCGCCGGCCGACGTGATGCCGGTCGGCGTGTTGCTGGAGCCGGTGCCGGTCATGGCCTTGCTGTCGATCGCGTTGGCGATCGTGGACGCGAGATCGGCGCGCACGATGGCCTCGATCGACGGCGAGGCATTCAACATGGTGCGCCGGCTGAACGAGGTGACGCTGCCGACCGTCTTGGGCGCGAGGTTCACGTCATCGAACGCCGCGTCGGTTTCCGACAAGCTGCCATCTTCGGCGACCCACTGCGCGGTGCCGCTGCCGGTCTGCCGGGGAATGTCGATCGGCGTTCCGACCAGGCCGTCGAGGTAGGTTGCGCCGAGCGTGGCGCAAACCAGCTTCGCGCGCAGCATGTCGATGAACAGGTCGGCGCGGTGCGGGTTCGGAATGAGATCGGCGGCAGAGCTGCCGACGAGGAGTGTGCGCTTCTCAACGTGGAAATATTGGTCCGGTACGGCGAAGCCTTCATATTGCCGGCCAGAGCGCCGCGCGACCTCGGAGCTGATCTCGCGCTCAAACCCGATGTCGATGTTGCCGCCCTCGTGCGACGGCAAGGTCGAGCGGATGCACTTGACGACGGAGAAGTCGCGCGCGCGCTCCTCGAACTGACCGTCGCCTACGCGGCCGTGAACGATCGCGGGCGCACTGCGTTCGGCATCGGCGAGCGTCTGCGCGCGGCCGATCTTCTTGTCCAGGTCGGCGAGCGTGGTCTTGAAGGTGGCGAACTCGGTATCTTCCGCAGCGGTCAAGTCCCGCTTTTCGGTCTCGGCTTTGTCGGAGAGCGCGCGCATGGCCGCCACGGCCGCTGCGCGCGCTTCCTGTAGCTCGTGGAGCTTAGGCATAGAAAAAATCTCCTTCTGGCCGCACAAGGCGGCACGGGGACTGCGCGTCTCACGACGGGCACGGGTTTCAGTTGGTACGCGGTACGCTTCCCGTTGCCGGGAATTACTCGTCGGTGTCGTCAACGTCCTTGCCCTCGGTCACGCTCTCGTCGGCGCGCTCAAAGGCGGTGCGGAAAACGGTTTCAACATCGATCGAAAGAAAGACGGGAGCGGGCTCAAGCTCCTTGCGGATAAGGGCCATGCCGCTCGGCAAGCCGGGGTCAAAATCAGCATCGTGCGGGGTGACAGCGTGATCGGGCAGCGCCTTGGCCAGCGCGGCGCGCGAGCCGAGATCACTGTGGTACAGCGCGACCCATTTCAGTTGCCAATTGTCGCCGTCGTCGGTCCAGACGTACAGGCGTTGATTGGTCCACATCGACGCCAACGCGCCGGCCGGCATCTTGTCGGGATGCTGCACGTTTAGCAGCTTCGGATAGAAGGTGGTCATCACCTTGTTGGCGAGCAGCGAGGCGGTCGGGACATTGGCCCCGAAATTCACGAACTGGCGCACAAGGGCCAGGATCGCGATGTCGTAGAAGCTGTACTCAGTCCAGCCGCCCGCCGCCTTCGGCGTGTGGATGTCTACGAGGCCGCGCTGAAGCCACAAGCGCAGCGACTTGGGCGTGGCGTTGATGGCGTACACCACGTCGGAGAAGCGGAGCTTCTTCGCCAATGTCGCATTCATGAAAACGGCCTCCGTTGAGTACGTAATGATAACGTACTCTATTGAGGCCGTCTGTCAAGGGGGACGTGCTCCTAAGAGCACTTATCCCCTTCGGGCTGCCCGAAGGGCATCGTCCACAAGCCCGCCGGTGACAAGCAACAGCCGCTCCGCTTCGCGCGTGTCGCCCTTTTTCACGGCGTCCATGATGAGCCGCAGGCCTTGCTGCATTTCTTCAAGCCGTTCCAGCATCGTCTCCGCCATGTTTGCTCCACGTGCCGATAAGGAGCACATTCGGAAGCGCCCGAACGGAGCGCTTTAATACCCTGCCCGGACTTGCCAACCCGTCCCGTATGAGGGCGATTAATTGCGATGTGCGCTTTCGACCACATACTCGTGATCGCGGTCCACGCCGCCGAGGCCGTGCTCGGCGTGAGGCATCGAGCGTCAGTCGCTGTGTTGGGAGCCATCATCGCTGCGATGGTGTTGTCGGGCTGTCAAACAACGGCCACTGATCCGGCAGCAGCGGCCGAGAGCGATCCACAGAAGCTTCCTTCCGACTATCGCCAACAGGTGATTGAGGCGATCAAGGCCACATTCAAAGACCCGTACAGCTTACGGGATGTCACGATTTCAGGTCCGGTCCCCTGGCGCACGTCATTGAGCAATCTGCCGACCGTGGCTGTGTGCATGATGGCTAATGGGAAAAATACTTACGGCGGTTACACTGGGCGCCAACCAACCGCGTTCATGTTCCGCAACGGCCGCGTAATCACGACCGATAGCCCCTATGCACCAGACGTGTGCCAAGGCGTAACTTACGGCCCGTTTCCAGAAATTGCTCAGTTGAAATCTCGTTAAGTTCGGTCGCGCCCGTCATCATGGTCCTAATTCTGCACGCAACCATCGGCCGAACGAGCAACGCGACGGTGGGGCGCGGTAGGTGCGGTTGCCGTCTTTGTAACGTGGTTTCTGACTGGGCTAAAAAAGACCCTGATCCGCGCCAAAGAATTCAAACTGAGACACTATGGAACACTCGGGCAACCTATCGTGAGGCGACTAGTGAAATCAGCCCTCGTGTTTTGTAGACGCTCTCTTTCTTCGGCGCGGTCTTCACGGCCGCGCCGATTGCCATTGTAGCGGCCACGAGCCCGTCAATGCGGCCCGTGTTGCGTTCCTTCACGAGCTTGCGCGCGCCGGTCGGGTCGCTGACCGTGACGGCATTCGCGACACACATGTCGAGCACGGGGTGACCGGGATGGAATAGCTCTTTGCGGAGCACGGCCGTCTCGATCGCGTCAATCGCCGGACCCATGTCGCGCCAGCCTTGACCGAACTCCATAAGCTCGATCTTCACGCCGGCTTCCGCCATCAACCGCCGGATTTCGTCGAGCCGCCAGCGATCGGCCGCACAGAATTGGACGGCATAGTCTTTCGTGAGCTCGCCCATGCGATGCACCACGAACGCCTTGTCGATCGCGCGGCCAGGCGTGGCCTCGATGAAACCTTGGCGATGCCATAGACGGTACGGCACATGGTCGCGCCGCTCCGCTTCCTCGATGTTGTCGAGCGGCATCCAGAACCAGCACATGAGATCGTTGGTCGCCGGGAACCATGCGGCGAGGGCGGTCAAGTCGGTCGTGCTCGAAAGGTCGAGCCCCAGAATGCAGCGTTGCTTTGCGAGTGATGCCTGCCCGAAAAGCCCGGTCATATCGCGCCGGCAGGCGTTCCAGTCTTTCGCATTAAGGAACCGCGCCGTGGCATCGACCGGCTGGTTGAGATAGAGCAGCCGGAACGACGGCTCGCGCGCCGGCAGCAGCTTCGCCTCATTCGCGGCCGATCGCATTTCTTCGAGCGATCGAAAGTCGCCTAGCGCCGGATTGCAGGCGAACCACGTTTCCTCCGACCACGGGTCGGCGTCGTCAGGCGCGGCATAGATCACGGGCAGGAACGTGTCGTCGGCGATCGTGCCATCCTTCACGCGCTGCGCGTATTGCACCAGCTCCGACATGACGGAATTTTTGTCGTGGCTTTGCGTCGAGATCGTCACGAACAGCGGCTCCGCGCGCGCCGCGCCGCCGGTTGTCAGCGCCTCATAGAGATCGCGTTTCGGCCACTGCGCCAGCTCATCCATGATCGCGAACGACACGTTGAGGCCGTGCGCCTTGCGGGCATCGCTCGACAACGCCTCATAGGTCGAGCCGGTCACCACGTCCTCAAGAGTTTTCGAGTGCTCCCGGATGATGACGCGCTTCGATAGCCAGTCAGTCGCGCGCACGAACGCGACCAGCTCTTTCAGGATCAGTGCCGCTTGCTTGCGGTCGGCCGCCGCCGAATAAACCTGTCCGCGTTGCTCCGCTTCCGGCCCGACCAGGTGGCAGAGTGCCAGCGCCGCAGCGAGCTGGGTCTTTCCGTTTTTTCGCGGGATGGTGATCAGCGCCTTGCGCTTCCGTCGTCGGCCTTCGGCGTCGGTCGCGTACATCGGTTCGATGATCTCGGACCATTGCCAGTCGCGAATTTTGAAGGGTTTTCCGGCGTGCACTCCCGACGTGATGGGCAGGGCTTCGATAAACGCACGTACCCGTTCGGCCCGGCTCAGACCGGGTAACTCCCAGGCCCGCTTCTTGGGCGGGCGACCCCTTTTACGTGGTGTTGGCCGATCGACCGGACCGGCTCCAATGCCTCTTAACCCCATGAAATCAGGCCTTTTAGTAAGTGTGTTCGGAGGCCCCCCACGGTCTTTGTCCCCCGAACTCTCATTGACCGATCCCCCCTCGCCCGCCTGTAAACCATGGGTGTCGCGGGTCGCGCGGCGTGCCATCAGCGAAGCAGCCACGCACCACGAGCTTGCCGCCGTTGGCGCGCTTGCCGTTCGGCCGTTCCTTCACCTGGTTGTCGTGCTCGCGGCAGAGCGAGCGCGTGTTCGCGATCGTGTCGGCTCCACCATCAGCACGTCGCTTGATATGATCGACAACGCACGCGGGTTGCCCGCAGCCAGGCACCACGCACGTATTGCGGTCGAGCTTGAGCCTTGCCGCCCTCAATCGTCGCCAGTGTGGTGTGCGGTAGTACGGGTCCGAAGGCATCAGGCTCGCCTCTTCCACGACGTTTGAGGTGGCCCGTAGCCTCGCCTCCACTCGCTTTCATCGGAAAGCCTCTTTCTTTCTTGATCTTTGATCTTGGTCGGGCTCACTATTTTCACAGGATTGGACCCTATCGGGCGGTGCGCTGTGGGACCGCGCTTGATCCAGGTCAGCCACTCCCCTGACATGATCTCCACCACGTTGGTCAGGCTCTTGCGGCCGGGCCTTGGTCGCTCAGTGATCTTGAGGTGGAGTAGGCGTCGGGCCTCGTGCAGCGCGGTCTGCACCGTGGTCCTGCACACGCCAGCCAGGGCCGCGATCTTGTCGATGGGCAGGTCACACACGCCGTGGTGCTTCAACTCGCCGGCCACGATCGACAACACCGCGCGCTGGCCTTCCGTGTAGTGATGCCTGAGATTGGGCGGCATCACTGCCGAGCCGCCGAGCGTGCGCCGTCGATCTCGTGATGCCTTGCGATCGGGCGAGCGCGGGTGCTGGCGCGGCTTGAAGCGGCTCCCCAAGCGGCCGGCAAGCTTGCTCAGAGAGCGCCCTGGTGCCGTGCGCGGGGTATTGCTGGCCAGCGGCCGGCGACGATCAATGCAGGACTGCAAGAACGCGGCATCGTCGTCACCGATCGCGCCTTCCCCGTAGCCGCGCCACATGGTGCGGGCGAGCTGGTCGAGATCGTCGGGACTGGCAGCGGCGTTGATCGCGTCATAGATCGTGTGTGCCGCCGCGCTGGCAAGGTTCCGGAGCGTTTTACAATCGGCCGGTGCGTTCTGTGCCTGTTCATGGTTTTCCGGGGCCGCCTTGGAAAACGCATCGCATTGATCTACAATGGGAAATGGTGGAAGCCGCACAAGCCTCCACTTTATTTGCCCGGACGTTGGGCTTGCCGTATTCCAGTCCCGCCACCCACTGAGACGCCCGCCGACACCGCCATGCCCACCGATCACATCCGCTACGACATCCTGGCCCAGGAGGCACTGCGCGGCATGGTGCGGCAAGTGCTGGTGGACGTCGCCAAGAAGGGCCTGCCGGGCGACCATCATTTCTTCATCACCTTCGACACCCAGGCCGAGGGTGTGCGGCTGTCGCCGCGGATGCGCGCGCAATATCCGGAGGAAATGACCGTGGTGCTCCAGCACCAGTTCTGGGACCTGAAGGTGACCGAAGTGTCCTTCGAGGTCGGGCTGTCGTTCGGCGGCGTAGCCGAGCGGCTGCTGGTGCCGATCGACTCCATCAAAGCCTTCGTCGATCCCTCGATCCAGTTCGCGTTGCAGTTCGAGGCGGTCGCCGAGGCGGCCGAGGCACCGGGCCCCTCCCCGGCCGAAGCCAAACGCCAAGGCAAGGCTGAAAAGCCTAAGGCCAAGCCAAGGCCGCCGGCGCGCCATGAGCCGACTGTGGTCAATCCGAACGAACCGGATGTGCCGGCCGCGACCGTGTCGCCGTCGAACCCAGACGACAAGGGTGGGCCCGGCAAGGCCAGCGGCGAAGTGGTCCGGCTCGACCGCTTCCGCAAGAAATAGCCGCGGTCCGGCGCTCGGAACCGCTTTCGGGCAACACCATATTCATTCTTGAAGGCTGCACCGACATGCGCAGCCATTGAGGCCGCGATGATGAAAATGCGCATCGAGACCGACACGTTCGGCCCGATCGAGGTGCCGGCCGAATGCTATTGGGGCGCGCAGACGCAGCGCTCGCTCGGCAATTTCCGCATCGGCTCCGAGCGCATGCCGTGGCAGTTCATCCGTGCGCTCGCCATCGTCAAGCGCGCCGCCGCCGAAGTGAACCTGTCGCTCCGGCTGATCGACGCGCGCCGTGCCAAGGCGATCATCAAGGCCGCGCAGGAGGTGATCGACGGCAAGCTCGACGCTGAATTTCCGCTCGCGGTCTGGCAGACCGGCTCCGGTACGCAGACCAACATGAACGCCAATGAAGTGATTGCCAATCGCGCCAACGAGATGCTCGGCGGCAAGCGCGGCGCGAAATCGCCGGTGCATCCGAACGATCACGTCAACATGAGCCAGTCGTCGAACGACAGCTTCCCAACCGCCATGCACATCGCGGCGGCGGAAGAGATCGCGCGGCGGCTCGATCCGGCGCTCGCGCATTTACAGGATGCGTTGCAGAAGAAGACCAAAGCGTTCGCGCGCATCGTCAAGATCGGCCGCACCCACATGATGGATGCGACGCCGCTGACGCTCGGCCAGGAATTCTCCGGCTACGCGGCGCAAGTCAAAAGCGGCATCGTGCGCAACCGCCTCGCACTCAAGGCGCTCTATCCGCTGGCGCAAGGCGGCACCGCGGTCGGCACCGGGCTCAACGCGCCGCCGCCATTCGCCAAACGGTTCGCCAGCAAGGTCGCGCAGATCACGCGGCTGCCGTTCACCAGCGCGCCGAACAAATTCGAAGCGCTCGCTTCGCACGGCGCCTACACCTTTGCGCACGGCGCGCTGAACGCGCTCGCAACCGATCTGTTCAAGATCGCTAACGACATCCGCCTGATGGGCTCGGGCCCGCGCTCCGGCTTCGGCGAACTGATCCTGCCGGAGAACGAGCCGGGCTCCTCGATCATGCCGGGCAAAGTCAATCCGACCCAGTGCGAGGCGCTGACCATGGTGTGCGCGCAGGTGTTCGGCAACCAGACCGCGATCACGGTCGGCGCGAGCCAAGGCCACTTCGAACTCAACGTCTATAAGCCGCTCTTGGCGTACGCCATGTTGCAATCGATTCAGCACTTGGCAGACGCGGCACGCTCGTTCACCGACAATTGCGTCGTTGGCATCCGCGCCAACGCGGCCCGCATCGACGAACTGATGGAGCGCTCGCTCATGCTGGTGACCGCGCTGGCGCCGAAGATCGGCTACGACAAAGCGGCCGCGATCGCCAAGGCCGCGCACCACAACGGCACGACTTTGCGCGAGGAAGCGATCCGGTCGGGTTATGTGAATGGCGCCGAATTCGACCGCCTGGTGAGACCGGAGCGAATGACGAGGCCGGGTTGAAAAACGGTTCCGCGCGGCGGCGAATCAACCGGTGATTGCGGTGCAGTTGTATTTGCCCGATGGGGATATGCCCCGCCGCAGCGGTTTCGGATTTGCAAATCTATCCGTCGCAAAACGCATGACAGCGCGCCTGTTTCCCTAAAGTCCAATGACCAAAAATGTACTGCGCTCCGCGTACGAGTCCGGCGCCGCAAATTTTTTCAATACGAATTGGTAGCGCACACAATACGATGCAGACGACCGCGCGATTGAATGGCGCATCGCGTGGAACGGAAACGCCGCTTCGTCGTTCAACAAACCGTGTGTTGCCTTGGCGGTTGCTGGCTGCATCCTCGTAACATTAAGGCGCCAGCTGCAATCGTCGCCACCGTATCGGCGTAATTGGCGCAGATGGCAGTGGATTGGTACTGAGGCCCCATCATCGTGTATCCGGTTATCGTTGAGCTTTGGCATGGCTGAGGTCGTCAACCTGCGCACGGCACGCAAACGCGCCGTGCGCAGCAACGCCGAACGTCAGGCCGCTGAAAATCGGCACGCCCATGGTGTGTCTAAGTCGGAACGCACCAAAACCTCGGCGGATCGCGACAAAGCCAACCACTTGCTCGACGAACACCGGATCGAAACGGGAGACCACCGATGAAATCCCCGGTCGTCAAACGCTCGATCGTTATCGCTGGTCACAAGACCAGCGTCAGTCTCGAAGATGCGTTCTGGAGTGGGCTTAAGGAAATTGCCGGCGACCGGGACATCACGCTGTCCGATCTGGTTGCCACAATCGACACGGATCGCCGCCATGGCAATCTATCGTCGGCCATCCGGCTGTTCGTGCTCGACCACTACCGCTTGCAGAACCATGCGGCGCAGCCGAACGCTGTGCGCGACATCATCGGCCTGCGGACCGAACCGTCAGTATTGCGAGCCGAATAATTCCAGCGGACGCCCAACGAGTGGCGCCGGTGCTGGCGGTGCCACGGGTTTTGGCGCCGCGGCGGGACGCGTCTGCATGGCTTCGGTACGCGGCACCGGCCGCGGCCGTGGCGCCGGCATGATTGTGATCGCCGGTGGCAGCGGCGGCGCCTGATCGGCCGCCGGAATCGAATTCGTTGTGCTGGGAGCAGCAATCGGCTCGGTCGTCGCGGTGGCGGACGGCGCCGCAGGCGTCACCGGCGGCGGTGCGACGTCGGGCGTGGCCTGTTCCGGGCGCGCCGCTTCGGGCGACGGCTGCCGAGCGATCGCCTCGCGCCGCAACTGCTCCATCGCATCGACTCGTTTGGCCTGCTGCTCGACCGCGCGCATCGCAAGCCAGCCGGTCAGCGCGCTGGTATCGATCGCGCGCTTCGACGCGCCGACCGGTCCGCGCAACGTGACAAAGACCGAGGGCCGCGGCGCGCCAGCCGACAAAGGCGCGCCCAGCAAAGTCAGCACGGCGTCGAAGGATGAATCCGCGAGACCGAGATTGGCGGTGACTTCGAGATCGGTGCTGCCGCCGCGCAGGCTGACGTTACGCACCCGCGCCTGCCCGGCGTTGATTGAAATCGGCGCCTGAACCCGCGCTGCGTTGAAGCTCGCATTGTCGAGCGCGGTGGCGACGAAATCACGGATGCGGCTGGCGTCAGTCGGAATTCCAAGATCAACCGCCCGCACCACAGCGTCGAACACATGCGGGTTGAGGCCCGCAAGCTGCACGTTTTCGAGCGTGAGCGTGCCGCTGCCGGAAAGCGATCCGATGAAGGCCGCCGGACTCAAACCCGCGCCTTCCACTTCCGCGTTGAACGTAAGACGTCCGGCAACCGGCGAGCGCCCATCGCTTGCGAGTATTGTTTTGGCGTCAGCGCCACTCAGCGTCACGCGCGCGCGTATGGAGAGTCCCTCGGCACTTATGACGAAAGCCAACCGGCCATCCAGTTTGCCCTTGCCGAGATCGGCGACCACATTGTCGAACACGACTTCGGATGGCCCGATGCGCAACTGCCCACGCAACTGTTGCGCGATGAGCGACGGCGACAATTTCGCGCTCTGCGCCTTCAACTCGATCCGGCCGACCAGATTCGACGCACTGAGGACGAACGGCTCGGACGACCAGGTCACGGTGTCGCCCGGCTTGGCGCGGGACACCGGCATTCCGATCGCCGCCGCGATCATCGCCGGCGCATCGAGCGAATCCACTTCGAGCGCGCCATCGACCTTGGCGGGGCTGCCGAAGGTCAGCACCAGCCGTCCTTGAGCCTTGCTGGTGCCGATCGAGCCCGCGATCTGCTCCAGGCGCAACTCCGAGGGCCGGTCGGCGTCACGCCGGAATATGCCTTTGGCGTCGGCATCGATCGGGCCGGCAACCAGCTTGCCCTCGATCGCAAGATTGCTGCTCAACGGGCCGCTGGCCTTAACGGTGAGCCGTCCCGGGCGATTGTCTCCGGGGACGCGATCGAGTCCGACCAGCGCGAGCAGAACGCCGCCATCCTCGGACTCCAGACGCCCATCGAACTGCACATGGGTGGCGCTGAGCGCCCGCAAATCCGTCACCACAAACGCTTCGGGCTTGCCGACCGCGTCGGCCTTCACGTCGACCTTCACGGTGCCGATGCTGCCGCTCAAAACGAGGCGGCCGGTGGCGCTATCGGCTGACGTATGCTCCAGGCTGACGGCGGCGCGCAGCTTCGCGGTTTTGCGGCGGGCCGAAAGCTGCCGCAACGTGTCGGCGAGCGGGCTCGCAAACTTATCAGCCAGCGCGATGATGCCGTTGAGCTCGCGCGCGTCGAGATCGAATGTGATGTTGCCGCCCGGCGAGGCCGAGGTTTCGATCCGGCCGACGGCCTCGACCTTGGCGTTGCCGAAATCCGCCACCGAGAACTTCTCGATGGCGATGCCGGAGGCGTCGAACTTCAGCCGCGCGGTGGTTTTGCGCGCCTCGAAGCCCGCGATCTTGGCTTTGCCTATTTCAAGCGCGAGCGACACTTCCTTGGGACGCTCAAGGCCCACGCCGGAGAACGCACCCTCGGCAAAATTGATGAGCGCATCGACGTCGAGCTCAGCGGCGCTCAGTTCGGCGTCGAGCCGCGCCGGACGGTCGGAAGCCGACCACACATATAACAAGCGGCCCTCGATGGTGCCGCGCTCAAATTCAGTACGCAGCCGCTCGACCGCAATCCGGTCGGAGCTGAGCGACACCACGCCACGCAACTGCCACGGCTTGATCCGCACGGTCGAGGCGGGCTGCCCGGCGAGCCAGGCCACCAGCGTCTTCGGATCGCTGGCCTCGATGCTGGTCTCGCCGCTATAGCCGATGCCCGTGGCGGATGGATCGAGCCGACCGCTCAGCCTGACTTGGGTGAACCCCGGCGCGCGGAAGTCGAGCTTGTCGAGCCGCCACGTTGCACCATCCGAACGCAGATCGCAGCCGACCGCCTGCAACGCCGCGCCGCCAATCGTCAGGGCATCAACGCTGAGCGCGACCTTGACCGGCAGACCGCGCCAGAGCGCGCCGCCAAACATGTCGGCAAAGCTTTGGAATGCCGCCAGCGGCAACCGCCGCGGCGCCTCCGACGTGGCGATCAACCGGTCGATGTCGATCTGGCGCGCCGACAGCGCGCCCTCGAGCCGCGGCTTTTCGCCAAACGTGAGCTTGGCGTCACCGGCAAGTTTGGCGGCGCGCTCTTCGGGGCCGTACTGGAACGTAACCTGTTCGAGAACCGCCGCTTCGGACGATGCCTTGACCTTGCTGGTCAAATTCCACGGTTCGCTGATGATGACCTTGCCCGAACTCGGCACCGAACCCGCCGGCCGTGCCAGCGTAACGCTGCCGTCGAAACGCGGCGAGCCGCGCTCGAACGCCAGCAGACCGTCGGCATCGACGTTCAGCGGCCAATCGGAATCGTTGACGCTGAGCTTGATCCGCAATCCGTCGTCGTTGTAGCGGCCGGCTGCAATCTTGTAGCCATAGAGCTGGCCGTTGGTGACGAAGCCACCCTCGCCGCGGAACGGTCCGACGAGCGAGCGCACGTCGCCGGTGAACGTCACCTGTTGCAGGATGCGTCGGCCACCGCTGAGCGCATCGGTCAGCACCAGACGGCCATCGGTGATCTTGAGCCGGTCGATTGACAGCGTGTCGGTGGCGAGTTGCATCGCCGGCCAATCGACCTGTCCGAGGCTGTTCAGCCCGACGTTGAGCTCAGGCGCGACGAGCTGCATCTCGGTCGCGCGGACCTCACCGCGCAGCAGCGGCCCCAGCCCAATCTCGACGCCGAGCGTGCGGGCGCGCAGCCGTGCCGCCTCGCCCTGCGGACCGATCTCGATGTTGCCGAGCGTTACGGAGGGAAACGGCAAGACGCCGACCTTGATCGGCCCGCTGACCCGCACCTGCAGTCCGATCAGGCGGGAGGCTTCGGCCTCGAAGAAGGCGCGGTGGTTATTCCAGTTAACAAAGTAGGGCCCGATCAGCGCCGCGAGCAGCGCAAGGATGCACGCGATGCCAAGACCCAGCAGTGTGTTCTGCACGCTCGCTCCAAGGCCAGAATTCCGGCCTCCGCGGGCACTTTCGGGCCAGCGGAATAACAAAACCTTAAATGTTTAAGCCACATGGCCGCGGTCGTCCGGCCGGCCGGGCCATGTTTCACTGGCGTTTGTTGACGGCGAATCTATGTCCGCCCGGCCCGTATCCTAGCCCAACGCAACGATTTTTCCCGGGTTCATAATGTCGCCGGGGTCGAACGCCCGCTTCAGCGCGCGCATCGCTTCGAGGGCGGGCGCGCCGTGCTCGGCCAGCAGGTACTTCATCTTGCCCTGCCCCACGCCGTGCTCGCCGGTGCAGGTGCCATCCATGGCCAGCGCCCGCTCGACCAGCCGCTCGTTGAAGGCCTTGGCGACCTTGATTTCCTCAGGGTTGGCCATGTCGATCAGCAGCGTCAGATGGAAATTGCCGTCGCCGACGTGGCCCACAATGGGCGCGATCAGCTTGCTGTCGGCGATATCGCGCTGGGTTTCGGCCACGCACTCGGCCAGGCGCGAAAGCGGCACGCACACGTCGGTCGGGATCATGGCGGAGCCGGGCCGCAGCGTGAAGGTCGAGAACGCGGCGTTGTGGCGCGCCTCCCAAAGCTTGGTGCGCTCCTCCGGCCTCGCGGTCCATTCGAACGGACCGCCACCGAATTCCGTGGCGATCTCGCCAAAACGCTTCGACTGCTCGGCCACGCTCGCCTCGGAGCCGTGGAATTCGAGGAACAGCATCGGCGTCTCGCGCAGCGTCAGCTTGGAGTAGAGGTTGACCGCGCGGACCTGCAGCGCGTCGAGCAATTCGATCCGCGCCACCGGAATGCCGGACTGGATCGTCATGATGGTGGCGTTGCAGCAGGCCTCGACCGACGGGAACGGACAGATACCGCCGGCAATTGCCTCAGGAATGCCGTGGAGCTTGAGCGTCAGCTCGGTGATGACGCCAAGTGTGCCCTCGGCCCCGACCATGAGCCGCGTCAGGTCGTAGCCGGCCGAGGATTTCTTCGCACGCCGTGCCGTGCTCATCACCTCGCCGCTCGGCATCACGACTTTGAGCGCAATCACATTGTCCTTCATGGTGCCGTAGCGTACCGCGTTGGTGCCCGAGCAGCGCGTCGACGCCATGCCGCCGAGCGACGCGTCGGCGCCTGGATCGATTGGGAAGAACACGCCCTGATCGCGCAGATATTCGTTCAGCGCCTTGCGGGTGATGCCGGGCTGGACCACGCAGTCGAGATCCTCGGCATGCACCGCCAGTACTTTGTTCATGTCGCGCATGTCGACCGACACGCCGCCGCGCGGTGCATTGACGTGGCCTTCGAGCGAGGTGCCGGCGCCGAACGGGATCACCGGCACGCGATGCGCCGCGCAAATGCGCACGATCTCCTGCACGTCCTCGGTCGATTGCGGATAGATCACCGCGTCGGGCGGCTGGTTCTCGATCCAGGTGATGGTGTTGCCGTGTTGCTCGCGCACCGCCCGCGAGGTCACCAGGCGGTTGCCGAACTTGGCCGCCAGCGCGGCCACCGCCTGATCGATTGTCTGCCGGTCGGGTGATTGGGGGTCGCGGCGCTCCGCCGCCTGAGCCGATGCCATGAAAGTCACATGAATGTCCTCGTGCGCCCAACGTTAGCAGAGCCGCAGCGCCAGGGGCAAAGTGCCCTCCGGGCCGTCCTTATCCCTGCTATCCCCGCATATACAGCGCTTTGGCGCCTGGCGATTTGCTGAATATTCAGAAACCCCTGGCACAATGGGGCCATGCTCGACCGCCGCGACTACGAACCACTGTTCTTCGCTCCCTTCGTCTCCTCGGTGATGAAGGTCGAGCCGGCCTGGATCGACTACAACGGCCATCTCAACATGGCCTATTACAACGTGCTGTTCGATCGCGCGGTCGATGAGGTGTTCGAGCTTTTGGGCTGCGGCGCCGATTATGTGAAGACCGGCTTCTCCACCTTCACGGCCGAAGTGCACGTGCGCTACCTGCGCGAGCTGAAGGAAAGCGATCCGGTGCGCGTCACTTTCCAGCTGCTCGAATACGACGCCAAGCGCATGCACTACTTCGAGCAGCTCTTCCACGCCGAAGAAGGCTGGGTGTCGGCGACGTCCGAGAACATGTCGCTGCACGTCGACATGAATGCGAAGAAGGTTGCGCCCTTCCCACCCGCCGTGACCAAGCGCCTCGTGCAGATGAAGGCCTCGCACGCGCAACTGCCGCGGCCGGAGGCGGCGGGCCGCCGCGTCGCGATGCCGGAGAAGTAGCGGCCCTCATCCCGCGGCGCGAGCCGTTGCTATTGAGTTGCTCCTTCGCCACCAGCAAACTCCCATCGAGACAGAGCTTTGCGCTCGGGAGCGAAACGATGGCGTTGCTGATTCAAAATATCGGCGAATTTTTCACCGGCGAACTCGCTCGGCCGACGGCGCCCGTTAAAAGCATCCGGATCGAGGGTGGCCGGATTGCAGCCCTCGACCCCACCGGCGATCAGGCCAGCGCCGACAAAGTGCTGGATGCAGCGGGCGGCGCGGTTATGCCCGGACTGGTCGACGGCCATGTTCACCCCGTGCTCGGTGAATGGACCCCGGCGCAGGATGCCATCGGATGGATCGGCAATTACCTGCATGGCGGCACCACCACGATGATCTCGGCCGGTGAATTGCACATTCCGGGCATCGACTATGACAACCTGACGCCCGAGCTGGTGACGTCGCTTGCGGTCGTGACTGCGGCAACGACCGGCCGCGTGCGCTGGAGCGGCGTCAAGGTGCAGGCCGGTACGGCGCTGCTGGTGCCGAAAATGACGGAAGTCCATTTCGACCGCCTGGCCGATGCCGGCGTGAAATGGGTGAAGTTCCTGTTCTATCCGTTCGGCCCGGACAACACCGAAGCGCGCCGCTACGTCTCCTGGAGCCACGCCCGCGGCATGCGCGTGAAGGTCCACACCGGCGGGGTGTCGCGCTCTGGCGCAAGCGCCGTGTGCGGCTACGACGTATTGTCATGGCTGCAGCCGGACATCGCCGCACATGTCAGCGGCGGCCCAATCCCGATGAGCGACGAAGACATCGACGCGGTAGTCGACCGCACCGCGTTTGCGCTGGAGGTGTGCTCGTCGGGGAATTATCGCTCGACGCACCGCCTCGTCGCGCGGCTCAAGGAGCGCAACGAGCTGCATCGCCTGACCCTCGGCACCGACACGCCGGGCGGAACCGGCGTCATCCCTCGCGGCATGCTGCGCAACGTGTTGTATCTCGCGTCGATGTGCGGGCTCACCGCCGGCCAGGCCGTCGCGGTGGCGACCGGCAACACCGCGAAGGCGCACGGCGTCGATGTCGGCGTGCTCGCCGCCGGCAAGCCTGCCGACATCGTGGTCTGCGGGCCGATCACGGGATCCGCAGGAACGACGCTGACCGATGCGATCGGCCACGGCGATCTGCCTGGCATCACGCACGTGCTGATCGACGGCGAATTCGTGGTGAGCGAGCGCAGCCGGCAGACCCCGCCGCCCACCCGGCGAGCGTTCTTCTGCTGCTGCACCACCGGGCAGTTCGAGGCGCGCGGCGACTAGATCAATTGGCCTTGATATTCGCCGTGCGGATGATGTTCGCCCACTTCGGGATTTCCGCCTTGATCAGGGCGGCGAGTTCTTCCGGATTGGTGGACGCCGGCTCAAATCCGAGCGAAACCAGACGCTCCTCGACCTCAGGCACTTTCACGGCTCTGACGATCTCCTGATAGAGCAGCGTCACGATCTCCTTCGGCGTTTTGGCAGGAGCCAGAACGCCGATCCACGCGTCACACTCCACCTGGGGATAGCCGACCTCACGGATGGTTGGAACCTCGGGCAGTCCCCGCAAACGCTTGGCGCCGCCCACCACCAGCGCACGGAGCTTGCCGTCCTTGACCTGCGGGATGGTCGCCGCCGGAGAACCGAAGGACAGCGGCGTGTGCCCGGCCACGGCCGCAGCGATGGCCGGTCCGCCGCCGCCGTAGGGCACGTGCACCAGGTCGAGATTGAGCGCCGAACGGAACAACTCGCCGGTGAGATGAGCGCCGGTTCCGACGCCTGCCGAGGAGTAGCTGAATTTGCCCGGGCTCGCTTTGATCAGCGCGACGAGCTCTTGGACCGTGTTCGCCGGGACCGACGGATTGACGGAGAGCACCTGCATGGTCGTCGCGCCAACGCACACCGGCTCGAAATCCGCGATGGGATCATACGGGACTTTCCCGTAGAGCGTCGGATTGGCCGCGAAACCGATCCCATCGACGAACAGGATGGCGTGACCGTCCGGTTCCGCTTGCACGGCACGGGCGGCGCCGATGTTGCCGCCGGCTCCCGCGGCGTTCTCGATGTAGAAGTTCTTGCCAAGCCGCTCGGATAATTTCTGCGCAATCAGCCGCGCGACCACGTCGGTTTGGCCGCCAGGCGCGAACGGAACGATCACGCGTACGGGCCGCGACGGATAGGCTTGCGCCATCGCGAGCCCGGAGGACGCGTGCAACGCCGCTCCACCCGCCAACAGGTGCAAGAAACTTCTGCGCGGAAGGACCATGGTGTTCTCCAAAAAAGGATCGTTGAGCTTAGCGGTTCGTCGAGCTCAGGTCTGTTTGTTTTTCTCTGACACGCTGACGCACGCCACCCTAGAATCCCAGCCGGAATTATAAGCACGCGTCCTAATAGACTGCCCACAATCCGGGCGTCGCCAGCTCCAACAGATGTCCGTCCGGGTCGCGGAAGTAAATGCTGCGGCCGCCGCGCGACCAATCGGTCGTGCCTTCGATCGCGACACCGCGCGCATTCAAGTGCTGCTCCCAGCGCTGGAGCTCATCCTTGCCAATCGCGAATGCAACATGCAGCGGCCCGGCGCCATCGTGGCCCGGAATGGTGCCGCCCGGCATGGTGACGGTCTGCGTCGCACTGCCGCGCCGGAAGATCAGCAGCACGTCGCGGCTGCCAACGCCGTAGGCGCACAACCGTTTGTCCTCGTAGATCGGCTTCAACTCGAGCGTGCCCTCGTAGAACGCCCGAGCGCGCTCCATGTCGTCGGTGTAAAGCGCGGTCTCCAGGATGCCGTTAAGCGTGGGCATGATCGGCTCATTGGTTGCGATTGCGACTTGAGATCGTTAGCATCCGCGCATGTCCGACACATTATCAAGCACACGCGCCCGCACGGTTGCGCCACCCACCATCCGCGAGCACCGCATTCCAACCGAGGGCAGCAAGCCCTACATCGCGGTGGAAGGGCCTGACCGCTGCCTGTGGTTCTGCGAGAGCGGCGCCTCGAAGATCGGCCGGCTCGACGTCAACACCTATGTGTTCACCGAGTTCACGTTGCCGACCCCAAACGCCACGCCGATCGGCTGCACGTTCGGCGCCGACGGCAATCTGTGGTTCTGCGAGAAGTCCGCATCCAAGGTCGGACGATTGACGCCGCGCGGCGAGATCACCGAATTCCCGTTACCGACGCCGAACGCCGGGCCCGACGGCATCCATCTTGGGCCCGACGGCAATGTGTGGTTCTCGGAAACCGAGGTGAGCCAGATCGGCCGCATCACGCCGGATGGCCGTATCACCGAGTTCAAGGACGGCATCACGCCGGGATCGAAGCCGCTGTCGTTTTCCAACCGCGACGGCGCGCTCTGGTTCAGCGAAGCGGCCGGCAACGCCATCGGCCGCATCGCCATGGACGGCAAGGTCACCGAATTCCCGATTCCGAGCCATGACAGCCAGCCGCGCGCCACCATCCCGCATCCGGACGGCAGCATCTGGTTCGTCGAGACGGCTGCCAACGCGCTCGGCCGCATCGATCGCGACGGCCGGATCACCGAGCACAAGGTGACGACGCCGGACGCTTCGTTGCGCGGCGTCGCGGTCGGACCGGATGGCGATCTGTGGTGCACCGAGAACTTCGCCAACAAGATCGGCCGCATGGCGCCGGACGGCACGATGCTGGGCGAGTACGAGATCCCGACACCGAAGAGCGGCGCGCGCTGCATCACGGCGATGTCGAACGGCAGGCTTTACTTCACGCAATGGGACGCCGGTCTGATCGGCGAAGTCATTCCGCGCTCATAAAAAATTCTGGGAGGATAACGTGGCAGTCGAACGCATCGATTATCAGGCCGGCAGCGTCAAAGCCAAAGGCGCGCTGGTGTGGAACGAGAAGATCAGCGGCAAGCGCCCGCTGTTGCTGGTGATGCCGAACTGGCTCGGCGTCACCGAAATCGCGATCAAACGCGCCGCCAAAATGGCAGGCGACAAATACATCGCGTTCGTGGGCTGCATGTACGGCGAAGGCAAGACCTGCGAGGGTCCGCCGACCTCGCAAGAATGGATGATGGGCGTGCGCGCCGATCGCGTTGAAGGACGCAAGCGCGTCAACGCGGCGCTCGCCACCATGGTGGCTGAGGCCAACAAGCGCGGCATCGGCGACAGCTCGAAGCAGGCCGCGGTCGGCTTCTGCTTCGGCGGCGGCAACGTGCTGGAGCTGGCGCGCTCAGGCGCCGATCTCAACGCCGCGGTCTGCCTGCACGGCGACCTCGGCACCACCATGCCGGCCAAGAAGGGCGATATCAAAGCCGCGGTGTTCGTGATCCACGGCTCGAAGGACCCGGTCGCGCCGAAGGCCGACCGCGATGCACTGGAAGCGGAACTGGATGGCGTCGGCGCCAACTGGCAAATGCTCGACTTCGGCGGACGCCTGCATTCGTTTGCCGAAGAAGAAACCATGATGAAGGGTGTCGCGGAATATAATGCGCCCGCCGCGCACCAGACCTACCGGATGCTGGACGACTTCATCCAGGACGCATTCAACAAGAAGCTCTGACACCATTTCTGGTCATTCCGGGGCGCGCCGAAGGCGCGAACCCGGAATCCAGACGCAGAAACTGTTGCTGGATTCCGGATCGCCGCTGCGCGGCGTCCGGAATGACGGCGGAGAGATCGGGAGGATCACCATGCGAGCACTCACACGCATCGTTTTCAGTTTCATCGCGTGCGTCTGCGCGCTGTTCGCCCAAACCCAAGCCCAAGCCGAAACCTATCCGTCGAAACCGATCCGCCTGATCGTGTCGATCGCGGCCGGCAGCGTCACCGACGTCATCATGCGGGCGGCGGCAGCCGAATTGCAGCCGCGGCTCGGCCAGCCGCTGGTGATCGAGAACATCGGCGGCGCGGCGGGCGTATTGGGCGGCAGGGCCTGCGCGCAGGCGCCGGGCGATGGCTACAGCGTCTGCGTCATCTACCACTCGACGATGTCGTTCAATCCGCTGCTGTTCAGCAATCTGTCCTACAACCCGGACACCGACTTCATTCCGGTGGCGCGGCTGTTCTTCCTGGTCGAAGGCGTGTTCGTGTCGAACGACACCGGCGTCAACTCAATCGCGGAGTTGAAGGCGCTGGCGCAGTCGAAGCCGACGAGTCTCAACTTCGCCACGCTCGGCGAAGGCTCCTATCCCGACCTGTCGCTGCGCTGGATCAACAACCAGTGGAACACCAAGATCGTCGGCATTCCGTATCGCGGCGGCGGCCCGGCCGCACAGGCGCTGGCGGCGAACCAGGTCCAGCTCACGCGCTTCGGCGTCGGCAACTTTTTAGGATTGCTGCAGGCCGGCAAGGTCAAGGCGTTGACCGTCAGTTCGGCGCAGCGTTCGCCGCTGCTGCCCGAAGTGCCGACCTTCAAAGAGGTTGGCTGGGGCGACTTCCCCGGCCAAGGCTGGTGGGGCATCGCGGTGCCGAAGGGCACGCCGCCGGAGATCGTGGCGCGGCTCAGCGCCGAGTTTCAAAAACTGTTCAGCGAGCCGAAGTTCACGGACTTCCTGCGCAAGCAGGCCGTGGTGCCGGCCGTCACCGATCCGGCTGGCTTCGTTGCGTTCCTCAAACAGGATCGCGCGGACGCCCAGACGCTGATCCGGATCGCCAACACGCCGAAGAGTGAATTCAAGGAGTAGTTTCGGCAGGCTTTGCGGCTTCGCCCTTTCGCAACCCGCGCCCGGCGACCCGCGCCAGCCGCTGCGAGAAGCCGCGCGGGTCGGCCGGCAGTTCGCCATCGAGAATCCGCGCCTCGTCGAACAGCAGATGAGCGGCGTCCTGCTTGAACGGCGTCTCGTCCTCACCCAGCGCCGCCAACGCCACGATGAAGTCGTGGCGCGGGTTGATTTCCAGGATCGGCTTGGCGGCCGATTGCAGGCGGCCAGCGCTGCTCAGGAGTTTGGTGAGCTGCCGGTCGGGTCCGCTGTCGGACGCGACCAGGCAGACCGCGCTGTCGGTGAGGCGGTCCGAGACCCGGACATTCTCCACCGCGTCGCCGAGCGTCGTCTTCACGAAAGCGATAAAATTCGTCACCGCGGCATCGGCGTCGGCTGCCTGTTCCGGCTTGGCGTCGACCAGGGGGATGAGCGCCAGATCGGCCGCGCCTTGCGTCACCGATTTGAACGGCTTGCCTTCGAATGACGGCGCCGAGGTGACCCAGAAGCTGTCCACCGGATCGCCGAGCAGCAGAACTTCAACGCCGCGCGCCCGGAAGCCTTCCAGATGCGGCGAGGCTGCGAGCCGCGCAATGTCGCCGCCGGCGAGATAGTAGATCGCGGTCTGGTTCTGCTTCAGTGAGCCCACATAGTCCTTGAGCGAGCGGAGCTTGTCGTCCGAGGCGGTGGTCTTGAAACGCGTCAGCCCCAGCAGCGCGTCGCGGCGCTCGAAATCCTCGTAAATGCCCTCCTTCAGAACGCCGCCAAACGCATCCCAGAATTTCGCATATTTGCCGGCATCGCTCTCGGCGAGCTTTTCGAGATCGCCCAGCACACGCGAGGTCACGCTTTTCTTGATCGCGGCGAGGATCGGGCTTTGCTGAATCATCTCGCGCGACACATTGAGCGGCAGGTCGGCGGAATCGACGAGCCCGCGCACGAAGCGCAGATAGCGCGGCACAATCTCGGCTTCATCGGTGATGAAGACGCGTTTGACGTAGAGCTTGATGCGGCCTTTGCGGTCCGGATCGAACAGGTCGAACGGCCGCGTCGACGGCACGAAGGCCAGCACGGTGAATTCCTGCCGCCCTTCGGCGCGGTAATGGATGGTCAGCGCCGGCTCATCGAATTGACCCGCAACGCCGCGGTAGAAGTCGGCATATTCCTCCGGCTTGATCTCGCTCCGCGGGCGGGTCCAAAGCGCGGCGCCGTCGCTCACCTCGGCTGGCGCAGCGCCAGGTTTCTCGATGATCGCAATCGGCACCGGCACATGTCCGGACTGCGACCGAATGATGCCTTCCAGCCGAAGCCGCTCGGTGTAGTCCTTGGCGTCCTCCATCAGGTGCAGCACGATCCGGGTGCCGCGGGCCGGAGCGTCGGTCAGCTCCGCGGGCGCAACTGAGAACGTGCCCTTGCCATCGGAGGTCCAGAGCCAGGCTTCCTCGGCGCCGGCCCGGCGGGACAAGACATCGACCCGGTCGGCCACCATGAAGGACGAGTAGAAACCGACACCGAACTGGCCGATCAGCGTCGCGCCCTCGCCGCCCTCCTTGACCGCCTCGATCCGCTCCATGAACGCGCGGGTGCCGGACCGCGCGATGGTGCCGAGCGCCTCGGTCATCTCATCCCGGCTCATGCCGATGCCGTTGTCCTCGACCACCAGGCGGCGGTTGTCGGCGTCGATCGCGATGGTGATGCGCGGCTTGGGATCGTCGCCGAGCAGCGCCGGATTGGCGATTGCCTCGTAGCGCAGCCGCTCGCAGGCATCGGCGGCGTTCGATATCAGCTCGCGGAGGAATACGTCTTTGTCCGAGTAAACCGAATGCACCATCAGGTGCAGAAGCTTGGCGACGTCGGCCTCGAAGGGCCGGCTTTCCGGTTTGCTATCGGCGGCAGCGGTCATGGTTCTCACTGGCGTTTTTTGGGGATTTTTTGTGCGATTTTTGCGTTCACAGATGGCAGCAGCGCCCTCTTGGTTCAAGACCGCCAGGCCCGTTCGCGAAGCACTTGAGGCATTGCCGGACCGCTCCGCGGCACCATGCTCTGACGGCCGCGTGTGCACCGACGCCATTGGTAGCACGTAACTGTTGGTTGGTAGATTGACAATCAATCAACCAATTGCCCACAATCCCGCTGCACGGGTTCGAGGGGGATTTCGATGGTGCAGACGGTCCGAACCGTCGTGATCGAAGGCGAGCCCGATAGCATCGAGATTCTTCAAAAGTTGATCGACGATTTCAAGGCCGAAGAGGAAGGCCCGCCGCCGGACTTTGTCTACAAATACGATCGGCTGAAGATGCGCGCGCCAGCTCTGCATTTCATGTCGATGTCGATCTTCGAGGCTGCCGACTACGATCCGATTTTTGTGATTGAGACGAATTTTGACGGCCTGGACGGGCCAATCTGGGCACAGTTGGAAGCTGCAATCCCGTCGCTTCGCGCGATGCTGCGTTGCTGCAAGCGGCCCGCCGGACCGCTAGGCGATGTGTACGACGCCATCAGCTACCGCGACTCCATCTTCCCGCTGGCGCCCTATCTCGAAGCCCACATGGTGAAACCGAGGATTTTTCATCTCGGCAATCGGGGGCTCGACCGGACGCGCATCCTGCGTGAGAGCGAGCTGTTCGTGGCGTGCCAGGATGAGCTGATGAATGCGGAGACCAGAAACCCCAATCCATATCGGCCTGCTACCGCCAGCGAAATCCATCAACGACTGCGCGCCGCATTGCGTCCGAAATTTTCGTGGCTTGACGAACCGGCGTCGCCGCGAATTCCGAAGCTGGAAAACCTGACCGACCGGCTGCGGCTGATCGGGCTGGTGTTGGCGGTACTGCTCTGCCTGTCGATCCCGGGCTTGTTGCTCGCGCTGGTGAGCCACTCGTGGGTAGCGATCGCGATATCGCTTGCGGCCGCGGCGATGGCCGCACGCGCGATCGGCGATCTGGGCGACTTGCGGCAGCTCATTCCGAAATCGGCTTCACCGGGCGGCAAGCTGAAAGCAACCATTGCCGGGATCTGCGGTCTAACTCTCTACGTGCTTGTTTTCTCGTTTATTGGCGCGGCCATCCTCGCGCTTTTGACGCCCGTGACCTTCCTCGGGGCGTTGAAAGCGAATTTCATCGAGATGTTGAAGGCTGCGCTGCTGGTGCTGGCCGTCGGGCTGTTCAGCGTGCTGGCCATCTTGTGGTGGCTTCGGCGGCTGGAGCGCCGCGATCCGTCCCAGGACGAGCCGCCGATCAACGACAAGCTGATGCGCGAAATCCTGAAGAGCGAGGATCATATCGTCCAGAACCACATGGGAAGTCTCGTGCTGGTCAAGCCGGGCGCGTTGCGCGCAGTTCTGATCCGCATCGGGCTTGTCGGGCTCGGCCTGCTCCTCCGGGTGACCGCGCGCGACGGATATCTCGGTGACATGCGCACGATTCATTTTGCGCATTGGGCGCTCGTCAGCAACGAAAGCCGCCTGCTGTTCTTAAGCAATTTCGACGGCAGCTGGGAGAGCTACCTCGATGACTTCATCGAGAAAGCCCATTCTGGCCTCACGCTCGCGTGGGCGAACGGCGTGGGATTTCCTCCCGCGCGCTTCTTGTTGCTGGAAGGCGCGACCCATGGCCGCCTATTTAAAGCTTGGGCTCGCCATTCCATGACCGTGAGCCGGTTCTGGTTCAGCGCATACACCGAATATTCCGTCAATCAGATCGAGCGCAACGCCGCCGTCGCCAATGGGTTGCGCCGCGTGCGGTTCGACAATGCCGAGGATGCCAAGACATGGGCGCGGAACCTGTAAAGCCCAAAGGCGAAGCGGACGCAGGCAAGTGGGGGCTCACGCGACCGCAGTGGAAGGACATCCAATCCTTCGTCGCCAGCGGACTGAGCCAACTCCCCTGGGGCCAAGCGCTGTTCCTGCAAATAGATCGTCCAGGCGGTGGCTGGCTGCGGAGCCTTCGGGCCTTGGAGCCCATCAAGAAAGGGTTGGGACCGATTAACAATGCCGACGGCCTGTTTGAGGAGGCCGTGACCATTGCGTTTACGTGGACTGGTCTCCAGCGAATGGGACTCAGCGACGAGACACTGAAGACCTTCACCACGCCGTTCCGCGAGGGCATGCATCAGGAGGATCGGCGGCGGCGATTGGGCGACGAAGCCACTCGCGGCACGATTGTTCGTGAAGGCTTGCAGTGGAGCGGCAATGTCCCGCCGGAGGATCCCAGCATCACGCCTGCCGCATCGCCCAAAACCGTCCACGCGCTGCTATTGCTTTACGATTGGGACGAGGGAGCCGTTGAGCGTTGGGCCCTGTCGGTGCAGACGCATCTGAACACGCAAGGCGTAACTGTCGTTCACCGCCTGCCGCTCAGCCTCAATCTCGACAAACTCGACAAAGAAATCGTCGCTCACGAGCACTTCGGCTTTACCGATGGCAGGCTCCAACCGGAGCCGTATCTGCAGCCACCGGCCGGAAACGCGGATGAAACCTACCGCTGGCGCGGCATTCCGCTTGCGGATGTCTTGCTCGGTTATCCGAACTTCCACAACAACAATGAAATCGCGCCGTGCCCCTTGGTGCCGTTTTCCGATCAGTCGACCCTACGGGCCGACGGAGCGCCAGAGGGCTACCTCAATCTTGGGCTCAACGGCAGCTACCTTGTGGTGCGTGAGCTTCGCCAGGATGTCGCGGCGTTCTGGAGTTCGCTCGAGAGCGCGGCCGCCACGATGCGAAAGCAAGGCCCGCATTCCAGTGCGATTACCGCAGACTGGCTGGCCGCTCGCATCATCGGCCGCCAGCTCGACGGCAGCGTGCTCTGCCCTCCGGGTGTGACGGCGCCTCAGAACGACAACTTTGGATATTTGGCAAACGATCCTTACGGCTTCGGCTGTCCGTTCGGCTCGCATGTCCGCCGTGCCAATCCGCGTGACGGATTGGCACGTGACGCACGCTCAGGACCGAATTTGCTCGATGCCGCGAACCATCACCGTATCATGCGGCGCGGCAGGAACTACGGCGAGAAAATCGCCGACCGGATGGTTGACGACGGAAAGAATCGCGGCCTGCTGTTCATGTGTCTCAACACCGACATCGCCCGGCAGTTCGAGTTCGTACAGCAGACCTGGCTGCTGAACCCAAGCTTCGCGACGCTGTTCAACGAAACCGATCCGCTGGTCGGCCCCAAAGGACCCATGACCATTCCCGAGGATCCGCTGCGCCGCGTGATCGAGGTGGAAACCTACGTCAAGCTTGCGGGCGGTGAATACTTTTTCCTGCCGAGCGTCTCGGCCCTCGATTACCTTCAAGGTTTGTGATCGCCATGACGAGCACCGACGTCCTGCGTCCGCCCCCGAGCGACATCAAGAGCCGTATCAAGGCGTGGCTGATGAATTGGGCCATGGCGCACGTCGGCACGGTCTTCCGCCTGCTGCGCGCGGTTTGGCCCATCCCGCATTTCGGCAAGTTCGCCGCCGTGACCCGTTATGACGATGTCAAAGAGGTGTTCGCGTCCAACAGCAAGTTTTCGGTCACCTATCAGGCCAAGCTTGAAGTGATTATGGGCAAGCCTCAGTTCTTCCTCGGCATAGATGATGACGCCCAACACAACCGTGCGACCGACGCGATGCGAACCGTGGTGCGGCCGGCAGACATTCCGGTGCGGCTCGTGCCGGCGGTTCTGGCGGCGGCCGAGCAAGCCGTCGCCAAGGCCGGCGGCCGGATCGAGGTGGTGGACGCGCTGGTGCGCCAGGTCACGTTCGACGTGCTGTGCGATTATTTCGGCACTCCCGACCCGCCCGGCGCCGACATGCGCGTCTGGGCCACCCGCTTGTTCGAGTTTCAGTTCGCCGATCCCGGCAACGATCCTGTGCTACGCAAGGAAGTCGACGTGATCGCACCGGCCATGCAGGCGCACATCCAGAACCTGATCGACGAGCGCAAGAAATCCAGGGGCTCCAAGGACGATGTGCTCGGCCGCTGCATCGACAAGCAGGCGCAGGGCGAACCGGGATTTTCTGACGACGACATTCGCTCCGCGCTGATCGGATTTGTGGTCGGCGGATTGCCGCAACCGCCGATGGTCGTTCCCCAGGCGCTCGAGCAATTGCTGCGGCGCCCCGCTATCCTGGCGGAAGCGCAACAAGCGGCAAAAGACAACGACGACAAGCTGCTCGCCGGCTATCTGTTCGAAGCCATGCGCTTCGATCCGCTGGCGCCCGGCCTGATGCGGATTGCGGCAGTCGATCGGACCATCGCCGCCGCCACGCCGCGCGCCACCAAAGTCGCCAAAGGGACATCGGTGCTCGTCGCCTTCAGCTCGGCGATGATGGACGAACGGCGCATTCCAGAGCCGCGGCGTTTCAACCCCAGGCGCCTGCCGCACGAGTACATGCATTTCGGTTTTGGCATGCATACGTGCTTCGGCATCCACATCAATCAGGCCCTGTTGCCTTTGATGCTCAAGCCGCTCCTGAAAAAGGACAAGTTCCGGCGCGCACCAGGCCGCGCCGGGCACCTGACCAAACGCGGCGCTTTTGCCGACACGCTTTCGGTTGAGTATCTGCCTTAGCGTGATCGTTAGCGTTCGGAGGGTTGACGCTCCAGCTCCAGTTCCAATTCTGCAGCCACTATCCTCATTCCAGATCCGGCCGCCCCTCGCAAAGCCTCGCCACGAGTGTCATTTTCTATAGCGTAAGGCGGGCGTCCGCACAGGGAGGCAACAATGGCCGACAAGCTGACCGAACAATTCAATCGCGAGCTGTTTGGCACGGCCGATGCGCCGGCTATGCCCAGTGCAGACCCCAAGGGCTCGGCGGTCGCGGAGGAATTCGCCCGCGAGACGCTTGGCGTGGTGCATCCCGGCCATACCGCGACGATGGCGCTCGATCCCGAATATTTCCTCGCGCTGAAAAACTACTACTCGACCTGGACCATTTCGCGGAAGGACGCAGCGATTCCCCGTTCCGTGATGGAGTTCGTCATCACCGGCGTGCTGCTGACCCAGGGCAAGCTGCATGGCGCGCGCGTTCACATCCGGCGCGCGCTGCTCGCCGGCGCCACGCCGCGCGAGGTGTTCCAGGCCATCACGGTGGCGGCCATTCCGGGCGGCGTGCCGGTGGTCTGGCACGGCGCCCCTTTGCTGAAGGCCGAGATGGAGGAACTCGGGCTTGGCATCGACCAGCGCTACAGCGGCCCCGAAACCGGCAAGCCATCGGGCGATTGAAGGCCCTGTTCTGTGCGCTTCCCCTCGTAAAACCGCACCGCGAGTGCCATTTTCTGTCTGTGATTCTTACAGACAGGCTTGTGGACCGGTTTGGCCTTGGTTGACCCCGCAAAGCGCACCTTGATCGATGCTGCCGACGCCCCGGCGCCTGCGCCCGGCGGGATCGCGGCGCGTGCGCTTGCCGGGCGTAGCGGCGGCGCCGCCTATCTCAACGATCTGAACCCCGAACAGCGGCTCGCGGTCGAGACCATCGACGGGCCGGTGCTGGTGCTGGCCGGCGCTGGAACCGGCAAGACCCGCGTGCTGACCACCCGCATCGCGCACATTCTCAGCATGGGCCGCGCCCGGCCGGCCGAAATCCTCGCCGTCACCTTCACCAACAAGGCGGCGCGCGAGATGAAGCTGCGCGTCGGCTCCATGGTAGGCCAGGTCGTGGAAGGAATGCCCTGGCTCGGCACCTTCCATGCCATCGGCGTGAAAATCCTGCGCCGCCACGCCGAGCTGATCGGGCTGAAGAGCGATTTCACCATCCTGGGCACCGATGACCAGATCCGCCTGCTCAAGCAGCTGCTGCAAGCCGAGAACATCGACGAGAAGCGTTGGCCCGCGCGCGTGCTGGCCGGCCTGATCGACCACTGGAAGAATCGCGGGCTGGTGCCGGCGCAAGTGCCGCCGGGCGAGGCCGCGGTGTTCGCCAACGGCCGCGGCAAAAAGCTCTACGAGGCCTATCAGGAGCGGCTGAAGATTTTGAACGCGGCCGACTTCGGCGACTTGCTGCTGGAGAACATCCGGCTGTTCCGCGAGCAGCCGGAGGTGCTCCGGCAATACCAGCAGCGCTTCAAGTACATCCTGGTGGACGAATATCAGGACACCAACGTGGCGCAGTATCTCTGGCTGCGGCTGATTGCGCAGCGGCCGAGCGCCTCGCCGCTTGTTCCGGTCACCTCTCCCCGCGTGCGGGGAGAGGTCGGCGAACGCAGTGAGCCG
>CAMDDZ010000057.1 GCA_945893145.1 Rhodoplanes serenus | reverse complement strand
GGATTTGCGCCGCCATGATGGTGCTGGCGAGATTGGGCGCGATGGTCGCGGCCGAAAGTGCAGCCGCTGCCGCAACCGGATTGCGCTTGTGCGGCAGGGTCGAGGAGCCGCCGCGGCCGGGAGCGGCGGGCTCGAACGCTTCCGCCACTTCGGTCTGCATCAAGAGCGCTACGTCGCGCGCGATCTTGCCGCACGTGCCGGTGAGGATCGCAAACGCCGCAGCCACTTCGGCAAGGCGATCGCGGTGCGTGTGCCAGGGTGCATCGGGTATTGGCAGATCGAGCAGTGCCGCAAGCCGATCCGTCACGTCGAGGCCGCGTTCGCCCAGCGCCCCCAGCGTTCCGGCAGCGCCGCCGAACTGCAACAGCAGCGCTTCCTTGCGCAGCCGGCGCAACCGGTCGCGCGAGCGCCCCAGCGCTGCCGCATAGCCCGCGAGCTTGAGCCCAAACGGCATCGGCACGGCCTGCTGCATCAACGTGCGAGCAACCGACATGGTGCGGCGATAGCGTCCGGCGAGCGTGGTGAAAGCCTTGGTGGCGCGGTCGAGATCGGCGAGCAGGGCATCGATTGCGGCGCGCAATTCGAGCACCAGCGCGGTGTCGATGACGTCCTGGCTGGTGGCGCCCCAGTGGACGTAGCCGGCGGAATCCTTGTTGCGCTTGCTGACCTCGGCGGCGATCGCATTGACCAGCGGGATCGCGATGTTGCTCGCCGGCACGGCGGCTTCCGCAATCGCTGCGATGTCGTAGAGTTCCGCCTTGCAGGCATCGGCGATGAGGCCAGCGGCGCCCGCCGAAATCACGCCGAGCGCGCCCTCGGCGCGCGCCAGCGCCGCCTCGAAATCCAACATGTGCTGGAGCCGCGCCCGATCGTTAACGATGGCGCGCATCGCAGCGCTGGAAAACAGTGGCGTGAACAGCCCTGGGGTGAGCGGGTCGGTCATGTCGACCAAACACTTAGCCGCCTCGTTGCACAGCGCCAATCACAAATTATGCGCAGCGCTGCCATGACGCGCGGCGCGCTAGCCGGAAGCGTGGAAAATGCCTAGTTTGGCGTTAACCATACGATGATGAGGAGGCGCCGCGAGGCGCGGGCGAGCGTGGGCAACCTGAGGGCGGCGCTGATCGTGGCGATGGTCTGGACCGGATTGTCCGGTCTTGCTCCGGCTGCCGCCACCATCGTCGAGGTCCGCTTCAATCCGCCGGAGCCTTACGCCGAAGGCCGACAATTCGGCGCGGTGGGCACCTATGTTCGCATCACTGGCGTCGTCCGCGGCGAACTCGATCCCAAAAATCCGCACAACAGCGTCATCGTCAATCTCGACAAGGCGCCGCGCAACGCGCGCGACATGGTCGAGTACGAGGCCGACGTTTACATCCTGCGGCCGGCCGACCCGCAGAAGGGCTCGGGCGTGCTGCTGTTCGAGGCGACCAATCGCGGCAACAAGGTGCTGCTGCTCCGCCTGCACAATTCGAGCGCCGGGCAGGCCACGGTCAACGACGCCAAGACTGCGGCCGACGTCGGCGCCACGCCGATCGCGTTCGAGCGCGGCTACACCATGGTGTGGTCGGGTTGGGACGCCGAGGTGCCGAACACCAATGCGCGGCTCTCCATCCGGTTGCCGGTTGCGGCCGATGGCGACCGGCCGCTGGTGCAGCGCATCCGCGAGGAAATCAATGTCGGCACCCGCGGGCCGGCCGATGTCGAAATCGCAAGAATTTGGAACCGCGCCGCGAGCCAGGACACCAAAGCGGCGCGGCTGACTTACCGCGACAGCGCCGATAGCCCGCGCATCGAGGTGCCGTCCGACCAATGGGTGTTCGTGAACGACCGCGCGATCCGGCTGCTGCCGGAGGGAACGAAATTCAAGAATCTTCGCATCTACGATCTGTGGTTCGACGCCAAGGCGCCGCCGGTTGCCGGCATCGGCCTTGCGGCGACGCGCGACTTGGTGTCGTTCCTGCGGTACGCCGCGGTGGACCAGCGGGGCAATCCCAATCCGGTCGCTGGCGCCGGTATCAAGCGCACGCTCGCCTTTGGCGTCTCGCTCGGCGGCCGTTACCTGCGCCATCACATCGAGCTCGGCATGAACGCCGACGAGAGCGGCCGCCGGGTGTTTGACGGGGTGCTCGCCCACACCGGCGGCAGCGGCAAGATGTTCATCAACGAGCCGTTTGCCCAAATCGACCGGACCGCGACGCAGCGGCAGGACCGGTTCTATCCGGAAAGCTGGTTCCCGTTCGCATTCGCTTCGACCAGCGATCCGCTTACGGCGAAGTCCGGCTCGTTGTTCCGCGGTGACGACACCGACCCGCTGGTGATCGCGACCAACACCTCGACCGAATATTGGCAGAAGGGCGCTTCGCTGCTGACCACCGATCCGGCGGGTCTGCGCGATCTCGTCGACCACCCCAAGGCGCGCACCTACCTGATCGCCGGCACTCAACACGTCGGTAATTTCAGCTCGCCTTCGACGCCGGGCACGTGTGTGCAGGCGCGCAATCCGCACGACGCGTATCCCGCGATCCGCGCGCTCCTGGTCGCGCTCGACGAGTGGGTGGCGAACGGCACCGAACCGCCGGCGAGCCGGGTGCCGCGCATTGCCGACCGTACCGCGGTGCCGTTCGACGCGCTGAAGCTGCCGAAGATTCCCGGCATGGTGGTGCCGCGCTCCGAGAACAAGATCGGCGCCGACCGCGATTGGGTCAATCCGCCCGCGGCGCTGGAGGCGGTCTATGGCACGCTGCTGCCGGCGGTCGATCTCGACGGCAACGAGACATCGGGTATCCGGCTGCCCGACATCGCGGTGCCGCTCGCGACCTTCACGGGCTGGAATCTCTATAAGGACTCGCCCACCGACCTGTGCGACCGCGATGGTACGTACTTGCCGTTCGCCCGCACCAAGGCCGAGCGCGCCGCGACTGGCGATCCACGGCTGTCACTCGAAGAGCGTTATGGTTCGCGGGACGCCTTTGTGGCAAAGCTCAAGGCCTCAGCGGATGCGCTCCTCCGCGACCGGCTGCTGTTGCCGGGCGACGCCGAGGCTTATGTAAAAGCGGCAATGCAAGCGAAAGGGTTTTAGCGATGGCGATGGTGATGAGCGGCGAGCAACAGCTGGCCGCAACGCGCGAGACGGTGTGGGCCAAGCTCATCGATCCGGCCGTGTTGAAAGCCTGCATTCCGGGCTGTGAAACCCTTGATCTGATCGGCGACAACGAATTCCAGGCGGTTGCCACCAACCGGATCGGGCCGGTGAAGGCGCGCTTCAAAGGCAAGGTGCGGCTGACCGACCTCGATCCGCCCAACGGCTACAAGATCTCCGGCGAGGGTGATGGCGGGGTGGCGGGCTTCGCCAAGGGCGGCGCCACCGTAAAGCTCACCGAAAAGGACGGCGGCACGCTCCTGACCTACAACGTCGAGGCGCAGATTGGGGGCAAGCTCGCCCAATTGGGCCAGCGGCTGGTCAATGGCGCCGCCAAGAAGCTTGCGGATGACTTCTTTGCCAAGTTCGCGGCCGCGGTGAAGCAGTAAAAGAGCCTGCGGGGTCTGCCCCGCCGGCAAGGGAGCAACGCACAAGTTGCTCTTGTTCCTAACTCGGAAATAGGCGAAAAACGTTCGCTTTCGTGCTTCTTTTGGGTGCCAGGTTCGATTTCCAGGCAGGAAATGGGCCGTTAGACCCGGACTTGGGAGGACTCTCTATGGCTGCCGTCTCGATAACGGTGAACGGCAAAGCCGTCACCGGCGATGTCGATCCCCGTACGCTGCTGGTGCAGTTCCTGCGCGAGAACCTGCGCCTCACTGGCACGCACGTCGGATGCGACACCTCGCAGTGCGGTTGCTGCATCGTCCATCTCGACGGCATCGCGGTGAAGTCCTGCACGGTGCTCGCCCTGCAAGCCGATGGCGGCAACGTGCTGACCATCGAAGGGCTGGCGAAGCCCGATGGCCCGCTACACCCGATGCAGGAGGCGTTTCGCGAGAACCACGGCCTGCAATGCGGCTTCTGCACGCCCGGCATGGTGATGACCGCGGTCGACATGGTGCACCGCCTGGGCAACGAGCTCGACGAGAAGACCATCCGGCACGAGCTCGACGGCAACCTCTGCCGCTGCACCGGTTACCACAACATCGTCAAAGCGATCGCGGCCGGCGCCAAGGCCATGAAGGGCTATCAGCAGCCGGCGTAAGATTTGGGCCGAACGCTGCGCCAGGAATTTTTGGAGATCTGACCGATGTACGCATTCAAATATCACCGGCCCGGCACGATCCGGCAGGCCGCCAATCTGCTGGCCAAAAATCCGGAAGCCAAGATCATGGCAGGCGGCCATTCGCTGCTTCCGGTGATGAAGCTCCGGCTCGCCAAGCCGTCCGACATCATCGACATCGGCCGGGTCGAAGGCATGAACACGATCGAGCTGAAGGGCCGCTCGATCGTGATCGGTGCGCTGGCGCGTCACATCGAGGTCGCGAACTCCAAGACCGTGAAAGATGCGCTGCCGGCATTGGCCGAGGTCGCGGGCATGATCGGCGATCCGGCGGTGCGCCATCGCGGCACGCTCGGCGGCTCGCTCGCCAACAACGATCCGAACGCCGACTATCCGGCGGTGGTGCTTGGCCTCGGCGCGACCATCATCACCAACAAGCGGCGCATTGCGGCCGATGATTACTTCACCGGCATGTTCTCGACCGCGCTTGAGCCGGACGAGATCATCACCAAGGTGAGCTTCCCGCTCGCCAAGAAGGCGGCCTATCAGAAATTCCGGCACCCGGCGTCGGGCTTCGCCCTGGTCGGCGTGTTTGTGTCGAAGCGCGGCTCCGACATTCGCGTGGCGGTGACCGGCGCTGGCTCGAACGGCGTGTTCCGCGTCAAGGCGTTCGAAGAGGCGCTGAAGAAGCGCTTCTCGCCGAAGTCGATCGAAGGCATGACGGTGCCCGCCGACGGCATGAACACCGACATTCACGGCAGCGCCGAGTACCGCGCGCACCTTGTCGGCGTCATGGCACGCCGGGCGCTGGCCGCAGCTTAGTCGCCTCTCCAGATAGTGTTTCATCGGCCCTCGGCGCAAACCGGGGGTCGATTTTTAGGTGCATCTGGCGTGCGAACTTGCCGGGACAAATGCGCGCCAGACCAGCTATAGAAGGCGCGCCATGGCGCCAAAATCCCATCCCGTTCCAGCCTCGATCGACGCAACCCTCGAGCTGCTTGCGGCGGCCGACTACCTGGCCGACCGGTCGCTTGCGACCGTGCTGTTTCTCGCCCTCAAAATGGGCCGTCCGATCTTTCTCGAAGGCGAGGCAGGCGTCGGCAAAACCGAGATCGCCAAGGTTCTGGCCTCGACGCTGGGCCGCCGGTTGATCCGCCTGCAATGCTACGAGGGCCTCGACGTCGCCAATGCGGTCTATGAGTGGAACTACGCCGCGCAGATGATCGCCATCCGCGCCGCCGAGGCGGGCGGCGAACACAACCGCGAGAAGATCGAACACGACGTCTTCGCCGAGCGCTTCCTCATCAAGCGGCCGCTGTTGCAGGCGCTGGAGCCGGATCCGGCTGGCGCGCCGGTGCTGCTAATCGACGAGCTCGATCGCAGCGACGAGGCGTTCGAGGCGTTTCTGCTCGAAGTGCTGGCGGACTTCCAGGTGACGATCCCGGAGCTTGGCACCATCAAGGCCGCCCATCCGCCGATCGTGGTGATCACCTCGAACCGCACGCGCGAAATCCACGACGCGCTCAAGCGGCGCTGTCTCTATCACTGGGTGGGTTACCCAACGGCGTCGCGCGAATTGGACATTGTGCGGGCGAAGGTGCCGGGCATCGGCAAAAAGCTTAGCGAACTGGTTGTGGGTTTCGTGCAGGCGTTGCGCAAGCAGGACCTGTTCAAGTCGCCGGGCGTTGCCGAGACACTCGATTGGGCGACCGCGCTCTCCGAACTCGACGCCGTGGCACTCGATCCGGCGACCGTATCCGACACGCTGGGCGTGCTGCTGAAATACCAGGACGACATCGCGCGGCTCGACGGCGGCAAGGTCAAGGAGCTGCTCGATCAGGTGCAGGCGGAGCTGCGGGCCGCGGAGTAACCTCATGCAGGACTCGCAGGGCCGCCTCGCCGAGAACATCGTCTACTTCGCACGCGCGTTGCGCACGGCCGGAATTCCGCTCGGGCCGGGCTCGGTGCTCGACGCGCTCACCGCCGTGCGCGCCGCGGGCGTCGGCACCAAGGACGATTTCTACTGGACGCTGCACGCCGTGTTCGTGAAGCGGCACGACCATTCGGTGCTGTTCGATCAGGCGTTCCGGATTTTCTTCCGAAAGCGCGGCTATCTCGATCGCCTGATCGCGATGATGTCGCCGGAAATGACCGGTGCGCCCACACAGGCGCCCGAGCAGCCGCAAGCCTCGCAGCGCGTGCTGGATGCGCTGTTCGCCGGCGCCGAAAAGATCGAGCGGGAAAAGCAGGAACTGGAGATCGACGCGCGCTTTACGGTGTCGGACCGCGAGGTGCTGGAGAAGAAGGACTTCGCCCAGATGACCGCGGCCGAGATGGCGGCCGCGAAAGCAGCGATCAACCGCATGACACTCGGCTTCGACGACGTGCCGACACGGCGGCTCGCCCCGCATCCACACGGCCACCGCATCGACATGCGCCGCACGCTCCGCGCCAGCCTCAAGGCCGGTGGCGGCTTCATCGACCTGCGCTACCTCGGCCGCCGCACCAAGACGCCGCCGGTGGTGGCGCTGCTCGATATTTCAGGATCGATGAGCCAGTACACGCGGCTGTTTCTGCACTTTCTTCATGCCATCACCGACGAGCGAAAGCGCGTCGCGACCTTCCTGTTCGGCACGCGGCTGACCAACGTCACCCGCGCGCTGAAGGAAAAGGACCCGGACGAGGCGCTCGCCGCCTGTTCGGCCAGCGTGCTTGATTGGTCGGGCGGCACCCGCATCGCGACCTCGCTGGGGGTCTTTAACAAGCTCTGGGCGCGCCGCGTGCTCACCCAGGGCGCTGTGGTGCTATTGTTCACCGATGGGCTGGAGCGCGACCCCGATGAGCGGCTCGGCTTCGAGATCGACCGCCTGCACCGCTCGTGCCGACGGCTGATCTGGCTCAACCCGCTGCTGCGCTTCGAAGGATTCGAGGCTAAGGCCCGTGGCATCAAGGTCATGTTGCCGCACGTTGACGAATTGCGTCCGATCCACAATCTACAGTCTATGAGTGACCTGTGCCGGGCCCTGTCCGAACATGGCAGTCATGTCGATCCAAAGACCTGGTTGCAAAGGACTTCGCTGGCTAGGGTAGCGTAATATCCGGCTATATATAACGGTGAGGCCCCCGACCGGGCCTGACGATACGGAGGCTGGCATGCTGGCGCGAGACGAAGACATCCTCAAAGCCGCCGAGGACTGGAAAAAGGCCGGGCGCGGCGTCGCGCTCGCCACCGTGGTGGAAACCTGGGGCTCGGCGCCCCGGCCGGTCGGTTCCAATCTGGTGATCGACAACGAGGGCAATTTTCTGGGCTCGGTGTCGGGCGGCTGCGTCGAAGGCGCGGTCGTGACGGAAGCGATTGACGTGATCGAAAGCGGCAAGCCGAAGACGCTCGAGTTCGGCGTTGCCGACGAGACCGCCTGGAAGGTCGGGCTGTCGTGCGGCGGCAAGATCCGCGTATTTGTCGAAAAGGTGGAGTGACACGCTTTGCGCCTCGATATCCTCAGAACGCTGAATGAAGAGCGCGCGGCGCGGCGCAGTGTCGTCGTCGTCACCAACCAGGACAGCGGCGCGCAGCGGCTGGTGAGGGCCGCCGACGTTGCCGGCGATCCGCTGAAAAGCCTGCTGGAGAAGCGCATCCGCTTGGCCAAGAGCGGCATCGAAGAAACACCGGAAGGCAAGGTGTTCCTGACCGTGCATGTGCCATCGCCAAAACTCGTGATTACCGGCGCGGTGCACATCTCGCAGGCGCTGGCGCCGATGGGGCAACTGCTTGGCTACGACGTCACCATCGTCGATCCGCGCACCGCATTCGCCAGCATCGAGCGGTTCCCCGACGTGAAGGTGATCGCCGAATGGCCCGACGTCGCGCTGCCTGCGGTCGGCATCGATCACTATACGGCTTTCGTCGCGCTCACCCACGATCCGAAGATCGACGACCCGGGCCTGACCGTGGCGCTGAAAAGCGATTGCTTCTACATCGGTGCGCTTGGCTCGCGGAAAACCCACGCGCGCCGCGTCGAGCGGCTGAAGGCCGAGCGCGGCTTCACCGACAACGACATCGGCCGTATCCATTCGCCGATCGGCCTCGACATCGGCGCGGTGTCGCCGTCGGAGATCGCGGTCGCGATCATCGGCGAGATCACGCAGCGGCTGCGCGAGGAGCCCGCATGAGGGCGCGGCTATGAGGTTCGGCCCGGTCCCGCCCGGAGAAGCCGAAGGCGCCACCGCCGTCCACACCATCCGCCAGGGCGCTCTCGTGCTGAAGAAAGGCACGCTGATCGGCCCCGCCGAGGTGAAGGCGTTGGAGGCGGCAGGCATCAAGGACATCGTGGTGGCGCGGCTCGAGCCCGGCGATGTGTCGGAAGACCAGGCCGCGGCCGAGATCGCCAAGGCGGTGGCCGGGCAGGCCGTCCACGTCGATCGCGCCTTCACGGGGCGTTGCAATTTGTTCGCCGAAACGGCCGGTGTGCTGGTGGTGGACAAGGAAGCCATCGACCGGCTCAACCGCGTCGATGAAGCCATCACGTTTGCGACGCTGCCGGCGTTCAAGCCGGTGGTCGCGGGCGAGATGATCGCGACGGTGAAGATCATCCCGTTTGCCACCAGCGTGATTGCGCTGAAGAGCGCACTCGCTCTCGCGGCCAAGCCGTTCATCCGCGTCGCGCCGTACAAGATCAAGAAGGTCGGCGTCGTCTCGACGCTGTTGCCGGGGCTCGCCGCCAAGGTGGTCGATAAGACCTTGCGGGTGACGCAGGATCGTCTAGCGCCTGCGGGCGCCACAATCGTGTTCGAGCGCCGCGTGCCGCACGAGCAGGCGGCGCTCGCCAAAGCGATCGACGAAGCGCTCAACGCCGGAGCGGAGCTCGTTGCGGTGTTCGGTGCGTCGGCCATCGCCGACCGGCGCGACGTTATTCCGGCGGCGGTCGAGGCCATCGGCGGGCGCATCGAGCATTTCGGCATGCCGGTCGATCCCGGCAATCTCATGCTGATCGGGCAGGCGAGGGGGCAGCCGATTTTGGGTGCGCCGGGCTGTGCGCGCTCGCCGAAGGAAAACGGCTTCGACTGGATTCTGATGCGCCTGCTCGCAGGGTTGCCGGTGTCGCGCCATGATGTCACCGGGCTTGGCGTCGGCGGATTGCTGATGGAAATCGTGACGCGGCCGCAGCCGCGCGAGGAGCCCGTGCCGGAGCCCACGCGCCGGATCGCTGCGGTGGTTCTCGCGGCCGGCCGCTCGACCCGCATGGGCGGGCCGAACAAGCTCTTGGCCGAGATCGGTGGGCGGCCGCTGGTCCGCATCGCGGTCGAGGAGGCGCTGGCCTCGCGCGCGCGTCCGGTGGTCGTTGTCACCGGCCACCAGCGCGACAAGGTCGAGGCTGCGCTCGCGGGCCTCGACGTGCAGCGTGTCCACAATCCGAATTTCGCTGACGGGCTGTCCACGTCCGTGAAAACCGGACTGGCTGCCGTGCCCGATGACGCGGCCGGCGCCATTGTCTGCCTCGGCGATATGCCTCAGGTGCGGGCGCCACTGATCGACAAGCTGATCGCGGCGTTCGATCCCGAACGCGGCGCGCTCGTGGTGATTCCGACCCTGGACGGCAAGCGCGGCAATCCGGTGGTGTGGTCGCGGCGGTTCTTCCATGACCTGATGGCGATCGAGGGCGACGTCGGCGCGCGCGTTCTGATCAGCCGTTATCCCGAAGCCGTGACCGAGGTGCCGGTCACCGACACGGCGGCGCTGACCGACGTCGATACGCCGGACGCGTTCGAACAGGTGAAGGCCGAGATCGAACGCGCGTAACGCCAAAGGCGCCGGCATTCCGCGAGAGCCGCAAGGGTTACCAGCCATTAACCGCCGCCTGCTTGGATGCCGCCATCCAGGGGTGGAGGGGTTTGTCATGTCGATCAAGATGAGCCTGCGCGCGGCTGTTGCGGCCGTGGCGCTGGTGACGATGGCGCCTGCCGCGAATGCGGCCGGCGCGCTCGCGATTGGAGTCTGTGCGGCTTACGGTTTTGCCAACGACTATCCGAACGTGGCTTCGGCGGAGGCGGCGGCACGCGCCAATTGCTCCGGCGATTGCCAGCAGGTTGTCAGCACGCGGAAAGGCTGCGTCGCCTTTGCGGTCGATGGCCACAAGCCGTGCGGTCCGCTCGGCTACGCCAATGCGCCCCGCCTCGGCACTGCGCAGAATTTGGCGCTCCAGTCTTGCTACAAATACGGCGGCAAGGACTGCATGATCCGCGCCTTTATCTGCGACTCCAAAGGCTGAACCGCGAAGGGCTGCACCGCACGTCTTTGCCGGCCGTGCGGGTCCCTGATCAACCAAAGTCGATGAAGAGGCCCCTTGCGCGGGCCTCTTTTGGGCACTAAATAATGACTGACCAGTCAGTCATTAAATTGAAGCATGGCCAAACCAGCGACCAAACGCATCTCCGATCGGCGGCCCAACGCGGGCCTCGGCAACGCGCCGCAGCCTGCAGCAGCGTCCGGGCGCGGCGGCGCCCGCGCCAAGCGCAGCGCCGAGCGTCGCGACGCGATCCTGGCCGCAGCCCTTGAGGAATTCTCCGCCAGCGGCTTTGCGGCCGCGCGGCTTGATGACGTGGCGCGCCGCGCAGGCGTCGCCAAGGGCACGATCTATCTGCACTTCGCCGACAAGGAGGCGCTGTTCCAGGAGCTGATCCGGCACGAGCTCAGTCCCATCGTCGGCATCTTAGAACAAGCCGCGCACACCGATGTTCCGGTCGATGTGATCGTGCATCGGCTCATCGAGATGTTCGTCAGCCAAGTCTATGACACGCACCGCAAGGACGTGATCCGCCTGATCATCACCGAGGGCGCGCGCTTTCCGAAGCTTGCGGAGTTCTACTACCGCGAGGTGCTGGCGCGCGTCACCAAGGCGATGCGTGAGGTCATGCGTCGCGGGGTCGAGCGCGGCGAGATCAAGCATGACGCGCTGGCGCGATTTCCGCAGTTGCTGGTGGCGCCCGCGATCCTCGCGCTGATTTGGAACGGGCTGTTCGACAAATTCGAGCCGCTCGACGTCCGCGCGCTGATGCGTGCCCATTGCGATTTGATCTTACAGAACGGGAGGGCGGCATGATTGCGCGCCGCATCGCCGCTGCTCTCTTGGGTCTGGGCTTGGGCCTCTGGCTCGCGGGCTGCAGCAATTCCAGCAACAACGGCTACCAGGGCTGGGTCGAGGCCGAGTTGATCTTCGTCGGTCCGGACGAGGTCGGCCGCGTCGAAACATTGGCGGTGCGCGAAGGCGACGCGGTAACGCAAGGCGCGCCGGTGTTCACCGTCGATTCTGAGCTTCAGCAGGCCGACCTCGCGATGCAGCAGGCCACTCTCACCAATGCGCGGCTCGCTTACGACCGTGCCCAGATCCTGCTGAAGACCGCGGCCGGCACGCAACGGGCCGTGGACGACGCGGAAGCCGCGCTGCGCACCGCCGAAGCGCGGGTCAATTCGTCGCAAACCCGGCTGGCGCGCCGCAAGGTCGCGAGCCCGGTGACCGGGAGCGTGCAACAGGTCTATTTCCGGCCGGGCGAAATGGTGCCCGCCGGCCGTCCGGTGATCGCGATGCTGCCGCCCGGCAACATCAAAGTGCGCTTCTTCGTGCCCGAGGCGGTGCTGCCCAAGATCGCGCTCGGCGAAGACGTGAAAATTCGCTGCGACGGCTGCAAGAGCGATATCGCGGCGCGCATCACGTTCATTTCGCGCAGCTCGGAATTCACGCCGCCGGTTATCTACAGCCTCGATGAGCGCTCGAAGCTCGTTTACCTGGTCGAGGCGCGCACGCCGACGCCGGAGAATCTTCGCGTCGGCCAGCCGGTTTCTGTCTTCTTGCCGGAGGCCAAGCGGTGAACACGTCGCCTGAGATCGTCATCGACGTTCACGGCCTGACCAAGAAATTCGATGGCCGCGCGGTGGTGCGCGATCTCTCGATGCAGGTGAAGCGCGGGACGATCTACGGCTTCCTGGGGCCCAATGGCTCGGGCAAGACCACGACCATCCGGATGCTGTGCGGGCTGCTGACGCCCGACGAGGGAACCGGCACCTGCCTCGGCTACGACATCCGCACTGAGACCGACAAGATCAAGCGCCAGGTCGGCTACATGACGCAGCGCTTCAGCCTCTATCAGGACCTGTCGGTTCGCGAGAATCTGGAGTTTGTCGCGCGGCTTTACGCGGTGCCCGATGCGGTTGGCGCGGCGCGGGACATGATCGCGCGGCTCGGCCTGCAAGGCCGCGAGGAGCAGCTTGCCGGCTCGCTGTCGGGCGGCTGGAAGCAACGGCTTGCGCTCGGTGCCTGTACGCTGCCCAATCCGCAGCTTCTGCTGCTCGACGAGCCGACCGCGGGCGTCGATCCCAAGGCGCGGCGCGAGTTCTGGAACGAGATTCATGCGCTCGCGGCCAATGGCCTTACGGTGCTGGTTTCGACCCACTACATGGACGAGGCCGAGCGCTGTCACGAGATCGCCTACATCGCCTACGGCGTGCTGCTCACCCACGGCACTGTGGAAGAGGTCGTGGCCGAAGCGAAGCTCCTCACCTACACGGTGACCGGCGGCGACCTGCCGCGCGTTTCGGCCGAACTCATCAACAAGCCGGGCATCGATTCGGTCGCGCCCTTCGGCACCAGCCTGCACGTCTCCGGGCGCGATGCCGCGAAGCTCGAGGCGGCGATCGCGCCCTATCGCGAAGACAAGAACCTGCATTGGACGCATTCCCAGCCTTCACTCGAAGACGTGTTCATCGACCTGATGGGGCGCGCCAAGGACAATTTCCAATGAGCGCCGCACTAAGTTTCACATCGTCGGAGAGCTTTCGTCGCACCCGCGCGATGCTGATCAAGGAGTTCATCCAGCTTCGCCGCGACCGCGTCTCGTTCGCCATGATCATCATGGTGCCGCTGGTCCAGCTCTTGTTGTTCGGCTACGCCATCAACACCACGCCGCGCGACCTGCCGACGGCCGTGCTGCTGCAAGAGAACAGCGACATCGGGCGCTCGGTCCTGAAGGCCCTGGAAAACACAAAATACTTCAAGGTCACGCGCCAGCTACACGACGAGGCAGAGTTCGACCGCGTGCTGGCCGCGGGCGAAGTGCTGTTTGCCATCGAAATCCCCCGCAACTTCGAGCGCGACGTACGGCGCGGCGACAGGCCCGCGATCCTGGTGGCGGCGGATGCGACCGACCCGGTCGCCGCAGGCTCGGCGATGGCGGCGCTCGGCCAGATTGTGCAGACCGCGCTGTTGCATGATCGCGGCTTGCCCGACGTCGGCACCTCGCTGTTCGAGGTGCGCAGCCACGCCCGCTATAATCCGGCGGGGGCGACCCAGCTCAACATCGTGCCGGGCCTTGTTGGCACCATTCTCACCATGACGATGCTGATTTTCACAGCGCTGTCGGTGACGCGTGAGATCGAACGCGGCACCATGGAGAGCCTGCTCTCCATGCCGATCACGCCGATCGAGATCATGATCGGCAAGATCGTGCCTTACGTGATTGTCGGCTTCGTGCAGGCGGCGATCATCATCGGCATCGGTATCGGGCTGTTCGGTGTGCCGGTGTTCGGCAGCCTGACGCTCTTGGCGGCGCTCAGCACGCTGTTCATCGCCACCAATCTTTCGGTTGGCTACACGTTCTCGACCGTGGCGCAGAACCAGCTTCAGGCGATGCAGATGTCGATGATGTTCTTTCTGCCAAACATCCTGCTCTCCGGTTTCATGTTCCCGTTCGCCGGCATGCCGGTCTGGGCGCAGTGGATCGGGGAATTTCTGCCGCTGACGCATTATTTGCGCATCGTGCGCGCCATCATGCTGAAGGGCTCGACGCTGGCGGACCTGCACTACGACGCGCTGGCGCTCACCGGCCTCATGCTGCTCGCCATGATGATCGCGGTGACGCGGTTCCGCCGCACGCTGGACTGACCGTCGAATCCGGCATAGGAGCGCGCCAGAACGCGATATATGCTGTTGGCAATCAATTTGCGCTCGAAGGCCTGAAGGATACCGAATGACCGACCTAACCGCGCAAGCCGCCATCGACGAACGCCACCGGGTGCTGTCGATCGGGTTTAACAATTTCGCGCATGCGGTCGATCATTACGTGATGCTGATCTTCCCGACGGTGGTGATCGGGCTGCAGGTCGTGTACGGCCGCCCGTACGGCGAGTTGCTCGTCATCGGCACCGCCTCGTTCTTCGCCTTCGGCCTGTTCTCGTTGCCGGCCGGCTGGCTCGCCGATCGCTGGAGTCGCCGCAACATGATGATCGTGTTCTACCTCGGCTGCGGCGTGAGTTGCTTCGCGGCGGCGCTGGCGCCCAATTTCATCGCGCTCGCGATTGCGCTGTTTGCGCTCGGCGTGTTCGCGGCGATCTATCACCCGGTCGGCACCGCAATCGTGGTCGCGGCCGCGGTCAACCGCGGGCGTACGCTCGCGTTCAACGGCGTCTGCGGCAACATCGGCGTGGCCTTGGCTGCCGGCATCACGGCGTTGCTGACGGCCTGGGTCGGCTGGCGCGGCGCATTCCTGGTTCCGGCCGTGATCTGCATCGTGGCTGGCATTGCGTACATGATCATGGTGCCGGACGACCGCCATCAGGCCGCCAAGCGCAGTTCGGCGCCCGACGTGCGGCTCTCCCTGTGGATCATGGCCTCGGTGTTCGGGCTGTTCGTCATTATTGGCACCACGGCGGGTCTGGTGTTCAACACCGTGACGATCGCGCTGCCGAAGATGATCGACGAGCGGATCGGCGACAGCATTTCGCTGGCGGCCGTCGGCGGCATCGCCACCGCGGTGTTCCTCTGCGGCGCGGTCGCGCAATTCACCGTCGGCCGCATCCTCGACAAATATCAGCCGCACCTCGTGTTCGCCGTGGTGGCGTTCCTGCAATTCGTCGGCGTGGTCTGGGTCGTCTATGCCAACGGCCCGATGCTGCTGGCGGCGCTGGCGTTCGCGATGGCCTTCATCTACGCGCAGGTGACTGTCAACGACATGGTGATCGCCCGCTATACGGCCGACGCCTGGCGAGCGCGGGTCTATGCGGTGCGCTACTTCATCACCTATCTGATCTCAGGCGCCGCCATTTCGATGATCGCGTTCCTGCACAGCCGCGGCGGCTTCGACCTCGTGCTGGGCACCACCGCCGTGATCGCGTTCGGCTTTGTGGTGGGGACGATCGGCGTTGCGCTCCTGGTCCACGGCGTCGAACGCGACGCACGGCTGGCGCAGCAGCCGGCGGAATAAGCCCGTCATTCCGGGGCGCGCTTTTGCGCGAACCCGGAATCCAGATGCAAGCGCGGAATTTTGTGGCTGGATTCCGGGCCCCGTGCTTCGCACGGTCCCGGAACGACTGCTGGAATCTCAGAACAGCGCCGGCACCAGATCGACAACGCCGGTGCCGGTCCGCTCATGCACGATTTCGGCGATGCGGCTGCGGTGGCAGAAATTCTTGTCGCGCTCGTAGCAGAGCAGGCACACCGCTTCGCCTGATTTGACGATCGAAACCAGCTCGTCCATCGCCTCGATTGCGCCCGGCGTTTTCAGGTGCTTGGCGTAGATGCGCCACATCACGTCCATCTTGCCGGTGTGCGCGGCTTGGCGGCCTTCGTCCGGGGTGCCGAGCTTCTGCAAATGCAGATATGCGATGCCCTCTTGGTCGAGACCGGCCGCCAGCTGCTTCTTGGAAAAGCCCGGCTTGCGTGACGCCGCGACCGCGCGGGTGTCGACCAGGAGTTTCACCTTGGCGCGCTTGAGCTCGGCCATCACGGCGGCAGGCGTGGCTTTCTCGTAGCCAATTGTGAAAAGCTTCGACGCAGATTTGGATTTCGACTTGGGCTGGATCTCGGATTTGGCCTTTGTCTTGATCTTGACCTTGATCTTGGGTCTGGCCTGACGCGCGGTTTTGGCCATCGCTCACTCCTCCAGGCGTTCGATCAGCGCCATCGCGGCAGCCGGTGCCCGGACCTTGCCCTCGTGGATCACATAGGCGAACACGTCGTGCGCTTGGCTTTGCCGTCGACCCCAGCGTGGGACAAAATGGCCAGCGCTAAAGTGATCGAGCGACACGAAAGCCGATAGTACCGCTGCGGAGATCACTGGCGGCAATATTACCGCGAAATGCTGAGCGCAGGAGTGCCGACATGTTAACCCAAGAGCCATTTCGCGTGACCCGACGATTGCAGTCACCTTTCAACCAAGGAGAGCCATCACTTGGAGCGCCGGCGTAACTGGCATTATAGCAATCCTCAGTCCACTCCCGAACATTTCCATGAACTTGATAAAGTCCCCAGGGATTTGGCAGGAAATTGTTCACAGGGATAGTTTGCTGTTTTGGGAATCCAGATTTCGAAAGACTATAGGTATCGGCCCCACCGTAGTTGGCTTGGTTCAACGAAACCGCGTTTCCAAACCAGAACGGCGTTGTCGTGCCTGCTCGGGTCACATACTCGCGTTCGGCCTCGCTCAATAGCCGATAAGCCTTGCCGGTCTTTCGTGAAAGCCATCCTACGTATGCTTTGGCATCAGCCCAGTTGACCAGTATGACTGGTCTCATACCGCGGCCCCAGTTCTGGTCGCTCGGACTATGTCCATTACACCCGCCATCGGCGAGGCAGGCGTCCCATTCATCGAAAGTGACCGCAAATCGGCCGACCGCAAACTGCCGTGCAAAGGTTACAACGTGTTGTTGACCTTCATCCGCGCCGCGGATCGCTTCGTTGTTAGGCGAACCCATTGTGAAGCGCCCGGTAGGTACCACGATCATTTCTGGGCAGGTAGCGCACTCCCTGAAGGTGTCTCTTGGTTTTAGAGCTTGTTCTCGTTCCAACGATAACGGGTCAAAAGCAGCTGGGTATGATTGAAGTGTAATTGGCGGAGGCGACGGCGGTTTTGCCGACACTGTCAGTGTTACACTCTGCTTGGTGATGTCGCCGGTCGAGAAATTCTTAAATACGAGTTGGAGGTCGTGCCGGCCTTCCGAGAGCGAATGAGCCGCGGCTGTTAGCGCCGCCGCTACGTCAACCGAGCCATTCAAGGCGAGATCGCCTTGACTTGGGGTAACACTGAGCCACTCGGGTAGCGTTTGGTCTATCGACCAACGGAAACCTGGGCCTGCTGACGTCAATTTGAAGGAGCGACTTGCCGGACTGAATGGTCCGCCCTGTGGTCCCGAAAAGTTCGCTGTAGCAGGAGCCTCTACAATCAATTGGCCCGCCGTTTTGAAAGGTTGCGTGGAAGGATTATCGCGTTGGTGTGGTGTTGAGGCCAGCGCCCAGACCAACGCGATTCCGGCCACAACAACGGCAGCCCCGCCGACATATCGCACCATGTGTGAGAGTGAGGTACTTTGTGGTTCGTTGACCTTAGGAGCGGGATTATCTTCAGGATTTGGCTTCTGATCGTCCTCTGTGCCCTTGAATTTCGGTGTAACCGACTCCGGATCAGCGCGTTCTCCCGCCGCCGATTGCTGTTGTTTCGGCTCCGATGAATCCACCGGGCGTTTGCACGTTTCACTATCGCCCGGTTCGTCGGACAGTTCTCCTTCCGGTAGCACAGGAGGGATCAATGGAAAGTCTTTCAGCCGCAGCGCGCCGAACGAGCGCCACATCTGTTCGTACGTTTTTAGTTCACGGGATGATGGTGTTGGATCACGGCCGACACGGCGGGCTATTTCGTCAAGCAAGCGGTCGAGACCATTACTGCGCGGGGCGCCATCCCAAATCGTCAAGTCAATGGTGTCTGCGCGCGCAAAGCCCAAAGGAAGATCGACGCGCTCCAACCATACTGGGGTAAACGTATGTAGCTTAGTGGCAAGATCAGCTTCTTCACGGACCCACCTGCTCTGGCGCGAGCGGCTGCACCACAGCACGATCACCACTTTGGCCGCGCGTAGTTCATCCTCAATCTGCAGGCCGAAATCGGTCCCAGAGAGAAGTGCGTAATCGAACCAAACAGTGTAACCGTTAAGTTCGAGAATTTTTGACAAGTGCTGAGCGGCATATCTCCGATCGCTCTTGTAACTAATAAATATATCGGCCAAATTCTTATCCCCCACACACCCTTATCTTATAGATTTTACAAGCCTTCAAGTAATCGAGGCATGGCGGACGCTAAGGCATAGCGAAATGTTGCCGCGCTGGTAGCGGACGCGCATTCAATTTTAGTTCAACGGCAATGTTGAGCAAGCAGTTTTGGCTCCGACCAGAGCAATCCAGCCACCTACCGCTGCATCGATGAACTCGCTTATTTCTTCAGGCGCTCGATCAGCGCCATGGCGGCGGCCGGCGCACGGACCTTGCCCTCGTGGATCATATAGGCAAACACGTCGCGCGGCGCGGCCTTTGGTTTGGCCTTGGCGTCGACCACCGGCAGGTCGGCCGGTTGCTTGCCTTGCGCCCAGGTGGCGAGCCGCTTGGCCCAGGCGTTTAACTCTTTCGCCGGATACGCGGTGGCGATCTCGTCTTTGCCCTGCTGCAACCGCGCGTAGACGAAATCGGCGGTGAGGTCGGCGATGTTCGGGTAGATGACATGGTCGGTGAAGACCGGCGGCATTTTGAACTGCCGCAGCATGGCGATGAATTCCGGCGTCTTGAAGCTGTCGTGCCGCACCTCGATGACGTGCCGCAGCGTTCGGCCGTCGTATGTCTCCGGCAGCGCTTCGAGGAATTTACCGAAGTCGGCCGGATCGAATTTCTTGGTCGGCGCGAATTGCCAGAGCAGGGGGCCGAGGCTGTCGCCCAATTCGGTGATGCCGCTGTCGAGGAAGCGTTTGATGGAATCGCCGGCTTCCGCCAGCACGCGGCGGTTCACCGCAAATCGCGGCCCCTTCAGCGAGAACACGAAGCCCTTGGGCACCTCGCTCGCCCACTTGCGATAGGTGGCCGGCGATTGGGTCCGATAGAATGTACCTAGTACGAAGCACAACATGGTGCACCAGCGCTCACGTTTTTCCGCATTTTCTTCCGTGCTATGAAGGCTTTACCAGCACAGGACACGGCAAGCCAACACGCTGCAACACTCGCGAATATAGAGACTAAAAAGAGACTATGAATGCCGCGCATCCATCTCACCGACATGACTGTCAGGACGCTCAAGCCTGATCGTGTACGCCCTCAAACGACTTACTGGGATAAATCACTTCGCGCGTTCGGCTGCCGTATCACCAAGAGCGGCACCAAGTCGTGGGTCGTGATGGTGGGGCGCAATCGCCGCCTCATCACGCTCGCACGCTATCCTGAAACGTCCCTCAAGGACGCTCGCGTTCTCGCGCACAACGCTCTCTCAGAGCCAGCGAAGCCAATTGAGAAAGCCACCCCGTTTGAGGACGCCGTATCACTCTTCGTAGCAGCGGCAAAAGCAAAAACTCGACCGCGCACCTACACCGGCTACGAACGCTACCTCCACCGGTTCTTCGTTCCAAAGTTTCGACGGTCGCCCATTCGTGAAGTCGAAACCCATCAGGTCATGGACATCATCGACGCGCTCATAGACGTGCCAATCGAGCGGCTTCACGTCTTCAATACCGTTCGCACGTTTTTTCGTTTCTGCGTTCAGCGGCGGCTCATCACCACGAGTCCGCTTCAAGGGATCGCCGCGCCAGGCCGCTTCCACAAACGTACCCGTGTTCTCAATCTCGACGAGCTGCGGGCAGTGTGGAGAGCCGCGTGTGAAGACCCAACGCCGTTCGGTCCAATTGTCCGACTGTGCATCCTGACCGGCCAGCGGCGAGGGGAGATCGGACAGTTGCGGCGCGAGTGGTTCAACGAAAAAGAACGCGTACTCGTTCTCCCCGCCGGCGTCTGCAAGAACAAGGTCCAGCACACGTTGCCGTACGGCCAAATGGTGCAAGACGTGCTCGATACCCTGCCGAGCCACGATGGCTACCTATTCCCAGGCCGGAAGTACCATAAGAAAAAGACCAACGATGACAGCCGCTCATTCGGCGGGTGGGCGAGGGGCAAATACAATCTTGATGGACGGTGCCCCCTTGCGCCGTGGGCCCTTCACGACCTTCGTAGGACGTTTGCGACCACTCATGCGCAGATTGGGACGCCCATCCACGTCACGGAAAGGCTCCTCAATCACGTTTCGGGCACGCTGGGAGGGATAGTTTCGATCTACCAACAACATTCCTGGTTTCCCCAAATGCAGGCTGCTGTGGAAGCCTACGAGGCACACCTGTCCTCATTATTCAGAGCAGAAACTCGGCAAGCCGCAGAATAATGCCGCACCGCATGAGTGAGCTTTGTGCGATTGCGGCTCTCTAAAGCGCGGCGTAGATTACTCCTACCGCTAGTGGCAACACGGGCGGCTTCTCATGAGCAGCCCCCGCAAGGGAGCTTCTTATGCAGAAAGAACTTGTTACTAGAAATGAGCTGAGGGAAATGGGCTTTGACGTTTCCAACACGACGTTTGGCCGATGGGAGGACGCAAAGCTGCTCACGCCTATTAAGGCTGGCGATTTGCGATCTGCCAAGGTCAGGTATCGTATGGAAGAGGTGAGGCGCAATCTCCTCCACAAACCTAAACAGTGAAAGCGAAAGCTTCCTGAAAGGGTGGACGGCCCGTTTCCAAAGCGGGCCGTTTCCTTTTTGCGGTCTTGACTCCCCACAACCTGCGCGGGTTGAATCCCCAACACTTAACATTGGAAGCCGGGGGCTGTCGCATGGGACTTTTCAAAGAACTGGTCTCTACCTTCGTCGTTGACCCGCTTATCCAAAAAGCCAACAACAAAAAGGATGCGCGAGTTTCGGCAGAAATTGACGTGGAACGACAGCGCAAATGGGAGGAACGTAAGCGCGAGCGTGATGCTCAATTGAAGGCACTAAAAAATTCAGTTCCAAGCGTGCCTCCAGAACGCATGCGGGCTACGATCCAACTCAATCAATTTCGTCAAGGGCGCACCGGTAAGAAAAGAGTTTCGCATCTGCTCGGTGATGACTCGTTCGTTTATATCGAAACGGGCGAAGACATTAAGTACAGCGTAGATATGATCCTGGAACTGCCAGAATCCGAACGCGCGCTCATAAAACAGTACCACCTAGACGACATTGTTCTAGAGGACGTGGCAGCGCATAGCGAAGAGGACTTTATCCGGCTTCGCATTGAGAGCGAGGAAGAGGCCGAGGCCAAGCGTGATCCTCTTCGCCGGGAAGTATCGAAGCAAATCAGCGCAAATGTCGAGACGCTGTGGAAGGCCGAACGCCGCATTACCCGCGTTGGGGACTTAGTGGTCTCTCCCTATTCCAGGGACTTCGACACCCCGCACGAAGCAAACGATTACGCAGAGAAACTAAAAACGAAATTTCTACCCGAAGTTCGCAAGTTGCTCGACCGCTACAAAGGGAACCAGCCAATTGGGACATTTGAATTCTAAATGGCCGACTTCTGGAAAATCCAAGAAGCGCTGGAAGGCCCACACGGCGACAACGCTACCCTCTACGCGCGAACAAAGCAGATTGTTGACGGAGCCGACTTCCCTACTGCCGAAGCGTTCTCATCTGAAGTTATCAGTCAATTCGTGGACCGCTGCCACGAGCTTCGGGTGCCCGTTCCGCATATCAACGTTGCCGTTCAGATGGCTGCTGTCGCGGCTGGACTGTATGCAGGGGAGCGGTTGAAAGACCTATCTCCAAATCCTGCGGACTATTCCAGGCACGCCTATACCTATTCCGTTGGGCAGCTACGCGACTTGCTGCTGCTGCATCAACGCAAGGCGCTACGCCCAACCGATACGGTCCAGGCGCTTACGAAGTGTCTCGTCGCGAGCTTCATTTCCATTGCCCGACATTTGCCTCCAATTGCACATCACCAATCACAAGATGCACCAGCGACGACGACAGTTTCGCTGCTCGACGTTCTGCCTAATGCCGGTGAAGTAATCGAAGCGGCACTTGAGCCACTGTCGTCACCCGAGGCTAAAGACCTCGGGCTGTTTCGATGGTTTCACATTACCCTAAAGCAAAACGCTGATCAGCTCCAAGAACGCTCGGGCAAGAACAAATCCATTACTATCTCGCAATACGATGGGCCTGACATTGTTGGAACGTATCTCAGGGACACCGCGTTCGATAGAATTTTCAACGCCCGCGTTGAATTATGCATCCCAGAAGAAACGCGCTTTGAACACACCCACATCGTTGGTGGTACAGGCGCAGGCAAGACGACTCTCATTCAACAGTTCTTGCTCGACAATCTTGCTACCGAAGACCCGCCGGCAATGGTCATCATTGACCCCAAGGGATTGCTCATTGAGCGCATCCAAAAGCTCGATGTCTTCCACCCAAACAACGGCCGCCTGAAGGATCGTTTGATCATCATCGACCCGACGCACTCTTCTCCGCCCGCGCTCAACATGTTCCATCCCGGTACTGAAAGAAAACGCACTTACAGCGAAGTGATCCGGCAGCAGATCGAGAACCAAGCCGTATCGAATTTCGCGTATGTATTTTCCAGCGTCGGCTCGACACTAACCGACAAGCAATCGGTTCCCTTCACTTTCCTTATTCGACTGCTTTTTGCGATCCCAAACGCGACTATTCTTACGTTCTTGGAAGTGCTGGACGACCCCGCGGCTTCACTCCAAGAGAGCGACTTTGCTCCTTACATCGAGCGACTCGACCCGATCACGTATGGCTTTTTTGATAACGAGTACTACGACAGGAATTTTTCGAACAGTCGCAAGGAGATCAAAGCGCGGCTGTACTCAATCCTCATGCGGCCTCAACTTGTCGCGATGTTTTCCGCTCCCGAACGTAAGCTCGACATGTTTGATTGCCTGCAATCGAAAAAGATCGTGCTTGTGAACACCGCCATGAATGCATTGGGCCGAGAAAGCTCCGCCCTTCTTGGGCGGTACATGATTGCGCTCACACTCAATGCCGCCTTTGAGCGTATCTCAGTGAAGAAAAGTCAATGGAACACAGCGTATCTGATCGTGGATGAATTTCAGGAATTTTCCGACGAGCGAAAAACGCCAGAGTTGCTGCGACTCGCGCGAGAATACAATCTCGGCGTAGTGATCGCACACCAGCAAATGCACGCGGCCGAATTCAGTAATGACCTTCGCAATGCCATCTCGACCAACACGGCGATAAAGTACGCTGCTTCCGTGGAAGCAATGGACCAAGGCTATATGGCGAGGGACTTGCGCTGCGAGCCGTCGTTCTTAACGGCACAGCGCCGAACCAAAACACACGCGCAATTCGCCTGCTTTGTACGCAACTTCACCGACCGCGCCGTTTCCGTTTCCGTTCCGCTTGGTAACATCCAAGCATGTCCCCAGATGTCGGACGACTCACTTCACGAACTGTTACAGCGCAATGCGGACGCGCTCTCATCACCGGTGTCTGCTCCACCGTCGGCCGCATCCTCTATTCCATCGGCCCCGGCTGCTACATCCCCAACGACCCGTAAGCCCAGCTCGGCCGCTGCTCCCACACTGCCTCCAAAGTCAGGGTCGGCGTCCGACGGTCCGGAGTCCGGCTCTAAGTGGTGAAAAATATTTTAGCCGCGCATAGCGATACATCCCGCCGCGGCCCCAAACACGGTTCTTCTTAGCGAACGTTTACGCTCGCGCGATCCCCGCTATTGTCGCGCGGATGGATCGGACGACACGCAACTCGCGGTGGGATCGGGAGCCTAAGCTCGGCAGCAATGGCAAGCCCGTCGTCGCGCGGCTGTGTGACGACGATATCGCCATCTTCAAACTCCTTGGGCGCTACCGGTATCTGCCGTCGGACTATCTTGCTGCACTGTCTGGTCGCTCTCTCCCCTTGCTTCATGCGCGGCTCGAAATTCTTTGTCGTAAACCCAATTGCTACATCGATCGCCCGCATCAGCAGAGAGACAATGCGAACGCGAATACGCGCCGAGTCGTCTACGAACTCGACAACAAGGGAGCGGACGAACTTAATAACCGCGGCATCGCGTTTTTCCGAAAAAAATACTTCAAGAAATTCGCTCACGAGCTGATGGCTTGCACCGTCGCGTCCTCGTTTGAGATCGGTGCGACGGCAAATCCGAGCATCCGAATTATCAGTTGGCCTGAGTTGACCGCTAGCCCGCAGATGCCTGCCGCGGCGAAACAACTGTCAAATCCGCAGGTGCTGCTGATTTCCGGCGATGAAAAGCAAAATGAGATTGCAAGCGACTGGCGCCCGTTTGTGATCGAGCGAAATTTTGCAACAAAATCCTACTTCTTTGTATTCGGCTTTGAAGTGGACTGTGGCACGGAGCCAATCGATACGACCGACTCCGAACGCAGCGCCATCCGTAACAAGTTCGGCGCCTATCTCACGGCGCTGGAACGCGACGTGCCGCGGCACCGCTATGGGGCGACCACGTTCATGATTCCGTTCATTACTACGACCGAGGCCCGGATGCGCTCAATGATCGGACTCCTCGAACGAATGAACCCAGGTCAGCTCGCCAGGCGCTTTCTGTTCAAACATATCCCCTCTTTCACAGCGTTCGAGAAACCTGCCCCCGCTACGGGGCACATGCTGACCGAGCCATGGCATCGCGCCGGCTTTGCGCCCTTCAGCTTTGTCGAATGACCAAGTGGGGCGAAGCCCGTGCGCGACCGAGCCAAGATCATTGAGCTGAACGAGCAGCTCCGCACCACCTTCAAGGGCGGTCGAGTGCAAATGACGCGTAGCGTCTACGAGTTGGATGCCTCGATACGCGGCCGAGCGCTCTGTTTGTTGTCCCGGTACAACAAGTTTGACGACGACAGCGAACGCGATCGCGGCGTGTTTATCTTTGCTGGCTACTCTTTCGAGTGGCTCATCGAGTACCGCGGTAAGGACGGTACCGGCGTATCAGTCAATCCAGTCGATCCCGAGCAAACGCTCCGCGTATTGACGCTCGCCTGCGCTGGCGATCTTCTCCAGAAATCTGGGAGCTTTACATGACCGAACGTTGCTACTGGTTCCGATGCAAATGCGGCCACGAGTGGTGGGGCCACTTCAAAAAACCTATCATCTGGATTCCCGCCATCTCCACTCTCAGCGTGAAATGCTCGAAGTGCGGGAAGGTAGTTCAGCCCTATGGAAGCGAGCCGAGCTGGGAAGGTTGAGAAAGGTTTGTGGTGGTCGCATCGTTCTGCCCACACAGTGTTCACTCTGTTGTCGGCTCGGTGGGGACAACCCGCGAGCTGTGGGACGAGCCGGGTTTATCATCAGGCAATGACCGACGACCTGTCGCGGCAGGTCGCGACGAGCCGGGGCAAACCGCGAGCAGCCCCGACAGTGATCACGCTGAGAATCGACGGATCCTTTGTGCCCACCCCATGCCAGCCGCCCCGGGCAATGTCGCCTAATGGGGGCACAGCGGACAACATGTGCTCGTTGTGAGTATTTCCGATTCTGACCGAGGCTGTGTAAAAACGCGTCGGCTGTGATTCACTCCGCGGTGTGATTCTGGTGCTGCGGAGGATCGCATGAAGCGTTTTGTTGAAGGCAAGGAGCGTGGGCAGAGCACGCTGTTTCCGGAGTACCTTGAAGATTGGATCGGCGAGGACAACCCGGTTCGGGTCATCGATGTCTTTGTGGATGAACTTGATCTAGGCGAGCTTGGGTTCGGCGGTGTCGATCCGGAGATCACAGGCCGGCCCTCGTATCACCCATCGGTTCTGCTGAAGCTCTACATCTACGGCTATCTCAACCGGGTGCAGTCGAGCCGCCGCCTTGAGCGGGAGGCTTTGCGCAATGTCGAGGTGATGTGGCTGACCGGCCGCCTTGCTCCCGATCACAAGACGATTGCCGACTTCCGCAAGGACAACGACCGCGCTATCCGCCAGGTCTGTGCCCGGTTTGTCGAGCTCTGCCGCGCCATGGGTCTGCTCACAGAGGCCAGCGTTGCGATCGACGGCAGCAAGTTCAAGGCGGTGAACAACCGGGACAAGAACTTCACCCGCGCCAAGATGGAGCGGCGTATGGCGCAGATCGAGGAGAGCGTCGCGCGTTATCTGCAGCAGCTCGACAGCGCCGACCGGCAGGAGCCATCCGAGGTGCTCAAAGCCAAGACCGAGCGCCTAAAGGAGAAGATCGAGACGCTGAAGGAGCAGATGCAGCATCTTGAGATGCTCAAGGTACAAATGCTCGCCACACCGGACCAGCAGATATCGCTGACCGATCCTGATGCCCGCTCGATGGCGACCAGCGGCCGGGGCTCCGGTGTCGTGGGTTACAACGTCCAGGTTGCGGTCGAGACCAAGCATCATCTGATCATTGCGCATGAGGTGATCAACGAGGGATCGGACCGGGCGCAGCTCTCGCCCATGGCCAAGGCAGCGAAGGCAGTGTTGGCGGTGGAGAAGCTCGATGCCGTCGCCGACCGCGGCTACTTTAGCGGTGAGGAGATCCTGGCCTGCGAGAATGCCGGCATCACGGTCACGCTGCCCAAACCGATGACCTCGGGCATGATGGCGAGGGGGCGTTTTGGCAAACAGGACTTCCGCTACGTGGCCGACGAGGACGTCTATATCTGTCCTGCCGGTGAGAAGCTGCCTTACCGGTACACCAACGAGGAAGACGGACTGATCCTGCACCGCTACTGGACCAACGTCTGCCAGGACTGCCCCATCAAGCAAACTTGCACCACCGGCAAGGAGCGACGCATCACCCGCTGGGAGCATGAGGATGTTCTCGAAGCGGTGCAGCGGCGGCTCGACGAGCACCCGGAGAAGATGCGCCAGCGGCGCGAGACGGTCGAACATCCCTTCGGCACAATCAAGGCCAGGATGGGCGCCACACACTTCCTGATGAAGACGCTACCGCGGGTCGCCTCGGAGATGGCTCTTCACGTATTGGCCTACAATCTCACCCGCGTGATGAACATCATGGGCATCCAGCCGCTCATGGCCGCGATGAAGGCATAGTCCTAGCCGGAAACCCTCGCATCGCCACCTCGCCGAGGTCGCTACGCTCTATGCAGTAAAGCGTTTTGACACGACCAAGACCCTCAACGGACATCAACAAACACGCAGCCGCTGCCTGATGCAGGCCTTGGCTCATTGTTTCTCGGCGTTGAACTTAAGCGACTGCAACGACTGCAAAGCGTCTATCGGGGTGCTGCGCTTCCGGCGTTAGTGGCGGATGGCAGTTGGAAGGTGCGCCGCATCAAGCTATTTGGGTCAGCCATGTTCCAAATAATAATTAAGAGAAGAACGGCGCCAGCGATGCTGCCGACTGCCCACTCCCAGTAGTCTCTATCCAATCGAGGCTTGCGTTGGTCATCTTGGGCCATGACTGACTCCCAAGTCGGTCAACAAAATAACCCGGGTTTTCGGTGTCTGTTCCGTCCTGGGAACGACATCAACGCCCAATTGTTGTCGACAGAAGGCGAACTGCGAAAGGATAGGCCATGAACTCGCGCGCTCTACTAATGGGAGCAGCTGCCCTACTTATAGGCGGCGGCGTCGCATCGGCGCAAATGCAATACGACAGCCTTGGGGCTCCAACGCCGGCGCCAGATCAAAAGACGTCGCCCAATAAGGTTGAACCAAATATTCCCCAACCTAGCGATGGATTGAACACCGGTGCATCCACCAGTTCTACACCTAGCGCCGTTGTAATCACGCCTGAGAGCGCCACGACGACCGGCGCAGCTACATCCAGCGACAAACGCGATCAGTCCCCCGACGACACTGGAGTTACGCCCGGCGGGTTAACACCTGACTGAGCAAACAGCCCCGCCGTTGTGTTAGGGCCGCAACCACTATCGGTACTGCCCGCACACCTCAGCACTCAGATGTTCTCGCTGGCGATCTCGGCAATGGTAATCAAGAAGTAGAAGCCGCGCGGCCTCCCTTAGACCTCTCGGCCCCCGCGCCGGAATAGCGACAGCCAGCGCCAGCGTCGATGCCGATGCGCGTGATGCATGTCCGGCATGTGCGGATGCGCGTGCCGCATCGGGCTGTGCTCGTGAAAATGAGTATGCGGTTCGCCCAGGGGATCGCCGCGCTGATGTGTGTGGCGATGGTGTTCGTCGTGAACATGGGGATGCGTGTGGGCCATCCTCTGATGCGCATGTTGGTGTTCATGTGTTTCGGTCAGGTGCAACCACACCCCCACGGCCATCAACGCTCCGGCGGCGACCAGTTGTGATGTCAGCGGTTCGCCGAGCGTGATCACGGCCGCCGCGCTGCCGAGAAACGGCGCGGTGGAAAAATAAGCCCCTGTGCGCGCGGTGCCGAGATGCCGTAGGGCAAAAACGAATAGCGCCAAACTGACGCCGTATCCGAAAAATCCAACCACATTGGCGACAATCGCGGTGGCGACGCTTGGCAGTTCACCGCCGATCAGGAGGCCAAGAGCCAGATTGAACGGCCCGGCGATCAGCCCTTTCCATTGCACGATCTGAAGCGGATCGGCGAGCGAGACCTTGCGGGTCAGATTGTTGTCGAGGCCCCAGAACAGACAGGCTCCGACAATGGCTAGCGGCCCCATAATGCTGTCCAGCGTTGGGATGCCCGACCATGCAAGCAAGGCAGCGCCTGCCACGATGAACGCCATACCGAGCGCGATGCGCCTGTCGAAGTTCTCATGGAACACAAACCACGCCATGAGCGCCGTAAAGGCGCCTTCGAGCGTGAGAAGTAGTGATGCGGTGGCCGCATTTGTGCGGGCGAGACCGGCCATCAGCAGAAGAGGGCCAACGATGCCACCGGCCGCAATGGCTCCCGTGAGCCAAGGCAATTGTGATCGCGCAAGCGGCACTTCCGGCGCACCGGATACAAAGGACGGCAGGATACGCCGCAGCACGGCAACCCCGATGCCGGCGCCGCAATACAGGAGTCCCGCCAGCACGGCGGGATGCAGCGAACCGACCAGCATCTTGGCCGCAGGCGTCGAGAGGCCAAACAGTGCGGCGGATGCCAGAGCGTAGAGGACGAAATGGCTCATCCGGTTACAACGGAGGACGCAGCGTGGTGTTCCAAGTCCTGCCTCATCTTAGCTCGATTGCCATATCCCCCCCGGGAGGATAGCATGACGGCATGCGAAATTCACACGGCCACGTCCATCAGACGCACTCGAAAATCGTCACCCGGCTGCGCCGCGCCGAGGGACATCTTCGCCACGTGATCGAGATGATTGAACAGGAGCGGTCCTGCCTTGATCTCGCACAGCAGCTTCACGCTGTAGAGAAGGCCATCGGCCAGGCGAAGAAGACCTTGATCCATGATCACGTCGATCATTGTCTCGACGCTGCCGCCAATGGCCGGGGCAGAAACGCGCGAGCCGTAGTCGGCGAATTCAAGGCGATCTCGAAGTACCTCTAGACCGCGCGGCATGAGCCAAGCGCGGAGGTTGGGCGACGGATGCAATGGGTAAGATCGGCCGCCTGACGGCCTTACTATTAGCGGCGTTTGGCATCGGCATCGTGGCAGCGAGTGTGCTGCCACCGCTGGCACAATCCGTGCGGATGCTCGCCGGCCTGGCCGCTCCGAACGGAGCCGAGCCGTCGCAGCAGCCGCGCGAGGCGTCAGTCAAGGACAATGGCCCGGTTGTGCTGAAGCTGGCCGCCGATCAGATTGCGGGCGCGGCAATCGATGTTGCGGCCGTCCGTGACGGCGTGCTGATCCGCCGGATCACCGTGCCGGGCTCTGTCATCCCAAGCGCGGATCGTATTGCTCGGGTGTCGGTCAAGCTATCGGGTACGGTCGCGGAGTTGCGCAAAAAACTTGGCGATGTGGTTCGGCAGGGTGAGGTCCTGGCCATCCTTGAAAGCCGCGAGGTCGCGGACGCCAAGAGCGAATATCTTGCGACTCGGCTGACCAACGAATTGCAGCAAGACCTGTTCATCCGCGACAAGGCGCTTTGGGAGAAAGGCGTCTCCAACGAGCAGCAATACCTGCGGTCTCGCAACGCTTCCGCCCAAACACGGATGAGGTTTGACATTGCGCGGCAGAAGCTGCTGGCGCTAGGCCTCAACGAGGGCGAGATCGCGAAGTTGCCTGATGAACCCGAAGCTTCTTTGCGCCGTCAGGAGGTCCGCTCCCCGATCGCCGGGCGCGTGGTCGAGCGGAAGGTTGATCTCGGCACGGCCGTTGGACGCGACAATCTTGAGACCGAGTTGTTTGTGGTGGTCGATCTCGACGTTGTCTGGATCGAACTGGCTGTGAGCCCGGCTGACCTACTTATGGTTCGCGAGGGACAATCGGTCACGATCACGGCTCGCGGCGTGACCGCAAGTGCAAACGGCCGGATCGTTTTCATCAGTCCGATGCTGGAAAAGGATACGCGCTCGGCGCGGGTGGTCGCCGAGATCGCCAATGGCGACGGAACGTGGCGGCCGGGATCGTTCGTCACCACCGCAATCGCCATCGAAGCGCAGCCCGTACCGCTGGCTGTCCCGCTCGGCGCCGTCCAAACGGTCGGCGAAGAGCAGGTTGTGTTTGTGCGCGTGCCGGATGGATTCGAAAAGCGGGCTGTTGTTCTCGGCCGCCGCGACGCTCAACAGGTGGAAATCGCCAGCGGCCTCCGCGCTGGGGAAGAGATTGCGGTGAGCAATACCTTCGTGCTCAAGGCGGAAGCCCTGAAAGGCCTCGCTGAGGACTAGGCGAACGATGGTCGGCGGCATTCTAGTCTTTTCGGTTCACCACCGCTGGTTTGTCCTGCTGGCGACAGTCGCCGTCATGCTTGCCGGCGCATGGTGCTTGACCAGGTTGCCGATCGACGCCGTGCCCGACGTGACGAATGTGCAGGTCCAGATCAACGCGACGGCACCCGCGCTGGCGCCGGTCGAGATCGAAAAACAGGTGACGTTTCCGATTGAGGCCGCACTTGCGGGCACGCCAGGCCTGGAAATGACGCGCTCGTTCTCGCGCAACGGTTTTGCCCAAGTGACGGCGGTCTTCACTGACCGCACCGACATCTACTTCGCACGCCAGCAGGTTGCCGAGCGGCTGACCGAACTCAAGACGACGCTTCCGCCTGGGGCGGACCTGAGGATGGGGCCGATCTCCACGGGTCTAGGCGAAATTTATTGGTGGTCTGTCGAATATGCACCGCCGGGCGATGGCACGCCGGTGCGCGACGGCAAGCCCGGATGGCAGAGCGATGGCGCTTATCTCACGCCGGAGGGTGAGCGCCTTACTGACGAGTTCCAGCGCACCGTCTATCTGCGCACCGTGCAGGACTGGATCATTCGGCCGCAAATGCGGACGGTGCCCGGAGTGGCGGGCGCGGACGCCATTGGCGGATACGTAAAGCAATTCCTTGTCCAGCCCGATCCGGTGCGTCTTGCTGCCTATGGCATCTCCTTCAGCCAGATTGTGAAGGCGATCGAAGCGAACAACGTCAGTCGCGGAGCGAATTACATCGAGCGCAACGGTGAGGGCTATGTGGTTCGCGCCGTGGGGCGCGTCGAAAACCAGGCCGAAATCGAGGAAATCGTTGTCGTAACACGCGGCGCCGTACCGGTGCGTATCAAGGATGTGGCCGAGGTGGCGCTGGGGCGTGAGCTGCGGACAGGCAGCGCCAGTATCGATGGCCGCGAAGTCGTGCTCGGTACGGCACTGATGCTGATTGGCGGCAATAGCCGCACGGTCGCCGCCGCAGCCGATGCGAAGATCAAAGAAATCAACGCAATCCTGCCTCCCGGCATTCGCGCCCGAGCCGTGCTGAACCGTACCGATTTGGTCGACGCGACGATCAAAACCGTTGCCACCAACCTTGCCGAGGGCGCGCTGTTGGTCGTCCTGGTTCTCTTTTTGCTGCTCGGCAATTTCCGTGCGGCGGTCATCACCGCCTTGGTCATCCCGGTCACAATGCTGATGACTGCCGCCGGGATGCTTCAGGGCAAGCTCAGTGCGAACTTGATGAGCCTTGGCGCGCTTGACTTCGGGCTGATCGTGGACGGCGCCGTCATCATTGCCGAGAACAGTCTGAGACATTTGGCGGAGCGCCAGCGCGAACTCGGCCGCACCCTGCAGATCAACGAGCGTCTCGACACGGTGATCGCATCCGCGAGGGAGATGATCCAGCCGACGGTGTACGGACAGGCGATCATCATGCTGGTCTATGTGCCGCTCCTCACCTTCACGGGTGTCGAGGGCAAGACGTTTGCGCCGATGGCTTACACCGTGATCATCGCACTGGCGGCGGCGTTCGTACTCTCATTGACGTTTGTGCCCGCAATGGTGGCGATCGCGGTAACCGGAAAGGTGCGCGAGACGGAAAGCCCGCTGATCCAGGGACTAAAGACTGTCTATCAGCCTGCGCTCCGGGCCGCCGTGCGGATGCCGGTGCCGATGATCATGGCGGCGATATTTCTATTCGCCGGAGCCGTCATTCTGTTTGCACGGCTCGGTCAGGAGTTAACGCCGACGCTCGACGAGAAGAATGTCGTCATGGAGGTGAAGCGAATTCCGAGCACGTCGCTTTCGCAGTCGCAGGCCATGCAGCTCGCAAACGAACGCATGCTCAGCCGCTTTCCGCACGTCGCTTTCGTGTTCTCCCGCACCGGCACGCCCGATCTCGCCGCTGACCCGATGCCGCCCAGCGCCTCCGACACATACATCATCTTGAAGCCGCGAGACTCCTGGCCTGACCCGACCCTGACTAAAGAGCAGTTGGTTCGCCAATTTGATGAGCAGGCCGCGAAACTGCCCGGTAACAAGGTCGGATTTTCGCAGCCGATCCAAATGCGCTTTAACGAGCTGATAGCCGGTGTGCGCGAAGACTTGGCGATCAAGGTCTTTGGCGATGAGTTTACGGTCATGCTGCGCACTGCCAACCGCATTGCCAATGTGTTGAAGCGCGTTGATGGCGCCACCAACGTGAAAGTCGAGCAAGTCGCCGGGCTGCCGTTTCTGGAGATCAAGGTGGACAAGGCTGAGATTGCGCGCCGGGGTCTCAGCCTTGCCGACGTACAGGATGCGATCGGCATTGCGATCGGGGGGCGAACCGCCGGGCTGGTGTTCGAGGGCGACCGACGCTTTCAAATTGTCGTTCGGCTTGCCGACGCTTCGCGCAATGATCTTGAGACTATCGAGAACTTGCCAATCGTTCTTCCTGCCGCCACCAACGGTATGGCGGCCACGATACCGTTACGCCAGCTTGCAAGCTTCACATGGGCCGAAGGGCCGAACCAGATCAGCCGAGAGAACGGCAGGCGTCTTGTTACGGTTACCGCCGAAATACGCGGCCGCGACATCGGCTCACTGGTCGAGGAAGCGCAAACGGTGATTGCTCAGCAGGTGACGTTGCCTTCCGGCTATTGGTTGACGTGGGGCGGGCAGTTTGAAAATTTTGCAGCGGCCCGGCAACGGCTCATCGTCATCGTGCCCATGTGTGTGGCGCTGATATTTCTGCTGCTGCTGAGTGCGCTCGGGTCGGCGCGGGACGCTTTGCTGGTCTTCAGCGCCGTGCCGCTTGCGCTAACCGGCGGTGTCGCTGCTCTGTGGCTGCGCGGAATGCCGTTTTCCATCTCGGCTGCCGTCGGCTTCATCGCGCTATCGGGCGTCGCCGTGCTCAACGGGCTGGTGATGGTCAACTCCATGAGGCAACTGATGAGGGAGGGCCTGTCCACGCGCGTAGCCATTCAGAAGGGCGCGTTGATGCGCCTTCGCCCGGTTTTCATCACAGCCCTGGTGGCCGCATTGGGCTTCGTGCCAATGGCAATAGCGACTGGCACCGGCGCGGAAGTGCAGAAGCCCTTGGCGACCGTCGTCATTGGCGGCCTTCTCACAGCAACCGTGCTGACGCTCATGGTCTTGCCGGCGTTGTTTGCTTACTTTGGCAAAGCGCAAAGGCCTATTGATGTGCCAAGCACCCGTGATGGGTCGCTCGGGACACCGAAGCATCAGTAGCGGCGATGTCTGCGTTTGGCACTTGCCGGACGTGGCGGCATGTCCGACTTGCGTCCGCTTATAGATCAAGAGCGGAAAACATACGCTCCGTCTGAGCATTTCGCATTCTGACCCAAAACGGACTCTGAGAAGCAGTCCCAAAGCGTATGTCTGCGTTGGAAGCTCTAAGCGACAATTCGACACCCTACCGTCGGGTCGGCAGCAATGGAACGTTGCCGATTTCATCACCGGCTTCGTTCCTCACCACGATGCGCGATTTGCTCCTGGCGATGATGCTGGATGCTAAGTCTTGTGCGATCCGCCTGGCATGTTCGATAGCTGCTTGATCGTTCACCAGATCTTCTATGGCATCGGCGGCGGTAATGGCGGTGCCGTTTTCGGCGCTGAAGCGGTAGCGGGGCATTCCCGCAATATCGCCTACCGGTGCCGTGTTGTCGGTTCGCTACCGGTCAGTACTGCTTTGGCGGCCACCGGTCGATTACGCTCTACCTTTGCTTGGCTCCATACCGCTTTTCAAAGGCTTCTACTTGTTCAGCCATCTGACGCCACGCTTTGGCGAGTTCCAAATAATTTGCGCGTAACTTTGGATCACTAATGTTCTTGGCTTGACGCTCGGCTTCTGTCGCCTTGGCGCGAAAATCTTCCGCTCGCGTCGCCATGTTTCCCCCCGCAGGCTGAAAGATATAAAGCAATGCCCCGCTACGCGGTTCCCGCTCCGCGACCGGATATTTGGCACCGCCTTCCTGATGGGCCACGACTTCTAAGCGACGCATAGAGTGTCGTCGCCCGCGCCACGGCGCCCGGCAATCCCCCGTCACACGCCCGCGCCCATATTGAAAACCCACGACCACATCCCTACGTGGATCAGGACGGCCGATTACCCCTGTTTGGCCGAAGGCGCGCGCAGTCCCCTAGTCCCCCTCCAATGTGCTGCGCGCGCCACTCTTTTTGCAGCTGGCCCGAGCCCAACCTGCGGCAACCCCAAACGCCGCGTTCCTCGCGCTCACCAACGCCCAGAAATGGGCTCCACACCTCAGCGCGCCACGCACGCAGCACCCAATATCCGTGACCTGCGCGGCGCCGCGCTCGCCATCCAGAATCCGTGACCTACTCCGCGACGTGCCACTTTCAATATCCGCGACACACCGCACCTCTTCCGTCCGTAGTCCCTTCGCCTCTCGCGTTCGCAAATGTGAGCAATTTTGCACAGTTGGAGCTTCGCTGAGTGTGTAGATTGGCGCGATGGATGACCGCAAGCTCCAGTGCCCTGACTGCGCGAAGCCAATGCCCCCTTTCCACATCGAACATCGAAAGGGCGCCACCACTGTTGTCCATTACCAGTGTGGAGCCTGTAATCGCTCCATTTCGGAGACGATAGACCGGGACGCCCCTGGCCAGCGCACGCTGCAATAGGGCGCATCATCACTTCAATTTTAGACAGTTTGTTTGGAAGTCCGGACGTACGGTGGGCTATGGAAAAATATCCGCTCTGCCCGAACTGCGTTAAGCCGATGACATTGGCTCGTGTGATCCCCGGTTCGGTCAAGTTGTTGTCGCTGAATACCTTTGGCTGTGAGCGGTGCAACGTCTGGCTCACCGAGGCCGTGCAGTACGATTTGCCCGCGAGATAATTCCGGTAGGCCTCACCGCTCTTTGCATCCGCCTGCACTAGGCGCAGGATGCGGTGATGTACAAGCCTTGGCCCAATTGCCCGACCTGCTCACGCCCGATGTCCTTGCGGCGTCGAACAACCGCGACAAGAACTTCGCGCGCGCCAAGATGGAACGGCGCATGGCGCAGATCGAGGAGAGCGTCGCGCGCTATCTGCAGCAGCTCGACACCGCCGACCGGCAGGAGCCGTCCGAGGCGCTCAAGACCAAGACGAGCCGCCTGAAAGAGAAGATCGAGAAGTTGAAGGAGCAGATGCGGCGGCTCAATGTTCTCAAGGTGGAAATGCTCGCGGCACCGGACCAGCAGATATCGCTGACCGATCCGGATGCCCGCTCGATGGCGACCAGCGGCCGGGGCTCCGGTGTCGTGGGCTACAACGTCCAGGTCGCCGTCGACACCACACATCATCTGATCGTCACGCATGGCATCCCAATCCAGAACGGAAAAGCCGCAAAACTCGGGAAAATCACTGCACCCGGCCACCGCGCCAGGGTCACCAGGCGTCAATGCTTCCGCCAAGGCGTTTTTACACAACCAAGACCCTCAAGAGACATGCGGCCAATCCTGTCGCGTGCTATCGTCTGCGCCATCCAGAGTTCGTCTGGAGAATTTTTGAGCAAAAAGGGGCCGCCACAATGTGTGACATCTGTAACCAGCAGGCGATGGGTCGACGTAAATTTGTTCGCCGTCAGCACCCCTGAGACCATTTGAGGGACTTCACGAAGGGAGGATTTCTGGTTCATCGTAGCCGCAAGGAGCGAAGATGAAACAGAAACCCGGACCGGGCAAAGCGCCCGCAGAACAAGTGCTGAAGGACATTCGGCGTC
>CAMDDZ010000056.1 GCA_945893145.1 Rhodoplanes serenus | reverse complement strand
CAGCACATCGACGGCCAGGAACGAGCCCGAACTGTGTCCGATCAGGATGATCTCGTCGGCCTTGCCGGCGCAGGCGGTCTCGACGACGCAAATGGCGAATGTATCGAGCCGCTGCTCGACGTCGGGCCGTTCGCGGCGCCCATATTGGAGCGTGGAGGCCATGTCTTGGAGCAGATAGATCATGTAGGTCTTGGCTTCGGTGCCCTTCACCAGTCCGGCGAACATGAGTGCTGCCGCACCCGCGCCGAGCAGTTGCGCCCAGGGCGTTCCAGCGACCGGCGCCGCAAGGTCGGCTGCAAACACGCCGGCCAGCGCGGCAAGCGCGATCCAGATGAGTAGCAAGACATGTGGATAGGCCATGAACAGGCCGAACCGCCAATGCGCACATAGGATGCGGAAGAAGCCGCCATCGACGGTGAGTTGCAAAAATCCGATCATCGAGGTGTAAATCGCCCACCACAGCGGCCGCTCGAAGTCTCGGCGGATGATGTCTTCCCAGCGCAGGAATTGGTAAGTGGTTTCTACCTGCCAATCGCGCGCGGTGGTGGTAACGCTCCAGGCTGCGGTTGAGCTCTCCTGCTGATCGGTGCTGCGACCGATCTGGCCGTCAAGACGATAGAGCTCGCAGAACTTGCGATATTCGCGGCGAAACATCCGATAATATTCCGCGACGCCGCGCGGATCGTAGCCTTGCACGTAGATGATGTGACGTCGCCGGATCACTGCAAAACCCGCAACAGAAACAATGCGCGAAGCAACAACCCTACGACCGCGCGTGCAGTCGCGCCGGAAGTTTCGGAAACTCGGGTGTGGATAAGAACATCCTGTGGGCAAGTGCCCGGTGCATCGGCGCGGTGACGGAGCTGCAGTCGATTGTGGCAAGTTTCGGAGCCCGGCCGGACCAATTCACTAGCGGACCTATCGCTATGAAACAACCTGTCTCTCTGAAACAGCTTGGCCGGCGCACCAACCGCTCGACCATGCCCATTGGAAATTGTAACCGCCCAGCCAGCCGGTGACGTCCACGGCTTCGCCGATGGCATAAAGACCCGGCACATCGCGGGCTTCCATCGTCTTGGACGACAGGTCCCTGGTGTCGATCCCGCCGAGCGTCACCTCGGCTTTGGGCCAGCCCTCCGAACCGGTGGGACAAACCTCCCAGCGTTTGAGCCGCGTCGCAAAGGCAGCAAAGACCCGGTCCGGGATATTGGCGATCGGTCCGGCCGGCAGACAGGCTTCGGCGAGCGCGTGGGCGAGGCGCGCCGGTAGAATGTCGGCCAGCACGGTCTTGGCTTCGGCTTTGGGACGGGTTTGCTTGCGCTCCAGCAAGAACGCGTTGGCGTCCTGCTGTGGCACGAGATCGAGCAGGATGGTGTCGCCTTGCCGCCAGTAAGAAGAGATTTGAAGGATCGCCGGACCGGACAGGCCGCGATGTGTAAACAGAATGTTCTCGCGAAAGCTCGCGCCCGCGCAGGATGCAATGGCGTCCGTGGAAACGCCGGCGAGCAACTGGGCAAGCCCAAGCGTTTGCGGTGTGGCGGTCAGCGGCACCAGGCCGGGCAGCGGCTCGGTGACGCGCAGACCGAAGCGGCGCGCCACCTCATGGGCAAAGCCGGTCGCGCCCATTTTCGGGATCGACAGGCCGCCGCTCGCCAGTACCAGTGCCGGCGCGCTGAAGCTCCCGTGACTGGTCTGCAATCGGAAGCCATCGGCGCGCGAAATGTCCGTGACGGTGTGGCCGACCCTGACGTCGACATGGCCTTTGGCGCATTCGGCCAGCAGCATGGCGACAATGGCGCGCGCCGAGCCGTCGCAGAATAACTGGCCGAGTGTCTTTTCGTGAAACGGGATGCCGTGACGCTCAACCAGAGCGATGAAATCGGTCTGCGTGTAGCGGCGGAGCGCCGAGCGGCAGAAGTCGGTATTGCCGGAGAGAAAGCGATCCGGCGTGCTGTGCAGATTGGTGAAATTGCACCGTCCGCCGCCGGAGATCAGGATCTTGGCGCCGACCTTGTCGGCATGGTCGAGCAACAAGACCTTGCGGCCGCGCTGGCCGGCCGTGAGCGCGCACATCAGTCCCGCCGCACCGGCGCCGACAATGACGACGTCGAAGGCCTGTGTTGCAGTCGTCATTCTTTATCGGTTGCGGTGAAGCCGCGAGGGCCATGGAAATTCAGACAGCCCACGGTTCAACTCCTGATGAAAGGAACGCGCCACATCGCGCCGGCATGGTGCCACATTTCGTCCCAGTGTTTTGGCCAAAGAACTACTAGGGCCCCGCTTCCGCGGGGGCGAACGGAGGATGGTTCCTGGGAAACGTAATTACGCTGCAGCGCGCAATTCGCTGCCTTGCGCAGCTTCACCGCGCCGCGGGTGCGGCGCGGTTGGTCTCGCGGCCTGAAGCTTGATTCATGGCCTTGAGGATGCAGTCGGCCAAATCGCCGACCTCCACTTCGATTTCCTCCACCGAAACTTTCATTTTCCGAGCATCGGCCGCGCATTGCTCGGCGAGCACCTTGGCGCGCGTGTCGTAAAGCGGCTGGTACGGAGCTGCATCGACGTTTTTCTTGATCCAGTTCCGGAGAAATTTAGTCCCGCGCTCGCTCATCACGACACCTCTTTGAAGCCGTCGGCGGGGCCGGCCACCAGGGGTTTGGCTTCTCTTGGGCTCCTCTGGCCGCGAGGAAACCGCAGCATATGAGTCAATTCCTGTGAGGTTATTGAAAGCAAAAGCGAGACTTTTAGACGAAAATTAAACGCAGTTTTCGCATGCGGTTAGGAGGCGACTTGCCCAAATCTTCAGGGCGCCACAGCCGCAGCGGCCGCGGTAGCTTGGCGCCGGCTTTTGGCCACGCCGTTCAAATGTTTCGCGCATTTCCAGGACAGGCCGGCCGCGGCGACGAGCAGGAGCGCGCCCAGAAACTTGGCGGCCGGCTCGCCCGCGATCAGGAGCGCGACGCCGACAAAGCTGAAGCCTACGCCGATCAGGCACTCGGCCCAGACGTTGCGCCATTGGCCGACCGGCAGGCGCTTGGGCGTGATCCATCCTTTTTGCCGGCGCGCGATCCGGCGCGCCTTGATCGCTGCGAACACGATGGTGCCAAATCCGACGATTGCGCCGGCGAGCAGCGCCAGCACGGCTGCACCAGCCGCGGTGTCGGTGTCCCCGGTCATGGTCGACGCGTGCTGCAGCGAAAACACCGCGGTGTCGAACGAGGCGTGCAGCACCACGGGAACCAGCCAAGCCAACACGATCAGGCGCGGCAGTCGCCAAGGAGTGCTTCGGCCGAAGCCGAGCGCGCCAGTGAAACGGGCCCGCGCGATATAGGCTCCGGCGATCGCGCCGAACGCCCCATGCAACGGCACAGTGAGCACACCGCGCAAGACGGCGACGCTCTGCCAGTTCGCGTCGCCGGTGACGTAAAAGAGATTTTCCAGCGCCGCGAAGCCGAGCCCGACGGCGGTGCCATAGACGACGCCATCCATTGGCTCGTCGAAATCGCGCGAGCGAAGCGCAATCGCGGCGATGAGCGAAACCTTGAGGGTCTCTTCCGGGATGGCGGCAAGCAGCAGCGCGTTGACGCCAGCCGCGAGCCACGGATTTTGTGGCATCGGCAGGTACCGCTGGAGCCCTAGTTCCACGGCGGCCGCCACCAGCATGCTCAACGCGCCGAGGAGGACGGCGATCGACACCAGCCGCGCGGGCTGCGGGCGGCTGTCGCCCGCGACGACGAGCCAAAGCAACAGCAGGGCGGGCGCGATGGCGGCCGAAACCATAGCGGCGGGGACGAGGTGGGAGGCGATCATTCAGGACAGGGTAGTGGAGGTGAATGCGGGCCTCAACTACCGGTTCTAGGACCGCGGTCCGCCAACGCCTCAAATAACAACAGCGCCCGAAGATCTCGGGCGCTGTTTGATTTTGGGGAACCGGAACCGCTTAGTCGCTGAGCGCCGACTTGTGGGCGCTCAACGCCGCGTCGTCAGTAGCCCCTGCGGCGTTCTTTCTTCGCGGCCTTGCGCGCAGCGTAGCGGGCGTCGCGAACGGCCTTTTGTTCCGCCTCGAGGGCGGCTTCCTGTTCACGCTTTTCATACGCCAGTTTCGCAGCCAATTCGGCTGCCTCACGTTCAGCCTTGGCGGCACGCTCGGCTTCGGCGATGGCGCGCGCTGCGGCGGCCTTTTCTTCTGCTATCCGGGCCGCCTCTCGCTCGGCGGCGCGGGCTTCGCGCGCTGCCACAATCGCCTGGCGTGCGGCTTGCCGTTCCAGCGTTGCTGGATCGTCGGGGCCAGGTGCAGAGCGGAATTTTGCGAGCAGCTCTTGCTTCGCTTTCACGGCGGTGGTTTGGCGCTCGCGGAAATCAGGATCTAGACGGCTCAAGGATCGTTGCTCCAACTGTGAGGGCGGCTGCGTTCGAAGGGGGGCCGAAAGACCCGGCTCGCCAGGGCCTTTAACGGCGCGTCGCCGGCAGCAGCCGGCGACCTGCTCAGGATTTAGCGAAATCGGCCGGTTGCGACAAGGTGGCTTGTGGCCGGTTTCCCCGCCTCATGGCCGGGTTGCAAATCTGTCGGGTGTGAACTTGCAACAATTTTAATCAAGCGCGTCAGGTTCACTTGAGCGCGTCTCGATTGTTCTGACGTCCACCGCACCAGTTCCAACTGACACGATAGCGCCCGCTTCCGATCACGGCCTGTTCATACGTTGCACGAAAACGAAGTTGGTTTTTTGCAGCCGTCTATTCGCGGTGCGCGACGTAAGTGCCACCGCCGGGCGTCGTCTCGACCATGAGGACACCGTCGTCTCGCCGGTAGCTATCGGCGCCGGCTTTGAGCGCCGCGGCCTGGGAGCGCTGTGGGTTCTTCTGCGCTGACTCCTTGGGCGTCTTCGAGGCGGCTCTGGCATCGGCGGCAGCCATGCGCTTGCGCTGGCCGGCCGTGGCCAGGCCGGTAATGGGCAGGGCATCGCTCATGCGGCTTTCGCGCCGGACAATCCGGGGCTTTGCCGGGGGTTTGGCAGCGGACATCGAAATCTCCTTAAAAATAGGGTCGGCTGGTGCGGCGGCACCTATGGGTAGATGCAGTCTACCCTATTTTTCCATGTTTGGCTTTGGCCCATCAGCGGCATTATGGGCCCATTTTGGGCCTTAACTGACAGGTTTACCGCCGATACTGGCAATCGGCCGCCGAATCAGAACAGCCGCCAGAACGCTATGACCATCGCGAGATAGAGCGCGCTCACCAGAGCGGTTCCGGCGATGTTGAGCTTGGTCTGTTGCGCGGGGGCGGGTGCCAGCCACCACGAGAAGCGAGCGCTGGTCCAGGGCACCAGATAATTCAAGATGACGATGCTCGCCACATTGCCGACGAACAGCGCCGCCGCGAACGGCAGGCCCATCCACTTGGACAAGTACGGTGTCTGCACAAAAGCGCCAAACAGGAACACCACCGGATAGAGCAGCAGCAGAACGATCATGTTCTGCTTCCAGGCCGGCGGCGCGGTGGATTTTCCCGCCGCCGTCTCGAACCATTGCTCGAAGCCGGTGCGCGCCACGCGGGCGTGATATTCCTCGGTGAAGGGCTTTGCCTCTTCGAGCAGTTGCGCGCGCTCCGGCGAGGCGAGCCATTTGTTGAGATTGTCCTCGCTGTCGAAGCGCAGCACCGACAGCCAATTGTCCTGCACGCCTGCGATCGGCGGCTCGAAGCGGTAGCCCTGAAATCCCGGCGCTCTGGTCTGCGCGGCGGCGATTTTCGTCTCCCACGCTCTGTAGTCCGCCTCGCAGCCAGGCTTGACCCGCGTCGAGATCACCACCGAAACCGGCGCGGGCTGGGCGCGGGGGGCGTCATCGCGGACCAGGTGGACGTCGTCCTGGCCGATCAGCATCGGCTTTGCGCCGGCGAGACGCGTCTGCCTTTCCGCGGATTGCAGCCAGCCCGTTGCCGAGCCGATGTCGGCGAAGCGCTGCAGGATGACCCAATCGACCTGCGCCGGCGGACTCGGCGGCATCACGGTTTGATTCAGAAAGCCCGGGAACGCCGCGATTGCGCGGCTGGTGCCGTCCTGCCATTCGGCGAACGCGTTGCCGTCTTCAGACCGCACACGCGTCTGCGTGATGATCGTGATCCGGCCGTCAGCCGCGGCGGCGGCGCCGTTGCTCTGTTGGCTCATGGCTGCGCCGTAAGCTTGTCGAAGATGCGGTCGGGCGTGAACGGCAGGTGGGCGAAGCGCACGCCGGTCGCGTCCTTCAACGCGTTCGAGATCGCGGGCGAGATCGGATTGATGGCGCATTCACCCTGCGCCTTGGCGCCGAGCGGACCGATCTTGTCGTAGGTGTCGGCGAAGAAGATCTCAGTGCGCGGCAGATCGGCGAAGGCCGGGATGCGGTAGTTGCGCAGCGTCGGATTGACCATGCCGCCGCGCGGGTCATAGACCATCTTCTCGGTCAGCGCCCAGCCGAACGCCATGCCGATGGCGCCGTCGATCTGGCCGCGGCACTGCATCGGGTTGATCAGGCGCCCGATGTCGGCCGCGTGGACGCTATGGAGAATGCGAATCTCGCCGGTAACGCGATGCACCGCGAGCTTCACGCCATGCACGTTGAAGGCGATGGTGCGCGGCGACAGATAAGCCTTGCGCTTGGCCTCGAAGCGGTGGCCGGCGGCGATGCCCGCGGCGTGCAACTCGGGCAGCGTGATGCGCTGATTTCCCGACACGACGCTGTCGCCTTCCAGCTTCCACTTCGACGGCTCGGTGCCGCTCTGTTGCGCGGCGTATTCCAGGATGTTGTCGCGCAGCGCCGTAGCGGTGAGGTTGACGGCTTGGCCCGCAACGACCGTGCCGGTGCTGGCGAAGGTGCCGGTGTCATAGGGCGCGAGGTCGGTGTCGGCGTTGATGATGTCCACCTGATTGGCGCGGCAACCCAGCACCTCGGCTGCGATCTGCTTGTGCGAGGTGACCGAGCCGTTGCCCATCTCGGTCGAGCCGACCGCAAGGTGATAAGTGCCATCCGGCAGGAGCCGCATGACGGCGCCGGAGCGGTGCTCGGTGGGCGGGCCCGACTCCAGGACCGCGAGCGCGCTGCCGCTTCCCACCGCCCAGTCGGCGCCGGCTGGCACCGGCAGACCGCCGCCGTTGGCCAGCGCCTTCTCGACCAGATCGAGACACTGATCGAGGCCATAGCTGCCGAACGAAGCATCGCTCGGATCCTTCCACACCGACTCGATCCAATCGGTCGGGCGGACCATGTTCTTGCGGCGCAACGCGCCTGCATCCATGCCGAGCAGGCGCGCCATATCGTCGATCGCGCATTCGATCGCGAAGGTGGTTTGCGAGGAGCCGTAGCCGCGGAAGCCGCCGCCCGGAACCATATTGGTATAGACGGCGTAGCCGTCGGCCTTCTTGTTCTCGCAGCGGTAAGCGGTCATCGGACTGCCGAGTGCGGCCGCGAGCGTCTCGCCGGCATGCCCGCCATAGGCGCCGGTGTTGGACACCACATGAATTTGGACCGCGGTCAGCGTGCCGTCTCGCTTGGCGCCGACCTTGACGTGCGTGGTCATCGGATGACGGGTGGTCGCGCCGGTGAACTGTTCGTCCCGGGTGAACTCCCACTTGACCGGCCGGCCGGTTTTCAGCGTCGCCAGCACACAAAGATCTTCCGAGATCATCTCCTGCTTGCCGCCGAAGCCGCCGCCGACCCGCTCGGTGAAGACATGGATGCGGTGCGCATAGAGCCCAAACAGATGGCAGAGCTTCTGTTGGGTGATGAATGGCGCCTGCGAACTGGTGCGGACGTGAATGCGGCCATCGTCGCTGCGCCAGGCGATCGAGCCGTGCGTCTCCAGATGCACGTGCTGCACCCGCGAGGTCGAATAGGTCATCTCGTGGACGGCGTGGGCTTCCGCGAAACCCTTGGCGACGCTGCCGACCTCGCCGTGGATTTCGGCGTAGATGTTGCCGCGCGCTTCGCCGCCCTTCTGGTGCAGGATCGGCGCTTCCGGCGCCATCGCGGCAACCGGATCGAACACCGCAGGCAGCATCTCGTATTCGACCACCAGCGCCCGACAGCCGGCTTCGGCGGCGCCTTCGCTCTCGGCGACCACAGCGGCGATGCGCTGGCCGACGAAGCGAACGACGTTGTCGAGCATGTAAGTGTCGTCGGGATCGACCAGATGGTCCTCGTGGGTCGCGGTGCTGTAGAGCCGTCGCGGCACGTCCTCCCAGGTGAAGACTTCGACGACGCCGGGAACCGCCAGCGCCTTGCTGCGGTCGATGGAAGTGATGCGGGCGTGGGCGTGCGGCGAGCGCAGCACCTTGAGGTGCAGCATGTTCTCGACCGCGACGTCCATGGTGTAACGAGCGTGGCCCGTCACGATGTCTTGGCTGAATGGATTGCAGAGACTCGCGCCGCAGGCGTGGCCCGCCACGTCGTCCTCGGCAGCGCTGACGCCGTGGACCGCGTCGCCGATCGAGCGGTAGCCAGTGCAGCGGCAGAGATTTCCCTTCAGCGAGCGGGGCAGGTCCGCGCGTTGCTCTTCGCTGAGCGCTGCGGCCGTCATGATCATGCCGGCGGCGCAGAATCCGCATTGGAACGCTTGCGCATCGATGAAGGCCTGCTGCATCGGATGCATTGTGCCGTTCGGCGCAAGACCCTGGATGGTGGTGACGTTCCGCCCGGCGGCCCGGAAGGCCGGCGTCAGGCAGGAATGAACCGGCTTGCCGTCGAGCCAAACCGTGCAGGCGCCGCAGTCGCCAGCGTCGCAGCCCTTCTTGACGCCGAACACGCCGCGGTCGCGCAGGAACGTGCGCAGACATTGACCGGGCCGCGGCTCTGCCGAGAAGACTTTGGAATCGACCGAGTAATTCATGGCGGCTTCCTACGCTGCGAGCTCTGAGCGGATCTGTTCGGCGAAGTGATAGGTGAGGTGGTGCTTGTAATCGGCCGAGCCGTGGACGTCGTCGAAATAGCCGTCCGCCGGGATGCGCTCGTCGATGGTCCGGCGCAGCGCCTGCGCGGTTGGCACGGCGGGAAAGTGGATCTGCACCGGCCGCGGTGTCGCAGCCGTAATGGTGAGCAGCATGTCGCGCGCCGACTTGTCCTGGGTCCCGACGATGAGCGCCGCCGAGCGGCCTAGCTGGGTGAGCGAGGTGCGCCGGAACGCGAAGCGCTTCGACAGCGCCGACGCCGGAATGTGGATCGAGCGCAGCAATTCGCCGGGCGCCAGAACGTTCTTGTTGTTGCCGGTCACGAAGTCGATCGCCGCCACCTTGCGGGGGGCGCCTGAGCGCGGCCAGAGCGTGTAGGTAGCTTCGAGCGCGGTGGTCAGCGAAATCATCGCGCCGGCGGGCAGCGACATGCAGATGTTGCCGCCGGCGGTAGCCTGGTGCGCGATCTTAAACGACATCAGCAACGAGTGACTGCACTCGGCGAGGAGCGGCGCCGCGGTCCATTCCGGCGGGGCTTTGAAGTGCTCGACCTCTTCGATGCGGCAGGTCGCGGCGAGCTCGAGCCCTGCCTTCGACGCTTCGAGCGAGGGCCAGTGCAGGCCGCCGAGGTCGATCAGCGTGTCGAGCTTCGGCTGCAGCTCCGAGAACAGCCAGGTACCGCCGGCGAGCCAGGCGTTGCCGTCGCGCCAGCCGGTGATCTCGCCGGCCGAGGCGGGACGCTCGAGCTTCTTGATCGTGTTCAAGTCCATCGGGGGCCTCGCTCAAACGCGGTTCGCGAGATTGAGAGGCGAGGGGGCCGGTCCGCGCGATCCGGCCCTGTCGCTTGCCGTCTGCGCAGATGCGCAGACGGTCGACGCAGCTCCGCAACGTCAGGGCGACAACTGCAAGAGCGTGCTGGGTCCGGGGCCGGGCGTCACCAGCGTCGGCCACTGCTTGGAGCCGAACGGCACCAGCGGCGGCAGGAACGGCGTCACGCCGAGCTTTTGCGATTCCGCCACGATGGCGTCGCGGGCGCTGCTGCCCATCAGCTCGTAGTCCATCATGTAGAGGTTGCCGAAGAATAGTTGTCCGACGGTGCGGTCGGACAGAATGCGGGTCAGCGAGTCGAGCATGTCGTCGGTCGTCGTGGTGAATGACACCGTCTCGATCATGATGAGACGCTGGTTGATCGCGTCCGGGCCGAAGAACTGCGCCAGGATGCTGAACAGCACGTTGTTCTGGCGCGCGACGTAAATGGTATTGCTGGCGGCATAGGTCTTGTCCCAATCGGCGCCGATCATGCGCTTCCATTCGCCCATCACGCGCATCCAGTGCGCGACCTGGGTCTGCGCCGCCCAGGCAACGATTTTCTTCAGCCGCGGCGCCTGCTTGGCGGAGAAGTCCTTGACGGCGTCGTAGGTGATCGCGCCCTGGCTGAGGCTTGCGTCGATAAAGGCGACGTTGTCCTGAAGGATGCTGCGAACCTCGGCGCGCCATTCCGGCGGCATGTCGGTCCGATCGACGCCTTCGAGCGCCGCCATATGCTGCGCGCGGAACGTTCTGATCGGGCCGTGCCAGGACTGGGTCGCCGGCTTGCCGATATGCGGAGCGAGCACCACCGGCAGCACCATCGTGCTGTGACCGACCGATTTGAGCAGCTGGTAGGCGATCGGCACCGACGGCGCGTCGAGCGGCGGATGTCCGGGCCGATACAGGACGAAGCGGCCACCGGCGCCGCTGAACAGCGCCAGGATGACCGGATGCTGGTCCAGGATGTTGCGGCGGAATATTTTGCCGGAGCCGTCGTAGAGGCCGAACATCGCGCTGTTTAGCGCCAGGATATTTTGCTTCGCGGTCTCCGCTGGCGGCGGACTGCCGACGATGATGTTCAGGTAGGCCGGCGTTTGCGACTGGGCATGAGCCTGCTGCGGCGCAGTGGCGGCCAAAACCGTGACGGCGGCAGCCAAAACGGCGCAGCCGAGACGCGATCGTTCGCTCGTCATGAATGTCTCCTTCGTGTTGAGACGATGCAGCCTCGGAGCGGTCTCGGAGCGTCTGCAGATTCTCAACGCAACCTATACTGGCGCGTCGTTAACGACGCGCACGTGAAGGAGCGAAGATTTTCTCGTGGCTAATGGATCGTAGTGGCGACGGATGCCTGCGCCTTCAGCCGTAGAGCGATCAATGGTTTGCTGCGGCGGGTGGTTCACGAATGATGAAGCGGAAATATCAATTCGTGCGGGCCGCGCTGCTTCTGACGGCGCCTATCATGCTGCGCTGCAAATGTTTGCGGCCTCACGCGACAGACCGGCGCAGCAATAAGGGGGCGCGCTGGCCCCCTTATGCCGTTTCTTGAAGTTAGTGCGCCTGCTCGTTCAGCGATGCGTTGTCCGCTCTGAACGAACCGGCGTCGACGCGAATCAGAAGCTCACCAGATCTTTGATGGCCGTTTCGGCGTTCGACGGCACGACCTTGCGCGCCACGAAGTCATCCCAGTTCTTGAATTTGCCCTTGGCGCGGGCTTCGACGATCGACTTGGCGCGGGCCGGGCCGATTTGCGGCAACTTGTCCAGCTCGGCCGCAGTCGCGGTGTTGAGATCGACCTTCTTGACCACCGGCGCCGTCACGGCAGCGGGCGCCGGCTTGACCGGAGCGGCAGTCGTGGCAGGAGTCGCGGGCTTAGCAGGCTGGGCCGATTGCGCGAAAACAGGTGTTGCGGCGAACGCAAGCAATGCCGCAATAGAAAGCAAGCGACGGGCAGACATGGTATTTTCCTAAGATCTCCCGGCAGAGCTATCGAACCATGCGGCCGCCAGGTTGGCTCGCTCGGTCGAGCATCGCATTTGATTTTGCGAATGCGATGCGAGCGTGCCTGCATCGACGTGAATGCAGGGTGAATGTTACGTCAGTGATTTGGGCGTCTTTGTGTTCGGATGATTGGAGTTGAGGCACTCGTCCAACCGAAGTGAATGATTTTGTTCAGACCTTCGAATTTCGCATTTGCGCCACATCGCGAATGCCACGTGACGCGATGTCACATCGAGCAGCGTTACGCCGCGAAGCTCGCGTCGACGTGTTCGTTGTGAGGTGAGCCTTTCCGCCTGCCGCCCCGCTTTCCTGCGGCGAGCTTTGCCCGTTAGGATGCTGTCTCCTGATACGGGGATGCCAATGCGAATCCTGGGCGGCGACGCGATGGTGTGGACCACACGAGCAATAACGATGGCGCGCAGCGCCGTGCTGCTGTCGTTCGCGCTCTGTTGGATAGCGGCATCGCCGGGTCACGCCCAGGACTCCGAGAAGGCCTTCTACGCCGGCAAGACGGTGCGGATGATTGTCGGCTCGGGCGTCGGCGGCGGCTACGACGTGTTCTCCCGGCTGATCGCGCCCTATCTCGCCAAGACGCTCGGCGCGACCGTCATCGTCGAGAACGTGCCGGGCGCCGGCGGATTGGTGGCGCTCAATCGGCTCTACGTCGCGCCGGGTGACGGTCTGCAAATCTCGCTGACCAACGGCACCATGGCGGCCTTCGCGCAGCTCACGGGCGATCAGGCCGCGCGCTTCGACATGGCCAAGTTCACTTACCTCGCGACCGTGGGCGCGCCGCCCGGACTCTGGCTGGTGGGACCGGACTCGCCGATCCGCGAGGTGCAGCAGGCCATCGATGCGAAAATAAAATGGCGCTGGGCCTCGGCGGGCGGCACGTCCGGGCTCGGCATTGGGGCGGCCTTCACATGCGCGGCGCTCAAGCTCGATTGCCATATCGTGCAAGGATATAAGAGCAGCGCTGACGCCGGCCTTTCGGTGACGCGCGGCGAGATGGACGCGCTCTATGTGCCGGAATCGTCCGCCAACAATTTCGTCAAATCGAAGCAGAACTGGGCGCTGGCTTCGGTCTCGCGCACCAAGTCGCGATTTTTCGCGGACCGGCCAACCATTTTCGAGGCCGCGAAGCTCGACCCCAATGGCATCTGGCTGCTGGATTTCTTCGCCAACATCGAAGGGCTTGGCCGCCTCCTGATGGCGCCGCCTGGCATTCCGCCGGCGCGGCTCGCCTATTTGCAGACCGCCGTGAAAGAAACGCTGCATCAGCCGCAGCTCATCGCCGAGGGCGAGCGGATGGAGCGGATCATCGAATATCTCGATCCGGTGCGCACCCAGCAGAACGTGGTGTCGATCGTGAGCAACGTCGCTCCCGAGAACAAAGCCTTGGTGCTGAAGATTCTGGCCGGCGACAAATAGCGCCGCGTTCTCGGCCCGCAGTGGCGCGCGGGTCGTTCTAGCTGCTGTGACGCTTGGTCCAGACCTGAAAGGCCATCCACTCGGCTTCGATCTGGCCGGTTTCCTGCGCGGTCAGCAGCACGCGCTGGGAGTCGAAGGGCCGCATCCGCACGAAGATGGTGCTGCGGCAATGCGGACACCGGGTTTTGCGCTCGGGGCGCTTCGCCAACGGCTTGCCGCAATAGTGTAAGCGTCGCGCCAATTGCCGCCGACGCAGTCCGATTAAGTGACATGTTCATCCCCATTACCCCGTTCATTGCGGGATTCCACTTCCCGCAATCACGATCAATGACTACGGCGCAGCGCACAATGGAGAGAGGGGGCAAATCCATGGGACAGATTTCCAATTCAAAGTGGCGTGTCAGATTAGTGACATAATCGGCCGTAAAGCCGCGAATTTGCTCAATTCTTCGATCTGCACTGCCTAAATTGAATCCAGTGGAATCGGCTTTCTGGCGCGCCTGGATGGCTCAGGGCGACGTGATCGCGCCGTGGCCGATTCCACTGAGGCCAGCCGTATTGCTGTGATGTCGCCCGTGGCATCGAGCGGGTCGGGCAACCCCGCGCGGGGGCCGATATGCCCCTTCAACAAGCCCCGATTGGCGCAATGCCCTGGCGTTTTTCGATCGAAATTGAGCTTTTCCGTTTTATCGGAGTCAGGACTTTTTCCGTAGGACCGCCGCATCGTTACTGGCACAGGAAAACATCATGTCTCGCTTGTTCAAGCTGTTTGCGAAGGACGAGTCGGCCGCCACTGCAATCGAGTACGGCCTGATTGCCGCCGGTATCTCGGTCGCCATCATCGCGACGGTCGCGGGTCTCGGCTCGAAGCTGAATACGACCTTCACCGGCGTCCAAAACGCGCTGAACTAAGCCCGCGTCTGGTCCGTTCGAACTAAAGCCCTGGCGGTTAGTCGGGTTTTTTCCTTGCCTTCGCCGGCCCCAGATGGCCCACCACGCGCTTCATCACATCGAGCATGAACCGCGCCGCGGGCGCCAGCGGGGCGTCCGATCGCGTCACGATGATGATGGGCGGCGCCGATAGCTCCTCCTTCACCGGGATCGTGGTCAGCAGGCGGCTTGCGATCGGCGTATCGGTCCATTGCGCCGGCGCCATCGCGAGCAGGTCGGAGTTGGTCAGACACGTCAGCAGCGTCAGCGCCGACTGGCTTTGCAGCGCCAGCACAGGCTCGGGCAGGCGATAGCGCCGGAACAGGTCGCCGATCTCGTTCTCGGCCTTGGGCGTGATCGACGTCGTGATCCACTCGGCGTGACGCAGCTCCTTAAGCGAGGTCGCGTGCGCCAGCGGATGCTTGGTGCGGCACAGCACCGCCCGCTCGCCCGTCAGCAGAACCTCCCGCTGCAGCGCCGCCGGCAGCTTCAGGCCTGGGTCCGGGCCGATGTAGAAATCGACGCTGCCGTCCTGCAGGTCTGGCACGAGCGTCGGATAGAAGCCCTCGATGATGTGCAGCCGCACCTTCGGGTGGCGGTCGCGAAACGTTTGCAGCGATTTGGGCAACAGCCGCAAGTGCGCCGCGATCGAAAGCCCGATCGTCACCGAGCCGGTCGCGTTGCCGCGCAGCTGCTCGAACTCGTCGCGGGCGCGGCGCACGTCGTTGAGGATCGTGGTGGCGCGCCGCACGAAAGCCTGGCCGAGCGCGGTCGCCACCATGCCTTTGGCGCGGCGCTCGAACAGCGGCGCGCCAAGCTCTCGCTCGAGCTCCGCGATGCTGCGCGAAAACGCCGGCTGCGCCACGCCCAGATGGCGCGCCGCGGCGCGCAGGCTGCCGCATTCGGCGACGGCCGCGACGTAAGAGAGCTGGGTGAGCTTCATGGCCGGATTTTAGAGATGCCAAAACGGTATCGCTAGCAGCATTCTGCCATCTGGTTGCGATCATGGCGCGGCGCTACCAAACGCAGCAGGCCCGCCGATCATCCGGCAGCCCGGAGGCGTCCCTATGACGGTCGTGCGCGTCAAAGCCGCCACGCCTCGGCCCAGCATCGCCGACTTGGTCGCGCGCGCGGCCGAAATCCGCACGCTGGTCCGCAGCCAGGCGGAGCAAACCGAAGCGTCCCGTCAGGTTTCTGCCGATGCGATCGCGCAGATGCGCGACGCCGGCCTGTTTCGCATCATGCAGCCGGCGATCTACGGCGGTTACGAATACGGATTCGACGCGCTGGTGCCGGTGGTGGCGGAGGTGGCCGCGGGTTGCGGCTCGTCCGGCTGGGTGTTCAGCCTTGGGGTGGTCCACCAGTGGCTGGTGGCGACGATGCCCAAGGAGGCGCAGGACGAATATTGGTCCGAGCCGGGCGCGATTTCGGGAGGCTCCTATCCGCCGGTCGGCAAGGTCACGCGCGTTGACGGCGGCTACCGGATCTCGGGCCAGTGGGGTTTCACCAGCGGCTGCGACCACATGCAGTGGCTCTTTCTCGGCGGCATGATCCCGCCGGCGCAGGAGGGCGCGCCGCCGAAGCCCGCCTTCTTCATGGTGCCGCGCGCCGATATCGGGTTCGACGACAATTGGTTCACGATGGGGCTCGCCGGTACCGGCAGCAAAACCACTGTCGGCGCCGACGTGTTCGTGCCGGCGCATCGGGTCGTCGCGGTCGCCGATCTGTTGGGCGGCACCACGCCCGGCGCCGCACTCCATAGCAATCCGCTCTATCGGCAATCGATGCTGTCGGCGCTGCCGTTCACGCTGGTGGCGCCCGTGCTCGGCATGGCGGAGGGCGCGCTCGCGGATTTCACCGAGATGGTGAAGGTGCGTACCACGCGCGGCGCGGTCGCCGGCGGCAACAATCGTATGGCGGAGTTCGCCACCATCCAGAGCCGCGTCGCCGAGGCGACCGGTTCGATCGAGGCCGCGCGCCTCACCATCTTTCATGCGCTCGAGCGGGCGCGCGTCGCCGCAGAGGCGGGCGCCCAGGCCGGGCTCGATGTGCGTCTGCAAAATCGCCTCGCGCAGGCCTTCAGCGTGCGATTGCTGGTGCAGGCAGTCGACGCGCTGTTTGCGGCGTCAGGCGGGCAGGGTATTTTCACCGGCAAGCCGATCCAGCGCGCCTGGCGCGACGCCCATGCGGCCGGCGTCCATGTCAGCATGAACTGGGACGCGGTGAGCACGATGTACGGCCAGCACGCGCTCGGCCTCGATCCCAAAGGACAATACTGAAGAGATCACCATGAGAGATTACTGGCTCAACAAGCTGTTCTTCGACATTCAGCAGCCCGCGGTGGCGGCGGAATACAAGAAGGATCGCGACGTCGTGCTGGCGCGCTATCCGATGAGCGCCGAGCTTCGCCGCGCGCTGGTCGAGGACGACATCGCGGCGTTGGCGCCGCATGTCAACGCTTATCTGCTGCGGTTCTATTACGCGATCCTCGGCGTCAAGGACGCCGAGTTCATCAAGCGGCTGAATGAAATCCCGGCCGGCACGCAATCCAAAGCGCGGGTGCAACACCATGGCTAAGCTCGTCGGAGTGTTTGCGGCCAGTCACGGGCCGATGATCGCACGCGAATGGGACACGCTGTCGCCGCCGACGCGGATGCTGGTGACGCAAGGCTTCGAGCGCGTCGGTCAGCGGCTGACGATGTCGCGCCCCGACGTGCTGATCATCGTGTCGCCGGACCATTGGTGCAATTTCTTCCTCAACAATTTCCCGGCGTTCTGCGTCGGCATCGGTGAAGAGCATGACGGGCCGCCGGAGCCGTTCCTGAAGACGCGGTTTAATCATCCGGTGCTGGCCGGCCACCCGAAGTTTGGCCGCCACATCCTGGATACCGCGCTGGAGAGCGACTTCGATCCGTCGCTGTCGCATCGCCTCACACTCGATCACGGCTTCTGCCTGCCGCTGTGGCGGATGGGCATCGACCCGATCCCGCCGATCGTTCCGATCGTCATCAACGAGGTCGATGAGCCGATGCCGACGATGCGGCGCTGCCTGGCCTGGGGCTCGATGCTCAAGCAGGCGATCGAGAGCTATCCAGAGGATCTGCGCGTGGCGGTGCTGGCGACCGGCGGCTTGAGCCACTTCATCGGCGAGCCTGGCATGGGACAGATCGACGAGACCTTCGACCGCACCTGCATCGCGTTGTTCGAGAACGGCGATCCGGGCAAGCTCGCCTCGACGCTGGAGCACGACGTACGCCACACCGGCAACGGCGGCCACGAGGTGCGCAACTGGGTGGTGGCGCACGCCGCCGCGGGCCACCAGGGTTTCGAGCTGATCAGCTACGCGCCGCTCGAAGAAATCTATGTCGGCTGTGCCTTTGCGCAGTGGCGGGTGGCGTAAGCCACGCGCGGCCCTGAGGTTAATCCCTGATTTCGGCGCCGGAATCGAAATGGATCGGCGCTGACAGGCCAAGACTTGTCGTTGACAGAACAAGGCGTTGCGTTGAAAAGCAGGGCACCTCGTGGCGAACGATTTGCCACCGAGAGTATCCAGGGAGGCGATGATGAAAGCTGCATTTGTTTCCGCATTGCTGCTGATGTTTGCGTTGGTGTCGCCGTGCTTCGCACAGGCCACCAATGCCAGCCTGATAGGCAACTATGTCGTCACCGGCACCGAAACCGACGGCAAGCCTTATGACGGCTCCGGCCCGCTCGCGATCACGATGGACAAGTCCGGCGCCCTCGAATTGAAGTGGGACAACGGCAAGTATGTCGGCATCGGCCAGGTGATGGGAACGCAACTCGTCATTGCCTCGGTCGCCGAGGGCAAGGTCGTCGTCGGCATCATGGACATCAAGCCGGATGGCTCGCTGGAAGGAAAATGGTGGCGCCGCACCGATCCCGGCACCAAGGGCACCGAGGTCTGGAAGAAGAAGTAGCGCCTATCAGTTCAGCGCCGGCCGCCGAGGCCGGCGTATGACTCATAAGGTCGCGATCTTGAGAAAACCCCGGGCATGTCCCGGGGTTTTTGTTGGAAGCGGATGCTGCGCGTCATGAGTCCGCACACAATCAGCGATATTTCGCGCGCTGCAGATGCGTCAGGATGCCATACAGATTCTTTGGCTTGTCCGAGGCGGTTAAGTCGTATTCGAAGACGTTCCGCTCAAATGTTTCTTGCTCGTTTTTGATCCGGTACCGGAAGTCGGATTGACCGTCTTCTTGAGGCATCTGCTTGACGACGATGCACAGGCGGATCGGCCCATTCGCAGGCTTGTATTCGACCGCTTGGCCGACCGCGAACTTGAATGCCATGGGACGATCCTTCTTGAGGTGGGCGCTTGATAGCACATCCTTTCCTGACGCCCATCACCTGACGCAGCATCGGACTGCGGTCGCGGATCGCTGCGGGTTAAGGTTATCGGGCTCGCGCGGCGGGTTCCGGGTCCGGCCCGGCCGTCTAAATAGTTGCCGACCCCCTGTTGTGCTTACGTCCGCCACCCCACATAAAGGGGCACTGGCAAGCCATAGCTCGCAAGTGCTGGCTTGTCCGAGAGCTGCCCAAAAAACGGCGACGTACCGAAGTCTCCGTTCCTTTTCAATGGCAGCGCTGATGCCGTCGGCTGGCACTAAGACGCTCTAATACGACCCTCTAACAATTCGCCTTCGTGTCCGGATGCGCTCCGCATGTCCGGCCGCGATCCGCATGTGCGCATGCGGCGCGCGCCCTTAAGCTTCAATGGTGAACATGATGAAACGCCCTATGGCGACCAAAGCGGCCGGGCCGGCTTCGTTCACCATAGAACGACCGAAGTCGACCAGCATGTACTGGGCCTGCGGTCTTGCTGCGGTCGCGCTCGCATACGCGCTCTATCACATCGTCAACTAGGCATGTCGTCTTCAACTCGGCATGTCTTCAATTCCGGATTTCTCTGCCGCGCTGCGCGGTCTGAGAGCTTCGTAAACCGTCCATCAAATTAGGAGAAATCGATGAAATTCCGTCCACTCCACGACCGTGTTGTTGTCGAACGCATCGATGCCGAAGCGAAGTCCGCCGGCGGCATCATCATCCCCGATACCGTGAAGGAGAAGCCGTCGCAGGGCGAGATCATCGCCGTCGGCCCCGGTGGCCGCGATGAGGCCGGCAAACTCATTCCGATCGACTTGAAGAAGGGCGACCGTGTGCTGTTCGGCAAGTGGTCGGGCACCGAGGTCAAGCTCGACGGCACCGACTACCTGATCATGAAGGAGAGCGACATCATGGGCGTTCTCGATGACGCGGTGGCGAAGAAAAAAGCCGCCTAAATATTTCCATCACCGAAACAGAAATCCACGGAGTCAAAATCAATGTCTGCCAAGGAAGTTAGATTCTCAGTCGACGCGCGCGACCGAATGTTGCGCGGCATCGACATTCTCACCAATGCGGTGAAAGTGACACTCGGCCCGAAGGGCCGCAACGTGGTGCTCGACAAGTCTTACGGCGCGCCCCGCATCACCAAGGACGGCGTGACTGTCGCCAAGGAAATCGAGCTCGAGGACAAGTTCGAGAACATGGGCGCCCAGATGGTGCGCGAGGTCGCATCGAAGACCTCCGACCTGGCGGGCGACGGCACCACCACCGCCACGGTGCTCGCCCACGCCATCGTGCGCGAAGGCGCCAAGGCGGTTGCGGCCGGCATGAACCCGATGGATCTCAAGCGCGGCGTCGATCTCGCGGTCGAAGCCATCGTCGAAGACCTCAAGAAGAATTCCAAGAAGGTCACATCGAACGAAGAGATCGCCCAGGTTGGCACCATTTCGGCCAACGGCGACGTCGAGATCGGACGCTTCCTCGCCGATGCGATGAAGAAGGTCGGCAACGAGGGTGTGATCACGGTCGAAGAAGCAAAGTCGCTCGAGACCGAGCTTGAAGTGGTCGAGGGCATGCAGTTCGACCGCGGCTACGTCTCGCCGTACTTCGTCACCAACGCCGACAAGATGCGCGTCGAGATGGAGGATGCCTATCTCCTGATCTACGAAAAGAAACTGTCGGGCCTCCAGGAGCTGCTGCCTTTGCTGGAGGCGGTTGTCCAAACCTCGAAGCCGCTCGTCATCGTGGCGGAAGACATTGAGGGCGAGGCACTGGCGACGCTGGTGGTCAACAAGCTGCGTGGCGGCCTCAAGGTCGCGGCCGTCAAGGCTCCGGGCTTCGGTGATCGCCGTAAGGCCATGCTCGAAGATATCGCGATCCTCACCGGCGGCCAGGCGATTTCCGAGGATCTCGGCATCAAGCTTGAAAACGTCACGCTGTCCATGCTGGGACGCGCCAAGAAGATAACGATCGAGAAGGAAAACACCACGATCGTCAGCGGCGCCGGCAAAAAGTCCGATATCGAAGCCCGCATCGCGCAGATCAAGGCGCAGATCGAGGAGACGACGTCGGATTACGACAAGGAAAAGCTGCAGGAGCGGTTGGCCAAGTTGGCTGGCGGCGTTGCGGTGCTCCGCGTCGGCGGGGCCAGCGAGATCGAGGTGAAGGAGCGCAAGGATCGCGTCGACGACGCGATGCACGCGACCCGCGCCGCGGTCGAGGAAGGTATTCTGCCGGGCGGCGGTGTTGCGCTGTTGCGCGCCACCAAGGTGCTGGCAAAGCTGAAGGTCGATAACGACGACCAGAAGGTCGGCATCGAGATCGTTCGCAAGGCGATCAGCGCACCGGCTCGTCAGATCGCCTTCAACGCAGGCGAGGATGGCTCCATCATCGTCGGCAAGATCCTGGAGAAGGATCAATACGGCTACGGCTTCAACGCGCAGACGGGCGAGTACGTGAACATGATGTCCGCGGGCATCATCGACCCCACCAAGGTGGTGCGTGCAGCGCTGCAGGGCGCGGCATCGATCGCGGGCCTGCTCATTACCACCGAGGCCATGGTCGCGGAAAAGCCGCAGAAAAAAGGCCCCGCGATGCCTCCGGGCGGCGGCATGGGCGGTATGGACTTCTGATCGTTCTGCTTCAAACAAACGGAAAAGGCGCGGCGTCAGTCGCGCCTTTTTTATAACCCTGGAACGCTCAAGGAGCTGTCATGCATACGCAACGGTTTGGACGAAAGCTCAAGCTGCCTTCGACCATCGCGATCAAACACGGGCTGATGACGATGATGTTGCGGGATCAGCTTGCCGCGGAGGCTGCGGCCCCGAGCGCCCAAGCTCCTGTCGCAGGCGCGAACGAAAGCGTGGTTGCTCCCGTCGTGGTTCCGCCGGCGCGTTGAAGCGAGCCGCGCGCGGTCCGATGCATTGTGTCGCAACAAAGTTGTCCTACCGTGTGCTTGCGCAGCGGCGTGAACTGCGCATGATCGAGACGCCGCGTCGGCAGCCAGGAGGACCACGATGCTACGCCGAACCCTGATGATTGCGCTGGCGCTGGGATGCTTTGCGCCGATCGCGAGCGCGCAGAACTATCCAAACCATCCGGTCAAGATCATCGTGCCGATCGGACCCGCAGGCAGCTACGACATCCTGGGGCGCCTGATTGCCGATCAGCTCAGCCGCCGGCTCAACCAATCGTTCGTGGTCGAGAACCGGCCAGGCGCCGGCACCATCGTTGGCACCAAGGCGGTGATTGCGGCCGAGCCCGACGGCTACACGCTCCTGGTCGGCGGCTTGAGCAACATCGTGTTCAACGCCGGCCTCTACAAGAGCCTGCCTTACGATCCGCTGACCGACCTCGTTCCGGTCGCGCTCGTGCTCAACATTTCCTACACGCTGGTCGGCTCACCGAGCCTGCCCTACAAGACGCCGAAAGAGATCATCGCCGCCGCCAAGGCCAATCCCGGCTCCATCAAGCTTGCCAACGCCGGGGTCGGCACCGGCCAGCACGTGGTGGGCGCGGCGTTCCAGGCCATCACCGGCACCAAAATGCTCGATGTGCCGTATCGCGGCTCCTCGTTGGCGTTCCCGGATTTGCTGTCGGGGCGCGTCGATCTGTTTTTCGACTCGACGCCCGCCGCATTGCCCTATGTGAAGTCCGGACAGGCCAAGGGCATCGCGGTGCTGGCGGCGCGGCGCCATCCCGACGCGCCGGACGTGCCGACCATGACCGAGTCGGGCGTGGCGGGCCTCGAGATCGATTCCTGGATCGGTATTTTCGCGCCGGCCAAGACGCCGCCCGCCGTCATCGCGCTGCTGCAGAAGCACATCGCTGAAGCGGGCCCGGAGCTGAAAACGAAACTTGCGGCGGTCGGCGGCGAACTGATGGACGTGCCGGCCGACAAGCTCAACGCGGTGGTGAAGGCCGACTACGACAAGTGGCTCAAGATTATCAAGGACGCCGGCATCCATCTCGATTGAGCGGCATCCGGCGCCGCGAAGGTGCGGCGCGCGTCAGCGAGCGTGCTCGCGGTCAGCGAGCGTAATAGTAGCGATGACGGGCGTGCAGGTAGTACGCGCTGCGGACCGGTTCGCCGTTGAAGTAGCGGGTTGGGTTGGCACCGCCGAGCGGAATGGCTTCGTACATTGGCACCACAGCGCCGTCGTAGCGCAGCGCCGTGTGCGGCAAGCGGCGCAGCCGGATCGGCGTGCCGTCGTAATCGCGAACCACGCGGCCCCGGTGATGATGCACCACGCGTACGTAGCGCTTCATCGGCGTCACGCCGAGGTCGGCGGCGCGCACATCCGGCGCTACGGCGCCGGTGAGCCCGAAGGCGCAAGCCAGCAGAATGAGGGCTTTAGCATAGGTCCGCATTACCAATCTCCAACGTCACGTCGAGGAGCCTAGCACGGCGCGCGGCCGCGGAAAGCGGATTCCGCGCTTCGTATCGGGATCGCGGGCGCGCCCCGCACCGGCGGCGGTCATGACTTCTCCGGCTGTGGCTGCAGCTTTTTCTTGTCGAGCAGTTTGGTGTGGCCGCAAGCCACGCATTCCCAGATTTGAAATTCGTCGCCGGTCGCCATGACCGGCACGGTGCGCGCGAGCCGCATCGTCTTGCCGCAGACTTCGCATGCATGACGCTTCGTCTCGCCGAGCGGGCGCATGATCTGCCTCCAGCTTGAGCTTTCCCCCTCGGTGGAACTAGAAACTGTTTCGCGTTGGTTTCGGTTCCACATCGTTGCGGCGCGCAACAATGTTTGGCGCGCCGCACCGGTTTTTATGATTCATTACGCGACGCATTTTGATTCGTGTTGATTCGTGCGCTCGTCGATGCGAACGCGCGCGCGGCGTCAACACATCAGCGAGATTTTGGTGTGTCGAAGACTCCCGGTAGAGTCGAACATTGCCGAAAGCCGATCAGCGGGCCGAGCAGCACGACGATGATGAGGCGCTTCACCATGGCCACTTGGCGCTGCTGTTGGAGCGCGGCAACCACCGCCAATGGATGCCGCCAAAACTCGAACAATCAGGCCACGAGCGATGGAGCATTTTCGGTTTACTCATCGGTTGGCCATGACATTATAGGACCGCTGCGGGCGGCTCCCTGAAGGCGCTTGCGGGCTTCCGGCCATGCGGTTTAAACAGCGTGGCGGGTGAATAGGGGCCTCGAATCTGCCGGCCCGCCAAACGCAACGAGGGGACACATGGCCACGATCACCGTGAAGAAGCCTGAGAAGTCGGAAGGCGATGACACTTTGAAGGTGGATCAGCGCCGCCCGACGCTGTTGCGCTTCCGTCTGCAGGTGGACCGGCAAACCAAGGCGTCCTTCGCGTCACTCGACGAGGCTGAGAAGCTCGGCAAAGCGATCAAGAAGGCACACGCCATTGTCCATGTGACCGTCTACGACGCCGAGAAAAGCGAAGAAAAGATTTTGGGCTAGGCGGCCGATTGATTCGACTGCGCCAGGAACCCGGTTCCCGCCGGGAACACTCCCGTCGTTGAGGCGTTATATCTCCAGGAGTCCGCCGAGTGATAACGGCGGACAACAATTATTGGAGAAACCTCATGACGAAATTCAGCATCATTGCGGTGGCGTTGGCCACGTCGCTTGGAGCGTCGCTCGGAACCACAGCGGCCTATGCGCAGGCCAGCGTTAACACGGGCGTCGGCGCCAATGTCGGCGGGACTGTGACGGCGCCGGGTGCGAACGCCAACACCGGCGCGAACGTGAAATCCAACACCGGCGCAACCGTGAACCAGTCCGGCGTGCGCGTGAACGATGCCGACGCGCGGGCAAAGGCCAAGGTTAAGGGCCCGGGCGGCACCACCGGCAGCGGCAACGTGGACGTGCGTTAATTCTCACCACGAAGTCGTTCTCACCAAACAGTGCGAAGGCCTCCGCGGACAGTCAGTCCCGGAGGCCTTCTGCTGTTTGTGTCTCCTCAAGCTGAGACTAGTTTGGCTTGAGAGTGCGCCATTGGTTGGCTGCCGGCCTGAGCCGCTCCAGGCTGCGCAACTTGCGCATCGCGGATTTTCGCGGCCAGCGCCAGATATTCCTTGGCCAATTCCCGCAGTCCGATTGCCGCCAGCGACGTCTCGCATTCCTCAGCCGCCGTAAGGCAGCGATCGGCGCATTGCGCCAGGTAACTCAGGTCGTCGCGGATGCGGGCCTCGTGGGACATGGCACACATTACTGCAGCGCCGCCGGCAAGCCCGGCCGTCTCGTCACCAGCATGTGGATAACTGCCGGGATGACGCAAAGATAACGATGACAAGTCCGCGGCCTGGCTTGCCGGGGTGCCGGGCGGGCGAAAGCCTGATGGCTTCGGTGCCGTCTATGCTGCGCAGGGTTTCGGCTGGGTGTTAGGCCAATCGGTCGCGCAGAGCGGCGCCGATGTTCCGGGGGGAACATCATGGCGCGCACCGACATCTTGCTGTCCGCTAGGCTCTCGGCTTGCTTGAGCTTGGCATTGCTCATCCCCGCGGCGGCCTTGGCGCAAGACCATTCGGTCGAGAAGGCGCAGATCGCGCAGCCTTCCGGCGTACTGCTGGCGCAGACCGGGTGGACCTCGGGCCTCAACGACATTTCAGCCGCGCGCTTGAAGTTTGAATATTGCGCCGGGCGGGTGCAAAAAACCGAACGCGCCGCGACGCTGGCGCGCGAACTGTTCGGTTGCGACACCGCGGCTGAGTTCAGCGATCCGGCCGAGTTTTACGCGCGCTCCAAGGACCGGATCATTCTAGTCGATGTGACCGAGGCCATTCCGCGGCTGAAAACGCTCAGCGTCGAAGCGGTTTCGTTTTTCCGCGAGCCCGCCAACTACGCGCTGAAATCGGAAGAAGATCTCAAGCGCGAGCCGATCACCCACATGATCATGACCGGCACCACCGCGATCACGCGCGGCACCGGCATGAGCGCCGACGTCCATGGGCCGGGCGTGCTGAGCGAAAAAATCCGCGCTTACTTTCAGACCGCGCAATACATTCACATCAGCAACGAGGTGAGCTTCACCGATGCCTGTGCGTTTCAGGCGGGTCTGCGGTTTTGCTCCAAGCAGGCGCATTTTCAGGCGTTCAAGGACCTGCGCGTCAACGTCGTCGAGCTGACCGGCAATCACAATCGCGACTTCGGCGCCGAGCCGTTTCTCGCCACGCTGAACTGGTTTCACAAGAACGGCATCCGCACGTTTGGCGGCGGCCGCGACGAGGCCAACGCCAAATCGCCGATCTTTCTCGATCTCGACGGCAGCGGCGCGATCAGCATCGTGGGCTTCAACGAGCTTTGCCCGCTCGGCGAATGCGCCACTGGCCCCAAGCCCGGGGCCAACCGTTTCCAGATCGCCAAGGCGCGCGGCACCATCGAAGAGATCAAGCGGCAGCGGCCCGACGCCTTCATCATCGCGACCGTGCAATTCGGCGAATCGAGCTCCTATCAGCCGACGCTGTCGCAACGCTCGATCAGCCGGGCGCTGCTCGACGCCGGCGCCGACCTCGTGTTCGGCTCGCAGGCCCACCAGGTCCAGCAGATGGAGTTCTACAACGGCAAGGTCATTCTCTACGGGCTTGGCAATTTCTTCTTCGATCAGATCCACGCGCCCGGCGTGCGCCAGGGCTATTTCATGAACCTGTATTTTTCGCAGAGCCGCCTGATCGCGATGGAGCCGGTGTTCACCTGGATCGACGAGAAACGCCGCCCGGTGCTCGCGACCGAGCAACAGGCCGCCCAGATCCGCAAATCCATCTATGCGGACGCGCTGCTTTATAAATAGGAGCGGGGCAGCCCTATCAATAACAGCGCGCGCCCGCGCCAGTGCCGCCGCTTAAGACCGGCTTGAGCGGTGCGGCTGGGCGATGGCGGTGAGGGTGGGGCGGGTGGTGGCGCCATCAATCGCGCCGGCCAGCAGCTTGGCGATGCAGCCGTAGCCCCAGTCGTTCATGTGCAGTTCGTCGTGCGTCACGAAGGCGCCGAACGGAAGGTTATCCGCCAGTCGCCAGTGGCGCATCACCGCGAAGCGGCCGAACAGGTTGACGTTCGCCTCTCGCGCTGTCGCCGCGATCATATCCACCATGACGCTGGCGTCCTGTCGGATGACCGCCGGCGCAAATTGCGGATCGACCACGATCACGTCGGCGCCGTCGGCCCTCAGGCGTCCGAGGCCCTCGCGGATCAGCGCGGCGGCGGGGCCGATCGGCAGCCCGGCCAGCACGGAGTTGGTGCCGACCTGCCAGATCACCAGGTCCGGGTTGGCGGCGAACACGTCGCGATCGAAACGAGTCAGCATGTCGGCGGTGGTTTCGCCGTTGACGCCGCGGTTCAACACGGTGATGGGCGTCCCCGGAAACCGCGCCTGCAACTCGGCCGCGAGGCGGCTCGGATAGGACATCGCGGGCGAGCTCGCGCCTTCGCCGAATGTCGAGGACGAGCCGATCGTCACGATGGTGATCGGCTGATGGTTGAGAAGTTTCTGCGCCGTGCGTGTCAGCGAATGGTCGAGGTGAACGAGTCCGGCAGGTGTGCCGCAGGCGGCCTGCACTGTGACCGGGGCGCGCTCCGGCGCGGCCTGCGAATGTGTCGCCGAGGCAATGGACAGAACGAGGCTCGCGACCGCGACCGTGCCCGCAATGGTGAGTTTGAGCTCGGTCGACATGGGGGCCTCGGGGTCCGTCTTTGAGTCTTTGTGGGGGTTCTCACCGCTCCATATCCACTTAGTCCGCTCTGGCCGGTCCGAGGTTCAATGAAGCGGCCGCCGGTTTCACGGCTGGCGCAGAGTTCCGGAGCATCTGGACCGAGACCCGCCCAAGATCCGCCCCATGCGGGCGCAGCGGCCGAATGCCTAAAATGCAACCGATTCATTTCATCGGCCCGCAATGGTCTGCGGGCATGCTCCAAACTTGAACTAACTTGTCTCTTTGCAGCACGCCACATTTGCCTCGTTGAGAGTTTGAGGTTGCGATCATGGGAATCGAACAGCGTCAGAGCCCGCGGAAAACCGTGAACAGCCCGGCCTGGGTCAACCTGGGGGGTGGCGCGCCGGCTCGCGACTGCCTCCTGGTCGATATTTCCGACACCGGCGCGCGGCTCGAACTCGGCACGCCAGCCGAGATGCCGCCGACGTTTGCCTTGTTGCTGTCCGCCAACGGCACCGTCCAACGCCAGTGTCAGATTGTCTGGCGGTCCAACAGCCAGGTCGGCGTGCAGTTCTGTTCGGCCTGATAGCCCTCTAGGGGCGAGCGCAGCCACCAACCGCTGCAGTTAATGCCCGGTGAACCCGGCGATTTCGGCGCTTTCCGGCCGCCAGCCCGGCCCTGCCGCGCCTCGCGGCGGACGAGAATTTAACGAAGTTCCGCCATCAACAAACGACGCTACGATTCCGGCTTGCAGGATCACATGACAACCCGTCGTCTCTTCCAATGGCTCCGCGCCCTGCTGCAACCCGCACCGATATTGGGGCTGTCGATCATCGGCATTTTGTGGATCGGCGCCATCCTGTTGCTTCCCGCCGAGCAGGCGCTTTTTTCGGATTATCAGCATCACCGGACGATCTATTTTTCGGTGGTGGCGCTCCTGACGCTGCTGGAGCTGATGACGATCGCGACCGGCATCCGCCGCCAGCTGTCGCTCGAACAGACCAACCTGCGATTCAACACCGCGCTCGAGAATCTGACGCATGGCCTTTGCATGTTCGATGCCGACAAGCGCCTCGTCATCTGCAATGACCGTTATGGCAGCCTGTATCGCCTGCCGCCGGAGCTGTTGAAGCCCGGCACGCCGCATCAAGCCGTCATCACGCATCGGGTCGTGAACGGCGTGCTCGCCGGCGAGAAGAGCGTCGGCGCTGCGGACAAGAAGCTCAACGCATTGGGCCAGTTGTCGTCCAACGAAGTCTCGACCCGGATCGACGAGCTTGCCGATGGACGCCTGGTTCGGGTGGTCCGCCAGCCGATGAAGGGGGGCGGGTGGGTCGCGACCCACGAAGACATCACCGACCGCCAGCGGCTTGAGAAGCAACGCGACAGCATGCTGGAACAGGAAAACCGCAGGCTGGTGACCGAGGGCGCGATCCGTTCGTTCCGTGAACGCATCGAAGAGATGCTCGGGATCGTCAGCGCAAACACCAATGCGATGAAATCGACGGCCGGCGCGCTGATCGTGTCGTCGCACGAAACCACGCGGCATGCCGGAGGGGCGTTGCAGGAATCGAACGATGCTTCGGCCAACGTCTCGATGGTTGCGGGTTCGGCGGAGGAATTGTCGGCCTCGATCGCGGAAATCAATCAGCAATTGGACCAGACCACCGGCCTGGTCGGCGAGGCGGTGAGCAAGGCCAAGGCGACGAACGGCGAGTATGAGAGGCTCGCCAAAGCGGCGGAGAAGATCGGCGACGTGGTCAAGCTGATCCGCAATATCGCCGGCCAGACCAATCTTCTGGCGCTGAACGCCACCATCGAGGCGGCGCGGGCAGGCGAAGCGGGACGCGGCTTCGCGGTCGTCGCCTCCGAGGTCAAGCAACTTGCGGTGCAGACCGCCAAAGCGACGGAAGAGATCGCTCAGCACATCCTCGCGGTGCAGCAATCGGCCGGTGGTGCGGTCGATGCGGTGCATGGCATCGAAGACGGGATGCGCGAGATCAACATCCGCGCCTCCAGCGCAGCCACCTCGATCTTGCAGCAAAACGCCGCCACCTCCGAGATCACCCGCAATGCGGTGAACGCCGCGCGTGGAACCAGCGCCGTCGTGGCAGCCCTCGGCAAGGTCTCAGATGCGGCGATCGGAACGCGCGCCGCAGCCGAAACCGTGCTGACCGCCTCGAATTCGGTCGATAGTTCGGTCGGCAACCTGCGCGCCGAGATCGAAGGCTTCCTCAACAAAGTCGCGGTTTGACCCGCGGAAGGCGCGCTGCTGTCCTGCGCACGGTTCTGCAGGCGTCGCTTGACTTGGTGTTTTCCAGGCGCGCAAACTTGCCCGGTAGCCATCGTCAGGATCGATCATGCCGGTCAGAATCGTTGGAATGATCGGCGTAACGCCGCCGAGCAGTGACGCAGCGTTGCATGTCATCGAAGGCGGCCTGTCGACCGCATATCTGACGCAATATGCGCGCGCCCACGACGACGCTGGCTTTGATCTCGCGCTGGTCGGCTACAGCTCATCGTCCGCAGAGGGCTTCCTGGTCGCGCTTCATACCGCCGCCCACACCAAGCAACTCGGCTATCTGGTGGCGCACCGGCCGGGATTCGTGGCGCCGACCCTGATGGCCCGCAAGATCGCGACGTTCGACCATCTGACCAACGGGCGGCTCGCGGTTCACATCATCACGGGCAAGACCGACGATGAGCAGCACAGCGATGGCGACTTCAGCCCCAAGACCGAGCGTTACCGGCGAGCGGTGGAATATCTCGAATTGATGAAACTGACTTGGGCGAGCGAGCGGCCGTTCGATTTCGCCGGCGAATTCTACCGGGTCAAGGGCGCGTCTTCCGATGTGCGTCCGCTGCAGCAGCCACATCCGTTGTTGTTCTTCGGTGGCGCCTCCGATGGCGCGCTCGAAATGGGTGCCAAGCTCTGCGACGTCTACGCCATCTACGCCGAGCCGCTGGCATCGACGCGCGAGCGCATGGCCAATTTCCGGACCCAGGCGGCGGCGTTCGGCCGGGTGCCGGGCTTTAACGTATCGCTGCGCCCGATCATTGCGGCGCGCGAAGGCGATGCCTGGGACAAGGCCAATCGGATTCTGGCGCAGATGACCGGCAAGAAGGGCTGGAGCCGCCAGGAGGCCGCCACCGGGCCGGTCGATAATGCGGGCAAGCGGCTGATGAGCTTTGCCATGGAACAGGACATCCATGACGAGCGCCTGTGGATGCCAATTACGCGAGTGACCGGTGCGCTCGGCAACACCTCATGTCTGGTCGGCACGCCGGAGCAGGTCGCCGACGCGATTCTGAAGTATTACGGGCTCGGCGTGGAGTCGTTTCTCATCCGCGGCTTTGATCCCTTCAACGACACGGTCGAGTTCGGCCGCGAGCTCATTCCGCGGATCAAGGCGGGTGCGCTCGAGATCGACCGGCGGCGCGCCGCCGAGTGATGGCGCGTCACCTCAATCTTCACCCAACCAAAATGCCGACGCGGCGAAGGACTCCGGAGATGACCATGAACAGAATGCGGCATGCGCTCGCGATCCTGACTATCGGATTGTGCGGGGTGCTCGGGCAGGCGCTGCCCGCCGGCGCGCAGGGTTGGCCGGCGAAAACCATCCGCATCATCGTGCCGTTCCCGCCGGGCGGCACCACCGATCTGATCGCGCGGCGCGCGCAGCCGCTGCTCGAGCGGAACCTCAAGACGTCGATCATCATCGAAAACCGCGGCGGTGCGTCGGGCTCGATCGGCACGCAAGTCGCCGTCACGTCGCCGCCTGATGGCGCCACGTTCGTTCTGGTGTTCGACACCCACGGCGCCAATCCGAGCCTGCTGCCCAACCTGCCGTTCGACACGGTGAAGGACCTCGCGCCGGTCATGCTGATCGGCACCTCGCCGATGGTCATCACCGCGCATCAGGCGACCGCCTATAAGAGCTTTGCCGATGTGATCGCGGCGGCAAAAGCCCAATCCGGCACCGTGCCCTACGGCACCATCGGGGCGGGCAGCCTCGCGCATCTCGCCATGAGCCAGATCGGCAATGCGCTGGGGGTGAACATGACGCACGTTCCCTACAAGGGCGGCGGTCCGTTGGTGACGGACGCCATCGGCGGGCATGTGCCGATCGCCATCGCGTCGATTGCGCTGCTCTCACCGCACGTCAAATCCGGCGCGCTGCGGCCGCTGGCCGTGACATCGGCCAAGCGCGTCGCGCAATTGCCGCAGACACCGACGATCAGCGAACTCGGCGTCGCGGGCTTCGATGCCGAGTCCTGGTGGGGCTTGCTCGCGCCGGCCAAGACGCCGCCCGACATTATCGCCCGGATGAACGCCGCCATGGTGGAGGCCTTGCAAGACCCCACCGTCAAACAGGGCCTGTCCGAGCAAGGCGTCGATTATCGGTTGTCTTCGCCGGAGGCCTTTGGGCGCTTTGTCGAAGACGAGATCAAGCGATGGGCCAAGGTGGTCAAAGACAACAAGATCGTGGTGCCGCAATAGCGGCGTGAGTTTTTCGGCCGCCTATTCGGCGCATCGCAGCGCTAAGCTGTTCAGCCGAATTTGCTGTAGAGCAGCCATACGACGAGGCATGCCAGGGCGGCGGTGAGGGATTTCCAGAACACCAGCGGATTGCGCTCGATGAGCGGGATGGGCGCGGCGTTCGGATCATTCTTGTTCGAGTGCCGAAGTTCGTAAACGTATTCGGACAGCTCGTCATAGCGCTTGTAGGGGTCCGGATGCACGGCCCGGCCCAGCACGCCATCGACCCAGGCCGGAATCTCACGGCTGTCATCGAGCGCGGAACGGTAGCGCAGCTTCCGCAGCTGCGATTTTGTCCGCACCTTCGCGGCCTCGGCGCCGTAAGGCAGCCTTCCGGTCAGCAACTGATACGTAATGACACCCAGCGAGAAGATGTCGGAGCGTGTCGAGCCGCTTTCGCCCAGGAAATACTCAGGCGCGGTGTACTGGACGGTGCCCAGGATATCGTTCTGCATGGCAGACGGCAGAGCTTCGACGACACCTTTCACCCGCGTCGAGCCGAAATCGATGATCTTCACCGTGCCGGTCTTGTCGATCATGATGTTGTCAGGCCGGATGTCCTGATGCAGCATTTCCATCCGGTGAAAGGCTTGGAGCCCCCGGGCGATCTGCTCCACAATTCCACGGACGGCCTCTAAGTCCGGCTTTGGATTGTCGATCATCCATTGCGACAGCGTTTGTCCGTCGACGAACTCCATGACGACATACATGAAGTTGCGCTTGCGGGACTGTAGGCAAGGCTTGAGCACATGGGCGCTGTTGATGCGCCGGGCCACCCATTCTTCCATCATGAAGCGTTTGAGGTAGGCGGGGTCGCCGCGAAGATCGATCGACGGAGTCTTCAGCACAACCAAAGCATCGTCCGCGGTATCGATCGCGAGATAAATGTGGCTCCGGCTGCTGCCGTGCAGTTCTCTGACGACGCGATAGTCGTCGAACACCATTCTGGCTTCGAGGAGCGGGGGCAGCGGCAACTCGGAGACTTGCCCAAACAACTCGGCTGCCTCGCCACGCGGCAGGTCGTCGATCCTGACGATCTGAACCGTCAGGTTGTCGGGGCTGTTGTTCCGGTAAGCCTCCTCGACGATGACCCTGGCGGCTTGGTCCAAATCGCTGGCATGGTCGGCAATCGCCTTGGTGATCGACCGGGCGCTGGCGTGCTCGTAAACGCCGTCAGTCGCCAGCAGGAAAATGTCCCCCTTGTCGATTTTCAACATCCGGTAGTCGATTTCGATTTGTGGATTCACGCCCAGTGCGCGGCTCAGATAAGTCTGCTCCGGCGACAGCGAGACCCGGTGATCGTCAGTCAGTTGCTCAAGCGTGTTCTTGGCAACGCGGTAGATCCGCGAGTCCCCGACGTGAAAAATATGGGCGTGCGCCGACTTGATGACCATGGCGCTCAACGTGCACACGTAACCCTTGTCTTTGTCGTAGGCGTGCTGGCTTCGCCGGGTTTGCGAATGCAGCCAGGAGTTCGTTGCCGCGATGACGCGCTGTGCCGAGGTTTTGACCGACCAGGATTCGGACGTGCAGTAATAGTCCGTCAGAAAGCCTTTGACGGTCGACTCGCTCGCGATCCGGCTGACGCTGCTGCTGCTGATGCCGTCCGCCAGAACGATCGCGATACCTTTCAGGCCGAGCAGCGGCTCTTTCGGAAGCAGTACGCCATGAAAATCCTGATTGGTCTCTTTGCGACCTTTATCAGAATGCTGGCCGACCGATATTTTCAGTTCACCGGACATCCATCGCACCAAATGCCGGAGCCTCAACCTTGGCGGCTGAGGCCCCCACCATGTTAGCCGAGATCAGTCCAGGACACGCTTGGGGGCCGTTTTGACGTGCGTGGCGTAGAGGGTCAGCCCGGTGAACGCCAGCCCGCCGACCAGATTGCCGACCACCGTCGGGATCTCGTTCCAGATGAGGTAATCCATGATCGAGAAGGGGGCGTGCAGCATCAGGCCCGCCGGGAACAGGAACATGTTCACGACGGAATGCTCAAAGACCATGTAGAAAAACACGAAAATCGGCATCCACATCGCGATGACCTTGCCGGAGACCGAGGTCGAGATCATGGCGCCGACGACTCCGGTCGAAACCATCCAGTTGCACAGCATGCCGCGGAAGAACAACGTGATCATGCCGGCCGCGCCATGCGCCGCGTAACCGAGCGTTCGCGCTTCGCCGATGTTGCCGATCACGGCGCCGACCTTGTCGGGCGGCTGTGTGAAGCCGAACGTTGTCACATAGGCCATCAGGAACGCCGTCGTGAGAGAGCCGGCCAGGTTGCCCACAAAAACCAGGCCCCAGTTTCTCAACACGCCCGCCAGCGTTACACCCGGCCGCCTATCGAGCAAGGCCAACGGGCAGAGCACGAACACGCCGGTCAAGAGATCGAAGCCCAGCAGATACAGCATGGAAAATCCGACCGGAAACAGAATCGCTCCGAGGAGCGGCTGGCCGGTGTTCACAGTGATCGTGATTGCGAACCAGGCCGCCAAAGCCAGAATGGCGCCCGCCATATAGGCCCGGATGATGGTGTCTCGCGTCGACATGAAGATCTTGGATTCGCCGGCATCCACCATCTTGGTGACGAATTCCGAAGGCACGAGATAGGACATTGCGGCTTCCTTTGATGGAGCTGAACGATGACAGTGCGGCTCTTGTTCACAACGCGGCCGCGACGCCCATGCTAGAGTCGATGCGGCCGTTCTCCGGCGAGCTGCGTTCCGTCCGGACACAGGACTTCGCAAAGCCATCGAAGACATAGCGTCGACGACATGGCGTCACGACAGACTGCGGCAAGCGTCCTCAATGAAGGTCGCTTCGAGCTGTTCCTGAGCTGCAGCCGGCGTTGGCTTCAGCGTTCCGGCGGGCGGCAGTCGTCGTTGACTGATTGTCTGTTAAGCAATCAGCGTGCCAATAAAAGGCTCGGCAGGAGCGCCTGAATTAATCGATGTTGCGATTTAAGGCAGCAATTCCACCCCGGGAATGCCGGGACTTTGCACACTTGCGCATCCGGCTGCACATATTGTGCGCACCGCAATGTGCCTAAGGGCGCCCGGCCAGAGTCCGGATCAGTTGAGCGTCCTCGCAAGGCGAAAACCAACGACGTTGTAGTGGCCGCCGGTGGAGTCCCAGTTTCGATAAGCCGAGCGGATAAACTCAGGCCGGGAATCCCAGGCGCCGCCACGAACGATGTGGGAATTGCAGTTCCCGTCGATCCTCGCTGAGCCATCCGTGGGTGCGCCCTTGTAATCCTCGCTCTCGCAATCCTGCAGCCATTCCCAGACGTTGCCGTGCATGTCGTGCAAGCCGAATGCGTTGGCGTCGAACGATCCAGCGGGAGCCGTTTTCGTGTTATCCCACTGGCTGCCGCAGCCATCGCAATTCGCCATGACCTTTCCGTCTTTTTTGATCCCGGAGCCCCAGGGATAGGGCGTCTGGCTGTTGGCGCGCGCGGCATATTCCCATTCGGCTTCCGTGAGCAGGCGATAGCGGCCGGGCTTGCCAACCCGATCGGAGAGCCATTTCACGTATCGCTGCGCTTCGGTCCAACTCACGTTGATGACCGGCCGATTATTCCGGCCCCATTCATCGTCGGGCTTGCGCTCGCACACGTGCGCATCGACGCAGGCCTTCCATTCGTCGAACGTCAGTTCGAATTTGGCGATCGCGAAATTCGCCGCGAACGTAACTTTGTGTTGCGGGCCCTCGGCGCGGCGGGCGCCCTCGGCGGCATCAGGATTCGTTTCGCGGCCGGGCGAACCCATCAAGAATTCGCCTTTGGGAATGAGCACCATTTCGGGGCAGCGGGCGCATTCGCGAAAACTGACGATCTGCCCCGGTTGCAAAATCATGCTTGCGTAGCTTTGCTCGATTTGTGCCGAAAGCGCCTTGGGCCATAGCGCATCGGCGATGATCTCACCGCGCAGTTTCAAATAATCGAAGTTGGTCCAGACCGCATAGAATATCCCGGCCGTGCTAATCAGGATCAGCAGGCCCACAAAGGCGAACTCCAGCCGCCGTTTACGCTTCTGCGCCGCGATCGCTTCGGCATTGCGCAGATTGTCTTGCTTACGGCTCTCGGCAATGAAGGCTGCCGTGGCAGGGGTCGGCTTTGGCGCACTCGGCGGGCGTGACGCAATCCACCACTCGGCCTCCTCCAGGACCGGCGAGCGCAGCAGCAGTCCGGGATGGGCCGAGCCTCCGGCGAGTTCCCATCGGCTCGCCTGCGCGCCAAACTCGGAGTGCTTTCTGATCCAAACGATATCGGAGGACAGCGCTTCGGCGAGCTTCGCCATTTGTTCGTCGAAGCGCGCCTCGTCGTCAAAGACGATGAAATTGAGCTCGCGCAATAATTCCGGCACGGTTTCGGGGGCTACACCCCGGCAAACGATGGGAGCGAGGCGCTTATTGAGCGTGGCGGCGAATGTCACCTCGTCGAGCGCGTATTTGGATACGACCGCATCCGGACTGAGCACGAAGACGACAGTGTCGGCTTGCGTGATCAGGTCTTTAATGCGGGCCCACCACTTCTCAAAGGCATAGATTTCTTCACGATCGATCACCGGCTCGAAACCACGCGCCTTCAGCGCCGCATCGAGCCGGTCGGCAAACGCAATGTCCTTGCGCGAATAGGAGATGAAGATCTTCGCCTTCGGCTGCGCATCCCCCGACGCGGCCGAATTCGCGAGGCTTGTCATCGCATCAATCGAGCCCTAACAGAGCGACCGAAACTTACTTCGTCTGCAGATTAAGCTTTTTCACAATAGCGGCATACCGCTCGGCGTCGAACCCGATGAAGCGGGCGTATTCCTCGGTGCCCTTTTCCTCCATCACCATGCCGAGCTGCGTCATCCGCGCCGCCATCGCGGGCTCGCGCATCGCCAGCGCAAGCTCTTTCTGCAGCCGCGCCACAATGGCGGGCGGCGTGCCGGCCGGCGCCTGCATGCCCATCACGGTCGCGACGTTGAAGCCCTTTTGGCCGAGCTCGTCACAGGTCGGAATGTCGGGCACC
>CAMDDZ010000055.1 GCA_945893145.1 Rhodoplanes serenus | reverse complement strand
GCGACTTGCGCCCAATTCGCCGATGCGACGCTTGGGTTCCTGCGTGAAAGAGTTCCCCGGAATTGGCCGCGATTCCGCGATTCGGTCACCGACAACTTCCGCATCATCAATCCAAAGGATTTTCGGGTTGTGACGTGAACGGGGTATATCCACATCTTCCACAGGGCGTACAGCGCGCACGTGCGTGCAAAGTTTCGCGCATCGTCATGCGGCGCTTATGCTCGCCGTCGATCTAAGACGTAGCGTCGTGTGAGACGTAGCGTTGTTGAGTTGTGGGGGCATGTGTGGCGTATCGGCGTAGTCCGGTAACGTTTGTCGGCGTTTTAATCGCTGCTCTCGCCCTTGGCGGTTGCGCGGTGGTCGATCAGTTTTCCAGCCGCGCCGTCGAATACAACCTGCAGGCCGAACAGGCGACGCAGCAAGCTCTGCTGCTGAACGTCGTGCGCGCCAGCCTGCGGCGCCCGATGCAATTCACCAGCGTGCAGGCGATCACCGGCACTGCGAGCGCCAGCGGCAGCATCAATGCTGGCACCACCTACCAGAACCAGATACCGGTGGTCTCGCAGGTCGCCAACACGGTTATCGGCCGTATCCTCAGCGGCACAGGCAACGCCACTGCCAGCCTAAGCGGCGGCCCAACGTTCACGGTCCCTGTGCTCGACACGCAGGAGTTCTATCAAGGCATTCTCACGCCGCTTTCGACGCAGGAGATCGACTACTATACGCAGCAGGGCTTCCCGAGAGAGCTGCTGTACGATCTGTTCATTCAACAGGTCGAGCTGGTCGCAACCGACAGCCCGACCTGCGAGCGGTTCACCTTTATCAACTCGGTGCAGAACGAACTGCAATTCAAGCAGTTCCAGGCCTTCGCGGACTATCTGCTGGCGTCTGGTCTGACCACCGAGCGGATCAGCGATTCCACGCCCTATGGCCCGGTCATCACGGCGAGCCACCAGCCGATGAACGCCCGTGACTCAGCAGCGATGGTCGATGCCATGACCAAGGCCTCGACGGCCGGCCTGGATGTTCAGACTGACCCCAAAGGCTATCGTCTATCAAAGAAAGGCATCAAGTTTCGGACTTGTTTCGCGCTGGCGGGCCATCAGAGGCCGAGCTGGCTTGGCAAGGTCCCGGATGAAATTTTCTGCGGACACCTGCGGGCGAGTCGGCCAGCCCCGGCCCGCCCTGTCGAGGCCCGCGCGGCTCGCCCGGCCACCACCGCGCCGGCTTGCACTCCGGCACAACGCGGCGACGAGAGCACGGCGGGCTCACCGGGCATCAAGCTCTCCGAAGCGTTGCTCACTCGCTTGCAGGATTTGCATGCGGAGGCCAGATACCCTGAAGAGAACTTTCCGGTCGAACGCTTCCGCAACCGCCACGTCACGTTCAGGTTTCAGACCCGGTCGGTCGAGGGCATCCTCTACTATCTCGGCGAGATTGTTCGACAGCAGCTCTATCCTGAGTCCGGGACCGCGCGGATGATTCAATTTAAAAATCCGTTCTATCTCGGCTCATTCCCCGCCTCTGAATGCGACTCCCGCGCGAATGGCGGCCTCAGAGAAGAAAAAGACGATCTGTTGCGCTTGGCACGGCGCGACACCGATCCCCGCAAATATTCTTGCGAAAACTTGTTTGTGCTGGACCCGGAAGTTGCCCCAGGCGCCCATCTCACCGTCTGGTACGATGGCAAGCTCTACGCGGTCCCCGTCGACAAGGCGCGGGCGGGCCGCACCTTGCAGGTGCTGGAGCTGGTCAAGCAGCTGCTCGCGCTGCACACCTCGGCCAAAAACCTTCCCCAAACCACTGTGATCTCGGTCATCGGCGGCGGCGCGCAGTAACTGCGCCGCATTGACTCGCAGCCATCCTGGCGGCCAACGTTGCGCCCATCGGCGGACACCGGAGGGTTCGATGCATCGCGTCATGCTGTCAGCGCTTGCCGGATTCCTGCTGCTGACGAATACGGCCTCGGCACAATCGGACTATCCGTCGCGCCCGGTGCGCATCGTGGTCCCGACAGCGCCGGGCGGCGCCGCCGACACCACCGCCAGAATGCTGGCGCAGCACCTCAGCAAGGAGTTGGGACAGCAATTCTTCGTGGAGAATAAGCCCGGCGCCGGTAACATCATCGGCATCGAAGCCGTGACTCGCTCGCCGGGCGACGGCTACACGCTGCTGCTCGGCGCCGCGACCATCACGCTCAACCACGTCGTGCACGCCAAGCTGCCCTACGACGTCGAGCGCGACCTCGTGCCGGTCACGCAAATGACCTCGGTGCCAAACGCGCTGGTGGTGCATCCGTCGCAACCGTTCCGTTCGCTCGGCGAATTCATCGCCGCCGCGAAGGCGAAGCCGGGGCAGTTGACCTATGCGTCCGCCGGCGTCGGCAGCAACCTCCATCTCACGATGGAACTGCTCAAGCACATGGCGGGCATCAACGTGGTGCACGTGCCGTACAAAGGCGTCGGCCCCGCCATGCAGGATTTGCTCGCCGGCCACGTGAACTCGATGATCTCGAACGTGGCATCCGCTCGCGCGCAGGTGGCCGGAGGCCAGTTGCGGGCGATTGCGGTGACCTCGTCCCAACGCGTGGCGGCATTGCCGGACGTGCCGACAATGGCCGAAGCCGGCCTACCCGGCTTCGAGGTGCTGAACTGGTTCGGCCTGTTCGCCCCGGCCGGCACGCCGGCGCCGATCGTCGATCGCATTCAGGCCGAAGCGGCCCGGATGATGACCTCCGATGAATTCAAGCGGCGCATGGCAGCCGAGGGCGCCGATCCGGTCGGCAGCAAGCCCGCGGAATTTGCCGCCTTCATCAAGGCTGAGATCAAGAAGTGGGACAACGTCGCCAAGGCGGCGAACATTCAAAAAACCGAGTGATCGGCTACCCTTTGCCGTAGAACTCGGGCACCGGCACGCCGCGCGAAATGGCGTCGATCCGAGTGTCCTCCGACTTCTTCTTTTTCTCGCACAGTTCCAGCACCGCCATGATTCTGTCGCGCGGGACGAACACCACGCCGGTGTCGTCGGCGACCACCAAGTCGCCCGGATTGACCCGCACGTCGCCTATCTGAATCTCGCCGTTGATCTCGACGGTTTCGAGCCGCCACTTGCCGGTGACCGGCGTGATCTCGCTCGCCCAGACCGGATAGCCGATCGAGCGCGAATGGCGCACGTCGCGCACGCCGCCCATCACGATGGCGCCGCGTTCGCCATGGCTCTGGCCGGTGAACGACGAGATACCGCCCATGTTGGACATGCCGGGGACACCAGAGACCACCAGCACGTCGCCATCTTCGGCGAGGTTGTGCGCCTCGAACTCCGCCATGCGGTTGGTGTGCTGTTTGACGTTAAGCGGGTCGGAACGCTGCGGGATGTTGCGCACGGTCAGCGCCGGGCCAACCACCAGCTTGCCGGGCAAGGTCGGCTTGAGCGTCGAGGCGCCGATCGCGCCTTCCGGGATGCCGAGCTCGTCCATCACGTCGGAGACGAGGCTGGTGCATTCGCCGAGCGCAATGAAACGCTCGACTGCGCCGGCCGGCGGCTTTGGCGTCGAGGTCATCCGGATACGATCGGCCGCAATCCGGCCAGTGAGCTTCTTACCGTTCAATTCGGTCATGATGATGCTTTGTTCAGAGGGTGTTTCGATCAGCGGCTCAGCGCCCGCGCCATAATCTGCTCACAGCGCACGTTCTCTTCCTCGACCAGCTCGCCGCCCATCGCCTTGCGGGCCAATTCGGACGGCACGCCGGCCATGTTCCAGCGGCACGGAAACAGGTTCTGCTCCTGCCACCACTTGGCTTCATGCGGAACGTAAGTGTCGTCCACCTGATCGACCTCGGTGGTGTATTCGGCGACGAAGCCGTTCGGCTCGACGAAATAGGAGAAGATGTTGTTGCCGGGACCGTGGCGGCCGACGCCCCACATGATCTCGTAGCCGCTCTTGCGCAGCCGGCCGGCGCCGCGCATCAGCCCGTCCACATTCGGCATCTCGTAAGCCATGTGGTTGAGCGACGGCCCATTGCCGCGTGCGAACGCCACGCTGTGATGGTCCGAGCAGCAGCGCACGAAATCCATCATCACGGTCGAGTCGCTCCACTTGAAGCCGAGCACGTCGAGGAAGAACTCGGTCTGAGCCGGAACGTCGGCGCTGTTGAGCACCACATGCGTAAGCTTGGTCGGCCGCGAGCGGTCGTCTATCGCGCTCGCATGCGCGGTCACATCGGCCGAAATGCAAATGGGATGACCTTCCGGCGTGCTCAGCCGGAAACCGTAGCCTCCACCAGAGCTCGATTCGAGCATCGCAGGCGCGCTCGCGACCTTGGCGCCGAGCGCCTTGGCCTTGGCGTGCAACGCATCGACGGTGGCACGATCCGGTGCCGAGAAATGAACGCCGAGCAGCGCAGCGCGCGGCCGCTCACGCAGCGTGACGACGTGGTGATCGCGGCCCGTCCCGCGCAGGTGGATGGTATCGCCCTCGGCCGCCACCTCATCGAGCGCCCAGACCTTGCGATAGAACTCTGCCGACACTTTGAGGTCATGCACCCCCAGCTCGACGCTGCGCAAACCGTTGATTCTGGCGTTCGTCATGGCGGAACTCCTAAAGCGGCCGGACGCCCCTTATAGCATCCGGCGGGCGCGCCGCTCAGCCTTGCGGCGCAAGCCTCATATGCCAAGCCCTTCCAGCGTTGGGCGTTTCCACGCCCTGCTCACTTGAGCCTGCCGCAGCGCTTCTAGCATTCCTGGCCGCGCCGCAACGCTGGTTGCTTTCGCAACCAGGAGCGGGCAAATTCACGCGGAAAACCCGCATGGGAAGCGGCCCGCCGGGTGTAGACAGAGTGTAGGAAGGGCGCGCCAGATGGCCGAGAAGTTTGTCGCAAAAGCCACCGAGATGCAGGACGGCGACCGCCGCATCGTATTCGTCGGCGACAACGAGATTGGCGTGTTCCGGCACGGCGGCCAGTACTACGCCTACAGCAACTTCTGCCTCCACCAAGGCGGCCCGGCCTGCGAAGGCCTGACGATCGCCCGCGTCGAGGAGAAGCTTCGCCCGGACAAGACCTCGATGGGCCTGTCGTTCTCCGAGACCGACATGAATTTCGTCTGCCCGTGGCACGGCATGGAATACGACATGAAGACCGGCGAGTGCATCTCCGACCGGAAGATGAAGCTGAAGAAGTTTCAGGTCGTACAAAAAGGGGACGAAGTTTATGTCGTCGCCTAAGGCCGCCGCCAAGACGGCGCGCCGCCCCGCCGCGATGACCAAGCTGAAAGAGGCCGCAACCAGAACCGTGGCGCCGAAGATCAAGACGCCGCAGACGGGATTGTCGGCCGAAGCGATCAAGCTCGCCGACGAGATCGAGAAGGCATTCAAGAAGAGCGATGACGCCATCTCCGAACAGGCGATGCAGACACTGATGGGCACGCTATGCCGTGTCTATGCGGCGCAGGTCGAGAACGGCGCCAAGTACACGCCGATCGTGGAGGGCCAGGTGGTCAGCCCGACCGGCGTCATGGTTACGGCGAGCGGGCTGTTGCGCGCCGCCAATCTCGCAGTCTTCGAACTCGGAATGTGGCAGAGCTGGACAGGACGCTGAACACGCTCTGCTGTAAAAATTGGAAGTTTCAGGAGAAACGCCATGGACCTCATTGCTGATCGCGGCCGCCGCGTAACGGTCGAAGAACTCAACACCAGCCGCCTGCTCGCGCACGCCCGCAAGCAGGCGGTGCAGCGCAAGCTCGACGACATGATGATCGTCGACGTCGACGCGCATCACTACGAGAACGAACACTTCGGCGACATCCTGCCGTTCATGGAAAATGAGGTGTTCAAGCAGCTTTCGCAGTCGACCCGCACCAGCACGCGGAGCCGCGGTACCTTTACGCCGCAGACCATCGGCTATCAGGACATGGGCGGCCGCGTGACCCGCTACCCGATGCGTGGCGGTGAGAAGACCGAAGACAAAGGCCACATGCGCGACGTCGAGCTTGGCCACCGCTGGATGGACGCGATGAGCGTCGACTACTCGTGCTTATTTCCGACAGGCATGCTCTCCATCGGCCTGCATCCACAAACCGAGATGGAGGTCGAGCTGTGCTGGGCCTACAACCGCTGGCTCACCGAGAAGGTGCTGCCGGAATCGGGCCGCTTCTTCACGATGCTGACGCTGCCGTTCTCCGATCCAGACGCGTGCCTGCGCCAAGTCGAAGCGTTCGGCGACCGCAAGGGCGTCGGCGGCTTCATGGTTACCACCGTGCGAAACAACCTCGCGGTCAACGACAACCGCTACATGAAGGTGTATCGCGCCATCGAGGAGCGCGGCCTGGTGTTGTCGTTCCACTCCGGCCCGAACTGGGGCGAGCCGATCTTCAAGAGCTGCAACCGCTTCCTGGTGGCGCACGCGCTCGGCTTCGCCTGGTACAACATCGTTAACCTGTCGAACTGGGTCATCAACGGCATGGGCGAGCGCTTCCCCAAGCTGCCGGTGATCTGGATCGAATCCGGCCTCGCCTGGGTGCCGTTCCTGATGCAGAAGCTCGACCACGAGTACATGCTGCGGCCGTCGGAAGCGCCGCTGCTCAAGAAGAAGCCGTCGGACTACATGCGCGACATGTACTACTCGTCGCAGCCGATGGAGATCCAGGACATGGGCGCGCTGGAGTGCACCTTCCGCATGATGAACGCGGAGACGCAGTTGATGTACTCCTCCGACTATCCGCACTGGGACTTCGATCTGCCGTCGACCATCTCCGATCTGCCGTTCCTGTCGGAGAAGGCCAAGCACAACATCCTCGGCGGCACCGCGGCGCGGCTGTTCAAGCTGCCGCCGCGCAACGAGAAGCAGAAAGAGAACCTGAAGAAGTTCGGCAATCTCACGGCTGTGGCCTGATTTCACCGCACCGGATTTTTGATCGGGGCGGCCCTGTGCCGCCCCGATTGCTTTTCGGCTAGGCTATGGCCCCGGACAACGGGAGATCGCCATGACGCGCCGAACCACGATCGCAGCCACGCTGTTTTGCGCGCTGACCGGCATCATGATGAGCACAGCGGTGAGCGCTACCGACATCCAGTTGCTCGGCTCGACCGCGATGCGCGAGGCGCTCGACGAGCTTGTCCCGCTGTTCGAGAAGGCAACTGGCCACAAGGTCGTCATGTCTCTCTATCCGGCCGCCTCGCTCGTCGTCAGAGTCAAGGAAGGCGCGCCGGCCGATCTGGTCATGACGACGCCCGACAACATCGAGATCCTGGTGAAGGACGGGAAGCTCGTCCCTCACACCCGCGTCGATTTCGTTCATTCGCGCGTGGGCGTTGCAGTGCGGTCGGGTGCGCCGAAGCCGGACATCAGTACGCCAGCGGCGTTCAAGGCCACCATGCTGGCAGCCAAATCAGTCGGCATCAGCCGAGGCCCGAGCGGCGTGCACCTGATGAGTACGCTTGCACGTCTCGGTATCGCCGACGTCGTGAAAGCCAAGGCTGTGGTGCCGGACCTTGGCGTGCGCGTCGGCACGCTGGTCGCCAAGGGGCAGGCCGAAATCGGCGTGCAGCAGATCGGCGAACTGCTGCCGATCGCGGGCATCAACTACATCGGACCGCTGCCGGCCGAGTTGCAAACCGTCATTGTCTATTCGATGGCGCGGCCGACGAGCGCCCAGCAATGGCCTGCGGCGGAAGCGCTGGTGAAGTTTCTCACCGCGCCGAATGCCGGACCGCTTTTGAAGAAGATCGGCCTCGACCCGGCCTGAGCCGTCATATATCGGCCCTGGTTGGCGAACAGCATGCGAGAGTTGATACAACGCACAAGGGGACGACGGCGATGACACGTTGGATACTGGCTGTCTTTTCGGCAGCATTAATACTTGTGACGGCCACTATCGGTGGTCGCGACGCACACGCCCAGGATTCCGTGTCGCAACTGGCGCGGGCGATCCTGTCATTTGAAGAGAACGTCACCTGGGAATCGGTCTCGGGCGATTGGCGCGGAAAGCGCAACGGCTGGATTTCGACCGTCCGTTCGGCGGAGACGCCGGCTCAATTGGCGCGGCAGGTCCTCGCGCTCGAAGAGGCGATGGGCTGGGACTCGGTGGAGCCGGCCTGGCGCAACCGGCGTGACGGCTGGGTGGCCGACATGCAGGCAGCTCGGAGCCCCGCGGCCGTCGGGCGCGGTCTGCTTGAACTGGAAGAAAACACGCTGTGGAGTGCAGTGGCCAAGGAATGGCGCCAGCTTCGCGACCCATGGATCGCCTTGGTCAGGGCGGCCCGCTAAGCCCGCTCCGTTCGAGTCGACTTGGAGCGTTTCTTTTGGAGCGCTTCTCTGGTTCGTCCCCGTTTTCGCGGGGGCGAACCAAACACCCAATCCGACTTCCCGCTAGCCGCCTCGCCGGTCAGATCGACGTGTGCGCCACGCCGTCCTTGGCGTGCAGCGCGTCCTTGGCGCCTTCGTAGAAGCTCGCACTCTCCGGCAGCACCAGCGAGGCAGAGCGCACGCGGTGCGTCGCCGGATCGATGCCGTCCGGCACCTTGCCCTGCTGCGCCGCCACCGCGAGTTTCCGCAAACGGTGCCGCGCCATGATGATCGCGTTGTCGGTCGAAACCAAGTTTTCCTTCGAGCGGTCCTGGATCGGCCCCATGCTTTCCTGGATCGCGGCGTCCTGCATCGCGATGCCCTTCACGCCGCTGTAGGACTTGTGGTGCTTCTGCGCCACGCGGTCGATCATGTAATCGTTGTCCATGTTCACCACGGGGCGGAAGCTGCCCGGGATGAGCTTGACGTGGATGCCGCCGCCGTTGCGCATCACCTCGAGTTCATGGTCGGTGAGCGCGCGCGTTGGATGGTGCGTGAAACACCACGTGTAGCAATTCTCGTCGTCGATCGGCACCCAGGCATGGCCGTTGAGTGCGTTGTTGCCGTAGGGCGGGATCATGGTGTGGAACGGCACCACCCATTGGGTGATGCGCCAGTAGAGGTGCCCCGGCTCCGCTGGACGGCGCACGCCGATAATCATGCCGCCTTCGGTCTCGACCACTTCGAAGCGCACTTCAGTGCCGGCCGTCAGCTCGGCGCCGCGGCCGGTGTGCAGCGGATCGTGGCGCAGCTCGTGGCGATGCAGGAACGAGACGTGGCTGGAATCGATGCCGCCCTCGATCGCTTGCAGATAGTTGCACTCCTGCGTGCGCTTGGTCGAGAAGCGATGCGCCGCCGGTACCGTGCACCATTCGAACGCCGGCAGCGGCGGCTTCAATTCCGGCGGGCCCATATAGACCCAGATGACACCGCCGAGCTCGACGCTCGGATAGGACTTCAGCTTGATCTTCTTGCAGAAGCCTGACGCCTCCGGCTCCGACGGCACATCGACGCATTGGCCAGTCACGTCATACTTCCAGCCGTGATAGGGGCAGCGCAGGCCGTTGTCCTCGTTGCGGCCGAACCACAGCGAGATGCCCCGGTGCGCGCAGAATTCATCGATCACGCCGACCTTGCCTTGCGTGTCGCGGAACGCGAGCAGCCGCTCCGACAGCAGCTTGATGCGCACCGGCGGACAGTCCGGCTCCGGCACCTCTTCGGACGTCATTGCCGGAATCCAATAGAGACGGAACAGGTTGCCCATCGGCGTGCCCGGTCCGGTCTGCGTCAGGAAGTCGTTTTGCTCGCGCGTCGTCATCGGGGTTGCTCCAGAACGTTCAGCACATCGCGCTGCCAAACGCTATGATTTGTCCGGACGATACGCCCCGGCGAACTGCGCCGCAAATGGCCGTTTCCGGGGCGAAAAGCGAGCGCCGATGATGGACCAAGCCAAGTTCCCGCGAGCCCGGATGCTCGGTCATCGTGCGCGCATCGGCTACACGTCGCCGCCGCTGACCGCCGAGATATTCCCCTACGAGTTCTACAAGGTGGCGCCGGCCGGCGTGACACTCGTCATCACTACGCTCGCGGTCAGTGAGCTCAACAAGGCCGAGATCGACCAGTCCTACGCCATGAGCATGAAGGCTGCGCACGCCATGGTGGAAGCGGGCGTCGATGCGGTCGTGTTCGGCGGCGTGCCGATCAATTTGTCGCGCGGCGAACAGGACACGCGGACAATTGTCGCGGAGCTCGAGGCCGAGCTGAAGGTGCCGGTCTCGACCAGCGCTTCCGCTCAGGAAAAGGCGATCAGGACGCTCAGCTGCCGCAAGGTCGTGATCGCGCACGGCTATGACGACAGCCAGAGCGCGCGGCAGTCGGGCTACGCCAAGAAATTCGGCTGCGAGGTGCTGGCCGTGGCCGGCTGGGGCGCGACACTGCCGAACTTCGGCAGAGTGCCACGCGACGCCGCGCTGGAGATGGGGCGGCAACTCCTTCGCACACACCGCGACGCCGACGCGATCCTGTTCCCCTCGCCGCACTGGCCGACCATCGAGGCAATCGAACCGCTGGAGCGCGAGTTCGGCGTCAATGTCGTGACCGCATCGCAGGCTGCGATCTGGGACGGCCTGCGCATCGCCGGCGTCGGCGATCCGATCGCGGCTTATGGGAGATTGCTGCGGGAGTTTTGAGACTACTCCGCCGCGGTCTGCCGCTTGGCTTCGACAAACCGGTTGGCCGGACGCGGCAGGCCGAGATTTTCCCGCAGCGTGCGTCCCTCGTATTGTGTGCGAAACAGCTTGCGGCGCTGCAACTCAGGTACAACCTGATCGGCAAAATCGATGAAGCCGTCCGGATAGGTCAGCGACAGGATGTTGAAGCCGTCGGCGGCACCGGTCTTGTACCAGTGCTCCAACGAATCCGCGATGTCGCTTGCGGTGCCGCAGATCGTGCGGTGCGCCCGCGTCCCCGCCACCTTCTGGTAAAGCTGCCGGATGGTGAGGTTCTCGCGGCGCGCCAGTTCGATGATGACCTTCTGCCGGCCCTGCTGCGAGTTGGTCAGCGGCACCTCGGGCAGCGGTCCGTCGAGCGGATAGCCGGAAATGTCAGTGCCCAGCATTTCAGACAGATATGCGGCGCCAACCTCGGGGTGGATGAGCGATTGCATTCGGCCGTACCTGTCTTCGGCCTCGGCCTTGCTGCGCCCGATCACCGCCTGCACGCCCGGCATAATCTTGATCGAGTCCGGCGCCCGCCCGCAGCGCGCCGCGCGCGCCTTGAGGTCGGCGTAGAACTCGCGCGCCTTCTCGATATCCTGCTCGACCGAGAACACGACTTCGGCGGCTTGCGCCGCAAGCGTCCGGCCCGCCTCGGACTGGCCGGCGTGCACGATCACCGGCCGTCCCTGCGGCGAGCGGCGGATCATCAGCGGCCCGCGCACCGAGAAATGCTTGCCCTTGTGATTGAGCATGTGAAGTTTGGCCGGGTCGAAGAACAGCCCGGCCGCCTTGTCCATGACGAAAGCGTCGTCTTCCCAGGTGTCCCAAAGGCCCAGCACCACCTGCGCGAATTCGGCGGCGCGATCGTAACGGTCGCCATGCGCCGCGTGCGCCGCGTGGCTGAAGTTGAGCGCCTCGGCGGGCGCCGAAGACGTCACCAGGTTCCAGCCGGTGCGGCCCTCGCTCAACTGATCGAGCGAGGCGAAAATCCGCGCGACGTGGAACGGCTCGAGATAGGTGGTGGTCGCGGTCGCCACCAGGCCGATGTGCTGCGTCACCGCGGCAAGCGCGCCGAGCAATGTGAGCGGCTCGATGCGCTGGCTGACCGTGTTGCGCTTCCAGACCTCGACGTCGTCAGGCCCGAAGGTCGCTTGCGTGTCGGCGTTGAACACGAAATCGAACAGCGCGCGCTCGCCGAGCTGCGCCAGTTGCACGTAGTGGCGCAGGCTTTGTCCCGCTGCCGGATCAACCGCCGGGTCGCGCCAGGCCGCGATGTGCTGCCCGGGTCCGTGCAGGAAGAGGCCGAGCTTCATCATGGGCAGACAGCTCCACTGTCATTCCGAGGTCTATTGTAGCCCTAACCTAAGTGCTTTTTGAAGAAGTCCACCGTCAGCCCAAGCGCCCGGTCAGCCTCGGGTTTGGAGTAGGTCCGGCCGCCGTGACGGGCGAAGGCATGGTCCGCACCGGGATATTTGTGGATCGTCACTAGTGGATTGGGCGACAGCCGCCGCTCCAGCATGTCGTTCACCTCCGCCTGCACCCAGCGGTCCTTCATGGCCATGTGCAGCACGAACGGCCGGTGCAGGTTTTTCACCTCTTTAATGCGGTGTTCGATGTAGGTGCCGTAATAGGCCACCGCGCAATCGATGTCGGTGCGGCAGCACATCAGGTAACAGAGCTTGCCGCCGAGGCAGTAGCCGACCGCGCCGACCTTGCCGTTGCACTCGGGGATTTTCTGCAGGTAATGCCAGGTGTCCTCCATGTCGCGCACGCCGAGGTCGTAGTCGAACTCGTAATAGAGATCGAACGCCTTCGGGATATCGGCGGGATTCTTGTCGGACAATTCGACACCCGGCTCCTGCCGCCAGAACAGATCCGGCACCAGACACACAAAGCCGGCCTCCGCGAACTCATGCGCGTGGTGGCGCATGGTGTCGTTGACGCCCCAGATTTCCATGATCGCGATGACGGCGCCAACCGGCTTCTTGTCCGGATAGGCGATGTAGGCGCCCATCTCGCCGTCGCGCAGCTTCACGCGGATGTTTTCGGTTCGCACGTTTCTTTCCCCAGCACTGATCTCTCCCGGCCTCATCCTGAGGAGCATTGCGAAGCAATGCGTCTCGAAGGATCGAGGCCGCCCCATCCTTCGAGACGCCGCCTTCGGCGGCTCCTCAGGATGAGGCGGAGAGAGGCTACAGCCTTAGCAACTTTTTCGCATTACCCGCGAAGATGGCATCCTTCTCCGCCTTGGAAATCTCCAGCGCAGTCACCGCCGCGATCGAATTGCGCAGAAGATAGCGGCCCTGGTCGAAGTCGAACGGCGCGTCGCTGGCGAACACACATTTCTCTGTGCCGAAGAAAGCATGGCCGCAACGCGTCGGCGCAATTTCGCCCAGCGCCGTGTCGGCATAGAGCATCTTGTAATAGTCGACCGGACGCTTCTTGAGCTTGAGGTCCTCGGCCACCGGATTGCGGCCCTCGGCACCGAAGAAGATCTGCCGGAAGCCGAGATTAATTTTGCCGGAGAAATACGGAATCATGCCGCCCATGTGGTGGCTGACGATCTTCAACGTGGGCATCTCATCGAAAATTCCCGAGTAGATCAGCCGCGTCATGCAGGCCGTGGTCTCGTAGGGCCAGCCAAAGCTGAACCAGATTTCCGCTTCCGAGGTTTTCTCGCTCGCATAGTCGGCGAACTGTGCCGCCCGCATCGGATGCACCCACACCGGCAGATCGTGCTGCACCATGCGTGCGAACAGCGGCCGGTACTCCGGATCGGACAAAGGCTTACCGGCCACGTTGGTGAACATTTGCACGCCGCGCGCGCCAAGCTCCGTCACGGCGCGGTCGATCTCGGCAAGCGAGGCCTCGACGTTGTTCATCGGCAGCGACGCGACGAAGGTCGGGAAGCGATCGGGATGCTTGCGGCAGATCTCCGCCAGCGAGTCGTTGGCAAGCCGCGCCAGCTCTGGCGTCTTGTCCGGCGGCGCGATCAACTCGATCGGCGGGTTGGCGAGCGAAACGATATGCTGCATTTCGCCGAACTCATCGAGCAACCGAAGGCGCGCATCGACGTCGGACAGTGTCTTCAGCCGCGGAAATGCGGTCAGCACCGGATGACCAGGGATCAATTCGCGCAGGCGATCAAAATACGCCTGCGGCATGAAGTGGTTGAAAATATCGATGATCATGGGTGCCGGTTCGCTCCACTCGAAAGAGCCGGCGCAACATTAGCGAAGGCCGGGAGCGGGGCAAACAGGCATCAGCCGGCCTGCCGGCCCAACACCCCTAAGAAGGAAGGGACAATGACCTGACAATCACCAGGTCGGCAGCGGCACGGCGATGCGCGACCGCAAGCCGCCGGCCGCATAGTCGATCTTTACGTCGGCGCAAACCTGCGACGTGAGCACGTGTTCCAGCAGCCGCGAACCGAAGCCCTTTCGCTCAGGCGGCGTCACCGGCGGACCATCCTTCTCGATCCACTCGAACACCAGCTCGCGGCCATCGGCCTCGACACTCCAAGAGGCCTTGACCGAACCACCCATCACCGAGAGCGCGCCGTGCTTGGCCGCATTGCAGGCCAGCTCGTGAATAGCCATGCCGAGCGGCACCGCAATCTCGGAGCCCAGGCTGATATCGGGTCCATTTATCTGAATGCGCTGTGCGCTGCCGTCCCGATAAACGTCCAGCTCGTTGCACAACAGGCTCTTGAACGGCACCTTTTGCGTGGCGTCCTCGGTCAGCAGCGAGTGCGTCTTCGACAGCGCCGCAATGCGGCCGATGAACGATTGCTGGAATTCCTCCATGGTCGAAGACGCCCGCGCGGTCGAGCCCATGATGGCCTGCACGGTCGCGAGCGTGTTCTTGACGCGGTGATGCAGCTCGCGCACCAGCAAAGCTTGGCGGTTTTCAGCCTGCTTTCGCTCGGTGATATCGACCAGCATGTTGACCGCGCCGACCAGCGTGCCGGATGAATCGTGCAGCGGCGTCGGGAACGGGATGAACGGCACGCGCGTGCCATCCGGGCGCATCGCCACCGCTTCGGCGCCCCGTACGGCACGGTCCTCTTTCAGCGCGATCGCCATCGGGCATTGATCGTGCGGCAATGGCGTTCCATCGGGCCAGAACAGCTTCCAGGAACCGCACCATTCACTCGACCCAAGCGGAGGACGATGGCCCCACAGGTCTGCAGCAGCCTGGTTGAAGTAGGTGATCCGGCCGGCCGCGTCGGTGGTGTAGATCGCCGCCGGCAGTGCCTCGAGCAAGTCGCGAAAGCGCAGATCGTGCCGGTGAAGAGCTTCCTCCGGCGGTTCATCAACCGCGATATCGCGGAAAAAGTGAAGGTCGATGCCTTGCAGGACCACCCGATCAAAGTTGGCCTCAAGCATCCCCAGTTGCGATCGAGCCACGGACATTCCCCAACCTTCGAACTCTGCCCCACGGCGGCTCTAACGGCCTGCCGGCGGATGCCGGCTTAATGCCTCACCAATTCGCCGCCGACCGAAAGGTTCCGATGGTGCTCAACCGCACGGGGGGCAGCGCCTGGCTGAGCCGGAAGCGGCAACCGAGCGTTCCTCTCTCGCGGCCTCATCGGCGGTGCTTGATTTTGCGCAAAAATGGCGCTGTTTGGTCGCTTCCCTAAACCATCGGAGGTCTGGACGAGCGAACGCCAGGTACCATAAATGGCGGGGCTGGGAGAGGTGCGGGCGTATGAGTGAATTCATCCTCGAAACCGAGGATTTGACCAAGGAATTTGCCGGGTTCGTCGCGGTGAACGGCGTCAACCTGCGCGTCGAGCGCGGCACCATTCACGCGCTGATCGGCCCGAATGGTGCCGGCAAGACCACCTGCTTCAACCTGCTGAGCAAGTTCCTCCAGCCGACGCGCGGCCGCATCTCCTACAAGGGCAAGGACATCACCGCGATGGCAGCGGCCGACGTGGCGAACCTCGGCATGGTGCGTTCGTTCCAAATCTCGGCGGTGTTTCCACACCTGACCGTGCTGGAGAACGTCCGCATCGCCTTGCAGCGCAAGCGCGGCGGCTCGTTCGATTTCTGGCGATCGAGGAGCGTGCTCGACACCTTCAATGACCGCGCCAAGGCGCTGATCGCCGACGTCGGCCTGACCGAATTCACCGACGTGCTTGCGGTCGAGCTGCCTTACGGCCGCAAGCGCGCGCTGGAAATCGCCACTACGCTTGCGCTCGATCCGGAGATGATGCTGCTCGACGAGCCGACCGCCGGCATGGGCCACGAGGACATCAGCCGGATCGCGGCGCTGATCAAGTCGGTCGCAGCCAACCGCACCGTGCTGATGGTCGAGCACAATCTTTCAGTGGTCGAGAACCTGTGCCAGCGCATCACCGTGCTCACCCGCGGCCGCGTGCTGGCCGAGGGCGACTACGAAACCGTCTCCAAAAATCCAGAGGTGCGGGAAGCCTACATGGGGACGGGCGATGCTTGACGCCCGCACGCCCCTGCTTGCGGTCAACGACCTGCAAGCCTGGTACGGCGAATCGCACATCCTGCATGGCGTGAGCTTTGACGTGCAGCCGGGCGAGGTGGTGACGCTGCTCGGCCGCAACGGCGCGGGCAAAACCACGACGCTGAAGTCCATCATGGGCATTGTGTCGCAGCGCACCGGCTCGGTGCGCTTCGAGGGCCGGGAGCTGATTGGCCGTCCCTCGAACGAAATCGCGCGCGCGGGCCTCGCGTTCTGCCCGGAGGAGCGCGGCATTTTCGCGAGCCTGACGGTCGAGGAGAACCTGCTGCTGCCGCCGGTGGTAAAGCCAGGCGGTCTGCCACTCGACCGGATTTTCGAGCTATTCCCCAATCTCAAGGAGCGGCTCGGTTCGAGCCAAGGCACCAAACTGTCCGGCGGCGAGCAACAAATGCTGGCGATTGCTCGAATCCTGCGCACCGGTGCCCGACTTCTGCTGCTCGACGAGCCGACCGAAGGGCTCGCGCCCGTCATCATCCAGCAGATCGGCCGCACCATCCGCGCCCTGAAGGAAGAGGGATTTACGATACTTCTGGTCGAGCAGAACTTTCGGTTCGCCTCTACGGTCGCCGACCGCTACTATGTGATGGAGCACGGCCGTGTGGTCGAAAGCTTCGCCAATGCGGAGCTCGACGCCAATCTCGCCAAGCTGCATGACTATCTCGGAGTATGACTACCTCGGAGTCTGAACTAACGCGCCGAAACCGGCGCACTCTCAAGAAGGAGGAAACGTAATGAAGCGTCTCTTAGGTTTGGCCGCCTTTGCGGCCGCGCTGATCGCCAGCCCGGCGCAGGCGCAGCAGATCACCGTCAAGATCGGCGTAATGAGCGATATGTCGAGCCTTTATTCGGACATTGGCGGCCCCGGTTCGGTCGCAGCCGCAAAACTTGCGATCGCCGATTTTACGAAAAACAATCCAAACGTGAAGGTCGAGCTCATTAGCGCCGACCATCAGAACAAGGCCGACGTCGGCTCCAATATCGTCAATCAGTGGTACGACGTGGAGAAGGTCGACCTTGTCATCGACGTGCCGAACTCGGGCGTAGCCTTCGCGGTGAGCCAGATCGCGGCCAATAAGAACAAGGTGTTCATCGTCTCCGGCGCAGCCGCATCCGATCTCACCGGGTCAAAGTGCAATGCCAACACCGTCCACTGGACCTATGACACCTGGATGCTGGCGAACGGCACCGGCACCGCGCTGGTGAAGACCGGCGGCGACACCTGGTTCTTCCTTACCGCCGACTATGCGTTCGGTCATGCGCTTGAGCGCGACACCGCGGCGGCGGTCGAGAAGGCCAACGGCAAGATCGTCGGCAAGGTTCGCCATCCGCTCAACACCTCGGACTTCTCGTCGTTCCTGCTGCAAGCGCAGGCGTCGAAGGCCAAGGTAATCGGGCTCGCCAACGCCGGCGGCGACACCATCAACTCGATCAAGCAGGGCGCCGAGTTCGGCATCGTCAAGGGTGGCCAGAAGTTCGCCGGCCTGCTGGTGTTCGCAAGCGACGTCAACGCCCTCGGCCTGCAGACCGCGCAGGGCCTCACCCTGACCGAGACCTGGTACTGGGACGCCAATGACGCCAACCGCGCTTGGACCAAGCGCTGGCAGGGCGAGCGGCCGGGCAAGTTCCCGACCATGGTGCAGGCCGGCGTCTATGCCGGCATCACTCACTACCTGAAGGCTGTGGTGGCGCTGAAGAGCGCAACCGACGGCAAGGCGGTGGTTGCCCAGATGAAGGCCTTACCGACCGACGATCCGCTGTTCGGCAAAGGCACGATCCGCGCCGACGGCCGCAAGGTGCACGACGCGTATCTGTTCGAAGTGAAGTCGCCTGCCGAGTCGAAGTATCCGGGCGACTTCTACAAGCTGCGCGCCACCATCCCGGCCGACCAGGCGTTCCGTCCGCTCAAGGAAGGTAGCTGCCCGCTGGTCAGCGGCTGATGTGAACCGTCATCATCGGGCCGCCGCGCATAAAGCGTGGCGGCTTCCGGTGATCCCGAGAGTGCAGCGTCGTGTTCGAAATCTTCGGCATCCCTTCGACGGCCTTGTTCGGGCAATTGCTGATTGGCCTGATCAACGGCTCGTTCTATGCGCTCTTGAGTCTCGGGCTTGCCGTCATTTTCGGCATGCTCAACATCATCAACTTCACGCACGGCGCCCAATACATGCTGGGTGCGTTCGCAGCCTTCTTGCTGCTCCAGCACACCGGGCTCAACTACTGGGCCGCGCTCATCGTCGCGCCCATCCTGGTCGGCGCCGTCGGCGTGCTGATCGAGCGCGCCTTTCTGCAATGGCTCTACAAGCTCGATCATCTCTACGGCTTGCTGCTCACCTTCGGGCTGGCGCTCATTATCGAGGGCGTGGCGCGCAACTACTACGGCTCCGCCGGCCTGGCTTACACCATTCCCGAAGCGCTGCAGGGCGGGCAGAACCTCGGCTTCATGTTCCTGCCGAACTATCGCGCCTGGGTGATTGCGGCTTCGCTGGTGGTTTGCCTCGGCACCTGGTTCGTCATCGAACGCACCAGGCTCGGCGCCAATCTGCGCGCCGCCACTGAAAATCCCACGCTGGTGCGCGCCTTCGGCATCAACGTGCCGCGCATGATCATGCTGACCTACGGTTTCGGCGTCGCGCTCGCGGCCTTCGCCGGCGTAATGGCGGCGCCGATCTACAACGTCAGCCCGCAGATGGGTTCCGAGTTGATCATCGTGGTGTTTGCCGTGGTGGTGATCGGCGGCATGGGCTCGATCATGGGCGCGATCGTCACCGGCTTCGGTCTCGGCGTTGTCGAGGGCCTCACCAAGGTGTTCTTCCCGGAAGCCTCCAACACGGTGATCTTCGTCATCATGGCGATTGTGCTGCTGGTGCGGCCGGCCGGCCTGTTCGGGCGGAGGGCCTGACATGGAGCGGGTCGACCCAGCCGCCGTGATGGCCCCGCCAGCGCAGCAGACGCGCAGCCTGAGCGAGCCGATCGCGTTCGTGGTCATGGTGCTGGCGCTCGTCATCGCGCCGTACTTTTTCTATCCAATGTTCGTGATGCAGGCGTTGTGCTTCGCGCTGTTCGCCTGCGCCTTCAACCTGCTGATCGGCTATGGCGGCCTGCTCTCGTTCGGCCACGCGCTCTATTTCGGCTGGGCGAGCTACATCGCGGCGCATCTGGCCAAAGTCGGCACCATCAGCTTTCCGATCTGGTACGGTTCGCCCAAATGGCACTGGGCCACGATCCCGCTGCCGCCGCTGTCGCCGGAACTTGCGATCCTCGGCGGCACGCTGGCGGGCGGGATGCTCGGCCTGATTGCGGGGACGCTGGCGATCCGCCGCCAAGGCATCTATTTCGCGATGATTACGCTCGCGCTGGCGCAGATGATGTATTTCTTCGCGCTGCAGGCACCGTTCACCGGCGGCGAGGACGGTATCCAGGGCGTGCCGCGCGGCAAGATCTTGGGCGTCATTGATCTGGCCGATCCGACCAATCTGTACGTCACGGTGCTGGTCATCTTCCTCGTAGGCTTCCTGCTGATCTACCGCATCATTCATTCGCCGTTCGGCGAGGTGCTGAAAGCGATCCGCGAGAACGAGGCGCGCGCGATTTCGCTCGGCTACAAGACCGACCGCTACAAGCTGATGGCCTTCGTGCTGTCCGCGACGCTGGCCGGGCTTGCCGGCTCGACCAAGGCCATCGTGCTGCAGATCGCCTCGCTCACCGATGTCAACTGGCCGATGTCCGGCGAGGTCGTGCTGATGGCGCTGGTCGGCGGGCTCGGCACCGTATTTGGGCCGGTGGCCGGCGCGTTCATCGTCATCGCTATGCAGAATTACCTGGCGCAGATCGGGCAATGGGTCACCGTGATCCAGGGCACGATCTTCGTACTGTGCGTCTTGCTGTTCCGCCGCGGCGTGGTGGGTGAATTGGCCAACCTGCTGCGCATTCGCCTGTAAGATTACATCGACCGAATCAATTGCTGCGCGGTATCCGCCGCAACCTGGAAATTTGTGATGTCGAGCGATGCCACCCGGCCGCAGCCTGCCAAGGACGAAGTCGCCATCGCGGTGGTCGGCGCGCATCTGTCCGGCATGCCGCTCAACGGCGAGCTGACCTCGCTCGGCGGCCGCTTGCTCGAAACAACATCGACCGCGCCGGACTACCGGCTCTATGCGCTCGCCGGCAGCAACCCGCCAAAGCCGGGCCTGCTGCGCGTCGCGCAACGGCAAGGCCACGCCGTCGAGATCGAGATTTGGGCGCTGCGCATGGAAGCGTTCGGCCGCTTCGTTGCCGCGGTGCCGCCGCCGCTCTCAATCGGCACCTTGCGGCTCGCCGACGGCCGCGCCGTAAAGGGCTTTCTGGTCGAGGCCGAAGCGATTACCGGCGCGCGCGACATTTCGAGCTTCGGCGGCTGGCGCGCCTACATGGCGCAGGCCAAGACGCCCGCCCTATAGCGACTCGGCATAGACAGCGTAAGCACCACGCACCGTCATGATGTGGGCCCGCATCGCGTTCGACGCGCGTTCGTGCTCGCCGCGCTGGATTGCCACGACCACCTGATCGTGCTCGGCGTGCGATTTCGCCAGCCGGCCAAGGTTGCGGAACTGCGCCCTGCGGAACGGCTGCACGCGCGCCCGGGTCGCCAGCGTGATCTCGGCCAGATAATCATTGTGCGCGCCGGTATTAACAGATAGCCGCCTTCCCTGCACAAATGGACGTTTGAACGGAGCAAGTTTCAGGTGAGCAAATTCCATCCCGAAAACGAGCGGACGAAGCACCGCTATCTTGGCTTTCTCTCGGATGCCAAGCGCCTATCCGCGGGAACAGTCGAACAAGTTGCCGCCGCTCTGGCGGACTTTGAAAAATCCACCGGCCAAAAAGATTTTCGTCTGTTCCGACTGGAGCAGGCGCAGAGCTACAAGCGGCGTTTGACTGAATCGACCAATCCGAAAACCGGCAACCCGCTGGCCAAGGCGACGGTGGCCAGTCGCCTTGCTGCGCTCAAGTCTTTTTTTCAATGGCTGGCGCTTCAACCTGGCTGCAAGTCGCGCTTGAATTATTCCGACGCGGAGTATTTCAACCCGTCCGCCAGTGACGCGAGAATCGCCAAAGCCACGCGGGACAAGCACGTTCCCAGCATCGAGCAGGTGCGCCACGTACTGAGCGTCATGCCCAATGGATCAGACGTGGACCGCCGCGACCGTGCGCTGGTGGCCTTTGCGTTGCTGAGCGGAGCTAGAGACAGCGCGATTGCATCCCTTTCGTTGCGCCACGTCGATCTGGCCCGCCGCCGCGTCTGTCAGGACCCAAGCCAAGGCGTGCGAACCAAATTTTCAAAGACGATCCATTCCAAGTTCTTCCCGGTGGGACCCGATATCGAAGCCATTGTTGTGGACTGGATTCGGTTTCTTGAAACGGAACGGCATTGGGGTCCGGATGAGCCCCTGTTCCCGCCTTCAAAAACTGAGCGCACCCCGAACGGATATTTCGAAAATGTCGGCTTCGCCCGGACACACTGGAAATCGGCTTCGGCGATCCGCGCGGTTTTCCGCAAGGGGTTCGAGAGTGCCGGCCTGCCGTATTCCAATCCGCATGTTCTCCGCGACACGCTGACCATGATGGGCGAGAAGCGTTGCATGGGTCCGGAGGAATTCAAGGCGTGGAGCCAAAACCTGGGTCATGACAACGTGCTGACGACATTCACCAGCTACGGCAACCTGACCCAACACCGGCAAGACGAAATCTTGGAACGCATAGCGGAGCGGCCGCCCACTCCCGTTTCCGAACCCGCACCGCGCCCGCTGGTGGCGATGGACCCGGCCATGCTGGAACGGCTGGAACGCGCGATTGCTGATCTCGGCAGTGCGAGGCAGGCCGATGTCACAATTGGTGCCGCCGGACCTTCACCGCCGAAACCACAAGAACCAGCGCAAGCAGTGGCGGCACCGCAGTCGGAATGAAGCGGCAGGCCAAATATGAAACCGGAACGTCTGGACGCCTCGAAAAAGATGCTTTCCGATTTTCGGGCGGAGCAGGTAAGCTCCGCATGAGGGGACCGCGGCAGCAATTGTGTTTGGGGCATTCGAGAGGATGCTGCCTTGCCGCTATTCCTGCGCCCCACTTGGCCTGACAGCAACCGCGATACCGATTTCGTGGTGATGTACCGCGAGCCGCCGAGCGATCTCCCATCGCGCGAAATCCACGTTGGCCGCATTCACTGGTGTTACGCGGGCGTGCCGAAAGAGACGCCTTGGCAATGGCATGTCGGTTTCTTCCAAAGAACGGGCCGCATCGGACCGCACGAAGGCGTGGTGGCAAGTTTCGACATCGCGAAGGCGGAGTGGAAGCGATGTTGGGACTCGGGCGACCCACCGATCAATTGGCCGCCGTCGCTGGCGCGGGGCGCTCGCGCTGTGGTGGTCCGGAACTGACGCCCGCCGGACCACAACGAGCAATCCCTAAATAGACGCGCTTGGGGACCCGTTTGGGGGCTGGACCGGCCACGGATGTTAATTATTGTTGTAAATCAATGATTTAATGATTATTCTTGGCGGAGAGGGAGGGATTCGAACCCCCGATACGGTTGCCCGTATGCCGCATTTCGAGTGCGGTGCGATCGACCACTCTGCCACCTCTCCGGAACCAGCGCGGCGCAGAATAGCGGCACTATCTATCCAACCGCGGCGGCGCAAACAAGGGCGGCTATTCTGAGCCGGTCAGCCCGGCCTTCTTAATGATACCGCCCCAGAGCGCGATTTCGGCTTCGACGAAGCGCTTGAGCTCATCCGGCGGCGGTGAGACGACCGGCACCAAGCCGAGCCGAACGAATTCTTTCCGCACCTCGGGGTCGCCGACGATGCCGCGCACCTCACGGTTCAATGCCGCAACCACATCGGCCGGGGTGCCGGCGGGCGCCACCAGCATGAACCAGGACACCGCATCGAACCCCTTGAGGCCGTATTCAGCGAGCGGCGGCACGTCGGGGATGGCCTCAACACGCTCGGCCGTGGTCACGCCGAGCATGCGCAACGCGCCGGCCTGGGCCAGCGGCGCCGCAACCGGAATCGGGCTGAACATCAGCGGCACATGCCCGCCGGCGACGTCGTTGATGGCGGGCGACATGCCCTTGTACGGCACATGCGTGAGCTCGACGCCGAGCGCTTCGGCGAGTGCCACGCCGCTGAGATGCGGCCCGGTGCCAACCCCCGGCGAACCGTAGCTCAACCGGCCGGATGGCGATTTCGCCAGCGCGGTGAGATCGGCGATCGAACGGACCGGCAGCGCGGCGTTGACCACCAGCACCTCCGGGATGCGCGCGATCAGTGCGACCGGCGCCAGATCCTTCCGCGGATCGTACGGCAAGCTCTTGTTCATCGTGACGTTCACCGCCATGCCGGTGTTGTTCGCCACGATCAGCGTGTAACCGTCATGCGGCGCGCGGATCATCGACATCATGCCGACAATCGAGCTGGCACCCGGCCGGTTCTCGATCACGAACGGCTTGCCGAAACGCTGCTCGAGCTTCGAGCCGATCAGGCGTGCGAACAGACTGTAAAGACCGCCCGGCGCAGCAGGCGCCACGATGGTGACGGCGCGGTTCGGATAGTCCTGTGCTTGTGCCCGCATCGAGGCGGCACACAGCGCGAGCAATGTGACCGCAAGCAAGGCGAACCGGACATGATGTCTGACACGACGTTTCATGGGCGCAGCCTCGCCGCGTTCATTGCGTTCCCGCGATACCGACCTGCTTCACCAGTTCGCCCCAGCGCAGGATTTCCGCGTCGAGATAGCGCTTCACTTCGTCGGGCGGCGGCGAGTCGATCGCGTCGAGTCCCATCTTCAGCGTCTGCGCCTTGAAGTCCGGCGTGTTCACGATCTCCTTGAACGCGGCGTAGAGCTTATCGACGATCGGCCGTGGCGTGCCGGCCGGCGCCACGATCATGTGCCAGGACACCGCTTCGTATTCCTTGAAGCCCAGCTCCTCCATGGTCGGCACATTGGGCAGCGAACTGATGCGCTTGCGTGACGACACCGCGAGCGCCCGCAGCTTGCCTTGTTCGATCAGCGGCGGCGCGATGGCCGGATCGCTGAACACCATCTGGATGTGGCCGGCGACGACGTCCTGCGTCGCGGGTGGCATGCCGCGATAGGGCACGTGCGTCATCTTCAGGCCAGCCGCACGCTGGAGCAGCTCGAATGCCAGATGCGGCGTGGCCCCGATACCGGTCGAGCCATAAGAGAGCTGGCCGGGCCGCGCCTTCACGTATTGCACCAGCTCGGCAACCGTCTTCACCGGCAGATCCGGATTGACCACCAGCACGAAACCGAGCTGCGACGTCAGTGCGATCGGGACGAAGTCCTTGCCCGGGTCATAGGGCAGGTTCTTGTAGAGCGTCGCGTTGGTGGTAAGCGTGCCGGCCGGCACGAAGAACAGCGTGTAGCCGTCGGGCGGCGATTTCGCGACCGCGGTCGCCGCGATCACGGTGCCGCCGCCGGTGCGGTTTTCGATCACGATCGGCTTGCCGAGCTTCTCCTTTAGCTTCGGCTCGAATTGCCCGCGCGCCAGGATGTCCATGGCGCCGCCAGCGCCGAGCGGCAGGATCAGCGTGATCGGCCGGCTTGGGTAGTCCTCTGCGTGTGCGACGCCCAGAGCACACGACAGGCCAATCAGAAGCGCCGCAATGGCGCGCACAAAGCTCATTCATTCCTCCCAAACCGGATCGGACCGGCCGCCTGTGCGGCGCACGAGGCCAGAAACTACTGCGTTCCCGCCAAACCCGCCTGCTGCACGACTTTGCCCCAGCGTTCCTTCTCGGTCACGATGAACTTGCTGAGCTCGGCGACCGGCGGGCTCACCACCGGGACGACGCCGGTCTTGCTTACGGCGTCCTGCACCTCCGGCAGGCCCATGACCTCGCGCAACTCCTTGTGCAAACGCTCGACGATCGGCTGCGGCGTGCCGACGGACCCCGCCACCATGAACCAACCGGCAGCCTCGAAGCCCGGCACGCCCATTTCGCTGAGCGGCTTGATTTCCGGCGCGTTCACCAGGCGCACCGACGTCGAGAGGCCGAGCACGCGCACCGCGCCGGAACGGATCAGTGGAATCGATGGCGCGGTGTCGGAGAACATCAGCTGCACGTGTCCCGCCACCACGTCCTTGATGGCGTCAGCGCTGCCCTTATAGGGAATGTGCGTCATCTGGATGCCGGTCATCAGCTTGAACATCTCGGCATAGAGATGATGCGGCGAGCCAGCGCCGCCCGATCCGTAATTGAGCTGATGCGTCTTGGCGTACGCGATGAGATCGGCCACCGATTGGATCGGCAGGTCCTTGTTGACGATCAGCACGAACGGCACGCGGCCGACCAGCGCCATCGGCGCGAAATCCTTGGTCGGGTCATACGGCAATGACTTGTACATCGCGGCGCTGATCGCCATCGAGCCGCTGCCCGGCATGCCAAGCGTGTAACCATCCGGCGCGGCCTTGGCGCCGACCGCGGTGCCGATGGTCGAGCCGCCGCCAGGCCGGTTCTCGATGATCACCGGCTTGCCGAGCCGGTCCGACAGCTTGGGCGCAGCGATGCGGGCGAGTGTGTCGACCGCGCCGCCCGGTGCCCACGGCACAATCAATGTGATCGGACGCGTCGGGTAGTCGTCGGCCTGCGCGGGACCGAGCAGCGTCAGCGCCGCCAGTGCGGCGGCGACACGAACGAGAATTTTCATGGCTTTCCCCTTCAGTGCAAAATCCAAATGACTTATTGCTGTGATCCCGCGATGCCGGCTTGCGTTACGATCTTGCCCCAGCGCGTGATCTCCGACTTCACGAAGCTTCTCATCTCGTCGACCGACGGCGTGTCGAGCGGCAGCAAGCTCAACTTGGCGATCTGCTGTTTGATCTCCGGCATCGCCATCACGGCCATCAGTTCTTTGTGCAGTCTGTCGACGATCGGCCGCGGCGTATTGCCTTGCGCCGTCAGCATGAACCAGCCCGACACGTCGAAGCCCGGCACGCCCGCTTCGTTGATCGGCGGCACGTCCGGGAACGCGGCGACGCGCGCCTTGGTCGACACGCCGAGTGGCCGCACCTTGCCGGTCGCGACGACGCCGATCAGCGGCGGGATGTCGCTGAACATCAGCGGGATGTGGCCTGCGATGACGTCGTTCAGCGCCGGCAGCGTGCCCTTATAAGGTACGTGTGTCATCTTGATGCCGGTCATGCTGCAAAGCAGTTCGGCGTAGAGATGATGCGGCGCGCCCGGCCCGCCGGAGCCGTAGGACAACGGCTTCTCCTTGGCGAGCGCAATTAATTCCCTCACCGAATGAACCGGCAGCGAGGGATTGACCACCAGCACGAACGGCGCACCCGCCACCATCACGAGCGGAATGAGATCGGTGGCTGGATCGTAGGGCAGTTTCTTGTGCAGCGCGACGTTGATCGCCATCGGCGTTGGCGTCGCCATCAGCAGCGTGTAGCCATCCGATGCGCCCTTCGCGACCTGGGTCGAACCGATCACGGTGCCGGCGCCGGGCTTGTTCTCGATGATCACCGTCTTACCGAGACGTTCCTCGAGCTTCAGGCCAACCAGCCGCGCCAGAATCTCGGTCGAGCCGCCCGGCGTGTAGGGCACCACGATGGTGATCGGCTTGCTCGGGTAGTCCTGCGCCTGCGCAAACGACAGCGCGGCGATCAAGGACAGCGCCACCAGCGCTAAACGTTGCAGCAATAAGCGTTGCAGCGATTTCATAGTCCCCTCCCTTGCCTGCTATTGCGAGCCGGCGAAGCCGGCAGCGCGCACGACCTTGCCCCAACGCTCGGTTTCGGATTTGACGAAAGCTTGCAGCCCTTCGACCGACGGATTGTCGATGGGAAGAAATCCGCTCTTGGTGATCTGATCTTTGGCGTCCTGCGTCGCCAGGATGCTGAGCAGTTCGCGGTGCAGCCTGTCCACGATCGGCCGCGGCGTCTTGGCCGGCGCCACGATCATCTGCCAGGACACGGCGTCGAAGCCCGGGACGCCGGCTTCGTTGAGCGGCGGGATGTTGGGATATTCGGTGACACGGAACGTCGACGAAATGCCGAGCGGCCGCACCTTGCCGGCCGCGATCGCCCCCGCCGCCGGCCCGAGATCGCAGAACATCAGCTGGATGTGGCCGCCAACCACGTCGTTGAGCGCCGGCAGGCTGCCGCGATAGGGCGCGTGACCCATCTGCACGCCGGTCATGCTCTTAAACACCTCCATGAAGAGGTGATGCGGCACGCCGGGACCGACCGACGCAAAGGTCAACTTGCCCGGATTGGCCTTCGCATAGGCGACGAGATCGGCAACCGATTTCACCGGCAGATCCGGATTGACGATCAGCACGAACGGCGTCTGCGCCAGCAATGCGAGCGGAATGAAATCGTTGAGCGGATCGTAGGGCAAGTTTTTGTAGAGCGAGACGTTGACTGCCATCGTGGGCGATGGCGCCATCAACAGCGTGTGGCCGTCGGGCGCTGACTTCTGCACCGCGACCGCGGCGATGATCGAGCCCGCTCCGGTCTTGTTCTCGATCACGACGGATTTGCCGAGCCGCTGCTCGAGCTTTTGCGCGACCATGCGTGCCAAGAGATCGGTGCCGCCGCCAGGCGCGAACGGATTAACAATGGTGACGGTGTGTGACGGATAGTCCTGCGCCTGCGCGAGCGGCGCGGCGGCGAGGCAAGCAGCCAGCAACCCAAACGCCAGACGCAAACGCGACATGGCCGTCCTCCCTGGGTGTGCGCGCGGGTTTAACCCGCTTTTGGTTGCGGCAAGCCTAGCCGAAGCCGCAAGGCTCCGTAAGCCGAAAGCTCGGCGCTGCGACAACGCAGGACGGCCGATGAATGCTTGGCACCGTCAGGCGCTTTCAGGCCGCGCGACGCCGGCGGCGATCAAGGAGCCCGCTTCCAGATCAACTGCGCGGCTGGCCCGCCGCTTGAAGGCGCCGGGTTGGTGTAGCGCAACTCGTCGGCGGTCACCGTGAAGGGCCGCTTCTGTTCGCTGCCGTCCCAGTTCGGAAAGGAGCTGCGCTCGATGTGATAGATCATGGTCTTGCTGGTTTCGTCGATGGTGTAGCGGCCGAAGTAGGAGATCATGCCGTGCACGGCACCCTTGTTCTCGTCCGGGGTGCCCTTCACGCGGCTGTTAACCGCAAACTTCGGCCGGCCCGGGCTCATGATCTGCATGGACATGTGGCCTCTGGCATCCGGCACCAGCATGCCGATGGCGTCGGGACCGATCTGCGATCCGGAGACCAGGGTCCAGGTGCCGACGACCTGCTCTTTTAGGGGCTTTTGCTGCGCCCGTGCGTCTGACGGCAGGCCGATCAGGAGCCATGCCGACATCGCCGCCCCCATAAACGACCAAGCAAACAACCGAGCCAAACTGCGTGTGTGTTTCATGGTGTCGCCCTCCCCGGCCCGCGGGATGCCCCCCGCTTGTGATTGCGGAAAGCCTAGCCCAAGGGCGGTGCGTCGATAAGCGTGCCAAAGCCCGCCAAACCGGCCTTTCTTGACAGTTTTGCCGCTCGCCGCCATAAGCATGGCGTGGCGCGGGCTGGCAGGTCCGCGCGCTTTGTTGCGGGGCTAAGCGCCCGTAACCACAGCACAAATCAACGGAAGAACGCCGGCCCGGATTTTCGTGCGCCGGGGTCGAGCGCGGGACAAGAACGATGTTCGCAGTGATCAAAACCGGCGGCAAGCAATACCGGGTCGCCGAGGACCAGAAGCTTCAGATCGAAAAGATCAAGGGCGAACCGGGCGAGATCGTGCAGATCGGCGAAGTGCTGATGCTTGGCGGCGACCAGCCGCAGGTCGGCACACCGATGATTTCCGGTGCGAGTGTTGCCGCCGAGGTGCTGGCGCAGAGCCGCGGACCCACGGTCATCGCCTTCAAGAAGCGCCGCCGCAAGAACTCGCGGCGCACACGCGGGCACCGTCAGGAATTCACGATGATCCAGATCACCGAGATCCTGACTGGCGGCGCAAAGCCGACCAAGGGCCCGAAGCCCAAGCACGTGAAGAAGGCCAAGCCGGCGCCCGCCGCCGACAGTGACGAGGGCGATACCGAGACCACGGCGAAGAAGCCGGCCAAGGCAAAGACCAAGGCCTCCGCCAAGAAAAAGTAACGAGCGAAAGAATAAGTAAGGAATTCCGGCGGCCTGCACATTTTGTTGCGCCCGCCGCTGCCAAAGCAGGCAAACATCAATATTTGTGTGATGATTCCGTTATGGAATCGGAGTACAAAGAGAGCGAGTTTAGGAACCAGTCATGGCTCACAAAAAAGCAGGCGGATCTTCGCGCAACGGCCGGGACTCGGACGGCAAGCGCCTTGGCGTCAAGCAGTTCGGCGGCCAAAGCGTCGTAGCCGGCAACGTTCTGGCGCGCCAGCGCGGGACCAAGTGGCATCCGGGCCGTAACGTCGGCATTGGCAAGGATCACACCTTGTTCGCTCTCACCAACGGTCGCGTGCAGTTCAATACCAAAGCTAAAGGCCGCGTGTTCGTCTCCGTACTTCCGATGACGGAGGCAGCGGCCGAGTAGAAGACGGTGAAACCATAAAGGTCCACCGGCATCTGTCCAAACCGGTGGGCCCATAGGGTCCTTAAAGGGGGAGACGGGTGTCGTCTCCCCCTTAAGCATTTCAAAGGAGCCTGTGTCATGACGTTGCAAGAGATACCTTCCCAATCCTTCCGAGAGAGAAGTATCCCCGTCCTCGAGACCGCCCGGCTGGTTCTGCGTGCGCCGCGCCTTGGGGACGCTAAAACGGTCGCATCGCTGGCGAACGATCGCCGCATCGCCGAAAACACGGCACGCATTCCGCATCCGTATCGGCTGGCCGACGCCGAGGATTTCATCGCGACGGCCAATCTCGGCGGCGAAGCCGTATTCCTGATCGCGCTGCGCAATGGCGCGGTGATCGGCGCCTGCGGCTTCACGCAGGTCGATCGCCATCCGCCCGAGATCGGCTACTGGCTCGGCGTCAAACACTGGGGCAAGGGCTACGCCACCGAGGCGGTGCGCGCGATGATCGACCACGCCTTCACCGATCTCGATTGCGAGGCGCTGCAATCGAGCGCCCGCGTCACCAACCCGGCCTCACGCCGCGTCTTGGAGAAGTGCGGCTTCCAGTGGACCGGAGCCGGCCTGCTGCGCATCCGCGCGATTTCAAGCTCGGCGCCGATCGACCGCTTCCGGCTCGACCGCGGGCTGTGGGCGTCGTTGAAGAGTTGGGGCAACGCCAAGCGGGTGGCATAGTTACGCCACCCGTGCATGGAGCGATGCGATGTATCAACCGCCGCACTTCCGTGAGGAGCGGATCGAGGTCCAGCACGGCCTCATCCGCTCCCATCCGCTCGGCCTCATCATCACCGCGGGTCCGGGCGGATTGCAGGCCAATCATATTCCTTGCCTGGTTTACTCCGATGCTTCGGAGCGCGGCACGTTGCGTTTGCACATGGCGCGCGCCAATCCGCAACTGCAGGAGTTCGCCGCCGTTAAGGAGTGCCTGGTCGTATTCCAGGGACCGCAGCAATACGTGACGCCGTCGTGGTATGCGACCAAACAGGAAACCGGCAAGGTCGTACCGACCTGGAACTACGCTGTCGTGCACGCCTGGGGCGCTCCGCGCGTAATCGAGGACGCGGGCTGGCTTCGCCGCCAGGTCGAGGACCTCACCAATCTCAACGAAGGACGCTTTCCGGAGCCGTGGAAGGTCAGCGACGCGCCGGAGCCTTATCTGGTGTCGCAGATCAAAGGTATCGTTGGCGTGGAAATTCCGATCGCGCGCATCGAAGGCAAGTGGAAGATGAGCCAGAACCGGCCTGCCATGGATCGCACCGGCGTCATTGCCGGATTGCGCGGAGAAGCCGCCGACGTGATGGCGGGGCTGGTGGCGGAGCGCGGAAAAAATCTCAGCACCTGACGCGCGCAATGACGGCTTGCGCGATGGAACTCGCAGTTCACATTTCGCTGATCGAGTTGACTTGGCGCTCCGGCAGGAGGACCATTCCGGTGCCTCGCGGATGTCCATCGCAATCCGCGCCGCAGAATTCGGAGGCGAGCTATGACGCCACCGGGCGAGTCAAGCCGCGAAGCGCTGCGGCATCCGTTTGGGCCACAGCGTAGCGGCAACCACACGAACGGCGCGTCGGGAGCGGCCTAACGGGCCGCATCAGTCAGGCAGGGCCCTTGGCGCTCCCGGCGACGTATTTCTGTTCTCCAAATCCCCGCTTGCGCACGTGAGGCATTCTGCGCGCCTCTGGCGCGGCGGGATTTTTTGCGCGAAACTGCGGTCCACACAGGCAAACCGTTCTGCCGCGGAGGACCGCCATGGCTTATAACCTCGACCAGTTCATCGCCGATTGCCGCGCCGAGCTGAAGCGCGATCCTGGTCCGAAAGGCCGCGAAGAGGTCCGCGCCCGGCTTGAGCGCCTGCTGAACAATCCGGATTTCGTCGAGACGTATTGCGGCGACAACGCCCCGCGCGGCCTCAAGGTGCTGTACGAAGACCCGGAGCTGAAGTTCCAGATCCTCGCCCACATCAACGACAAGGCCCGCGTCTCGCCGCCGCACGACCACGGCGCGTCCTGGGCGATCTACGGCCAGGCTAAGCTTTGGACCGACATGATCGAGTGGAAGCGCGACGACGACGGCCAGGACCCGAAGCACGCCAAGCTCTCACCGGAGAAAAAGTACCGGCTCAATCCGGGCCACGCCGGCATCTACCAGGACGGCAAGATCCATTCGATCGACTATCCGGACAAGTCGCGCTTCGTGCGTGTGACCGGCACCAACCTCGACAACATCACCCGCATCCGCATCGACCTGAAGAGTGGCGAAGTCCACCAGATGACGCCGCAGCAGGCGACGTAAGCGCGCGATAAGCCAGCACAGATGCGCCCCGTCGATCCCCTCGCCGTCAAGGCAATGCTTGGCGACGGGCAGGAACTGGCGCTGATTGATCTGCGCGAAGAGCTGACCTTCTCGCAGCGTCACATGCTCTGGGCGCGCTCGGTGCCGTTAAGTCGATTGGAACTGCGTTTCGCCACGCTGGTGCCGCGAAAATCCACCCGCATCGTGCTGTGCGACGATAACGACGGCTTGGTCGAGCGCGCCGCCAAAATCCTGGCACACGCGGGCTACACCGACGTCGCCTTCCTGCAAGGCGGCGTGACCGGTTGGGAGAAATCCGGCCTCGAACTGTTCTCCGGGGTCAATGTGCCGAGCAAAGCGTTCGGCGAGCACGTCGAGCACGCCAGCCACACGCCGAGCATCTCGGCGCAGGAGCTCGACGCGCTGATGAAAAGCGGCGCCGACATGGTGATCGTCGACAGCCGCCCATTCGACGAATTCCAGCGCGTCTCGATTCCGACCGCCACCAACGTGCCCGGCGCCGAGCTGGCGTTTCGCATCCACGACATTGCGCCGTCGCCCGACACGCTGGTCGTGGTCAATTGCGCGGGCCGCACCCGCAGCATTATCGGCGCGCAATCGCTGATCAACGCAGGCCTGCCGAATAAGGTGGTGGCGCTTCGCAATGGCACCATGGGCTGGAGCCTGGCAGGACTGACCTGCGACAGCGGCAAGACCAAGCGTAAGCTCGATAGCTCCGACGGCGCACTGGCGCGCGCCAAGGACGCGGCCGCCCGCGTGGCGGGCCGCTACAACATCGAGCACATCGACCGCGCCCGGCTCGAAACGTTCCGCGCCGATACCGCGCGTACGCTGTACCTCTTCGATGTGCGCAATCCAGGAGAGTACGAAGCCGGCCATGTCCCGGGCGCACTCTCGGCGCCGGGCGGCCAGCTGGTGCAGGCGACCGACCAATACGCCGGCACGCTCGGCGCGCGCATCGTCCTGATCGATGACAAGGAGGTGCGCGCCGTGATGACCGCGTCCTGGCTGCGCCAGATGGGCTGGCAGGATGTGTTTGTGCTGGTGGCGAGCGGCGACGAGAAGGGCATTCCAGCGCGGCCGGTGCTCGGCGATCCGCCGCCGCCGGACCGTGCCATCGCGGCGGCCGAACTGTCCCGGCTGGTGGCCGATGATCATGTGACGGTGGTCGACCTCTCGCTCAGCCCGCGCTACCACCGCGGCCATATTCCGGGCGCCTGGTTCGCGATCCGTGCGCGGCTCGCGCAGGCCCTCACGAAAATTCCGATGAATGGCGAACTGATACTCACCTCCGAAGACGGCGTGCTCGCCGGCCTCGCCATTGCCGAGGCGCATATCTCTGCGCGCTATCTGCGTGGCGGTAATGCCGCATGGCAGGCCGCCGGCTATCGTCTTTCGACCGAGCCCCGCATGGCCGACGAGCCGCTCGACTACTGGCCCAAGCCTTATGAACGCACCGGCGATGCGACCAGCGCCATGAGCGAATACCTCGCCTGGGAAACCGACCTCCTGCCGCGCATCGCGCGCGACGGCACGACACGATTCATGGGCTGATCTTGGGCTGAGCCACTACGGCGGCGGCTCGGAAAATGACGCCGGCTGCCACGCCTGCCGCTGCTCGCGGAGAAAAATAAACAGGCCGGCCGCGATGATGATCGCCGCGCCCGCCAGCATCGCGGCGTTCGGCACGTCGCCAAACACCAGATAACCGAATAATACGGCCCAGATGATCGTCGTGTATTGATACGGCACCACCGTGCTGGCCGGCGCGAGGATGAGCGAGCGGTTCACGCACATGTGCGCCGCCATCGCGACGATCCCGAGCAGCGCAAGCAGCGCCAGATCGCGCCACTGCGGCGTGACCCAATGAAACGGCGCAAGCACTGCGCCGAACGCCAACGCGCCCACGGTCTGCGTCGTCACCAGCACGGTGTCGCTGGTGCCGCGCAGAGAACGCGTGGTGATCATCGAGAGCGAAAACGTGAAGCTGCCGGCGAGCGCGATCAGCGCCGGCCACGCCAGCGTCGCGCTGCCCGGCCGCAGCGCCACCAGCACACCGCAAAAGCCGATCAGCACCGCGGCCCAGCGCCGCCAGCCCACCGGTTCGCGCAGCACCGTGCCGGCAATCGCGGTGACGAAGATCGGACCCGCAAGGTAGTAGGTCATCACGTCGGCGAGCGGCATGTAGGCGACCGCCCAGTAGAAACAGCCGACCTCGACGGTGGCGAACACCCCGCGCAGCACCTGCAAGCCCCAGCGCGGCGCCGTCCTGAAGCTCGCCGCATCGCGCCGGATCATCGGTACGAGCACAACGAAAGCGGCCGCGCTGCGGATCAGCAGCACCTGGCCGACCGTGTAGGTCGCCACCAGCCACTTGCCGAGCGCGTCATTGACGGCGAACAGGAAAATGCCGCCCGCCATGAGCGCGATGCCCAAAAGTGCGGTGTGGCTGGTCTTGGTCTCGGCAACCATGCGGCAATTCTTCGGCAATTCGAAGCGCCGCATCCTTCCCAGGTGCGGTCGCGGGGGCTACTTATAGCCCCATGAAGTTCCTCGACGAAGCCAAGGTCTATATTCGCTCGGGCGACGGCGGCAACGGCTGCGTCGCGTTCCGGCGCGAGAAGTACATCGAGTACGGCGGGCCAAGCGGCGGCAACGGCGGACGCGGCGGCGACGTCGTGATCGAGACCGTGGACGGCCTCAACACGCTGATCGACTACCGCTACCAGCAGCACTTCAAGGCGCGGTCCGGCGGCAATGGCATGGGCAAGGACCGCCACGGCGCCGCCGGCAACGACGTCGTGCTCAAGGTACCGGTCGGCACCCAGATCATCGACGAGGACAAGGAGACGTTGCTGGCCGACCTGACCGAGATCGGCCAGCGCATCGTGCTGTCCAAGGGCGGCAACGGCGGCTTCGGCAACGCGCATTTCAAGTCTTCGACCAATCGCGCGCCGCGCAACGCCAACCCCGGTCAGACCGGTGAGGAGCGCTGGGTCTGGCTGCGGCTGAAGCTGATCGCCGACGCCGGCTTGGTCGGCCTGCCGAACGCCGGCAAATCCACGTTCCTCGCGGCGGTGAGCGCGGCGAAACCGAAGATCGCGGACTATCCATTCACCACACTCAACCCGCAGCTCGGCGTGGTTGACAGCGACGGCCGCGAGTTTGTGCTCGCCGACATTCCGGGCCTGATCGAAGGCGCACACGAGGGCTCGGGCCTCGGTGACCGCTTCCTCGGTCACATCGAGCGCTGCCGTGTGCTGCTGCATCTCGTCGACGGCACCAGCGAACACGCCGGCGAGGCCTACAAGACCGTGCGCGCCGAACTCGAAGCCTACGGCAACGGCCTCGCCGATAAGCCGGAGATCGTCGCGCTATCGAAGGTCGACGCCATGACGCCGGAACAGATCAAGCAGCAGGCCGCGCGGCTGAAGCGCGCCGCGAAAAAGACGCCGCGGTTGCTGTCATCGGCATCCGGTGCGGGCGTGACCGAAGCCAAGCGCGCGTTGCTGGAGATCATCGATCAAGCCGGTGGCAGCAGCGTGAAGGCGACGCGCGAGGACGCGCCGGCCTGGCAGCCGTAAATTCGCAGAACCGCCCGGAGGATCATCGCCGATGAAAACGCGAGCCGCGATTGCTTGGAAGGCCGGCGAGCCTTTAACCATCGAGACCATCGACATCGAGGGGCCGAAGGCCGGCGAGGTGCTGGTCGAGATCAAGGCGACCGGCATCTGCCACACCGACGCCTACACGCTGTCGGGCGCCGATCCGGAAGGCCTGTTCCCGGCGATCCTCGGTCACGAGGGCGCCGGCATCGTGCGCGAGGTCGGCGCGGGCGTCACCACATTGAAAGTGGGCGACCATGTCATCCCGCTTTACACGCCGGAATGCCGACAGTGCAAAACCTGTCTGTCGCGCCGCTCCAATCTCTGCACCGCGATCCGCCCAACGCAAGGCAAGGGCCTGATGCCAGACGGCACCAGCCGCTTCCGTTGCGACGGCGACAACGTGTTTCACTATATGGGCTGCTCGACGTTTTCGAATTTCACGGTGCTGCCGGAGATCGCGCTCGCCAAGGTCCGCGAGGACGCCCCGTTCGAGAAGATTTGCTACATCGGCTGCGGCGTCACCACCGGCATCGGCGCCGTGATGTACACCGCGAAAGTCTGGCCGGGCGCCAATGTGGCGGTGTTCGGGCTCGGCGGCATTGGGCTAAATGTCATCCAGGGCGCCAGGATGGTCGGCGCCGACAAGATCATCGGCATCGACCTCAATCCCGCGAAAGCCGAGATGGCCAAGAAATTCGGCATGACGCATTTCATCAATCCGGATGAGATCGGTCGCGACAAGGTCGTGCAGGCGATCGTCGATCACACCGGCGGCGGCGCGGATTTCTCGTTCGAGTGCATCGGCAACGTCCACACCATGCGGCAAGCGCTGGAGTGCTGCCATCGCGGCTGGGGCGAGAGCATCATCATCGGCGTTGCGGCTTCGGGCCAGGAGATCGCTACACGGCCGTTTCAGCTGGTCACCGGCCGGGTCTGGCGCGGCACCGCCTTCGGCGGCGCCAGGGGCCGCACCGACGTGCCGAAGATCGTCGATTGGTATACCCCGTTCACGTCACAACCCGAAAATCCTTTGGATTGATGATGCGGAAGTTGTCGGTGACCGAATCGCGGAATCGCGGCCAATTCCGGGGAACTCTTTCACGCAGGAACCCAAGCGTCGCATCGGCGAATTGGGCGCAAG
>CAMDDZ010000054.1 GCA_945893145.1 Rhodoplanes serenus | reverse complement strand
GCACTGGTCGCCTCACTGATCGATTCGCACTCGGTCGATGCGATCATCCATTTCGCAGCCTCGATCGTGGTGCCGGATTCGGTGCGCGATCCGCTCGGCTATTACCGCAACAACACGGCCAATTCGCGCGCGCTGATCGAGACCGCGGTTAAGTCGGGTGTCCGACATTTCATCTTCTCCTCGACCGCCGCGGTTTATGGCAATCCGGCGCATGTTCCGGTGTCCGAGGACGCCCCGACCGCTCCGGTGTCGCCCTACGGCTGGTCGAAGTTGATGACCGAAATCATGCTGCGCGATGCTGCGGCGGCGCATGGGCTCGGCCACGTGATCCTGCGCTACTTCAACGTCGCCGGCGCGGACCCCAAGATGCGCACCGGCCAATCGACGCCGGACGCCACCCATCTCATCAAGGTCGCGGTGCAGACGGCGCTCGGCTCCAGGCCGGGCCTCGACGTCTATGGCACCGATTATCCGACGCCCGATGGAACCTGCGTGCGCGACTACATCCACGTCACTGACTTGGCCCGCGCGCACCTCGCAGCGCTGAGGCATCTGCGCTCGGGCGGCGCCAACGCCGTCCTCAACTGCGGCTATGGCCGCGGCTATTCGGTGCTGGACGTGATCGAGGCGGTGCGCAATGCCGCCGGCCGCGATTTTCCGGTTCGCATGGCGCCGCGGCGCCCGGGCGATCCGATGTCGATTGTCGCGGGCGCGGCGCGCATCCGCGAACTGCTGGGCTGGACCCCACAATTCGACGATCTCGCCACCATCGTGGGCCACGCCCTGACCTGGGAACGCCGGGTGACAGAGCAAAGCGAGCCGGCCGCACGCCAGGCTGGCTAAGTCGAGCCGCGAAATCGCGTTTTAGCTTGAAAAATCCCGGCCCGACGGGCAAGGAACACGGAGCCGTGGCCGGTGTAAGCCAGCCGCAACGCCCGTAACAGTTAGGCCGGTATGTTCGGATCGAAGTTCAAGGCCAAGCTGGCAGACCCCAACAGCTCGCTTGCGCTGATTCATCGCCTGATGACCGAACAGGCGTTCGGCCAGCGCAAAAATTATGCAATCGCCGGCGTCCTGATGGCGATTGCGGCGGGCGCGACCGGCCTCACCGCCTATCTGATCGGCAACGTCATCAACGCGGCCTACGTCGATAAGAATCTGCAGGCCATCATCGTACTCGCCATCGTCACCGCGGTGCTGTTCATGGTGAAGGCGATCGCGAGCTACATGTCCGCGGTGCAAATGGCGCGCATCGGCAATCGCATCGTGGCGGACAACCAACGGCGGATGTTCTCGTCGCTGAGCCAGCAGAACCTCGAATTCTTCTCCCGGCATCACTCGGTCGAATTCCTGGCGCGGCTGAGCACCGGCGCGAGCGCCGCGAGCCAGGTCATCAACCTGCTGGTGACATCGATCGGCCGCGATCTGCTATCGCTGATCGCACTGGTGACCGTGATGGTCTACCAGGATCCGGTCATGTCGCTGTTCAGCTTCGTGGTGGTGCCCCCGGCATTTGCCATCCTGCGCAAGATGATCCGGCGCATCTACGCCATCGCGAAGAGCCAGTTCCACGGCACCACTCGCATCATGGAGACGATGCAGGAGACGGTGCAGGGTGTGCGCACCGTCAAGGCCTTCACACTCGAAGATCAGATGCGAGCGCGTCTCGACGCCAACATCGCAGAGTTTGAGAACGATTCGAACAAGTGGGCCCGCGTCGCGTTGCGGGCGAGCCCGCTGATGGAAGCGCTCGGCGGTTTCGCGGTCGGTATCGCGCTGGTCTATGGCGGCTACCGCGTGCTGGAAACCGGCGCAACACCGGGGCAGTTCTTCTCCTATCTCGCCGCCTTCATGCTGGCCTACGAGCCGGCCAAGCGGCTGGCGCGCCTGAATATCGATCTCAACACCGGCCTGGTCGGCGTTCGCATCCTCTATGACATCATCGACAATCCGCCGACCGAGCCGGAGCATGAGAACAAGCCGGCACTCGCGCTCACCACCGCTCGGGTGGAATTCAAGGATGTGAACTTCGCCTACCGCAGCGGCGAAGCCGTGCTGCGCGGCATGAGTTTCGTCGCCGAGCCCGGCAAGGTGACGGCTCTGGTTGGCCCCTCGGGCGGCGGCAAGTCGACCACGCTCAACCTCGTGCTGCGGTTCTACGAGATGGACAGCGGCTCGATCACCATCGACGGGCAGGACATCGCCAATGTCACGCGGGCATCGCTGCGCCGGCAGATCTCTTACGTGGGCCAGGACGTGTTTCTGTTCCATGGCACGGTGCGCGACAACATCGCGATCGGCCGGCCGGGCGCGACCGAAGAGGAGATCGTCGCCGCCGCCAAGGCCGCGCACGCCCACGAATTCATCAAGGCATTCCCGAAGGGCTACGACACGCCGGTCGGCGAGCGCGGCACCCAGCTTTCGGGCGGCGAACGCCAGCGGGTCGCCATCGCGCGCGCGCTGATCAAGGATGCGCAAATCATCCTGCTCGATGAAGCCACCGCCTCGCTCGATTCGGAATCCGAACAACTGGTGCAGGATGCCATGGCGCGGCTGTGCCGCGGGCGAACCACGCTTGTCATCGCGCATCGCCTGCACACCATCACCCATTCGGACCGCATCCTGGTGGTCGAGGGTGGCAGCATCGTCGAGACCGGCCGGCACGACGAACTGCTGCGCAAGGGCGGGCGCTATGCGGCGTTCTATCGCCTCCAGATCAAGGAGCAGGGGCCGCTCAACGAGCCAATCCCGATCGCAGGGTAATCGCCGCACGCGTCACGAGTGCTTTGACGGCGCAAACCCATATGTTATCGAACAATGCTGTTATCTGAACTCTGCGCTCGTCCGGGGCCGAGCCGCCAAGCCACCCACAATCATCGAAATTCTCAGCTGAAAGTCATCACGGGACCATGAGCGACAAACGCTACGTCATTCCGCCGCCGCCGCAGGCCGCCCTTGCGATCGTGGGCAGCACCGACCTGTTTCCGGTCCGCCGGATCTGGTGTGTCGGCCGCAACTATCTCGAGCACATCAAGGAGATGGGCCAGGACGAGAAGGAGCCGCCGTTCTTTTTCGCCAAGCCCGCCGATGCCGTGGTGCCGGACGGCGGCACGGTGCCCTATCCGTCACTGACCAAGGACATGCATCACGAGGTCGAGCTGGTGGTGGCGCTGAAAAGTGGCGGCCGCAACATCCCCGAGGCCAAGGCGCTCGACTGCGTCTGGGGCTATGGCGTCGGCATCGACCTGACCCGCCGTGACTTGCAGATCGCCTCGCGCGACCTCAAGCGGCCATGGGAAGTCGGCAAGGCGTTCGACGCCTCGGCGCCGTGCGGACCGCTGATGCCGGTGAGCCGGATCGGCCATCCGAAGAAGGGCAAGATCACGCTCAAGTGCAACGGCAAGATCCGCCAGGACGGCGATCTCGCGCAGATGATCTGGGACGTGCCCGGGGTCATCTCCAAGCTGTCCGAAATGGTGGCGCTGGACGCAGGCGACATCATCATGACGGGCACGCCGTCGGGCGTCGCCGCGACGGTCGCGGGCGACAAGCTCGAATGCGAGGTCGAGGGCGTCGGCAAGCTGACGGTGACGATCGGCCAGCCGCTGCGCTGATTGCGCAAAAGGTATCCAGAGAAGCGTGGGTATCCAGAAAAGCCCGCCGGTTCTGCCGGCGGGCTTTTTCTTTGGCTGGAACACGACCGTCATGCGGCCGTAACGGAACCGTGCGATGGGTCCGGCGTTGGTTGCAGTCCGCAACCGGAGCCGCTCATGTCCGTCCCCTCCGCCGCACAAACGATCAGGATCGAAGACCCCCTCCCGCTCGGCGATGTCACCATCGCGCCGTCGCACATGACCGGCCGCTCCGAGACCGAGCTCGCCCGCGCCATGGCGGACCTGCTGCGGCCCACCGGCCAGAAGTCGGCCGCCGAAACGCTCCGGGAGCTGCGCCAGTCGTTCCCGCAAATGCCGCTGGCGCTCCGGGTGGAGGCCCTGCGCTGGCGTTAGGCGCCGCTAAAGGTCACATCCCGAGATACGCTTTCCGCACCCGGTCATCGGCCAGCAGTTCAGCGCCGGTGCCGGACAGCGTGATACGGCCGTTTTCCAGCACATAGGCGCGGCTCGCGAGCTTGAGCGACACCGCGACGTTCTGCTCGACCAGCACGCAGGTCAGGCCCTCGCGATTGAGCTCGTGGATGGTTTGCAGCACGGTCTTCACCACCGCGGGCGCCAGACCGAGCGACGGTTCATCGAACATCACCAGATCAGGCTGCCCCATCAGGCAGCGGCCGATTGCCAGCATTTGTTGCTCGCCGCCCGAAAGCGTGCCGGCCGCTTGGCTGGCGCGTTCAGAGAGACGGGGAAACAGCGCATAGACGCGGTCGAGATTGGTGACCCGATGCGCGCGCGCCCGCGGCAGCAACGCGCCCATCTCCAAATTCTCAGCCACCGTCAGCGTTGGGAACACCTGACGGCCCTCGGCCACCTGCCCGATGCCGAGATTGCAGACGCGGTGCGATGGCAATCCGGCGATATCGGCGCCGCGCAGCTGGATGCGGCCGCGCGCAGGGCGATACATGCCGGCGATGGTGCGGATCAGCGAGGTCTTACCGGCGCCGTTCGCACCGACGACGGCAACGATCGCGCCCTCCTCTACGGTCAGCGACACGCCGTCAAGCGCGCGGGCGTCGCCGTGGAACACGTCGAGATCCTCGACGGTCAGCATCACACCGCCTCCACGCCGAGATAGGACTCCACCACCGCCGGTTCGCGCACGATCGCCTCGGGCGTGCCTTCGGCAATCGCCGCACCGTGATGCAGCACCAGCACCCGCGAGGCGAGCGAGTTCACGGCGCGCATGACGTGCTCGATCAGCAGAATGGTAAGGCCGGTATCGCGGTTGATTTTTTTGAGGATCTCGACGATCCGATCGGTCTCGGTCGGCCGCAACCCCGCCATCACCTCGTCGAGCAGAAGCAACCTTGGCTCGGTCGCGAGCGCACGCGCGACTTCGAGCCGCTTGCGGTCCGGCAGCGTCAGCTTCGAGGCGAGCTGCGCGCGCTTGTCGAACAGATCGAGCTGGCGGAGCACCTCCCGCGCCCGCTTGGTCGCCGCCGGCACGTCCGGCTGGCGCAGCAGCGCGCCGACGATGACGTTGTCCTCGACGGTCAGCGTCGGGAACGGCCGCACCAGCTGGAACGTGCGCCCAATGCCGCGGCGGCAGATTTCATCGGGCGTTCGGCCATCGATCCGCTGGCCCGCAAAGCTGATGGTGCCGCTATTCGGCGCGAACACCCCCGCGATCATGTTGAACAGCGTGGTCTTGCCGGCGCCATTGGGCCCTATCACCGCAAAGATTGAACCTTCGGGCACTCCGAAGGTCACATCGGAGACCGCGCGCAAGCCGCTGAAGCTCTTCGATACGTTTGCGATTTCGAGGAGCACGGCCATTTCACGCCTCCGGCTTGTCGTCGGGCGCGTCAGGACGCTCGGCGAGCCCGAGCGCGCGCGACAGCGGCGGCCATACGCCGTCCGGCAGCAGCACAACCACGAAGAGCAGGCAAATGCCGTAGAACACCTGCTTGGCGCCGGGCGGATCGAAGCCGAAGGCGTTTAAGAACTCCCAAATCACCTCAGCCAATCCGGTGAGCAGGAAGGCGCCGACAATCGGCCCGATCAGCGTGCCGACGCCGCCGATCACCGGCGCGAGAATAAGCTCGACCGAGCGCGAGATACTGAACACCTGCTCGGGAAACAGGTTGTTGTAGTAGAACGCAAAGAACACGCCCGCCACCGAGGTCATGCCGGCGGACAGCACGACCGCATACATTTTGTAGCGGAACGTATCGATGCCGAGCGAGCGGGCGGCCTCCTCGTCCTCGCGGATCGCCTGCCAGAAATAGCCGGCGCGGCTGCGCAGCAGCGCGTGGCACAGCGCGAGAGCAGCGACCGTGAAGAACAGCAGCACGTAATAAAACATCACCGGCTTGCCGCGCAGATTCCAAAGGTCGCTCTGGGTGTAGTTCGCAACCGGCAGGAACAGGCCGCTCGATCCGTTGACCCAGCCGAAATGGTCGAAGCCGATGCGGGCAAACTCGGCGAACGCGATGGTCAGGATCGCGAAATAGACGCCGGCGACGCGAAACCGAAAGGCCAGAAAGCCGATACAGGCACCAGTCAGCGCGGAAACTATCACCGCGACGGGCAGTCCGAGCCACGGCGAGAGGCCGAAGTGAACGTAGAGCGCCGCAGTCGTGTAGGCGCCGAGCCCCACATAGAGCGCGTGGCCAAGCGAGAGCTGACCGGCGAAGCCCATCATAATGTTCCAGGCCTGCGCCGTGTAGGCGAAGTACAGGATCAAAATGAGGATCGTCAGCAGGTAATCGTTGACGATCAGCGGCGCGATCAAGAGCACGGCGAGCGTCACACCGAGCGCGATCCACACTCGCCGCGAGACGCCATCGAGCAGGAGGCTCCTCATGACAGCTGCTTTCCGAGGATGCCCTGCGGACGGAACAGCAGCACCAGCACGAGGATCGCAAACGCGAACATGCTCTTGGCCGATGGCGTAAAGAGCAGCCCGGCCATGGCCTCGGTCATCCCGATCAGCACGCCGCCGACCAGCGCGCCGGGCATCGAACCCAGTCCGCCGGTGATGACGATGACGAACGCCAGCAGCGTGTAGGCCGGCCCGAGTTGCGGCGTCACGTCGATGATCAGCACCAGCATGGCGCCGGCCGCGCCCACGCAGGCCGCGCCGAGCCCGAAGGTCAGCGCGTAGAGCCGTTTGACGTCGAGGCCCACCACCAGCGCGCCGGTGTAATTGTCGGCGCAGGCACGGATCGCCTTGCCGAGCGGCGCAAAGCGAAAAAACGCAAACAACGCAGCCGCGACCGCAATCGCCGCGAGGCCGGCGTAGGTCTTGGTCGCATCCACGATCAGGGGGCCGACCGCGAAGCTGTCGTAGGCGTAAGATGTCTGCACGCTCCGCGCGTCCGGCCCGAACACAATCAAGAGGCCGTTGACCAGGATGATCGCGATCGCGACCAGCAGCATGAACTGGCTGTGCTCCGGCCGCGTGATGAACGGATTGATCAGGCCCATCTGCAGGGCGTAGCCGAGCACAAACAGCACGGCCGCGATCGGCACCATCATCAGCAGCGGGTCGAGCTTGAAAGCGGAGAACAGCACCACCGCGAGATACATCGCGAGCGTCATCATCTCGCCGTGGGCGAAATTGACCACGCGCACCACGCCGAAGATGACGGACAGGCCCAGCGCCATCAGGCCATAGACCAGACCGGTCAAAAGCCCGCTGACAGCGACGTTGAGATATATCTCTGCGGGCACCCTGGGACCTGTGGCGCGAAGGCTCCGGCCGCTAGTGCGGCCGGAGCGCAAGCAACAATCAGCGCTTGTCGTACGGCTTCATCGGCCATTCGACCTTGGCATTGGCCGCGACCTTGGGCGCCACGGTGACGAGCTTGCCGCCGCGGTTCTGAATCGCGGAGTCCTTCAGCTTGTCGTTCTGGCCCTTGGCGTCGAACTTGATGCCGGGGCCGGGGCTGACGTTGTCGGTGATATCGGTCGCCCGTATCGCGTCCGCCAGCGCCTTGGGATCGGTCGATTTCGCCCGCTTGAAGGCGTCCGCCGCCACCAGCAGCGCCTCGAACGTATAGACGTGGTTGGTGTTGAGGTTGATGTCGGGATGCGCCTTGGCGAGCGCGGCCTCGAGCTGCTTGGAGAGCTTTTTGTTCGGATCGAACCACGGCACGAAACTCAACGGTCCGTCTGCAAGCTTGCCAAGCGTCTTGAGATATTGGTCCTCGTACCAGCCCGGTCCCATGCTGAGGACCGCCATCGGCGACCAGCGCTGCTTGACCATTTCGCGGGTCAGCAAGATCGCGTCGTTGAGGCGGCTTACCACCATCAGCGCCTCGGCGCCGGTCGCCTTGGCCTTGGCCAGTTCCACCGAGAGATCGCGCGCCGCCGGGTCATAGGAAATCTGCTCGACGATCTGGTACGGCATGTTGAACTTCGGCATCACGGCGCCGATGCCGCCCTTCATCGCCATGCCGAACGTGTCGTTGACGTGCATGAACACGACGGTCTTGGGGGCTGCGCCCGCGGCCTCGAACAGCTCCTTCTGATTGGCGAAGGCGTCGCCCAGGATCATCGGCGCGGTCGGGAAGTTGCGGAACACGAACTTGTAGCCCTGCTCGGTGATCGGCGGAGCGGCCGCGATGTTAATCACAAACGGGATGCCCTTCTGCTCGGCCACCTGGGCGATCGCGGTGCTCTGGCCGGAGTCGAAGGCGCCGACCAGAAGCTGTGCGCCGTCGGCGATCAACTTCTCGGCACGCGTACGCGCCACATCGACGTTGGTCTCGGTGTCGGCATTCATCAGCGTGATGTCGGGATAGCCGAGGGATTTCAGCAGTGACACCGAGAGGTCCGCGCCGCGCTGACAATCCTGGCCGATGCTCGCCTGCACGCCGGAGCGCGGCAGTAGCACGCCGACTTTGAGCGCGCCGCCTTGCGCGCGCACGATTGTAGGCGCGGCAAGAAACGTGGTGGTGGCGGCGGCGCCGGCAAGCAGCCGGCGGCGTGTCATGTTGGTGTGGCGTTTCATTGTGGTTCTCCCTGTCCCGATGCGCTTGCCCGTGAAATCCGGACGTTCTGCCTGTTGTGGCGATTGTGCCTATTGTCGTGGCGTTGCGGCCCGCGATGCAATGGACCCTTCGTCTATCGAAGGGCGAAAGACGGCTGGTCCGCGCCCGCCTCCCGGTTTCCGATATTGTTGCTCATGACAACAATTTCCGTCAACATCGAACCCGATGGCTGAGCGATCACCGGTGCACAAGCGCGGCCCCAACGGCGCCCTGCCGGCAGGCGCCCGCGTGGCTGCGGCGACGCGCCGCAACGGCGGCAGACCGGCCGGACTCGGTGTGCTCGAAGGCCATCTCGGCTATTATCTGCGGCGCGCACAGGTGTCGGTGTTTCAGGACTTCATCCGGACGCTCGCCAGCATCGACATCAGGCCGGCGCAATATTCCGTGCTGATCGTGATCGGCTCGAACGCGAAACTGTCGCAAGCCGACGTGGCGCATCTGCTCGGCATTGAGCGCGCCAGGCTGGTGCGCCTGCTCGACCGGCTGGAAAAGCGCGGCCTGACGCAGCGGCTGCCCTCGCCTACCGACCGCCGCTCCCATGTGCTCAAGCTCACACCGGCCGGCCAGCAGACGCTCAAGCGCGCCAAGGCGCTGGCTGCCGCGCATGAATCGCGCCTGGCCGAACGGCTCGGGCCCGCTCACCACCGGATGATGATCGAAGCGCTCCGCGACTTCGAGCTTTAGCGCGCCAGCAGTTTCTCCACCGCCGCCGCGATCTGGAACAGCCGTGCGTCCTGTCCGTTGCGGGCGACCAGCATCAGCCCGAGCGGTAGCGGCCCAGATTCCGGGATCGGCAGCGAGATTGCGCACAGATCGAAGAAATTGACCATCGCGGGGTTGCGCAGCAGCAGCATGTTCTTGCGGCCGAAGGTCTCCCGGTCGGCGACCTCGTCGATCGTCGGCGCCGTGATGGCCGTCGTCGGCAGCACCAGCACGTCGAGGTCGGCAAGGCGCTGGTCCATCGCCCGCACCAGGCGCGCCCGCGCCTGCGACATTTCGATGTAATCGGACGCCGACATGCCAGCGCCGCGTTCGATGCGAAAGCGCACGTTCGGATCAATGTCGTCGCCACGGGCTTTGAGCCGCTCGCGATGGATCGAGTAAGCCTCGGCCGGAGAAAAACCGCCCTTGGCGTTGACCGCCATCATGTCATCGAACAGCGTGATCGTTTCGTCGGCCAGCTTGGCGCCGGCTTTCTCAATCCGCTGCATGGCGTGGACACTCCACACCGCCACCTTGTCGTCGAGATTGTCGAGCGGAAAGCCCTGCGGAATCCCGAGCCGCAATCCGGCGAGCGGCACTGGCTCAATCGGCCGCGGCCCATCGCCCGCCATCACCGCGTCCGCATCGGCACAATCCTGCACGGAGCGCGCCATCGGCCCGATGGAGTCGAGCGTGTAGGACAACGGGAACGCGCCATCGGTCGGTACGCGCTGCTTGCTCGGCTTCCAGCCGACGATGCCGCAGAGCGCCGCCGGAATTCGGGTCGAGCCGCCGGTGTCGCTGCCAATCGCGATGTCGCACATGCCGTCGCCCACCGCGACTGCGCCGCCCGAGGTCGAACCGCCGGGAATGCAGGCGCGGTTGAGCGGATTGCGCGGCGTGCCGAAATGCGGATTGGCTCCGACACCTGAGAAGGCGAACTCCGTCATATTGGTCTTGGCAACGATGACCGCTCCCGCCGCGCGCAGGCGCTGCACCACCGGCGCGTCGGCGGCCGCGACCTTGCCTTCGTCCGCGAGCACGCGGGACCCCGCGCGGGTCACCTCGCCCTTCAGGTCGAACAGGTCTTTGACGGTGACGATGGCGCCATCGAGCAGGCCAAGCGCGCCGCCGGTCTTGGCGCGCGCATCGGCAGCGTCGGCCGCGGCCCGCGCCGCATCGGAATAAACATTGAGACAGGCGCGGCTGCCCTCGCCGTTCGGATCGGCGATGCGGGCCAGCGCCTGTTCCAGGCGGTCGCGGGACGATGCTTTGCTCATTCGCGCACTGTCGGGTCTAGCCAATCTCGCGCTTGGCCTCGGCGAGCACCGGCGCAAGATCGCCCGCACCGGCAATGTCCTGCGGCACGGCCGCGAAGCTCTTCGGCGGCGCAATGCGGCGGTGCTGCATGATGCCGACAGCCAAAGCGGCCAGCACCACGACGCAGACCGTGGCCGAAATCTTCATGTCGGGATGGAACATGGCCAGGAACGACACCGCCGCCAGCACGCAGCGCAGCAGTATATCGACGGTCAGGTTGGCATGGCTTCGCCCAAACATGGCGAACGTCACCCCGAGCGTGCTGATGAGCACCAGGATCGTGTCGGCAATCTGCAGCCATCCGGGATTCACCACCATGTTAGGACGGGTGAAGATCGCAAACGTCATCGTGGTGATCGGTGCGCAAATTTTCAGCGCCTCGTACATGGTTTTCAGGAACGACGCATTGGCGATGCGCGCCGAGACCGCGGCCGTCAGCGAGGTCGGCGGCGACAGCTCGCCCCAGACCGAAAGCAGGAACACGAAGAAATGCGCGATCCACGGGTTGATGCCGAGCTCCTGCATGGGCCGCACGATCACCACCGCACCGATGATGTAGGTCGCGGTCGGCGGCAGACCGGCGCCGGCGAGCCAGCCGAAGATCCAGGCCATGAACACCATGGCGATGATGTTCCAAGAGCCGAGATCGATCAGCATGGCGCCCATCCGGTTGATGAAGCCGGTGACCGTGAACAGGCCGATCATGATGCCGAGCGTGGCGAGCAACAGCGTCAGGTAAGACGTCATCTCGGCGTGGGTCTCGACCGCACGGCGGAGATTGCCGTGCAGAGTTTCGCTGGCGAGCGCTGGGTCCTTGCGCACGTGCTTGAAGTACAGGAAACCCGCGACCAGCAGGACCAGCATGAAGGTCGCGGTGTAGAGCGCAGCCAGCAATTCGCCCTTGCCGACGACCCCCATCAGGTAGAGCAGATAGAGCACCGATGAGAAAAATACGATCGTCTTGTAGCGGTCGTAGAGCGGCACCTCCGGCCGATCGATGGGATCGCGCGGCAATAGCCGCACGCACAGCAGATAGACCGCGACGCCGATCGAAACGTAGTAGACGAACGCCAGCGCGAAGCCGCGGATCACCACGTCCCAATAGGGCACGCCGAGGAATTCCGACATCAGGAACGCGCCGACACCCATCATCGGCGGCATGATCAGGCCGCCCATCGAGGCCGATGTCTCGATCGCGGCGGCGAATGTGCCTGGCACGCCGTAGCGCATCATCAGCGGGATCGTGATGGTGCCGACCACCGCCGCGTTGGCTGAGCCCGAGCCGCTGATCATGCCGATGGCGCTCGATCCGATCACCGCGGTCTGCGGGATCAGTTGCCGGGATCGGCCGGCGATCAATCGCACGACGTTGATCATCGCGCGCTGCGCCTCGAAGCCGTTGGCGACGCCAGCCAGCAGCAGGAAGGCCGCAATCAGCGTCAGCGCAAGCTGGCCGTAGAGACCGTAAATGCCGGTCGAGAACTCCACCGTGCTCGAGGTGACGACGCGGTAGAATGTCGTGCCGGGATGCCAGAAGAAGTCGACCGGGCTCAGGTACCCCCAGAGCGTGTAAACGACGAGGACGACATTGGTCCAGAACAGGATCGAATGGGCGATGCGGGACAGCTCCATCACCACCAGGAACATCAGGAGGCCGACGATGAAATCGCCCTGCGTGTACGAGCCCTGGGCGTAGATCGCGACACGCTCGTACTCACTCAGGAAATAAATGAACGAAGCGGCGCAGATGCCGATGTAGGTGGTGACCAGGATGTGGTTGATGATCGGCGGCAGCCGTTTGTAGAGATAGTCCTGCTGGTACATGAACAGGACTTGCAGGCTGAGCGCGATCGGCATCACGAACGCGACCAGCTCCTGCCCGCCGCCCTTGCCGGTGTAGAAGAACCATACCAGCCAGACGAACTGGATCAGCGCAAACACGAAGATCAAGTTGCTGAGCGTGGCGTATTTCTTGATTGCTGCGCTCGCCATGGTTCCCCCTCACGACACTCGACGCGCCGTAATCGCCAAGGCGCGCATCCCCAGGCGATGAAATACACCGGGGCGGGAATCGGCGCCAGCGCGACGCAGGCTCCCGCCCCGGGAACGAATTCAGGTTGTCAGCTCGCGCTGGCCGAGATCTTCCACTTGTCGTCCCAGGCCTTGTGCTCCTTCAGGAACCTGGCGAGGCCGGGATGCACCGCCATCGTCGGATTGGCCTTGATGCCTTGCACCTGCAGCCCGATGAAGTCCTTTGCCAGGGTGGCGAAGCCAGAGTCGATCTTCACCAGCTCGTCCTTCTTGTCGTAGAACGCCTTGATCATCTTGTAGACGACGTCCTCCGGCAGGTCGGAGCGGGCGTTGTAAGCGAACAGGATCGGCACCCCCTTGAGCATCGAGGGCCCGACGTTCTTCGAGAACGCGCCCTTGGGATCGACGTCGACCACCGCGAGACCTGCGGCCTGGAGTTTGGCGATCTCATCCGGGCACGGATTGACCACCCGCACGTCCATGCGGATCTCGGTCTCCTTCCAGTAGGACGAGAGCTGCGAGCCAGAGGTGGTGTAGGCGACCGAGCCCACGATGGTGCCGGCGTCCAGCGCATCGGCGTTCGCCTTGAGGTCGATTTGGACGTGTTTGAAGTCGTAGTTGAGCGTCTTGAAGATGCGCTGGAAGTTTAGCCAATTCATGAAGCCGGCCGGCGTGAAGAACACCGGCTTGCCGCTGAAGTCCTTCCAGCATTTGAACTTGTCGGCGTCCTTGGCGGTGGTCGCCAGCAGCGATTCCATCGGATACGCGTACCAAGTGTGCACGATCTCGGGCTTCACCGGCTTGTAGTCCTTGAAGCCGCCGGTGCGCTGCAGGAAATCATGAATGCCGATGTCGGCCGTGTAAGCGATCTCGCCCTCGCCGTTCATCACCGCCTTCATGGCGACGGTCGGGGTGGCGTAGGGCTGCACCGTGACTGTGTATTCGCCGCCAAGCGCCTGCTCGACGATCTTGGCCATCGAAGCCGCGACCGTGTAGCCGTAGGAGCCGACCTGCGAGGTCGTCCAGCGCAGCGACTTGCGCTGCTGGGCGTCGGCGGGCTGTGCCGCCAGAATGGCGAGCGCACCGGCGAGCACAGCGGCGGACACTGCGGCGCTCAGTTTGGTTTTCGTTTTCAGCATCGAATTCCTCCCATTGGAAGTGGTATCGAGTCTCAAAGCCGGCGCGGACCTGCATTCCGCATTGACCGGCACCGCACGCGCAGAGCCGGTGAGCCAGGGTTGGACTTGGCTTTCAGATAGCGCAAGACGAAGCTATCCTCCATGCCAAAGTAATGAACCAACCCTTTGCGGCTCATTGCATTTCCGCCATGCGGCGGATCGCCGCCCCAAGGAGGCCAAGATGAACGAAAGCCCGGTCCTGATCGAAAAGCGCGCGGGCTATCGCGTCATCACGCTCAACCGGCCGCAGCGGCTCAATGCCTTCAACGAGCCGATGCAGAAGGCGCTGGTGGCGGCGGTTGCCGATGCCGCGACGGACGAGAATTGCCGTGCGCTCCTTCTGACAGGGGCCGGACGCGCCTTCTCGTCGGGACAGGATTTGAGCGAGCGGATCAATGCCGCCGGCGAGGTGACAATCCCGGGCGAGGCGCTGCAGAAATATTACAATCCGCTGGTGCGCATGCTGCGCGCGCTCCCCTTCCCGGTGGTCTGCGCCGTCAACGGGGTCGCGGCGGGCGTGTCCTGCAACATCGCACTCGCCTGCGACATCGTGCTGGCGGCGCGTTCGGCGACCTTCCTGCAGCCGTTCGCCCGCCTCGGCCTCGTTCCCGATGGCGGCGGCACCTGGCTGCTGCCACGCCTCGTCGGGCAGGCCCGCGCCCGCGGCCTCGCCCTGTTGGCCGAACCTCTCTCCGCCGAAAAGGCAGAAGCCTGGGGCCTGATCTGGCAGGCGGTGGACGACGCCATTCTGATGGCGGAAGCCGAAAAGCTCTGCGTGCATTTCTCGACTGCGCCGACATTCGGGCTCGGCCGCATCAAGCATGCGCTCGATGCCGCCGAAGACAAGGACCTCTCGACGCAACTCGACCTTGAACAAACGCTGCAGCGTGAGGCGGGCTCGCATCCGAATTATCGCGAAGGCGTGCAGGCTTTCCTGCAAAAGCGGAAGCCGAATTTTTCCGGCAAGCGCTAGGCCCCCAGGCCGCCCTTCTCTTCAATGAACTTTGCGATCTCGGCGACGCCATCGCCACTGCGGAGGTTCGTCATCACGAACGGCCGTGGCCCGCGCATCTTCTTGGCGTCGCGCTGCATCACTTCGAGCGAGGCGCCGACGTACGGCGCCAGATCGACCTTGTTGATGACCAGGAGATCGGAGCGCGTGATGCCGGGCCCGCCCTTCGACGGGATCTTGTCGCCGGCTGCCACGTCGATGACGTAGATCGTGAGGTCTGCGAGTTCCGGCGAAAACGTCGCCGCCAGATTGTCGCCGCCGGATTCGATCAGCACCAGATCGAGATTGGGAAACTTCTTGCGCATCTCGGCCACGGCCGCGAGATTGATCGAGGCGTCTTCGCGGATCGCGGTGTGCGGACAGCCGCCGGTTTCGACGCCGGCGATACGGTCGGGCGCGAGCGCGCCGGACCGCACCAGAAACTCGGCGTCCCATTTGGTGTAGATGTCGTTGGTGATGGCCGCGATCTCATAGCGGTCGCGCAACCGCTTGCACAGCGCGTCCATCAGCGCGGTTTTGCCGGAGCCGACCGGACCGCCGACACCGACGCGAAGAGGGCCGTGAATGGATGCGCTCATGACCGGAACAACCTTGTGTATTGCGTCTCGTGGCGAAGGCTTGCGAGATCGGCGCGGAACGCGGCGCTGCCGATCTGGTCGAGCGGTGTGGTGAGCGCCCGCTCGGCCGCGCCCGCGACGACCGGCTCCAGCGCCGCCAGCACGCGCTGACCGTCGGTCTGGCCGAGCGGAACAAGCCGCACGCCAGCCGAAATCAGATTGGCGGTGACGGCATGCAGATAGGCGTGCAGCGCGGGCTCAAGCGCGATGCCGTGGCCCGCGGACGCAACCCCGACCGCGACCGGATAGGCCACTGGCCCAGCCCAGGCACCCGTCAGGCGATCGAGCGCGGCACAGGCCCAGGCCGCCTGGGTCGCCTTGATAAAGGCATCGCCTTGCTGGGTCGTCTCCAAATGCCGCTCCTTCGATGGCGCAAACGCCGCCGCCAGCTCTGCGACCGTCCGCAGCCCCGCCTCGTCCGGCTCGGCCACTGACCGATAGGCATGCACAAAGAATGCCGCGTCGCAGAAGCCGCCTCCTTCGGCAATGATGACCGCGAGCCAGCGGCGCAGGCTTTCGGCATCTCGAATGTCGCCGGCCTCGACCGCCCACTCGAGCCCGCCCGAATAGGAGAAGGCGCCAACCGGATAGGCCGGCGACAGCCACGCCATCAGCCGGTAGAGCGCGGCCGGCTCCCCTCCTCCCGCGCGCGCAGCGCGTGGTGTGGAGGGGTCGGGGGTGGGGGGTAGAGATGCAGCGCGCGGCACATCCTTGGCCATCCTCAAACGTCCCGCGCGTTGTGGCTGCCGGCTTCGGGATCGAACGGCGCTTCGAGCGGCGTCAGTCTGGCGCCAAGCCCGGTGAGCATCTCCTCCAGCACATGATCGCGGCGGATGCGAAGCGCCCCACCCATGATCTGCACGTCGGTGTGCCGGTTGCCGAGATGCCAGGCGAGCCGGACCAGCGCCAGCGGCGTGCCGGCCGCGACTTCGACCAGCCGCTCGGGCAAGCCCGTGACCCGGACCACCGCACCGTCGTCGAGCACCAGGGCATCGCCGTCGTGCAACGTCTCGGGCTTTGCCAGATCGAGCAGGAAAACGGTGCCCTGCTCGCCGGTGAGCACCATGCGCCGCCGCTGCCGGTCGCCAGCGTCGAGCACAACGCGGTCGATCGCGGCTGCGTCCCACTCGCCCACACGTTTGATGACGGAAGCGCGCCGCATGGTTCCTTTCCCGGTGGCCCCTGTCCCGGCTCGCGGCCTATCGTCGCCCGTACAATCGTACTATTCCACTCTCGCGCGCGGCACGGTAGTTGTTTCGGCAGCATAAGACTGCGTAGAACGCGGCATTCCAGAGAGAGCGCAAAGAAAGCGTATGACAACGACCCAAACAGGCAAACATTCGAAGCCCGGCCAGGGCAACATCTACGCCAAGGCCAACGAGGTGATCGTCAAGGTGACGGGCGGCGACACCAACCAGACGTTCGAGGTGGTGGAGGAAAACTGCAAGCCCGGATTTCAGTCGCGCGCCCACTATCACATCAAGGCCTACGAGACGTTCTATGTGTTCGACGGCAGCGCCGACTTCCAGGTCGGCGACGAGATGTTCCGGGCCCAGAAGGGCTCCTGCGTCCATATCCCGCCTGGTGTCGTCCACCAGGTGACCTCGAAGGAAGGCGTGCGCATGCTGATGATCTACAGCCCGGCCGGCACCGAGGGCATGTTCGCGGCGATGCACGCGCTGACTCAGGATCAGTTGATGAACGCCGAACTCACCAAACAGATCGCACTCACGCACGACACGGTGATGGTCGAGCGAAGTAAGGACGGCCGCGGCAAGGGAACCATCCTGGGCTGAAGCATTTTCCCAACAGGAACTGCGCGGCGATTGACCGCGCTGATACAACTTGTAGGAATGACCGGAACAACGCCGTGTCACGAAAGCTGCTCTCAATGATCGTTTTTGCTCGCTGCGTGGCCGCTGGCGCGCTGTTTCTGATGTTCGGACTGATCGGCACGGCACGGGCTGAGGATTTCGTCGGCACTTGGCTCACCGATCAGGGCGAGGCGAATATCCGTGTCGAACGCTGCGGCGCGCAAATGTGCGGCACAGTTGTGTGGTTGCGCGATCCGATCGACCCCAAAACCCGCAAGCCGCAGGCGGACGACAAGAACCCCAACGCGACGCTACGCAGCCGGCCCATCCTAGGCTTGCGTATCTTCGCCATGGACCAGGACGCCACCGGCTCCTGGGTCGGGACCATCTACAATTCCGACGACGGGCTGAACTATCGCGGCCGGCTGTCGCCGCGTGGCGACGCTGAAATGGAGGTGCATGGTTGCACCCGCGACAATCTCTGCGGCTCGGAGGTCTGGCGGCGGGTCGCCGACAAGCCTCTCCCGCCTCAGAACAAGAAGTAGCGCTGCGCCATCGGCAGCACCTCGGCCGGCGCACAAGTCAGCAATTCGCCGTCGGCGCGCACCTCGTAGGTTTCCGGATCGACCGCGATGTCCGGCGTGGCGCCGTTGTGCACCATGTTTTTCTTGCCGATGTCGCGGGTGTGCTCGACCGCAACCAGCTGCTTCTCGACGCCGAGCTTGTCGCCCAGCTTTGCCCGGACCGCTGCCTTCGAGACGAACACCAGCGATGAGGCGGTGAGCGCCTTGCCGAATGCGCCGAACATCGGCCGGTAATGCACCGGCTGGGGGGTCGGGATCGAGGCGTTGGGGTCGCCCATCGGGGCTGCGACGATCGAACCGCCCTTGATGATGCAATCCGGCTTCACGCCGAAGAATGCCGGCGACCACAGCACCAGGTCGGCAAGCTTGCCTTTTTCGATCGAGCCGATGTGCTTCGACACGCCATGCGCAATGGCCGGATTGATCGTGTATTTCGCCACGTAGCGTTTGACGCGTGCGTTGTCGTTGTCGCCCTTTTCCTCTTTGAGCCGGCCGCGCTGTTTTTTCATCTTATCGGCAGTCTGCCAGGTGCGGATGATGACCTCGCCGAGCCGACCCATCGCCTGGCTGTCCGACGACATCATCGAGAGCGCGCCGATGTCATGCAGAATGTCCTCGGCCGCGATGGTCTCCTTGCGGATGCGGCTTTCGGCAAACGCCAAGTCTTCCGCGATCGACGGATCGAGATGGTGGCACACCATCAGCATGTCGAGATGCTCGTCGATAGTGTTCTTGGTGAACGGCCGCGTCGGGTTGGTCGATGACGGCAGCACGTTCTTCAAGCCCGCCACCTTGATGATGTCGGGCGCGTGCCCGCCGCCCGCGCCCTCGGTGTGGAAGGCGTGGATGGTGCGGCCCTTGAATGCCTTGATGGTGTCCTCGACGAAGCCGCTCTCGTTGAGCGTGTCGGTGTGGATCATCACCTGCACGTCGTAGTCGTCGGCGACGCTCAGACAATTATCGATCGCCGCCGGCGTCGTGCCCCAGTCCTCGTGCAGCTTGAGCGCGCAGGCCCCAGCCTTGACCATTTCCTCCAGCGCACCGGGCAGCGAGGCATTGCCTTTGCCGGCGAAGCCAAGATTGACCGGAAACGCGTCGGCGGCCTGGATCATGCGGCCGAGGTGCCATGGTCCCGGTGTGCAAGTGGTGGCGAAGGTGCCGTGCGCCGGCCCGGTGCCGCCACCCAGCATCGAGGTGACGCCCGACATCAGCGCGTCGTCGATCTGCTGCGGGCAGATGAAGTGGATGTGAGTGTCGAAGCCGCCCGCGGTGAGGATCTTGCCCTCGCCCGCAATCACCTCGGTGCCGGGGCCGATCACGATGGTGACGCCGGGCTGAATGTCCGGGTTGCCCGCCTTGCCGATCGCGGCGATGTAGCCGCCTTTCAAGCCGACATCGGCTTTGACGATGCCCCAATGGTCGAGGATCAGCGCATTGGTGATCACGGTGTCGACCGCGCCGGCCTTGTTGGTGACCTGCGACTGCCCCATCCCGTCGCGGATCACCTTGCCGCCGCCGAACTTCACCTCTTCGCCATAGGTGGTGAAATCCTTCTCGACCTCGATGATCAGATCGGTGTCGGCGAGGCGGACGCGGTCGCCTGTGGTCGGCCCGAACATGTCGGCATAGACCGAGCGTTTCATCTTGACGGGCATGGGCGACCTCTTCAGTCGGAAACTTTGGCGTCAGAGTTTGCGGCCATCGACGGCCTTCGGCGACAGCGACGCCGGATCGACGCCATCGAGACACAGAACGTTGGTGGCGACGGTCTGCGTACCGTCAGGCCGCGCACCGCGTCCGAACGACTCGATCCCGCAGGTCGAGCAGAACAGATGATGAATGACATTCTTGTTGAACTGGTAATCGGTCAGTTTCGATTCGCCAGACAAAAGCTTGAAGTTCTGTGCGGGCGCAAACGCAAGGATCCAGCCGAGTTTCGCACAGCGCGAGCAGTTGCAGCTGATCGTACTGTCGAGGTCGGTCGTGACCTCAAAGCGGACTGCGCCGCAGTGACACCCGCCGCTGTATTGCTGAGACGCCATGATGTTTCTCCTTCTTGTGCTGTCGATACCAACAGCTCAACAGCACAAGGCGGTCAAAGTTTGCCCATCACGTCTTGGCGGAAGCCGTAGATCGTGCGCTTGCCGGCAACCGCGACCAGCGTCACCTCGCGCGACTGACCTGGCTCGAAACGCACCGCGGTGCCGGCCGCGATGTCGAGCCGCATGCCACGCGCTTTCTTCCGCTCGAACTTGAGCGCCGGATTGGTCTCGAAGAAATGGTAATGCGAGCCGACCTGGATGGGCCGGTCGCCGGTGTTCGACACCGTCAACGTGACGGTCTTGCGGCCCTTGTTGAGCTCGATCTCGCCATCCTTGATGAAGAGTTCGCCTGGGATCATGGCTCACCTGATCGGGTCGTGGACAGTGACGAGCTTGGTGCCATCGGGAAACGTCGCCTCGACCTGGATGTCGTGAATCATCTCGGCGATGCCGTCCATCACCTGCTTGCGGCTGATCACATGGGCGCCGGCCTCCATCAGCTGCGCCACGGTCTTGCCGTCGCGCGCGCCCTCCAGAATGAAATCGGAAATCAGTGCGACCGCCTCCGGATGGTTGAGCTTGACGCCGCGTTCGAGCCGCCGGCGTGCCACCATCGCGGCCATCGCGATCAGGAGCTTGTCCTTTTCCCTCGGGGTCAGATTCATCGGTCAACCTTCACTGCGACCAGAGCCGCGGCACCGCCGCGCCGAGCGCTGACAGCACGGCGGCGAGATCGCGGCGCAAACTCGCGCCATCCTTGGCGCAGAGCCGCGCCACTGCAAGCCCGTTCCAGGCCGAAATCCCGACCTCGCCACAGAAACTTTGCGCACGCACCGCTTCGACCTTGGCTCCAATCTCGGCCGCGTCGGCGGGCACCAGCAGCACGGAGGCAATCGCGGCACCGGCTGCCGCGACCGCAGGCTCGGCAAGCTTGCGCGCGACCGCGCCGTCGAGCCGCACCGTCTCGGCAAACATCAATTGACCACCGCGGCGCACGCGCCAACGGTCGGTGAGCGCGCCCTGCTCGACCGTCTCGCCCATGGCGGAGCGGCCGAACACGATGGCCTCGGCCATCAGCAGTGACGCGCCGTCCGCCAGATCGGCCTCGATACCGCGCTTGAGCCGCGCGCGATCGAACACAATGGTTTCCTGTGGCAGCCAGGACAGCGTTCCGCCCGGATCGACGCGCAGCTTGATATCGATCTCGGCATCTGGTCCGAGCGAGCGATAGATTTTTTCCGCCGCCGCCGTGGTGATGGTTAGCTTGGCCTCTGCACCGACATGTAGATCGAGATGGTGGCGGTCGCCGCCGGTCATGCCGCCCGCGGTGTTCACGGTCACGGCTTCGAGCGCGGCGCCATCCGTATTGGGAAAGCGCACGCGCAGCGGGCCGTCCTCATAGACGTGGCGCCGCCGTGTTCTGCCGGCATCGCATTGCACCTCGAGCGCAATCCGGCCCGCCGCACGATTGGCGGCGAAGACCGAATTCGCTGCCGCGGTGGCCTGCATCGGCTAAATCGCCATCGCGCGCTTGAGCGCCGCCTCGTCCAGATCCGCCCGCGCCGCCGCATAGACGATCGCGCCGCGGTCCATCACCACGAAGCGGTCGCCGAGCTCGCTCGCGAAATCGAGATATTGCTCGACCAGCACGATCGCCATCTGCTTGAGCGAACGGAGGTACGAGATCGCCCGACCGATGTCTTTGATGATCGACGGCTGGATGCCTTCCGTGGGCTCATCGAGCAGCAGAAGCCTGGGCCGCATCACCAGCGCGCGGCCGATCGCGAGCTGCTGCTGTTGTCCGCCGGATAAATCGCCGCCGCGCCGCCGCAGCATGTCGTGCAGCACCGGAAACAGCGAAAATACGTCGTCAGGGATATTGCGCTGTTCTCGCGGCAGTGGCGCAAACCCGGTTTTCAGGTTTTCTTCCACGGTGAGCAGCGGAAAGATTTCGCGGCCCTGCGGCACATAGGCGATGCCGCGGCCCGCGCGCTGGTAGGGCTTGAGCGCGGTGATGTCGTGGCCGTCGAGCATCACGGTGCCGCGGCTGACCGGCTGCTGGCCCGCCAGCGCATCGAGCAGGCTGGTCTTGCCGACGCCGTTGCGGCCGAGCACGCAGGTCACCTCGCCGACCGCGGCTTGCAACGACACGCCGCGCAGCGCTTGCGCCGCGCCGTAGTGCAGGTCGATGGATTGCGCGTCCAGCATGGCTATCGGCCCAAATAAACTTCGATGACGCGCTCGTTCGACGACACCTGATCGATGGTGCCTTCGGCGATCGCGCTGCCTTCGTGCAGGCAGATCACCTTGACGCCGAGTTCACGCACGAAGGTCATGTCATGCTCGACCACGATGATGGTCTTGTCGCGGTTGATCTCTTTCAAAAGCTCGGCGGTCTGCCTGGTCTCGGCGTCCGTCATGCCGGCGACCGGCTCGTCCACCAGCAGAAGCTTTGGCTCCTGCGCGAGCAGCATGCCGATCTCGAGCCACTGCTTCTGGCCGTGGGCCAGGCTGCCGGCCGGCCGGTCCCGCAACGGCGCCAGCCTGATGGTGCCGAGGATGCGATCGATGCGGTCGCGCTCGTCGTCGGTTTCGCGCCATCGCATGGTGGCGCGCGGACGGCGGTCGTTCTTCAGCGCCAGCAGCAGATTGTCCTCGACGGTGTGCATCTCGAACACGGTCGGCTTCTGGAACTTGCGGCCGATGCCGAGCGTCGCGATCTGGGTTTCGTCGAGCTTGGAGAGGTCGTGGCGACCTTCGAAGAACACGTCGCCGCCGTCGGGCCGGGTCTTGCCGGTGACGACGTCCATCATGGTGGTCTTGCCGGCACCGTTCGGGCCGATGATGGCGCGCATTTCGCCGGGCTCGACCGAGAACGACAGGTTGTTGAGCGCGCGGAAGCCGTCGAACGACACGGAGACGCCGTTGAGGTAGAGCAGCGCCGTGGTGGTGCTTTCGTTCATCGTTTATTCCGCCGGCCGCGGCGACGGTTCGCCGCTCGTCATCGGCTGAGCGGCGTCCGGCTTCGCCAGCTGTTTGGCGGCGGCGGCCTCCTGCCACTCGGTCCACCATTGCTCTAGCGTACCGACCACCCCGCGCGGCAACAGCAGCGTGACCGCGACGAACAGACCGCCCAGAGCGAACAGCCAGAACGGCGCAAGCCCCAATGTCGCCAGCGGCGTCGACAAGAAACCGAACGCCAGCGCGCCGAAGATCGCGCCCACCGGCAAAGCGTGCCAACCCCGCCCCATCGCGACCAGGATGAACAGGCCCGCGAGCACGAATGAGCCGATCGGGCCGACGTAGTTGATCTGCGTGATGCCGGCGGCAAGGGCTGCTCCGGCAGCCGCCCCATACAGCGTCTGGAGACGTTGCCAGCTCAGGCCGGCCAGAGCGATGACGACACAGCCACCCATGATCCAGTACGGAACAAGCGTCCCAGATGTAAAGAATGTCTTGGCATAGTTGACCAGGATGGCGCCGACCACCGCACCGGTCAGCGTGCCGCGTCCGCCAACCGCGACCCAGATCACCGCTTCGATCGAATTAGCCGGCGAGAATTCGCTCGGGTTGATGATGCCGACCTGTGGCACGTAGAGCGCACCCGCAATGCCCGCCATGCAGGCCGACAGCGTGAACACGAACAGCTTGTAGGATTCAGCGCGGTACCCGAGGAAGCGCGTGCGCGCCTCGGCGTCGCGGATCGCAACCAGCACCTTGCCGAACTTGGACGTCACCAGGGCCCGGCAGATGATGAAGCCGATCGCGAGCGCGATGCACGAGATGGCAAACAGCGCCGCGCGCGTGCCCTGCGCCTGCACGTTGAAGCCCAGGATATCCTTGAAATCGGTCAGGCCGTTGTTGCCGCCAAAGCCGAAATTGTTGCGGAAGAAGCCGAGCAGCAGCGCGAAGGTCAGCGCCTGCGTGATGATCGAGAGATAGACGCCGGTGACACGGCTGCGGAATGCGAACCAGCCGAACACGAAGGCAAGCAGACCCGGCACCGCGACGATCATCAAGAGCGCGTAGGGGAAGTGCTGGAAGCCGTACCAATAGATCGGGAGCTCCGGCCAGTTCAGGAACACCATGAAGTCCGGCAGGATCGGGTTGCCGTAGACGCCGCGGGTGCCGATCTGCCGCATCAGATACATGCCCATGGCGTAGCCGCCGAGCGCGAAGAACGCGCCGTGGCCGAGCGAGAGGATGCCGCAATAGCCCCAGATCAGATCGATCGAGAGCGCGAGGATCGCATAGCAGATGTATTTGCCCCACAGCGCGACCAGATAGGTCGGCACATGCAGCGGCGACGACGGCGGGAACACCAGATTGCAGAACGGCACGATCAGCGCGACCGCGATGACCGCGCTGAGAAACAGCACGCCGCTGCGGCCGAGGATGCGTAGGATCGGGCCGGTCATCATGCTTCGACGGCTCGGCCCTTGAGCGCGAACAGGCCGCGCGGGCGTTTCTGAATGAACAGGATGATCAGCACCAGGATGGCGATCTTGCCCAGCACGGCGCCGGCAAACGGCTCAAGGAACTTGTTGGCGATGCCGAGCGTGAAGGCGCCGACCAGCGTGCCCCACAGATTGCCGACACCGCCGAACACCACGACCAGGAAGCTGTCGATGATGTAGCTCTGGCCCAAGTTGGGACTGACGTTGTCGATCTGCGAGAGCGCCACGCCGGCGATTCCGGCGATGCCGGAGCCAAGCCCGAACGTCAGCGCATCGACGCGCGCGGTGCGGATACCCATGGAGGCCGCCATGGAGCGGTTCTGCGTCACCGCCCGCATCTCAAGACCGAGCCGCGTGAACCGCAACAGAGCCAGCAAGGCTGCGAACACCGCGAGCGTGAAGACGATGATCCAAAGCCGTCCGTAGGTGACGTTGATCTGGCCGATGTTGAACGCGCCGCTCATCCATGACGGCGCGCCGACCTCCTTGTTGGTCGGCCCGAATGCGGTGCGCACCGCCTGTTGCAGGACCAGCGAGAGGCCCCAGGTCGCCAACAGCGTTTCCAGCGGCCTCCCGTAAAGAAAGCGGATGATGCCCTGCTCGATCAGGATGCCTACCAAGCCCGTCACCACGAAGGCGAGCGGCACCGCGATGAACAGCGAATAGTCGAACAACCCCGGATTGTTGGTGCGGATCAGCTCCTGCACCGCGAAGGTGACGTAGGCGCCGAGCATCACCATCTCGCCGTGCGCCATGTTGATGACGCCCATCACACCGAACGTGATGGCAAGCCCGATAGCAGCGAGCAGCAGCACCGAGCCGAGCGACAGCCCGTACCAAACGTTCTGCACGGTCGACCACATCGCCTGCTGGCTCTGCATCGCGGCAACCGCATCGCGCGCCGCTGTCCGCACCGAGGCCGGGGTCTCGTTCGGCAATCCGCCCAGCAGTTGGAGCGCATCCTGGTCGCCGCGGGCGCGGACCACCGCGACAGCGTCGAGCTTGTCGGCCTCCGATGTCTCCGCCTGGTAGAGCACGATGGCGGCGCGCGCCTCGGCAAATGCCTTTTTGACGCGAAGATCGGTCTCTTTGGCGATGGCGGCGTCAAGCGACTCCAGCGCATTGGCGTCGCGCGACTTGAACACGGCCTGCGCCGCATCGAAGCGTTTGGCCGGGTCCGGCGCGCGCAGCGTGAGTTCACCGAGCGCCGCATCAATCGAACGGCGAATCCGGTTATTGATGCGAACCGCCGCGAGATTGGCCGGCGGATCGCCCGCGACGGCCTGGCCAGTCGCAGCGTCGATCAACTTGCCGGATTTGTCCTTGTAGAAAACGGTCTTCTGTTCGCCGTTGTAGAGCAGCCGGCCATCCTGCAGCGCCTCGATGATGGTTGTGGCGCGGGCGTCGCCGCTGCCCGCCACATCCGCAATGGCCTCGGCGGTGTCGCTGAATTCGTCGGTGGTAAATTTCGTAAGCGCCTCGGCGAGGCTCGCGGCTTGCGCGGCCGGAGCAGCCACGGCCGCGATCAGCGCCGCCAGTAATAACGCAACGAAGCGATCTCGAAGGAAGCGCATCGCGGATTTCCCGGCGGCTTATTGGAGAGGCGGCGGTCGCCCGCCGCCTCCCGAGTTTGCAAAGGCTATACCAGACGGCACGCCCGCGTCATGTGCCGCTCATGCACTTCTTGGTCTTGGTGTTGTAGTTGCCGCACTTGAGCGTAACCCAGTCGCCGATCAGGTCCTTGGAGCCGTCGAGCTCCTTCGACCAGGCGTCGCCGGGGACCAGGCCAGGGGTCTTCCACACCACGTCGAACTGGCCGTCCGCCCTCACCTCGCCGATGAACACCGGCTTGGTAATGTGGTGGTTCGGCAGCATCTTCGACACGCCGCCGGTCAGGTTCGGCGCCTCGATGCCAGGCAGAGCCGCGATCACCTTATCCGGATCGAAGGACTTGGCCTTCTCGACCGCCTTCACCCACATGGCGAAGCCGATCACGTGCGCTTCCATCGGATCGTTGGTCACGCGCTTCGGGTTCTTGGTGAACGCCTTCCACTTGGAGATGAAGTCGGCGTTGGCCGGGTTCTTGATCGACTCGAAGTAGTTCCAGGCGGCGAGATGGCCGAGCAACGGTTTGGTGTCGATGCCGGCGAGCTCTTCTTCACCCACCGAGAACGCCACCACCGGGATGTCCTTGGCCTTGACGCCCTGGTTACCCAGCTCCTTGTAGAACGGCACGTTGGCATCACCGTTGATGGTCGAAACCACCGCGGTCTTCTTGCCGGCCGAGCCGAACTTCTTGATGTCGGCCACGATCGTCTGCCAGTCGGAGTGCCCGAACGGCGTGTAGTTGATCATGATGTCCTCGGGCTTCACGCCCTTCGCCTTCAGATAGGCTTCAAGGATCTTGTTGGTGGTGCGCGGATAGACGTAGTCGGTGCCGGCCAGAACCCAGCGCTGCACCTTCTCGTCCTTCATCAAATAGTCGACGGCCGGGATCGCCTGCTGGTTCGGCGCGGCGCCGGTGTAGAACACGTTACGCTCGCTCTCCTCGCCCTCGTACTGCACCGGATAGAACAGGATCGAGTTGAGCTCCTTGAACACCGGCAGCACGGACTTGCGCGACACCGAAGTCCAGCAGCCGAACACCACCGACACCTTGTCTTTGGTGATCAACTCACGCGCCTTCTCGGCGAACAGCGGCCAGTTCGAGGCCGGATCGACGACGACCGCCTCGAGCTTCTTGCCAAGCACGCCGCCCTTCTTGTTCTGCTCCTCGATGAGCATGAGCATCACGTCTTTCAGCGTGGTCTCGCTGATCGCCATGGTGCCGGAGAGCGAATGCAGGATGCCGATTTTGATGGTGTCCTGAGCTTTGGCGGAAGGCATGGCCGCCATGAGGCCCAGTGAAAGGCCGGTGACCAAAAGCCAACGGCGAGCAATCGGTCGCTCGGCGACCGAACGGATGGATTGAAGCATTGAGTGTCCCTCTGCGTTGACGCGCGTCTGGCGGCCCTTGAGGACCGCACGGCTTCGTTTCGCAAGCAACGTGCCAATCCACAGGGGAGAGGTAAGCCATTGAACGACCAGTTATTTAGCGGGCCTGACCTGATCTGTTTGCCCAACACGCAGGCACCTCGATTTGCCTAAAAAATAGGCTGAGCGCACCCAAGGCAAGCACCAGCCAAGCACAGGCGTTATGGGAAAGCACGGCCATAGGGGCCTTCCAGCGTGGTTTCCAATCGCCGCGCCATTGCTATGCTGCCGCGAAATTAGCCGAGGATTCCCGCCATGGACCGCCGCAACACCCCGCGCCTGTGCTTCATCGGCTTCGGCGAAGCCGGACAGGCGATCGCGGCCGGGCTGCGGCAGGCCGGTATCGAAAGCGTCGCGGCCTGGGACATTCTGTTTCCGCAAGCCGACGGCGCGCGGCTGCGGCAGGCCGGCGAACAGATGGGCGCGCGCGTCGCAGCCTCGGCCGAGGATGCGGTGCGCGGCAGCGACGTGATCGTCTCCGCGGTCACCGCAGCGTCGAGCCTCGAAGCCGCCCGCTCGGTCGCACCGCATCTCTCCGGCAATCCGTATTTCCTCGACATCAACTCGGTGTCGCCGGGACGCAAGCAGGAAACCGCAAAGCTGCTCGAAGGCGCCGCGCGCTATGTCGATGTCGCGATTCTGGCGCCGATCCATCCGGCCCGTCACCAGACGCCGCTGCTGCTCGCGGGCCCGCACGCCAAGTCGGTCATGCCGCTCCTGATCGACGAACTCGAAATGCGCGGCGTGATCGCGGGCGATGAGGTCGGCGCGGCCGCAGGCCTGAAGATGATCCGCAGCGTGATGATCAAAGGCATCGAGGGGCTCACCGCCGAGTGCTTCCTCGCCGCCGCGCGGGCCGGCATTGTCGACGAGGTCGCGGCCTCGCTGAAGAACAACTATCCGACGCTCGATTGGAACAAGGTGATCGAATACAACCTCGAGCGGATGGCGAGCCACGGCGTGCGCCGCGCCGACGAGATGGATCAGGTCGCCGAGACCTTGCGCGAGCTTGGCATCGACCCGCTGATGGCAACCGCCACGTCATCACGCCAGCGCCAGATGGGCGGCATCGGCAAGGAGCCCGCCGTGCGCACCTCGCTCAAGCAGGGCCGCGCCGAGATGCTCAAGGCGATCAACGCCGCCACCAAGGACAAGCATTAAGCCGCGCTGTCTGTCCCGCCCCGGCTCCGGAAAGCCAATAATCGCATCTTTCGGCCGTTACGAGGAATGGCGGCGCCAAAGCGGCGTTCTTATATGCAGAAACGCTCGGCGACGGCCGAAGCCAGGGAGACGGCAATGAACGAAGACGTGCTCAACGGCAGCATCCGCCAGTTCTTGAAGACTGTCGGCGTCACCTCCCAACGTGAAATCGAGAAGGCCGTGCGCGCGGCGCTGGCCGATGGCCGGATCAAGGGCACGGAAAAGCTGCCCGCCAAAATGACGCTGACGGTCGGCGGCGTGAGCCTCACGCACGTGATCGACAGCACGATCGAGCTCGCATGACGATGACCGCCATGCTTCGCCCCGCCCTGCTGACGCTGGTTGCGCTGCTCACAATCGCTCCCGCACTCGTCGCGCAAGAGCGGCCGTCGCGGCGGGACCAGCCCCAGCCGGAGCGCCAGCAACGCACCGAACAGCCCGCCAATACGACGGGCGTGCTGCGCCTGCTCCCGGCTGACGCGATGAGCGAAAAGGAAATCAATATCGGTGGGCGGAACCTCGCCTATACGGCCACCGCCGGCACGCTCTCGCTCTACGACCAGAGCGGCGAACGCAGCGCCGCGGTGTTTTACACCGCCTACGTACTGAAGGGCGCCGAAGCCGGACGCCGGCCGATCACCTTCGTATTCAACGGCGGCCCCGGCGCTGCGTCCACTTATCTGCATCTCGGCATCGTCGGACCGCGCATCGTCGATTTTGGGCCCGATGGCCGCGACGGCGCAGCCGCGAAGCTCCGCGACAATCCGGACACCTGGCTGGCCTTCACCGACCTGGTGCTGATCGATCCGGTCGGCACCGGCTGGAGCCGGCCGGCGAAATCCGACGGCGGTAGCGCGTTCTGGGGTGTCCAGCGCGACGCCGAGGTGCTCGCCAAGGTGATCGCGCTCTACACCGCCAAGAACAGCCGCTCGGCATCGCCGAAATACCTGCTGGGCGAGAGCTATGGCGGCTTCCGCGCCGCCAAGGTGGCGAGCGCCTTGCTGGGCGGCCAAGGGATCGCGACGACAGGCATCGTCATGGTCTCGCCCCTGCTCGAAGCTTCGTTCCAATGGGACGGCACGCGCCACGCACTCGGTGCAGCGCTGCATTTCCCCTCGCTGGTCGCGACCGAGCTCGAACGCACCAAGAAATTTACGCCGCAAGCGATGGCCGAGGCCGAGCGTTTCGCGCTCACCGACTATCTGACGACGCTCGCGGGCCCGACACCAACCGGCGACAAGGCAAAGGCGTTCTACGGCCGCATCGCGCAGATGACCGGGCTTCCGGTCGAAATTGTCGCCAAAACGCGAGGCTATGTGCGCGGCGCCTATCTCAACCACCTGCGCGAAACCGGACAGCTGACCAGCCTCTATGACGCCAGCTTTGGCGTCCCCGACCCGTTTCCCGAGAGCGAAGGCCGCCGCGGCGCCGATCCGATCCTCGATGGTTATACGCGCGCGTTGTCCGGCGCCTTCGTGGGCTATGCGCGCGACGAGCTCGGCTTCAAAACCGACATCACCTACGTCCTGTTGGCCGGCGAGGTCAGCAGCCATTGGGATTGGGGCAGCCGCCGCCAGCCGCCGGGCGCCAGCGATGACCTGCGCAACCTGTTGGCGCTCGGTCCGACGTTCCGGCTGATGGTGGCGCACGGCCGCAGCGATATGGTGACGCCTTATGGCGTGAGCCGCTACGTGCTCGACGAATTGCCGCCGATGGGCGATCCCTCGCGCGTGCAGCTCAAGCTCTATCGCGGCGGCCACATGTTTTATTTCGATGCGGACGCCCGCCGCACATTCACGGCCGCCGTGAAGGACTTCTATCAGCGCGCGCCATAGGGTTTTAACGACACTCAGCCTTCCGAATAGGCCACCGTCGTCATCAGCGCGATCTCGGCCTTGCGCGAGTCGAGCCGCGTATGCTGCACCACGATCGGCACATCAGAGACGAACACAGAAGCGTAATCGGTGTCGCGCGGCACCGGCGGATCGGTGAGGTCGTCGAACCGCACATGCCGTGTCCGCCGCGCCGCCACAGTGAAGCGATAGCGCACCGGCTCGCGATCGGCGAAGAACACCGTCAGGTCGACATGGGCGTCGCGATCGCCCGCATTCAGGATGCAGGCGGTCTCGTGGGACATCAGCGCCCGGTCGGTAAATGCGCTGCCGCCCGGGATATAGCCCTCCGCGATGGCCCAGATCGTTTTGCCGATTTCCGCCATATCTAACCTCACATCGAACCCTCAATGCGGACCCGGAAAACCCAGCAAAATTGCGCCCCATAGAGGGCACTCGTGGCCCGTTGATGGGAACGTTTTGAGGGCCCGGTGCGTTTCATCCGCTGAGTAATTTTCAGCGTTTGGGGTGAGCTTCATGGCACCGCGTCCGAATTGGAAAGGCTATCTCAAGCTGTCGCTCGTCTCGTGCTCGGTTGCGCTCTATTCGGCGACCACCACCAGCGAGCGCGCGCGCTTCAACATCATCAACCGCAAGACCGGCAACCGCGTGCGCAACCTGGTGGTCGATTCCGAAACCGAGGACCCGGTGGAGCAGGACGATCGGGTCAAGGGCTATCAGATCGAGAAAGGGCAATACGTCCTGGTTGAGGACGAGGAGCTCGACGACGTGGCGCTGGAGAGCACGCACACGATCGACATCGAATCTTTCGTCCCGCGCAAGGACGTTGACGAGATTTTCCTCGACGAGTCCTATTACATCGTGCCGAATGACAAGGTCGCCTACGAGGCCTTCGCGGTGATCCGCGACGCCATGGACAAGGAGGATCTGGTTGGGCTCGCGCGCGTCGTGCTTTACCGCCGCGAGCGCATCCTGATGCTGCATCCGCGCGGCAAGGGCCTGATGGCGACGGCGATCCGCTACCGCTCCGAGGTGCGCGAAGACAAAAATTACTTTTCCGAAATTCCGGACGTCAAAGTGCCGTCCGACATGCTCGATCTCGCCGTGCATATTCTCGACAGCAAGAAGGCGCGGTTCAATCCGGACAAATTCGAGGACCGCTACGAGGAGGCTTTGGTCGAACTGATCAAGGCCAAGCAGGCTGGAAAGCCCGCGCCGAAGCCGACCGATCCGAAGCCCAGCAACGTCATCAACCTGATGGATGCGTTGAAGCGCAGCGTGAAGGCGGAGGAACGCGGTGGCGCGTCGCCGCGCTCCGCGCCGCGCGCTAGTTCTCGCCGCACCAGCCAGGCGCGCAAGCGGCCCGCGCAAGGCCGTGGCCGCATGAAGCGGGCGAGCTAGAGGGTCGTTAAGTGGCGGGCCTCAAGACCTATCGCGCCAAGCGCGACTTCGGCCAAACCGCCGAGCCGCGCGGCAGAAGCGGCCGCGCCAAGACCGGCAAGCCCAAGGCTGGCAAGCAAAAGCGCGGCGGGGCAACCGGCCGCTACGTGATCCAGAAACACGCCGCGACGCGGCTGCACTACGATCTGCGGCTCGAACTCGACGGCGTGATGATGAGCTGGGCCGTAACCCGCGGCCCTAGCCTCATTCCGGGCGACAAGCGGCTTGCGATCCACGTCGAGGATCATCCGATCGAATACAACAAGTTCGAGGGCACCATCCCGAAGGGCCAGTACGGTGGCGGCACCGTGATGATCTGGGATCGCGGCACTTGGCAGCCCGACCACGATCCGCATAAGGGCATGAAGAAAGGCCACCTTGATTTCAGCCTCGATGGCGACAAGCTGAAAGGTCACTGGCACCTTGTTCGCATGCGGCAACGGCCCGGCGAGCGCCAGGAGCCGTGGCTGCTCATCAAAGCGACCGACGAATTCGCGCGCGCAAAAAAAGATCGCGACATCCTGGACGAAATGCCGGATTCGGCCACGAGCGGCCGCACCATGGACGAGATCGCGGCCGACAAAAAGAAAGTCTGGCAATCGAAGCCCAGAGCGCAGGGCTCCCGATCGGCCGCGCTGAAGGCAAAATTCAGCACCCGCACCGGCAAAGCGCGGGTGCGCGCGCCGCAGAAAAAGGCATCAGACAAAAAACAAGACAGCGCTAAGAAACGCTCCAAGGAGCGTGCAAAGGACCGCGATATCGCCCGCATTGCGGGAGCGCGCAAGGCCTCGCTGCCGGATTTCGTTCCGCCGTGCCTGGCGACCTTAAGCGCCCAGGCACCTGCGTCCGGTGACTGGTTGCATGAGATCAAGTTCGACGGCTACCGAATCCTGGCGCGTATCGAAGACGGCGTGGTGCGCCTGAAAACCCGCAATGGTCTCGATTGGACCGAGCGGTTTCCGACCGTCGCCGAGGCCTGCGCGGCACTCGGATCACACGCCGCCATGCTCGACGGCGAAATCGTCGTCCAGAATGAAAGCGGCGTGTCGGATTTCTCCAGCCTGCAGGACGATCTCAAATCCGGCCGCCATGATCGGATGATCTACTACGTGTTCGACCTTCTCCATTTCGACGGATTCGATCTCACGCCCGCCATGCTGATCGACCGCAAAGCGGCCCTGGCGCAGCTCCTGACCGAATTGCCGAAGGACGGATTAGTTCGCCTGAGCGAGCATTTCGACACCGACGGCCCGCGCCTCCTTCGCCACGCCTGCGACATGAACCTCGAAGGCGTCATGTCGAAACGCAGCGACGCGCGCTACCATTCGGGGCGGAGTGGCGACTGGCTGAAGACCAAATGCGCCAGCAATCAGGAGCTCGTCATCGCGGGCTACGAGCCATCCGACAAAAACGGGCGCGCCATTCGCTCGCTGCTGCTGGCCTATTACGACAAGGATGGCTTGCGCTACGCTGGCCGCGTCGGCACCGGCTGGGGCGAGGCCAAAGAGCGCGATCTGATCCGCAAGCTCTCGGCGCTCACAACCAGCAAGCCGCCGTTCGATCCGGTGCCGGAGGTGGAGCGGCGGCGCAACGTCAAATGGGTGAAGCCGGAGCTGGTCGCCGAGATCGACTTTCGCGGCTGGACCGGCGGAACATTGCTGCGCCAGGCGTCGTTCAAGGGATTGCGTGAGGACAAGCCTGCGAAACAGGTGGTCCGGGAGCTGCGTCAGATGCCGCAACAGACCAAGCGCGCCGCGCTGCGGCAAAAGCCGATGACGAAATCCAAACCCGCTGCAACCAAGCCCGCCGCGACGGCGGTATCGGTCGCAGGCGTGACGCTCACCCATCCGGATCGCGTCTATTGGGACGATGCCGGCGTCACCACGCAGGATCTCGCCCAATACTACGAGCAGGTCTGGGACGTCATGCGGCCCCACGTGACCGAACGCGTGCTCGCGCTGGTGCGCTGCCCCGAAGGCGCGACCGGCCAATGTTTCTTCCAGAAGCACGCCTCGGCCGGCGTCGAGGCCAAGCGCCTGCATCTCGTGCCGGAGCCGGGCGGCGACAAATCGATCGCGATCGACGATCTGCCCGGTCTCATTTCGCTGGTGCAGGGCGGCGCGCTTGAAATCCACGTGCGCGGATCCAGCATTGATGATCTGGAGGCAGCGAACCGCCTGGTGTTCGACCTCGATCCCGGCGCCGGCATTGGCTGGCCCGACCTGATCAAGGCGGCGCGCGAGGTGCGCGAACGCCTGCATGATCTCAAGCTCGAAAGTTTCGTGAAGACCACCGGCGGCAAGGGCCTGCACGTGGTGCTGCCGATCCGCGCCACGCCGTGGGACGAGGCCAAGGACTTCTGCCGCCGCATCGCGGAAGCGATGGCGGCCGACGACCGCGCGCGCTACACCGCGACGGTCAAGAAAACCGCGCGCAACAATCGCATCTTCGTCGATTATCTCCGCAACAGCCGCGAGGCGACCGCGGTCGCGCCCTATTCGAGCCGCGCGCGGCCCGGCGCAACCGTGTCAGTGCCGGTGACCTGGGAAGAACTTGGCGGCCTGAAGGCGCCGAACCATTTCACGGTGGAGAATTTGCCAAAGCGGCTCGCCAAGCTGCGCAAGTATCCGTGGACGGAGATCGGACGCATCAAGCAGCGGCTGCCCGCCGGCCGATAATAGGGGACCTGCTAGGCGGGGAATGCCACCAGCATCTTCTCCAAGTCATCCTTGGCGAAGGGCTTCTGCAGGATCGGCCGGTTGCGATAATTGTCGGGCAGGCCGCGCTCGCCATACCCGGTCGCGAACACGAACGGGATACCGCGCGTGATAAGCGCCTCGGCCACCGGGAAAACCGCTTGGCCGTTGAGGTGGACGTCCAAAATGGCGAGGTCGAAGTCGTCGCGCTGCACCGCCGTCAACGCCTCGTTGACGCGCGGCACCACCGCGACCACCGAGTGGCCGAGATCGACCAGCATGTCTTCCAGCAGCATGCCGATCAGCATTTCGTCCTCGACCACGAGGACGCGATAGCGGCGCACGGTGGCGTCTGGGGACGTTGTGTTCATGCCTACTTGACCGAGCGGCCGGTTCGAAACGGCGCTTTCAATGCTCGCCGATCCGGTGTCGCCCGGCAAGCCATGATCCTGTGGTTGCATGAACTCCCCCTATGGCGAAACCCAGGCAAAGAACACCGAAACCGCTAAAAAGTTCCGGCCACCCTACAAATGCGCCTGCAACCCGTTAACCCGCATTCGGCCGGGATTTCAGGCCATTTGCGCCGCCTCGTTGACCGAGCCGTTGGCAATTTCGGTCAGCAGGAGGTCGGCTTTTTTCTCCTCGTCCAGGGTCTGCCGCAGCAGCCGGACGACTTGCGATTCGTCGAGCAATTCGGCCCAGGCGACCAGCGTGCCGTAGCTTGCAATCTCATAGTGCTCGGTGGCCTGCACGGCCGCCAGCATGCCGGCATCGCGCACCGTGTGAACGCTGGCCTCAGAAGCAATCGCCTCGCCCTTGGCGATGATGGCAGCCACCGCCTCGCAGCCGCTACCGGCCGCTGGTGTGCCGATCATCTCGAACACCTGCTCGAGCCGCTGCAAATGGCCTTCGGTTTCGCTTTCATGATCGGTGAGCGCCCGGCGGAGCTTTGGATTTGACGATCGGCGGGCAAACTTCGGCAATGCTTTGAGCAATTGCTCCTCGGCCGAATACAACTCTTGCAACAAAGCGTGAAACAGATCTTCCAACGACGTCATGCGGGCCCCACGGTCGCATCGCGACCGTTGCGCAACGCCATCGCCCCAGCCGGGGTTCCGGCATGTCAAAATACAATTTGCATGGCGAGCACCGCGGCAACTTCTTTGTCTAGCAAACGATCCCCGGAACCATCGCAGATGCACGACGTTGGCCAACCGACACCGCAATGGATGGAGATTGATCATGGATTGGAACCGCGTCGAAGGGAACTGGAAGCAACTCAAGGGCAAGGTGAAGGAAAAGTGGGGCCGTCTGACTGACGACGACCTCGACGTCATCGCCGGCCATCGCGACCAGCTCGAAGGCAAGATCCAGGAGCGTTACGGCATCGCACGCGATCAGGTCCGCAAGGACATCGACGATTGGTACGGTACGCAGAAGTGGTGAACGTCATGCGGAAGTGGTGAACGCCGGTTTCTCAGAACGGTTCATCGAAAGCGGGCTCCCTCGGGGGCCCGTTTTGCTGTATGGGCTTGGCCCCATGGCTGGCCCGACCGATCCAAAGCCCCACGACCTTGCCGATCACCGGCTTGGCGCCGATCTCGCCCATGTCCATGACGGCGTGGCCGACCACGACCATGACGACTTCGAAGACGGGCCGATCGAGGACAACCCGCTGTGGATCGCGGACCATGTGACGCTGACCAGCGTCGGCATCGACATCGGCTCGGCCGGCACGCAAGTCATCTTTTCCAAGGTCGAACTGCGGCGGATGGGCGAGGACCTGTCGAGCCGCTATTTCGTGGTGGCGCGCGACACGCTGTTCCGCTCCCCTGTCGAACTCACGCCCTACCAGAGCGAGGAACGGATCGACGACGGCAAGCTCCGCACCATTATCGACGACGCCTACCGGGCGGCCGGAGTGACCCCTGCCGACATCGACAGCGGCGTGGTGATCCTGACCGGCGAAGCGCTGCGCCGCGACAACGCCCAAGCGATCGCCGCGCTGCTCGCCGAGCAAGGCGGCGATTTCGTCTGCGCCACCGCAGGCCACCACATGGAAGCGATGCTGGCGGGCTACGGCTCCGGCGCCGCCCGCGTGTCGTCCGACCAGAGCAAGCGCATCCTCAACATCGACATCGGCGGCGGCACCACCAAGCTGGCGCTGGTGGACAACGGCCGCGTGATCGCAACCGCAGCCATTCACGTCGGCGGCCGCTTGCAGGTGGTGGACCAGAACGGACGGATCGTCCGGCTCGATCCGGCCGGACAGCATCATGCCGCCCAGGCAGGCTTTCATTGGCACAAAGGCGATGCCGCTGGCGCGGCCGCAATGGACAAGGTCGCCGAAACCATGGCGGACGCGCTGGTGGCTGCGATCAAGATGCGCCCGCTGCCCCCGCAACTCGCGCAGCTCTATCTGACCGAGCCGATCGCGGAGCTCGGCCACATCGACGGCATCATGGTGTCGGGCGGCGTCGCCGAATACGTCTATGGCCGCGAGGAGCGCGACTTCGGCGACATGGGTCGCCGCCTCGGCCACGTACTGCGGCGGCGGATCGATGCAGGCGCCCTACCCTGGCCGCTGCTGCCCGCCGGCGAATGCATTCGCGCCACGGCGCTCGGCGCCTCCGAATACAGCGTGCAGCTCTCCGGCAACACCAGCACCATCACCAATCCGGGCGCGCTGCTGCCGCGCCGCAATCTGCAGGTTGTGGCGCCGCCCTACGTGTGCGAGGCCGTGATCGATCCCGACAAACTCGCGGCAGCGATCCGCAGCCATTTCACCGCGTTCGATCTCACGGACGGCGAGAGCGACGTGGCGCTGGCGCTGCGCTGGCAGGGCGCGCCGTCACACGAGCGCATCTTCGCGTTTGCGCAAGGCATCGTGCGCGGCATGCCGGAGACCATTGCGCGGCGCAAACCGCTGTTCATCATGCTCGACGGCGATGTCGCGCAGACGCTCGGCGCCATCCTGCGGGAAGAGCTCGACGTGCAGGGCGAAATCCTTGCCATCGACGGCGTCGTGCTGTGGGATTTCGACTACATCGATCTCGGCCGCATCCGGCTGCCATCGCTGACGGTGCCGGTGACCATCAAGTCGCTGGTGTTCAGCGAGGACCCCCGGCTGCCGAGCGGCACAACACATTTGCATCACCATCATCACGACCACGATCATCATCACGATCACGACCACCACCATGGCCACCATCATCACCACCACGACCATGACGATCGCTAGCCGGCGCGCATTGCTGCGCGGCGGACTGGCGCTGGCCCTCGCCCCGCTCGCGGGCCGGCATGCGCTCGCGCAATCGAGCGCCGCGGAGCTCGCGCTCTACAGCGGTCCGGACCGCACCCAGAAGCTGATCGAGGGCGCCAAGAAAGAAGGCCTGGTCAGCCTCTATGCATCGGCGCCGATGGACGATCTCTCGGCGCTTGGCGCCGCCTTCGAGAAGAAATACGGCGTCAAGGTCCGCATCTGGCGCTCAAGCTCGGAGAATGTCCTGCAGCGCGGCGTGGTCGAAGCGCGCGCCGGCCGCTTCGACGCCGACGTGTTCGAAACCAATGGCGTCGAGATGGAATCCCTGCAGCGCGAAAAGGTGCTGCAAGCGGTGAAGTCGCCGCTGCTCGCCGACATCGCACCGGCCGCGATCCTGCCGCACCACGAATGGGTCGGAACGCGGCTCAACGTGTTCGTCGCCGCCTACAACACCAAGCTGGTGAAAAAGGACGAACTGCCGAAATCCTACCAAGACCTCGCCGATCCGCGCTGGAAGGGCCGGCTCGGCATCGAGGCCAATGACTTCGACTGGTTTGCCGCAGTCGTGCAGGGACTCGGCGAGGACAAGGGCCTGGCGTTTTTTCGCGACATCGCGGCGCGCAACGGGTTCTCGGTCCGCAAGGGCCATACGCTGCTGGCAAACCTCGTGATCTCCGGCGAAGTGCCGCTCGCGCTCAACGTCTATCAATACAAGGCCGAGCAGCTCAAAAACGACGGCGCGCCGATCAATTGGCTCGCCATTCCGCCAGCGGTCGCCCGCTTCCAGGGCGTCGGCGTGTCGCGCAAGGCGCCGCACCCGCACGCCGCCGTGCTGTTCTTCGACTTCATGCTGAGCGACGGCCAGGAGTTGCTGATGCGACGCGATTTCTCGCCGACCAACACACGGCTGAAATCCGCCGTCGCCGGGCTGCAGATCACAATGATGGATTCCGCCACCTCGATCGACGAGGGCGACAAGTGGGCGCGACTTTATAAAGAGCTGGCGAGCGGAAGCGTTCGATAAAACGGGTCATGGAGCGAATGCCCCAAACCGGGGATTT
>CAMDDZ010000053.1 GCA_945893145.1 Rhodoplanes serenus | reverse complement strand
GGAGGCGACGTGGTGGTCGTGCGCCGCGGCGGCGTGCCGACCGCAGGTGCCGTTGTCGATGGTGTCGTTGTCGTCGGTGTGGTCGTCGGTGTCCGCCGCGGGCGGGTCTCGACGGCCGGCGTTGTGGTGGTCGTTGTGGTCCGCCGCGGCGGCGTACCGACCGCAGGTGTGGTTGTCGATGGTGTCGTTGTCGTCGTTGTGGTCGTGGTGGTCCGCCGCGGACGCGTGGTCGACGGCGTTGTGGTGGTTGTCGTCGACGGCACGGCTGTGGTCGATGGTACAGCCGTTACCGGCCTGGTGGTCGTCGTACCGGGCGTGCGTGTCGCCGACGGCGTGCTACCCGGCGTGCGCCGGGGAACGCCGGGCGGCGCAGTCGTCGTCGATGGCACGGCCGTCGTCGGAGCAATGGCCGGCGTCACGACGGGCGAGACGCGCGGTCCGGTCGGACGCAACACCGGCGAGATCACGTGAGCGGGCCCGATCCGCGGCGCGGGCGCAAGGCGCGGCATCACGGGAATCGGAACCGCCAACACCGGCAAAGCGCGAACGCCAGGCCGGCGTGCCGGCGCGGCCGGCACCGGCAGGCGCGCGAAATACGCAGGCCGCGGCACGAGCAGCAGACGCGGCGGCGGTGGGCCGACGCGATAGACCTCTCGATATTCGCGCGGCTCGCCGGTCAGCGCCATCGGCACGCCATCGAATTCCATCATGGCGAAGCCCTGCGGCGGCGCGAACGGCGCGTTGAGCCGCCGCAGACGGCGCTGCGCAGCGAACGCGTAGATGCCATTCGGATAGCGCTGCATGTAGGTCCAATAGGACTCCGGCGTGTTGATCTGCTGCGCGCGCATCCAGGCCAGCGCCTCGCGGCGCGCGCGGATGATCGCCCAGACGCGGGCCGACAGCGGGTGATCCGGATAGACCTGGACGAATTCGCTGTAGCCGCCAAGCGTGTCCATCTCGATGGCAAGTGCATAGGCCTCATCCGGTCCGATGCCGCGCATCGGCTGCTGAGCGCGCGGCGGCGGGGGCGGCGGCGGAGCATTGGCAAATTGCGCGGCCTCGGCCGGCACCAGCACGATCTGCTCGGCCAGCGCCGAGACGTGCCACGGCACTTGCTCGCCCTGCGAGACCTCGTGGGTGCGGGCGCGGATCTGCACGAAAACGCCGTCGAGGTCGAGGCCCGGCGCGCGGATCATTTCGGCGATCGCGGTCGCGTAAGCGCCGTAGGGGCCGGGCGCTTCCGGCGCCACGGTGCCGGGGCCCGAGCTAAAGGCGACCAGGATGCCCGGCGGCGCTTCAATCGCGGCAAGCCCGCGGCTCGGTGCGGCTTGCTGCGCCATCGGAAGCGACCGCGACGCATCGAGCACCACCACCTTGGCGCGCGCCTGTACGTCGGCGAGCGCGCGCAGCACGTCGGTCAGCCGCACCGCTTCGAGGCCAACGTCGGTATCGCGCTCGAGCCGCGCGTCGGCTCCGTAAAGGTAATTGTCGCCGTCGAACTCGGCGCCGTAGCCAGAGAAATAAACGACCGCGATAGTGTCCGGTCCCGCCGCCGAGACCTTGGCGAGGAAGTCCCGCACCATGCGCAGCATGTCGGCCTGGCTGACGTCGGCGCCTTCGACGATATCGAAGCCAATGCTGCGGAGCGATTCGGCGACCAGACCGGCGTCGTTGACGGCGTTCGGCAGCGGACCGCGCGCGTAGCTCGCGTTGCCGATCACCAGCGCGACGCGCGGCTCGGTCTGCATCTGCGGTTGCGCCATTGCGGGCGCGAAGCTCCAGCACGCGAGCGCAAACAGGCCCAGCGCGAGCAAGAAACGGCGAAGCATCTAAAGTCCTCCACTCAGCCCGCCCCGGGCTGATCTTTCCAATGCGCAAGAATCAATTGTGACTGTAGCGGTTCGGGGGCCAAATCAGCGCGCAATTGCGGCTGAACGCCTATTCAGCTTGCAATTTCAATGCTTTCGGTTGCGGTCAAACGTCGAGCACCAAACCGTCGCTGGCCACCAGCAAGCCTTCGGCACGGGCTTCATCCTGGCGCGCCAGCATGGTTGGATTCATGTGAGTGAGCATGATGCGACGCGCCTTCAAGGCGGGCCGCTGCTCTTTCAGCTTGGTAAAGTTCACGTGACCCGAAAGGTTCCGGTCGTAGTCATAGCACTCGATGATGAACAGGTCGGCGCTCTCGGCGATCGGGATCAGCGCATCGGTCCATTCGGTGTCGCCCGAATAGGCCAGCACTTTGCCGCCGCTCTCAAGCCGCACCGCGGTCGAAGGCGCTCCGGAATTGTGGATCACCTCGGCGGTGCGGATCGAGAATCCCAAGGCGTCGCGCGGCTCGCCGGGCGGGATTTCGCCAACGTCGAGCGGAAACCGCCATTTGTTCTTGTGCGATCCGGGGAAGAACACATGGCAGGCGGCATCGAGCCGCTCGCGTGTGCCGGGCGGACCCAGGATGGTCAACGGCCGCTCGCGCCGGGCGTGAAATTGCGAGTCGAGCAGAAAAAATGGCAACGCGCCGAAGTGGTCGCCGTGCAGATGGCTCAGGATCACGCCGTCGATTGAATTGAGATCGATGAGCCGCGCCTTGAGCGCCACCATCGACGAGGCGCCGCAATCGAGCAGCACCTTCCGCTCGCCGCTCTCGATCATGAAGCAGGTGTTGAACCGGCCGCCCGAGCCGAACGCGTCGCCCGAGCCGATCACCGTGAGCCGCATCGTCACGCTCTACGCTTTTGCGCTCGGACGCGCCGAGATTTCGGTGTGCCAGCGCTTCACGTTGGCGAGGTTGTCCGGTATGGCGATCTTCGCGGGCTTCATGAAATCCACAGAAACCAGACCGGTGATATCGGCGACGGTGTAACTGTCGCCCGCGACGAACGCCCGCCCCTTCAGTTCCTGATCCAGCAGGTGGAGAAATTCCAGCACGCGCGGCTTGTTGGCCTCGGCCCAGGCCGGCACCTGCGGCACCTCCATCTCCTTCATGGCCGGATGCGAGTTGCGGAACACGTGCGAGACCGGCATCAGCAGATGCAGTTCGATCCGCCGCTGCCACATCTCGATGACAGCGACCTCTTTCGGTGTGCGGCCGAACAGCGGCGGCTCCGGATGCAGCAATTCGAAATAGCGGCAGATCGCGATCGACTCGGTGAGGATGGTGCCGTCATCGAGCTGTAGCGCCGGCACCCGCTGCAACGGGTTGATGGCCGTGAAGGCCGCTGACTTTTGCCCCAGTGCCCCGAGATCGACCTGCTCGGTCGGGACGCTAATGCCCTTTTCGGCCAGAAACACCTTGACCCGCCGCGGGTTGGGCGCGCGGCCGCCGTCATAAAGCTTCATCGGTCACCACCTATTAACCACTTGTTCTACACCGCGCTAAGGCCGGTCTTAAGAGTTTTGCGCCACTTTAGTTCGTTTTCAGCGACAAGTGGCGTACCCGTGAGCGTAGCCGACCAGCACGACATTCCAATGCCGAGCGAGAAGCCGGTTGCCAAGCGCAAGCGGCTGGCGGCGCAGCGCGTCCGCGAGGTGCGCGACCGGATGACCTCCTCGACCGGCACCCGGGTCGCCTTCGATTACGAGCTGCTGCGCCAGTTCTGTGAGAACCGGCTGTCGGCGTCGCTGGTGATCCTGCTGCTGGTCGGCACCGTGGGCCTGCTGTCGAGTCTGTGGACCGGTGCCGTGATGGCCGGCTCCTGGACCGCAGCCGTGCTGGTGATCCACGCCGTCATCATCACCAAGTGCCGGCAGTTCCTGTCCGAGTCGACAAACGCCATAAACTTGAAGGCGTGGCGGCTGCGCTTCATCGTTCTCGACCTCTTCTACGGCCTCGGCTGGATGTACAACCTCATCCATCCGGTCGGTGTGGACGAGAGTTCGAGCACCTTCATGCTGTTCGTCGCGCTACTGATCGTCGCGATGTCGAGCATGATGGCATCGAGCCTGCCGATCGCGGTGTTCGCCGCAACCGTGCCGGTGACAGCGACTGTGGCGCTCAACTTCATTCTGGCCGGCGATCTGCACAACTACATCCTCGGCATTATGGCGGTCGGCGCGCAGGGCTACTTCACCCTGCTGGCCTACCGGCTCTACACCTCGGGCCTCGCCACGCTGGTGGCGCGTGCCGAGAAGGATTCGCTGATCGCCGAACTCGAGCAATCGAAGGCGATTTCCGACGACGCACGCCGGCGCGCCGAAGGCTCCAACATCGCGAAGTCGCAGTTCCTCGCGCAGATGAGCCATGAGCTGCGCACCCCGCTCAACGCCATCCTGGGCTTTTCCGAGGTCATGAACACCGAGGTGTTCGGCCCGCATCATGTCGCGGTCTATAAGGAATATTCCGGCGACATCCACAATTCTGGCCAGCACCTGCTCGGCCTCATCAACGAAATCCTCGATCTATCGCGCATCGAGGCTGGGCGTTACGAGCTCAACGAGGAACCGGTATCGCTCTCGGGCGTGGTCGAGGACTGCCACCATCTGTTGACGCTCCGCGCGCAGAACCGCGGCATCAACGTGCACGACGTGTTCGAGCCAGACCTGCCGCGGCTCTGGGCGGATGAGCGGGCGCTGCGGCAGATCTGCCTCAATCTTTTATCCAACGCGATCAAGTTCACGCCATCCGGCGGCGACATCTGGCTCAAGGTCGGCTGGACCGCGGCTGGCGGCCAGTACATGAGTGTGAAGGACACCGGCCCTGGTATCCCCGAGGAGGAAATTCCGGTGGTGCTGTCGTCCTTCGGCCAGGGCTCAAACGCCATCAAGTCGGCAGAACAAGGCGCGGGCCTCGGTCTGCCTATCGCCAAGAACCTCGTCGATATGCACGGCGGCACGTTCACGCTGAAGTCGAAGGTGCGCATCGGCACCGAGCTGATCGCAACCTTCCCGCCCGAGCGCGTGATGGCCGCATTGCCGCCCATGGCCGCCGATCCCAAGGGCCGCGCGGCCTGACGCGAGTCCCCGCGCATGGGGCCGGTCACAATTGCGTTCTTGGCAATGGCGCTTATTTTGGCCGCGAGGTATCGATTCGGTTCCCATGATCATCTCGCCCTGCCGCAACATCTGTATCGTCGATCCGCCCACCGGACTGTGTCGGGGTTGCGGCCGCGACCTGACCGAGATTGCCAATTGGTCCAGCTACAGCGATACGGAGCGCAAGCGAGTGATGGCCGAATTACCCAAGCGGCTCGAGGCCATTCGGTCTCGCCCAGCCCACGCCGCACCGTAGAGGAAGCCTCGTGCAACGCCCCCTACTCTGGGTTCTGCTGACCGGCGTCGCGATAGCGCTCGCGGTCCTGCTCGTGAACCACGACGCCGAGACGATTGCCGGAATTCCAACGCACGACTTCGGCTCGCTGGCTTATCGGCTTGCGCTCATCGTTGCGATTGGCAGCGCCGTGCTGGTGATGTTCCGCGAACGCTTGACGCAGGCGCTAAGCGCGGCCCTGATCTGGATCGTGATCGGGCTCGCACTTGCGGTCGGCTACACTTACCGTTTCGATCTGCGTGACATATCCGAGCGCGTGCTCGCCGAGCTGGTGCCGGGACGCGTGGTGCAGCGCGCCGCGCTCACAGTCGAGATCGTGCGTGGCAGCGCCGGCGACTTCCAGGTGGCGGCGCAGATCAACGGCGTCCGCGTCACGATGGTGCTCGACACCGGCGCAAGCTCGGTGGTGCTGACGCAGGCTGCCGCCAAGGCCGCGGGCCTGCCGATCGAAATGCTGAATTATGACGTGAACGTCGATACCGCCAACGGCCGCACCCGGGCGGCGTCGGTCACGCTCGACCGCGTCGCGGTCGGTGGTGTGGTGGAGCGTTCGGTGTCGGCCCTGATCGCGCAGCCCGGACAATTGCGCACCAGCCTCCTCGGCATGAGCTTCCTCAACCGGCTGGACAGCTGGGAGGTGCGTGGCGACAAGCTCATCATGCGCGGGCGGCCTTGACGGCTGGGGCGCGCCTTAAATTTGCCGGCTTACCCCTCCAGATGATGCCGATGCTTAATTTTCCAAGCGACATGTTCCTAAGCATCGTGGCGACCTAGCCACCTCTCCCACCCGTATCGCGATCCGTCGTGCCTTGCGCACGCGGTCGCGTACGGGCGTCCGCCAACCGGCGGCCGTCGGCTTAAGCCGAATGGGAGAATTAAGTGAAGTATCATGGACATCGCGGGCCGGCCCCTACTCCACGTGAGGAGCACGGGCTGACGCCCGAGCAACGCGCCAGCGAATTTAGGCGCGCGCTGCTGTGGCGGCAGATCTGGCGGGCCGAGATGGAGGCCCGCAAAGCGGCGAGCGATCCGGCGGCCCGCCCGCCGCAAGACCAGAGCGGGACAAATCGAGCGCGGCCCTGCTCCTATGCTTTCGCGGGCCAAATCGCCCGGGCCGAATTCCGGCAGTTTTATTGGGACGCGAAGAAGCAACCGGGCAACGGCGTAACGCCGCCAAAGACGAAGGCCAAGGCCAAGGCCAAGACGAACGCAAAGCCAATGTCCAAGAAAGACGTCAAGAAAGGAAATAAGGCGGTCCCGGCTACAATAAGCTGATGACGAACCGGACCGCCACCGCCAGCAGAAACAGGCCAAACGCAATCTCCAGATTGCGCTTGGCCATGCGGTGCGCCAGCAGCGCGCCGAGCGGCGCCACGGCGGCGCTGATCGGCGCCATCAGCACGAAACCGATCAGCGACACATAGCCGAGCGAGAACGGCGGCAGCAGCGCCTGGTGCGGGATGCCGGCCAGCGCATAACCGATGGTGCCGACGATCGAGATGATGACGCCGACGCCGGCCGAAATTCCGACCGCCACATGGATCGGCGTGCCGTAGAGCATGAGCGCAAGCGTGGAAATCGATCCGCCGCCGGTTCCCATAATGGCGGACTGGAATCCGGTGATGAAACCGATCGCCCATAGGGTGGGGCGGCCGGGCAAACGGTCGCCGAGCCGCCAGCCTTCACTGCCGAGCAACATGCGCAGTGCAATCAGCGTGGTGAAGATGACGAACACGAGTTTGAACACGTAGCTTGGCATGAACGCCGCGATCGCAGCCCCGATCACGATCGCGATCACGATGGGCGGCGCCCAGATCCGCAACACCTCAACCGGCAGATTGCCCTTGGCGCGGTGCGCCAGGAACGAGCGGATCGAGGTCGGCACGATGATCGCAAGCGAGGTGCCGACGCAGAGCTGCATGCGCGCCTCGTCGGGCACGTCGAGCACGCGGAAGATTTCGTAGAGCACCGGAACGATGATCGCTCCGCCGCCAATGCCGAACAGGCCGGACAATATGCCGGTGACGATACCGCCGGTCACGATCGCTACCGCGAGCACGAACAGCTCGCTGGGCGAAACCCCGAACATTCCAGATCCCCGAAGCGGTAGGTTACGCGGCCGTTTGCGCCAAATCGGCGGATGTGTCCACCACCAGGGCGAGAGCGTCTGCCAGAACCTGCGCGCATGCGCCGGGCTTCACGGCCTCGGTCGCAAGATGCCGGCGGAACGCGCGCGCACCCGGCACGGCATGAAACAATCCGAGCAGATGGCGCGTGATGGCGTGCAGCCGCGTGCCGCGCGCGAGTTCGTTCTCGATGTAGGGCATCAGCGCCTGCACCGCGGCTTTGAGCGAGGCCGCGGGCGAGGCCTCGCCGAACAGCTGTGGATCGACGGTGAGTAGGCGCCACGGCTCCTGATAGGCGGCGCGGCCCATCATGACGCCATCGACATGCGCGAGGTGCTGCTGCGCAGCCTCGATGCTGTTGACGCCGCCGTTGATAACGATCGGAAAATGCGGGTGGGCGGCCTTCAGCCGATAGACGCGATCATAATCGAGCGGCGGGATGTCGCGGTTCTCGCGCGGCGACAGGCCGGACAGCCAGGCCTTGCGGGCGTGCACGATCAGCGCATCGACCCCCGCTCGCTCGACCGCTTGCGTGAGAGCCTCCAGCGCCACCTCGGGATCCTGCTGGTCGATGCCGATGCGGCACTTCACCGTCACCGGTAGCGCAACCGCGGCCTTCATGGCGGCAACGCAGTCGCCGACCAGCCGCGGCTCCGCCATCAGGCACGCGCCGAAGCGGCCCTCCTGCACCCGGTCGGACGGGCAACCGACGTTGAGATTGATCTCGTCATATCCAAAGTCGGCGCCAATCCGCGCGCATTCCGCGAGCGCCTTGGGATCGGAGCCGCCAAGCTGCAGCGCAACCGGATGCTCCGCGGGATGAAAGCCGAGCAGGCGCGCGCGGTCACCGCGGATCACTGCGCCCGTCGTCACCATCTCGGTGTAGATCAGCGCGCGACGGGACAGCCCGCGATGGAAGAACCGGCAATGCCGGTCGGTCCATTCCATCATCGGGGCGATGCAGAAGCGGCGGTCTAGTTCGTTCATTTTGTTGGTCTTCTAGCATCGGAATTTAACGATTGAAATGTTCTTGTTTTGTTCTATTTATAAGACGTACCGCTTTTAAAAGTCGCGTCCAGTGCAACTCTCATTTCCATTCGAGCACCCGCCTTTCTTGCAAAAGGTCCGCGACCGTCTGCGGACAAAACTTGGCCCACAGCGCGACGCTCTGCGTCACGACCCGGAATCGCAGCTCGTGAAGGCGATGCTCAGCTCGAAAACGCGGGACGCCGTGTCAGAGCCTGCGTTCGGACGGGTGTGTGCGGTGTTGCCGTCGTGGGATGCGCTGTCTGATTTTCCGGAAGATCTGCTCGCGCGCATTGTTGGCCTCGAAGTGACGCATGCCGAGCGGAAGACGGCACAGATTGTTGCTGCGGCGCAAGTGATCTGCGCAAAGCGAGGTCGCTTCGATCTCACCTTCCTGGCGGACTGGCCCGCGGACGATGCGCAGGTTTGGCTTCGCCGCCTGCCGGGAGTCGGGCCCAAAGTGGCAGCCGTCGTCGTCAACTTCAGTTCGTTCCGCAAGCTGGCGCTGCCCGTCGACCGGCATCTGTTGCGCGTCTTCAAGCGGATGGGCGTGCTGCCGGTAAACGCCAATTTCGAACGCGGATATCACTCGCTGATGCGGCTGGTTCCGCCGGATTGGGATGCCGACGACGTTTACGAATTTCACTGGCTGGTGAAGATCCACGGGCAGACCGTATGTCGGCATGATCGGCGAGCGTGCACGAGCTGCGTTGTGGAATCGCTCTGCGCGAAAGTGCCGGTGTAAATGCGCCGCGGCCTCAATCGCAGCGCGCCACCATCCCGCCGTCGACGATGATCTCGGTGCCGGTGACGAAGCGCGCTTCGTCGGAGGCCAGAAACAGCGCCGCGTTGGCGGTGTCGCGGCCATCGCCCATGAAGCCCGCCGGGATTCGCGAGACGCGCGTTTTCAGGAGCTTTTCGACGTCGCCGCCGGCGCGCTGCTTGGCGAGCCGCACCTCGACCATCGGGGTGTGAAGCTGGCCCGGCACCACCGTGTTCACGCGAATGCCCTTGCTGGCGTATTGCACGGCAACCACGCGAGTGAGTTGAAGAACGGCGGCCTTCGAGGTCGCATAACCGATCTGGGCTGAGCCGGTCCAGCGCAGGCCGGATGTCGAAGCCAGGTTCACGATCGCGCCACCGCCCTGCTTCTCCATGATCGGGATCGCGTGCTTGCAGGCGAGGAAAACGCTTTTAAGGTTGTAGTCGAGCTGCGCGTCGAAGGCCTCTTCCGAAAGCTCTACCGGACCGCCCGCGGCCGAGCCGCCGACGTTGTTGACCAAAATATCGATCCGGCCATAAGCGGCGAGGCAGGCATCGATCATGCCTTTCACCGCCGCGCTGTCGGTCACATCGCAAGTGTGCAACGTGATCTCGCCACCCGCCTCGCGCGCGCGTTCAAGCGTTTCCTTCATCGCGTCGGCGCTCTTATCGACAGCAAAGACTTTTGCGCCCTCCTGCGCGAAGCGCACCGCAATGGCGCGGCCATTGCCCCAGCCGGGGCCGACGCAGCCGGCGCCGGCGACCAGCGCCACTTTGCCTTGCAATCGTCCTGGCATGTCCGCCCGTACGCCTACTGCGAGCCCCGCAGCCCGCCAATCTTATCGACCAGCGCGCCCCACTTGGTGCGCTCCGCCTTGATGTAGTCGTTCATGCCGTCGACGGAGGGTGAATCGATCGGGATCAGGCCGATGTCGCCTGCCCTCTTCTTCATCACCGGATCGCTCATGATCTTGTTCATCTCGGCGTGCAGCCGGTCGACGATCTCCTTCGGCGTCTTCGCGGGCACCATCAAGACGTGCCAGGACACTGCCTCAAAATCGGACGCACCGGAGACTTGCGAGAACGGCGGCACGTCGGGCAACAGCGGCAGCGGGCTCGTCGACGACACCGCAAGCGCCCGAAGATTGCCCTCCTTGATCAGCGGGATCGAGGCGCCGGCCTCGACGAAACCAGTATCGACGTGGCCCGCCGCCAGATCGGTCACAGACTGTCCGGTGTTCCGGTAGGGCACGTGAACGGCGTTGAAGCCGAAACGCTGCTTGGCGAATTCCATCGAGATGTGCTGGAACGCGCCGGCGCCCACCGAAGCGTAGTTCAACGGCGGATTGGCCTGCTTGGCGTAGGCAATGAACTCCGGAACGGTCTTGATCGGCAGTTTCGGGTTCACCACCAGGATCAACGGCGATTTCACGTAAAGGCTGATCGGCGTGAAATCGTTCTCCGGGCTGTAGTTCATCTGTTTGTAGAGGTGCTGGTTGATCGCCAGCGCCGAGCTCGTCAGCACCACAAGCGTGTGGCCGTCGGGCGGCGCGGTCGCCACCTGCACGGCCGCCAGCATGGTGGCGGCGCCGGGCTTGTTCTCGACCACGACTGGCTTACCGAGCGCGGCCGCTAGCTTCTCGGCGTAGAGCCGGACCACGATGTCCATGCCGGTGCCGGCGCCGAGCGGCACCACGATGGTGATGTTCTTGGACGGATACAGTTCGGCCTGCGCGGGCGATACAACCAAAGGCGCAAGCATCAGCAGCGAGAGCAGCGCACGGCGCGAAGCCGACCAGAACAACATGATTTCCTCCCGAAGTCCGCGCCTGTGCCGGCGCGTTGTTGCGAATGAGAACGAATTACCGATCAGCATAGGTGCGCCTGGACAGGCGAACAAGTCTTTGCGTTGACGCGGGGCCGCATTAGATCATCAGTGGTCGCATTTACTACGGTGAGCCGGTATCCATCCCGGATCAAGTCCGGGACAGGCTTTCGCCGGAAAAAGCTCCACCTGCTCGAAGTCACGCTGTTCACGCCAACAACCGGTCTCAGATGCAAAGCGAAAAGGAAAAGGTCGCGCTCGGATCGATCCTGGCTTCCGCCGGATTGACTGTGGCGAAGACGGTGGTTGGCGTACTCACCGGCTCGCTTGCGATCCTGTCGGAAGCAGCGCACTCGCTGATCGACCTCGGCGCGACCGTGATGACCTATTTTGCCGTTCGCATCGCCGGAAAACCCGCCGACGAGGAACACCACTACGGCCACGGCAAGGTCGAAAGCGTGGCGGCGCTCGCCGAAACCGCACTGCTGTTCGTGCTTTCAGGCGTGGTGATCTGGGAGGCGACGCAACGGCTGATCGGCGGGCACGGCCATGAGGTCGAGGCCACACCTGTGGCGTTCGGTGTCATCGCACTTTCCGTCGTGGTCGATTTCTTTCGCGCCCGGCTGCTCTATCGCGTCGCCAGCAAAACTGCGAGCGAGGCCCTCGAAGCCGACGCGCTGCATTTCGGCTCAGACATGTGGTCGTCGATCGCGGTGCTGATCGGCCTCGGCGGCGTGGCTCTCGGATATCAATGGGCGGACTCGGCCGCCGCCCTCGTGGTGGCGCTGCTGGTCTGCTACGCTGGCTGGCGTCTCGGCCGGCGCACCATCGACACGCTCACCGACGCAGCGCCGGCCGGCTCCTCCGGAACGGTGACACGCGCCGCCAGCCGCGTGCGCGGCGTGGTGGCCGTCGACAACGTGCGGGTGCGCCCGGTGGGCGACAAACTGTTCGTCGAAACCACGGTGGCGGTCAGCCGCACGCTGCCGCTCGATCGGGTCGAGGCGCTGAAAGGCCAGGTCGCGGCCGCGATCAAAACCGATATGCCGCGCGCCGAGGTCAGCGTCTATACGGCGCCCCGCGCGCTCGACAGCGAAACCGTGCAGGAGCGCGTCATGGTGACCGCGCGCAATCTGGTGCTGCCAGTGCACCACGTCACCGTGCACGAGATTGCCGGCAAGCTCGCGGTCGCGCTTGATCTCGAAGTCGATCGCAAGCTCGCGCTCGGCGCGGCCCATGACATCGCCGACCACCTCGAAGCTGCGCTGCGCGAAGAGCTCGGGCCCGACGTCGAGGTCGAGACCCACATCGAGCCGCTGGAGCGTTCCGACGCTGCCGGCCGCGAAGCGCCGCCCGAGCGCGTGCGCGCGGTTGAGATTGCACTCGCCGAGATCGCGGCCGAGGGCGGCATGATCCGCGACGTCCACAATGTGCGGGTGCGCGAAACCGACGAAGGCGAAATCGTCAACTTCCACGGCCTGGTCGATCCGGGGCTCACCGTGCAGGCGGTGCACGAGAAGGTGGATGAGCTTGAGCGCACCCTGCGCCGCCGCTCGCCGTCGATCCGGCGGGTGATCGGTCACGCCGAACCGCGCGCTGCGGGTTGACGCTGGTCAACCGTTACGCAGCGCGACGGTTCTCTTCAGTCCCACAAACGCAAATGACCGGCGGCATCGTCCGCCGGTCATGTCTGCAAACCCGTGCGAGACGGTCAGAGCCCCGCTTCTTTGAACACCGCCGTGAGACTGGCAGTCTCGTCGGCGATGATCCTGTCGAAGGCCTTTGGCGTATCGGTGACACCGATCACGAACTGCGAGTCGAGCTTCGCCTTCATCTCGGCGGTCTTAAGTGAATCGGCCCAATCCTTGGCGATCTTGTCGAGGATCGCCTCCGGCACGCCACGCGGCGCCATCAGGCCGAACCAGGAGTCATAGACGAACGGGAGACCTGCTTCGGTGAAGGTCGGCACGTTCGGCAGTTCGGGGATGCGCTTCGCGGTCGCCGCCGCGATCGCCACCACCTTACCGCCCTCGGATTGCTCCTTGGCGAGATTGACCGGCGCGAAATACATCTGCACGTCGTTGCGGATCACCGCCGTCACCGCATCCGGCGCGCTCTTGAACGGCACGTGGACGATGTTGATCGCGGCCGCCTTGCGGAACAGCGCACCGGCAATAAACGTCGTGCTGGCGAGGCCGGGCGAGGAGAAGTTGAGCTTGCCGGGCTCAGCCTTGGCCTTGTCGATCACGTCTTTGAGCGTCTTGGCGCCCAGTCCCGGATAGGTGATCAGATAAAGCGGCGCCGAGGCGATGCGCGTGATGCCGGCGAAGTCCTTCACCGGATCGACCGTCAGCGTCTTGCTCACCATGCCCGCGACCGTGTGGCCGTTGGAGGTCAGCATCAGGGTATAGCCATCGGGCGCAGCCTTGCCGACCGCGGTGGTTCCCGCGAGGCCCGGGCGGTTCTCGACGATCACCTGCTGGCCCCACTTTCTGCCCATCTCGTCGGCGACGAGGCGCGCCAGAATGTCTGTGACCGAGCCGGCGCCGAACGGCACCACGATGGTGACGCGCTGGGTGGGCCAGCTCTGTGCCGAGGCCGGCGCAACGGACACCAGAGCCGCGGCCAACAGCGCCGCCACTCCCAATACGAATTTCTGAACAACTTTCATCATCATCTCCTTGGCTTTCCGGCCGCCTGTTATTTCGCGAGAGCAGCGGCGGGCTTTGCTCCGGTTGTCCGCTTCACCACGTCGTCGAGACTGGTACCAAAGTCTTTGAGCATGACCGCGGCGGCATTTCGTCCCGGTCCACCAGATATGGACCCTCCCGGGTGCGTCGTCGAGCCCGTCTGATAAAGGCCTGGGATGGGCATCCGGTGCTGCGCCCAGCCGGGCGCCGGCCGCAACGCCGCCGCCTGGGCGGCGTTCTGCGCGCCGCCGTGGCAGGAGCCATGCCAGTTGTGCGGGTTGCGGCGCTCCAGGTCGAGCGGGCTTTCCACAACGGTTGCGAGGATATTGTCGTCGGTGAGATTGGGCGAAAACTTTCGCAGCCAGTTCAAATTGGCCTTGGCGACATCATTCTTGATGGTGTCCCAATGCAGCGGCCCTTCCTTGAGGTCATAGGGCTGCATGCCGATGATCTTGATGGTGTGATGGCCGGGCGGCGCCTGGGTTGGATCGCCGATCGTGGGCGACACCGCGAGCAGCACCGGCTCCTCGACGTTGGCTGCCCCGCGCGCGAAGTCATAACCCATGCGCAGCGCCCGTGTCGGTTCCGACAGCATGGCGCAGGCGATTGGCGTAGTCGAGCCGCCATCGCCTTTAAACGTCATCGGCACCTTGGTGGCATAGTGCGAGACGAACAGCGTCGGGCCGCCCTGGTAGGTTTCGACGCCATCGACGAAATCCTGCGCCCAAAGCTTATGCGGCGCCATGTCGATCAGATGCTTGACGTGGACGGTCGAGAGCACCGCCTTGTCGGCGCGATAGGAGCTGCCGTCCTTACACTCGACACCGATGCAGCGGCCGTTCTCGACGATCAGCCGCTCGACCATCTTGTTGGTCAGCGCGGTACCGCCGTGCTTCTCGATCAGCCGCACCAGGATCTCGGTCAGCACGCCGGAGCCGCCCTTGGGAATGCACCAGCTCCAGCGCTGACGCCCCCATGCCAACGAATAGGCATTGCGCCCGGTCATCGGCCATTCCGGCGGCGTCACGGTCTGAAACGCCATCCACAGCATGAAGCAGCGCGAGTGATCGTCCTCGAAATTGTCGCGGATGATCTCCCAGGCCGACCGGGCCTGGCGGCGCAGCCATTTTTTGCCGTCGGGATGTTCGTTGAGCCGGTCGTTGATCGGCTTGCCGAAGCCGATCGGCGTGTAGGACGCCGCATCGAACAGCGGTTTGATCGCGTCGTACTCGTTGTACATGCGCCGGTAGGCGTCGGCATCTTTCTTGGAGAACTTGGCGAACTGCTCAACGGTGCGCTCGATGTCGTGATACTGCGTCAGATAGCTGCCATCGAGGAACGGCGCGTGGCAGACGATCTCAGGCTGGATGTATTCGAGCCCATAGTCCGCTGCGAGACCGAGCTCGTCATTCCGCATCATCGGCGAGTCTTGCAGGATGACATGCGCGGTGCCGCAGGAATCGTGGCGGAAGCCCGGCAGTGTCAGCTCCTCGGTGACCACATTGCCGCCGAGGATCGAACGCCCTTCCAGCACCAGGCAGCGGTAACCGGCCTTGCTCAGATAGGCGGCCGTAACGAGGCTGTTGTGGCCGGCGCCAGCCACGACGATGTCGAAACGGTCAGGCATACGTGTCATCCCAGGAACGGCCGCATGCTAGCCGCCCGCCGCGAGATGACACAACGACCGATTCCGGGCTAGATCGCCGTATATTTCCGAGAATTGACAGGCCAATGCGCACCGAAGAAGCCCGCCCCATCTGCCTCGCCGACTATCGTCCGCCCGACTGGCTGGTCGAGACCGTTGCGCTTGACGTCGTGCTCGATCCGACGCGGTCGCGCGTGCGCGCGACGCTCAAGCTCAAGCCCAACCCAGCCGCCGAGGCGCCTGCGCCGCTGGTGCTCGACGGCGAAGATCTGACGCTAGTCTCGCTCAAGCTCGACGGCGCGCGGCTCCCCGCCGAGCGCTATGTGGCGGCGCCCGACAGCCTCACCATCGCGCAACCGCCGGCCGGCCCCTTCACGCTCGAGATCGAGACGCTGGTCGATCCATCCGCCAACACCCAGCTCTCCGGGCTCTACCGATCGAGTGGCACCTATTGCACGCAATGCGAAGCCGAAGGCTTCCGCCGCATCACTTATTTCCCCGACCGGCCGGACGTGATGGCGGTTTACACCGTTCGCATCGAGGCGGACCGTGCCGAAGCGCCGGTGCTGCTCGGCAACGGCAACCTCCAACAACATGGCGAGCTTCCGGGCGGCCGGCATTTCGCGGTGTGGCACGACCCCTGGCCGAAGCCTGCCTATCTGTTCGCGCTGGTCGGCGGAAAACTCGGCTGCGTCGAGGACCGCTTCGTCACCATGTCGGGCCGCGAGGTGGCGCTGCGCATCTATGTCGAGCCCGGCAAGGAAGATCGTTGCGGCTACGCGATGGACTCGCTCAAGCGCTCTATGCGCTGGGACGAACTGGCGTTCGGTCGCGAATACGATCTCGACGTGTTCATGATCGTCGCGGTGTCCGACTTCAACATGGGCGCCATGGAGAACAAGGGCCTCAACGTCTTTAACGACAAGTTCGTGCTGGTCTCCCCAGACACCGCAACCGATTCCGATTTCGCCGATGTCGAGGGCATCGTCGCGCACGAGTATTTCCACAACTGGACCGGCAACCGCATCACCTGCCGCGACTGGTTCCAGCTTTGCCTGAAGGAAGGCCTGACGGTTTTCCGCGATCAGGAATTCACCTCGGACCAGCGCTCGCGTCCGGTGTCGCGCATCGGCGACGTGCGCACGCTGCGGCTGGCGCAATTCGTCGAGGACGCCGGCCCCCTCGCCCATCCGGTGCGGCCCGAGGTCTATCGCGAGATCAACAACTTCTACACCGCGACCGTCTATGAAAAAGGCGCCGAGGTGGTGCGGATGCTGCAAACGCTCATCGGCCCCGAGCGCTTCCGCAAAGGCATGGACCTGTATTTCCAGCGCCACGATGGCGACGCCGCGACCGTCGAGCAGTTCATCCGTTGCTTTGCCGAGGTCAGCGGCCGCGACCTCACGCAATTCATGCGCTGGTATTCGCAGGCCGGCACGCCAGAGATCATCGCCTCCGGTCAGCATGACCCGCGTGCGAAAACCTACCGGCTCGACGTCGCGCAGGTGACCCCGCCGACGCCCAATCAGCCCACCAAAGAGCCGATGGTGATTCCGCTGGTGATGGGCCTCGTCGGCCGCGACGGCGCCGACCTGCCGCTCACGCTGTCCGATGGGCGCAAGCTCGAACGTGGCGTGCTGGAGCTCGACAAGGCGGCCGAGACTTATGTCTTCACCGGCATTGCCGAGCCGCCGGTGCTCTCGCTCAACCGTGGCTTCTCGGCGCCCGTCAAACCGGTCAGCAACGTCACAGCCGAAGGCCTGCGCCTCTTGGCCGCCCACGACAGCGATCCGTTCAACCGCTGGCAGGCGGTGCACACGCTGGCCAACACGCTCCTGGTCGGCAACGTCGCGCGGCTGCGCGCGGGCCGCGATCCCGAGGCCGACGAAGGCCTGCTCGATGCGCTCGGCGCCATTCTGGCCGACCGCAGCCTCGAACCCGCCTTTGTGGCGCTGACGCTGGCGCCGCCAGGCGACGCCGACATCGCTCGCGACGTCGGCCGCGACGTCGATCCGGATGCGATCTTCCGGGCGCGGCTCGGATTGCGCGTGCTGATCGGGCTTCACCTCAACGCGCCGCTGACCGAGGCCTATCGCGCCATGGCGACGAGCGGTCCCTACAGCCCCGATGCGGCGAGCGCCGGCCGCCGCGCGCTGCGCAACGTCTGCCTCGACATTCTGTGCGCCACCGGCGAGTCACACATGTTGCGGATGGCAGCCGAGCAATACCGCACCGCCAGCAACATGACGGACCGGATGGCGGCGCTGATGACGCTGAACCAGCACGACGGGCCGGAGCGCACCGCGGCTCTCGAAGATTTCTACCAGCGCTATCGCGGCGATCCGATCGTGGTCGACAAATGGTTCGCTGTGCAGGCTTACTCCCCGGCCACCAGCACGCTGGCGCGCATTCGCGAGTTAACCCGGCACCCGGCATTCTCCTGGACCAACCCGAACCGCGTGCGCTCGCTGATCAGTTCGTTCGCCTACAGCAATCCCACCCAGTTCAACCGCGCCGATGGCGCGGGCTACGATTTCATCGCCGAGACGGTGCTGTCGCTCGATCCGTCCAATCCGCAGGTTGCGGCGCGGATGCTCGCTTCGTTCAAGAGCTGGCGCTCCCTCGAAGCCGGCCGCCGCGCTCGCGCCGAGGCAGCGCTGCGCATGGTCGCGGCCTCGCCAAAGCTCTCCCGCGACGTCAGCGACATCGTCCAGCGCGCGCTCGCGCAAACGTAAAGCCCTCTCAAATAAATTTGCTCTGGTTTCGTTTGGCGGTGCCGCAAGGCCTCGACGCAATTGCCGACGGCTGCTGCTTTTTCGCCGCAGACCGGTATTTCGGTAGGTGAAATACCGGTTGAAAAGTTAACGAAAAATATTGACTCAAGACTCTCGACAAGACTCGCGCCATCGATTCGAATGGTCAGTGATTCGGGGCGATGGGGCACATCCTCCGGCAGTTGCGTTCTCGAGGGAACCATCAAAATCAGGGGGCGTCTATGGCGCGCGCCGAAGTGGCGAGTGCGTCTGCGCGGACGGATTCGATCAAGGGCCTAGCCCAATCGATCGCCAAACCCGCATACCGACGCCTGCTGACGGCTGAGCCTGCGCTGCGCCGCGCGGTTCCTGCCCTCATCATCGCATTTCTGCTGACCATCAGTGTCGGTTCGGTCGTGCAGGTGCTCGACCATCGCCGCCAGGCGATCGCGGAAGCCGTGTACGAGGTCACCAACGTCGCCGACTTCGCGTCCGAACGCTACGAGCGTCTCGCCAATGCCGAAGGCGCCGATGCCACGCGGCGCGACCTGTTCGACAAGTCGCTGCCGTCGCGCGCGACGATCCGCGGCCGCCACATCCTGCTCAGCAACGCCGACGGCGTTATCACCGCCACGGCGCCGAACGGCGGCCCAATCGGTCAGCGGCTGCTCGACGTGCTGGGCGACGCGCAACCGCTCACCATTCTGGGCGCCAGCGCCGGCGTGCTCGAAATCACGCTGGCCGACGGCCGGCGCGCTTATGCGACCGTTCACACGCTGCCCTCCGGACGCGGCCAGGTCACGGTCTATCATCCGACCGTCGATGCCCTCGCCACCTGGCGGTCCGACACCACGCTCACGGTCACGCTCTCGGCCACCACCGGCTTCGTCCTGCTCATCCTCGGCTTCGCCTTCCATTGGCAGGCGACGCGCGCGCGCGAAGCCGACGTGATTTACGACACCGTGCGCAGCCGCATCGACACCGCTCTCAATCGCGGCCGCTGCGGGCTGTGGGATTGGGATCTCGCCAGCGGCCGCATCTTCTGGTCGCACTCGATGTTTGCGATCATCGGGCTCGCATCGAGGGACGACCTGCTGACCTTTGGCGAGGTCAGCCGCCTGGTGCATCCCGACGACATCAAGCTTTATGAGGTCGCGGCCCAGCTCGCCGACGCCAAGGCCAACGCCATCGATCACGAATTCCGCATGCTGCACGCCAACGGCAAGTGGGTCTGGCTGCGGGCGCGCTGCGAAATGGTGCGCCAGCCGGGCGAGCCCGGGCTGCACCTGATCGGCATCGCGGTCGATATCACCGAGCAAAAGACGCTGGTTGAAATGACCGCCGCCGCCGACCTTCGCCTGCGCGACGCGATCGAGACAATCCCGGAAGCCTTCGTGCTGTGGGATGCCGGCAACCGCCTGGTGCTATGCAATTCGAACTTCCAGCAACTTCATAACCTGCCCGACGAGGCGATCAGCTCCGGCACGTCCTACGAGGACGTGGTCGCGTCCGGCCGCAAGCACGTCATCCGCACCAAAGTCGCCAGCGAAGGCCCGATCATCCCCGGCGCGCGCACCTTCGAGGCGCAGCTCGACGACGGCCACTGGCTGCACATCAGCGAGCGGCGCACCAAGGACGGCGGCTATGTGTCGGTCGGAACCGACATCACGTCGCTCAAGCTCAACGAAAAGAAACTGATGGATTCCGAGCAGCGGTTGATCGCGACCGTCAGCGACCTGCGCAACTCTCAGCACAAGCTCGAGTTCCAGGCGCAGCAGCTCACCGACATGGCGCAGAAGTATTCCGACGAGAAGACCCGCGCCGAGGAAGCCAACCAGACCAAGTCGAAGTTCCTCGCCAACATGAGCCACGAGCTGCGCACGCCGCTCAACGCCATCATCGGTTTCTCCGAGATCATGGAGTCCGGGATGTTCGGCGCGCTCGGCGCCGACAAATATCACGAGTATTGCCGCGACATCCACGACAGCGGGCAATATCTGCTCGACGTCATCAACGACATTCTCGACATGTCGAAGATCGAGGCTGGCCGGCTCAAGCTTGACCTCGAGGACGTGGCGCTCGACCGTATCCTGGCCGATGCGATGCGCGTGGTGACGACGCGGGCCCAGGCCAAGCGTCTCAAGGTCACGGCGAAGATCGAGCCCGAAATCCATTTCAAGGCCGACCGCCGCGCCATGATGCAAATTGCGCTCAACCTCTTGTCCAACGCCGTCAAGTTCACGCCGGAAAAGGGCCGCATCGTCGTGCACGGCCGGCTGTCGGGCGGCAGCGTCCTGATCGCCATCCAGGACACCGGCATCGGCATCCCGCGCGCCGCGCTGAAAAAACTTGGCCGGCCGTTCGAACAGGTCGAAAGCCAGCTCACCAAAACCCAGCACGGCTCGGGCCTTGGGCTCGCCATCGCCAAGTCGCTGGTCGAGCTGCACGGCGGCGCCATGCGGATCATCTCCACGCCGGCCGAAGGCACCATCGTAGCAGTCCGGCTGCCGATGGGCGACCGGCCGCAGCAGGGCAAAGGCAGCACGCGGGGCGCCCAGGCCGCTTAAGGCCTGCTTGTATTGGAATAGCGATCGCGCCGCAGCGTCCCCTCTTAGCCCGTCGCGTCACTTCGCGGCGTGCCGGCTCATGGTGCAGGAACAGACTTCGCGGAGCGGCTGAAATGAAGCAATGAGCCATGAGCGACATGGCGCACCATGCTGGTAAACAACTGATTACTTTATGACAGAGCCTGTCCGCTAGACTTCGTCACATCGCCCATTACGGCCAGGTGTGGGCGCGTTTACCGCCTCATCCGTCGCGCAATGGGCGCACCCCGCAGATTCCGGGGGCTGTGCGGTTCCTTAACCTATCGCGCCTCAGCAGCAAGGTAGTCGCAGGCCAAATATTTACTCGGCACATGCATAAAGATGCGTCTCACCCGACCTTTTTGGTCAGTTCGACGCCTTCAAGCGGCCAGGCCGCGATCGAAATAACATGCTCTCATCGTCGCCGCTTCCGAACGAAGGCGCTGCACGTCAGCAGGCAAAGGGCCGGTCGCCCAAATCCGCCAATGTCGTCGGTGATATGGCCATAACGGGCAAGTCCCGTTCTCGGCCGATCACGTTGCTCATCGTGGGCGCGATCGTGCTGGTTGCCGCGATCGTCCTTGGTACCGCGATGATGATCTACAACTCTCGCAATCGCGTTCTCCTCAGCAAGGAGCGCGAACTGCAAAATGTCGCGCTGGTCCTCGCGGCGCAGGTCGACCGCATCTTCGAGGCGGCTGAGCGTGTGCAGACCAACCTGATCGAGCGCTTTGAGGCGCGCGGTATCCTGTCCAAGGAGGACTTCAAACGGCAATTGGCTGGCTACGATGTCCACCTGATGCTGAAGGACAAGATCGTCGGTTTGCCCCATGTCGGCACATTCACGTTGATCAATGCCGAGGGCAAAGTATTGAACTTCTCCCGCTCCTGGCCGATCCCAGACATCGACGTCACGGACCGCGACTTCTTCGTCGCCCTTCAATCCAATGCGCGGCTGAACTTCTTCATCAGCAAGCCGATACGCAATCGGGCCACCGGCACCTGGGTCGTTCAAGTCGCACGCAAGCTTTCTGGCGCAAACGGCGAATTCCTCGGATTGGTGACGGCCGCCATCGAGCTGCAAAGCATCGAGGAATTTTTTGCCACTATAGCGCTTGAACCCAACAGCGCCATCAGCCTCTTGCACCGCGACGGCGAGCTGCTGGCGCGGTATCCCCATGTCGAGTCGTTCATAGGGCGTCCGATCCCAAACGGGATTGTCGGGGACTTGGCGCCGGATGCCGACCGTGGCGTGGTGTGGCGCGTGAGCGCGATTGGCAGCCAAGAAGATCGCATGATTGCCGCCCACCGCACCGCGCATTACCCGCTTGTGGTGGCGGTGAGCGCGACGGCGCGGTCAATTCTGGCCGGCTGGGAAAATGAAGCGATGTTTCTGGCCGGCGCCGGCGGCCTGATCGCGATCATGATCGTCGTCATGGTTTTTCGCATCGTGCGGCAGTTGTTACGCGGCGACAGGCGATTTCAGCGGGATATCGACGAGCAAAAGCAGCATCTCGACACGGCCCTCAACAACATGTCGCAGGGCCTCTGCATGTTTGACGCCGAGGCGCGATTGGTCATCTGCAACGATCGTTATGTCCGGATGTACAGCTTGTCGCGTGAGGTGGTTAAGCCCGGTTGCACACTCCGCGATCTGATCGTTCACCGCAAGGAAACCGGAAGCTTTCCGGGCGATGTGGAACAATACTGCGCTGGAATTCTGGCAGCGGTTGCGCGGGGAAAAACGGCAAGCCAGGCCGTCGAGACGACTGGCGGCAGAACCATCCAAATCGTCGACCAGCCGATGCAAAACGGCGGCTGGGTGGCCACGCACGAAGACATCACGGAGCGGCGGAATGCCGAACGGGAGCGCGATCACAACCGGGAATTCCTCGACCTGATCATCGAGAATGTGCCCGCGACAATATTCGTGAAAGAAGCAGACAGCCGCCGGTTCGTTCTCGTCAACCGCTCCGGCGAGCAATTTTGGGGCCTGCCACGCGGCGCATTACTCGGCAAGACGGCTTACGATGTCTTCCCGAAGGAAGAGGCCGATCAGATTACCAGGCGCGACGATCACTTGTTGCGATCGGACGAACCCGTATATCTCGAAGAACATCCTCTCAAGACGCCCGGCAACGGTGTGCGGATTGTCACGTCAAAACGGCTTGCCGTCCGCAGCCACGATGGCAAAGGGCAATATCTGATTGGTGTTGTTGAAGACGTAACCGAACGCAAACGGGCGGTCGAGCGGATTGCCTATCTGGCACACCATGACGCGCTTACGGATTTGCCGAACCGTCCGGCCTTCACCGAGTGCCTCGCATCGGTATTGGAACGATCAGCTGCCGCAGGAGAACACTTTGCAGTTTTGGCTATCGACCTCGACCGATTCAAAGAGGTCAATGATGTGTTCGGGCATTCGGTCGGTGACACACTATTGCGGGAGGTTTCTCGGCGTCTTCAGACGGCCGTTGGCGGCGCATTTCTCGCACGCGTTGGGGGCGATGAGTTCTCGGTCATAACGACGGACGACGCCCAAGGGTCGACAGCTGAAGCAATCGCGGTGAGCCTGCTCGATGCCGTCGCGGATAACATCGATATCGAGGGCCGTCAGCTTCGGGTCGGCCTGAGCATCGGCATCGCGGTTTATCCAGCCAACGGCGCTGACGCGACCACACTCCTCGGCAATGCAGATGCGGCACTGTATCGGGCAAAAGCTGAGGCGCGGGGATCAATCCGGTTCTTTGATGCCGATTTGGATCAACAGCTACGGGATCAGCGCACGCTACAGCACGATCTCAGCTCGGCAATCGAAAAAGGCGAGCTGAGCCTGCACTACCAGCCGTTGGCAAAGCTGTCCGGCGAAGTCTTGGGGTTCGAAGCGCTGCTCCGATGGCATCACCCCATCCGCGGCATGGTTCCACCCGCCACCTTTATTCCACTGGCCGAGAAGAGCGGTCTGATCATGCCGATCGGCGAGTGGGTCCTCCGCCAGGCTTGCGTCGAAGCCGCCTCTTGGCCCAAACCTCTGCGCATCGGCGTGAATCTTTCACCGATGCAATTTCACCACCGGGACTTGCCGCAGCTCGTCCATTCGGTCCTGCTCGAAACCGGACTATCGCCCAATCGTCTCGAGCTTGAGATCACCGAAAGCGTGCTGATCGATGATTTCTCGCGAGGAATATCTCTGCTCCGCCGGCTGAAGGCGCTTGGCGTTCGGATCGTCATGGATGATTTTGGGACCGGATATTCGTCCTTGTCGTATCTTCACGCTTTCCCCTTCGACAAGATCAAGATCGATCAGCTTTTCATTTCGGACCTCGAGCACAATGGCCAGTCCGCGACCATTGTCCGTGCGGTTATTGGCCTTGCGCGAGGGCTTGGCTTGCCGGTCGCCGCGGAAGGCGTCGAAACCGAAGGCCAACGCGCGTTTCTAGCGCGTGAAGGATGCAACGAAGTCCAGGGCTATCTTCTGGGTCGGCCGTATCGCATCGAGGACTATGCAGAATTGACCGGTCGCATGACGATAGCGAAACAAAAACCTGCGCTCGCAGGCTGATCGGAGTCCCGACGCCAAAAATCGCGCAGCGAGCGGCCCGCGCTCGTTATCCAACGATCGCGCTTTTGCCTTCCTGCAATCTTTTGTCGCAGCCCGCCGCGCAGGCGGCATGCACGCGGCGCGGTTGCGGAACGCAGCCAAGGCCGCCATACAGACGGCATGAAAAACACCCCAAAACTGCACCGCCGTTCCTTCGTCGCAGGCCTCGCGGCCGCCACACTGGGCCTGCCGCAATCAGCCCGCGCGCAAGCCTGGCCGCAGCAGCGACCGATCAAACTGATCGTGCCGTTCGCGGCCGGCGGCAACATCGACGTCATGGGCCGCCTGATGGCGGCGCGCTTGAGCGAAAGCCTCGGCCAGCAAGTGATTGTCGAGAACCGCCTCGGCGGCGGCGGCATCGTCGGCACCGAAGCTGTGGTTCGCGCGGCGCCCGATGGCTACACGCTGCTGTGGGCCAGCACCAACGTGGTCGCCATCGTGCCGGCGATCCAAAAGGCGCCGTACGATCCGATCAAAGATTTCGCGCCGGTGAGCCTGCTCGGCGTCAGCCCGCAGGTGCTGCTGGTCAATTCCAAGATTCCGGCCAAGACCGTGCCGGAGTTCGTCGCCTGGGTGAAAGCGCAGCCGCAGAAGGTCGCCTATGGCGGCGGCGGCGGCCCGGGCAGCGCCAGCAATCTGATCATGGCGCTGTTCCTCAAGCGGGCCGGCCTCGAAATGACGAGCGTGAGCTATCGCGGCACCGCGCCGGCGCTCACCGACCTGATCGCGGGCCACATCCCGACCACCTTCGTGCCGATGTCGGAGGCCTACGCGCAGTCCAGCAATCCGAACGTACGAATCCTGGCCGTGTCGAGCGCAACGCGCTCCAAACGCATCCCCGATGTGCCGTCGATCGCCGAGACCTATCCGGGCTACAACGCGGTGTCCTGGACCGGGATGCTGGCGCCGGCCGGCACACCAAAGCCGATCATCGACAAGCTGTCCGGCGAAATGATCCGCGCGGTGCAAGACCCGAAGTTCATCGACAACCTGACCACCAATGGCGTCGATGCGGCGGCCGAGGGGCCGGAGAAATTCGCCGAGATGATCGCCAAGGAAATCCTGATCTGGGCCGAGGCGGTCAAGATCGCGGGCGTGAAGATCGAGCAGTAGGCTGGCGCAAGCCGGTTACCCGGTCACTGCCTGTCGATCTTGGCGTCGCGGATGACCTTGGCCCATTTCACGATCTCGGTTTCGATCCAGCGTGTGAATTCCGCCGGCGTGCTGCCGACCGGATCGAAGCCCATGTCCCGCAGCCGCGCTTTGGTGTCCGGCACCGCCATGATCTTCACGACCTCGCGGTGCAGAAGATCGACGATGGGGCGCGGCGTGCCGGCGGGCACCATGAAGCCGTTGACGATGTCGGCCGCGATGTCCTGACCGGTCGCTTCCTTCATGGTCGGCACATCGGGCAGCGCCGACGACCGCGTGCTGCCCATCAGGCCGAGCGCGCGCAGATTGCCAGCCTTCACGTAGGTGATCGCAGTCGGCAGCGCCGAAACCGCGATCGGCGTGTGGCCGCCAAGCGTGGAGGCGGTTGACGGTCCGCCGCCATTGAACGGCACATGCGTGATGTCGAGACCGAATGCGAGCTTGAATAGCTCGCCCACGAGATGCGCCGGCGTGCCGCGGCCGGCGGAGCCGTAGCTGTACTTGCCTGGGTTGGCCTTCGCGAGCGCAATTAACTCGTTCGCATTCTGTGCCGGAACCGAGGGATGCACCACGAGGATGTGCGGCGACGAGCACAGCAGCGAGACCTGCGCGAAATCCTTGTGCGGGTCGTAAGGAATTTTGGCGTAGAGGCTCGGGTTGGTGACAAAGTTCGTGGTGGCGGCCAGGATGGTGTAACCGTCCGGCGCCGAGCGCGCCGCCGTCCCCATGGCGATATTGCCGCCGCCACCGCCCATGTTCTCGACAAAGAACGATTGGCCGAGATTCTCGGAAAGCTTTTGCGCGACGAGCCGCGCTGTGGTGTCCCCCTGCCCGCCCGGACCGGTGGTCACGATCACCTTCACGGCCCGGCTCGGATAGGCCTGCGCGATAGCGCGGCCCGGTGCGATCAAGCCTGCAAGCAAAGCGCCTGCGAGCTCAACAAACCGTCGGCGATGCAGCGTCATGGTGCGACCCCGGAGCGTGCCGCCATCCTGCCCCGCAGGTGGCGCGCGATCAGCATGGATGATTTAATCGTGGAGAAGCGCCCCAAGGAAGCACCAAAGCAAGCATCAAAAGCAAAGCGCCAAAGGGACGCACCAAAAGGAACCACCATGAACACCCCGGTCCGCAAACTGTTGACGCCCCTCCTCGCCCTCGCAGCCCTGATGGCTTGCCATACCGCGCAGGCACAGGCGCAAGACTGGCCGCAGCGGCCGGTCCGCATCATCGTACCTTACGCGGCCGGCGGAAATTCTGACGTGCTGGCGCGGCTCACCGCGCAGCGGCTGAGCGAGGCGCTCGGGCAGCAATTCGTGGTCGAAAACCGCGTCGGCGGCAATGGCGTGATCGCAGCCGAGGCGGTCGCACGCGCGACGCCGGATGGCTACACGCTGATGTGGGGCGTGCTGCCGCCGGTCGTGATTCAGCCGGCCATGACCAAAGTGTCCTACGACCCGATCAAGGATTTCGCCCCGGTCAGCGTGGTCGGCACCAATCCGTTCGCGCTGGTGGTGAACAAAGACGTGCCGGCCAAAACCTTGAAAGAGTTCATCGCCTGGGTGAAGGGCCAGCCGGGCAAGCTCAGCTACGCCGAAGGCGCGGCCGGCAGCGTGACGCATCTCGCGATGGCGCTGTTTCTCAAGCGCGCCGGCATCGAGATGACCAACGTCAGCTATCGCGGCAACAATCCGGCGCTGACTGACGTGGTCGCGGGCCATCTCCCGACCATGTTCTCCAACGTCTCCGACGCCCTGCCCCAAATCAAGAGCGGCGCGATCCGCGCGCTCGCGGTATCGAGCAGCCAACGAGTGCCGCAGCTGCCGGACGTGCCGACCGTCGTGGAAAGCGGATTTGCCGGTTACTCCGCCATCACCTGGAATGGCCTGATGGCGCCGGCCGGGACGCCGCAGCCGATCGTCGACAAGATCGCCGCCGTGATCGCGCGCGCCTGCAAGGACCCGAAGTTTATCGAGCAGCTTGCCAACCTGGGCGCCGATCCGCTCGGCAACACGCCGCAAGAGTTCGCTGCCCTGATCGCCGCCGACCTCAAGACCTGGGGCGAAGCGGTTGCGGTGGCAGGCGTGGGAATCAAGTAGCGGCGCCGCGACCGGCAATATCGCAATGGCTCAGCCTTCCATGCGTCCGATTCTGATCGCCGGCGGCGGGCCGGTCGGCGTCGTCACGGCGCTGGCGCTGGCCCGGCAAGGCATTCCGGTTCACGTGTTCGAGGCCGAGGCGCGGGTCAACGACATGCCGCGGGCGGCGACCACGCATGCCGCAACGCTCGAAATGCTGGAAGAGCTTGGCCTGGTCGATGAGGTGATCCGCCGCGGCCTGGTCGAGCCGCTGTTCCGGGTCTGGGACCGCGCGACCGGCTCGCTGATGGCGGAATTCGATTTCGGCATGTTGAAAAACGACACGCGCTATCCGTTCGCCGTGCAGTGCGAGCAACACAAGCTCGCCAATATGACGATCGAGCGGCTGCGCGCCTTCCCGCACGCCACGGTCGAATTCTCGGCGCGCGTCGCGGCGCTTACCCAGACCGGCGACGGCGTCGAGGCCTGGGTCGAGACCCAGGACGGCACCCGCAAGGTCGTGGGCTCCTACCTGATCGGCGCCGATGGCGGCCGCTCGACCGTGCGCAAGGCGCTCGATATCGGCTTCGAGGGCTATACGCACCCGGAGCGCTTCCTGATTCTGACCACGACCTTCGATATCGGCAGCAAATATCCCGGCTGCACCCGCAACTACCTGTCCGATCCGGAGGACTGGTGCGCGCTGTTCAAGGTCTCAGGCGACGACGGCAAGGGATTGTGGCGCGTGCTCTCGACCACGCGACTCGAACAAACCGAAGCCGAGTTGTTCGATCCCGAGGCGACCGAACAGCGCTTGCAGAAGTTCATCCCGAAGGACGGCCGCTACGACATCGTCCACCGCAATCTCTACAACGTGCACCAGCGGGTGGCAGCGAGCTTCCGCAAGGGCCGGGTCTTCCTCGCGGGCGACGCCGCCCACGTCAACAATCCGCTCGGCGGATTGGGGCTGAACTTCGGCATCCACGATGCCGTCGAGTTGACCAGCCTGCTTGGCCGCGTCATCCGCCGCGAGGCCGATGAAAGCGTCCTCGACCTTTACGATCGGCACCGCCGTCCGCTCAACATCGAGTTCGTGCAGCAGCAGACCATCGCCAACAAGAAGCGCATGGAAGAGAAAGACGCCGCAGCACGCGCCAAGAACTTCGAACAGCTCCGGCAGACCGCCACCGATCCGGCCGCGCATCGCGCCTACATGCTACGCGCTTCGCTGATTGAAAGCGTGCGCAGGCGCGCGGCCGCTCAATAACGTTACCGCTCAGACTTTGGCCGAGCCAGGCCTTGCGAGGATGCGGCTAAAGCTTGCCCGCACCTTGTTTTGTGTCTCGGCCAGGTGCGCATCGAGCGTGCCGAAGTCCGGCAGGTCGGCCGCCCGCGCGAGCAGCCCCAGCAAACCCGCACCGGCTGTCTTGGCATCGAACGGACCCGGCAGACAGAGCCGGAGAATCTGCGTCAGGTTGTGCATCAGCCGCGTGGCCGGCCGCAAAATCTCGGCGTTCTCGGCAGACAGCAGCCCGAGCCGCCACGCCTTATCGAACACGCGGGCGGTCGAGGTGTCCAGAATGTCCGGATGCTCCGCGGCGTGCACGAGCTGCAAGTATTGCGCAATGAATTCCAGGTCGATCAGGCCGCCGGCGGCATATTTCAGGTCCCAGCGCGTGCCCTCGCCTTTCTCCTTGGCGATCGCCTCGCGCATTTCAGCGACGTCAGCCGCGATCACATCGACATCGCGTTTGCGGCTGAGCACCGCGCGGATCACCGCCTCGACCGGTGCCGCGAAGCCCGCATCGGCCGACACCACGCGCGCGCGCGTCAGCGCCAGATGCTCCCAGGTCCAGGCCTCGTTCTCCTGGTAGTTCTTGAATGACGCAAGCCCGGTTGCGACCGGCCCCGAGCGGCCCGACGGCCGCAGCCGCATATCCACCAGATAGAGCGCGCCGTAATTGGTCTGCGCCGACAGCGCACTGATCAGCCGTTGCGTCAGCCGCGCGAAATACTGCGCGCCATAGAGTGGCCGCGCGCCATCCGACTGCGGATGCTCCGAATCGAAGTCATAGATGATGATGAGGTCGAGATCGGAGCTTGCCGTCATCTCGCGGCCGCCGAGCTTGCCGAGCGCCAGCAGTGCGGTCTTCTGCCCGCGGATACGGCCATGCTGGCGGACGAACTCCTGCTCGACCTTGCGATGCAGCGCGCGGATGATCACATCGGCCAGCCGCGCGAAGGCTTCGCCAGCCTGCTCGGCCGATACGGTTCCGGACAGGATGCGGGCGCCGATCAGAAACATCTGCTCCTGGCCGAACACGCGCAGCCGGTCGAGAAAGTCCTCATAGGTGCGCGCTTCATCGACCGAGAGCTGCAATGCGGCCGCGAGCTTGCTCTCATCCGGCAGCGAGCCGAAGAAGGTCGGCTCCAGCAGCGCGTCCATGGCCTGCGGATAGCGCGCCAGAATATCGGCGAGCCGCGGCGCGGTGCCGAGCGTGAGCGCGACAAGCGCCACCAGGTCCGGATTCTGCCGCAGCAGCGAGTAGAGCCGCGCGCCGCCTTGCAGGCCGGTGAGGAAGCGGTCGAACGCGACCACCGCGGCGTCCGGATTTTCCGCGCGCGCCAGCCGCTCCAGCAGAAACGGCACCAGCTCGGTGAACTGCGTACGCGCGAATTCGCTTTTCAGCGATGGATACGAGCCGGTCAGCCAGTGCCGCACTGTCGCCGAGACCTCCATCGGCTGGCGGAAGCCCATCGCACCCAGCCGGTCCAGCGTCTCGCGGTCGTCCGCCTTGGCCGGGAAGCTCAAGTTCCGCGCCTCGGCGCGCTTTGGCGTGTGCTCGAACAGGCGCGCGTAGTGGCTTTGCACCTTGCGCATATGGCCGAGCAGTTCCTCGGCGAAGGCGTCGCGGTCCTTGTAGCCGGCAAAGCGCGCGAACCGTTCGAGGCCCTCGCGATCCGCCGGCAGCGTGTGGGTCTGATCGTCAGCCACCATTTGCAGCCGGTGCTCGGTCCGGCGCAAAAACAGATAGGCGGCTTCGAGATCGGGACGCGCGTCCTTGCCGATCCAGCCGCCATCGGTGAGCGCCTGCAGCGTCAGCAGCGTGCCGCGGCCACGCAACTCGGGATGGCGGCCGCCGGCAATGAGCTGCTGGGTCTGCACGAAGAATTCGATCTCGCGGATGCCGCCGCGGCCGAGCTTGATGTTGTGGCCTTCGACCGCGATGTCCTCGTGGCCGCGGTAGGCGTGGATCTGCTGCTTCATCGCCTCGATGTCGGCCACGGCCGCAAAATCGAGGTGCTTGCGCCAGATGAACGGCGACAGCTCTTTCAGCAGCGCCTCGCCAGCCGCCACGTCGCCCGCGCAGACGCGCGCCTTGATCAATGCGGCGCGCTCCCAGTTCTGGCCAACGCTGCCGTAGTAAGCGAGCGCCGCGTCGGTCGAAACCGCGATCTGGGTCGAGGCCGGATCTGGGCGCAGCCGCAGATCGACACGGAACACGTAGCCGTCGGCGGTGCGCTCTTGCAGGAGCTTCACCACTCCGCGCGTGATGCGGACGAAAAACGCGGCCGCTTCGCCATCCTGAGGCAGCGCGCTCGTGTTCCGGTCATAGAATGCGATCAGGTCGATATCGCTCGAATAGTTGAGCTCGTGCGCCCCCATCTTGCCCATGGCGAGCACGATGTAGCCGGAGCCTTCATCGGGCCGGCTTGGATCGGCGACCTCAAACCGTCCGCGGTCCACGGTGTCGCGCAGCAGAAAGCGCACCGCGGAAGCAACCGCGGTGCCGGCCAAGTCGGTGAGCGCTTGTGTCGCCCGCATCACCGGCCACACGCCGCCGATATCGGCGAGCGCGATCAGCAGTGCGGCTTCCGACTTCATGCGGCGCAGCAGGCGCATGGCCTCCGCTTCGTCGCCGGTTGCCGCCACCGCTTCGGCGGTTTCCGACAACAGCGCAGCGAACCGATCGTCCGGGTTGGCGTCGAGCAGCGCCTGCAGGCGCGCCGGCTCGGCACTCGCAAGCTCCCACAAATAGGGCGAGCCCTCGGCGAGGCCGGCCAGCAACGCCGCAAACTTGGGCGCGGCATCGAGATTGCGCTTGAGGGCCTTGCCGGCTGCGCTGCGCGCGATCTCGGCAAGCCATGCGTCGACACGCGCACGCGCCTCCTTCGGGGCGGCCAGCCGCGGCGCATCGGCGATCCGCGATAACAGCGCCAACTCGGTCTTCGCAGTCGTCTTTGCGACAGCCTTTGCCGCAGCCTTTGGGCTCGCCTTTGCGGTGACCTTGGCGACGGCCTTCGCCGCAGCCTTGATGACGACCTTGGCGGCGGTCTTTTTGCTTTTTGTCACGGGCTTTTTGGTGCGCTGTGCGGGCCGACTCATGCCGGCAGGGTTATCGCAGATGGGTCCGGAATGGGAGCCCGGAACTCAGGCACCGCCGCGGCCGCAATGCTGCACTGCCCAACGGAAAGCCAGCTTAGACCCGCGCTATTCCGCAGGCGTCGGCAGATGCGGGCCGCCGCGCGGCAGGATCAGCACCGCCCGCAATCCCGGATGGTTGTCCTCAAGCCGCAATTCACCGCCGTGCAGGCGCGCGACCGCCGAGACGAGGCTCAAGCCCAGGCCTGAGCCGGGTTCGGAGCGGCTGCGCTCAAGCCGCACGAATCGCTCGACCACATGGGCGCGGTCGCCCTCGGCAATGCCCTGGCCGTTGTCGGCGACCGATAGCAGGACATAGTCGCCTTCGGTCCGCGCCTTCACGACGATCTCGGCTGGCGTGCCGCTCGTCGTCATGCCGACCGGCCTGCCGTACTTGATCGCATTGTCCACGAGGTTTGAGAGCGCTTGCGTCACCAGCTCGCGGTTGCCGCGCAGTTGGGCGGCGCCCTCCGCATCGATCTTGAGGATGAGCCCCTTCTCATCAGCCAGCGGATCGTAGAGCTCTCCCAAGCCGTGAACGAGCTCGGCGGCGTCGAAGTCGCTGAGGTGAGCTGCGGAGCCCGATTCCGCGCGCGCGATCATCAGCAACGCGTTGAAGGTGCGGATCAGCTCGTCGGATTCGTCGATGGTGGCTTCGAGCGCAGCGCGATAGTCGGCCTCGCCCTTGGCCGTGCGCAGCGCCTCTTCGGAGCGGTTGCGCAGGCGCGTCAGCGGCGTCTTCAAATCGTGCGCGATGTTGTCGGAGACTTCCTTGAAGCCCTTCATCAGCGCTTCGATGCGCTCGAGCATGATGTTGAGATTGACGCCCAGCCGGTCGAGCTCATCGTCGGCGCCGCTCACCGGCAGCCGGCCCGACAAATCGCCCGCCATGATGGTGCGCGAGGTCTCGGTGATGGCGTCGACGCGTCGCAACACCCGGCGCGCGACGAAGAAGCCGCCGGCAATCCCTAAGATGATCACCAGCGCGATCGACCACTGGCCGGCTGCGATGACGATGTCATAGAGCCGCTCGCGCTCATCGAGGTCGCGCCCGACCAACAGGCGGAAGCCGCCCGAAAGTTCGAACACTTGCACCAGCGCGTGATGCTCACTGCCCTCAGTATCGTCAATGCGGCGATAGATGGTCTCCGACCAGCCCGTACGGCTCATCACGCCCTCGCCGAGCGACGCGATGTTGCCGGTCAGGCCGTCACCCGAGAAGGTCGTGATCAAATAGAGGCTCGAACCGGGCCGCCGTGCGCGCGCGTTGACGATGGACGCCAAGCGACGGATGCCGCCCTGCTCGTATTGGCCGGCGAGCCAGACGATTTCGACATCGACCGTGCGGGTGATCTGCTCGGTGATGAGGCGCCGCGTGTTCCAGGCGAAGTAGCCGAGCAGGCACGCGGCGAACAGCGCGAACACCGTCAAGTAGACCAGCGTCAGCTTGAACGCCGTGGTGCGGAGGATCTTGCCGAACGCCGAATAGCCCTGGCTCTGCGGACCAATCGCCGGGTCGGCCGGGAACAGCCTGTCGCGCCACCGCCGCAGCCACGTCGGCTTTGCGGCTGGTAGGCCTTCAGGCGGCGTTATGGCGACGTCACTTTGGGTCACGGACCATGTATCCCGCGCCCCGGATGGTGTGCAGCAACGGCTGCGCGAAGTTCTTGTCGATCTTGGAGCGCAGCCGCGAAATGTGGACGTCGATGACGTTGGTCTGCGGATCGAAGTGATAATCCCACACGTTCTCCAGCAGCATGGTGCGGGTCACCACCTGACCGGCGTGCTTCATCAGGTATTCCAGCAGGCGAAATTCGCGCGGCTGGAGCATGATTTCTTCGGTTCCGCGGCTGACGCGATGGGACAGCCGGTCGAGCTCAAGATCGCCCACGCGATAGGCCATGTCTTCGCGGCCGCCGCGGCGGCGGGCCAAAACCTCGACGCGGGCGAGCAGCTCGGCAAACGAATAGGGCTTGGGGAGATAGTCGTCGCCACCGGCGCGCAGACCCTTGATGCGGTCGTCGACCTGGCCCAGCGCCGAAAGGATCAGCACCGGCGTCTCGACCTTCTTGCCGCGCAATTCACCGATCAGCGACAGACCATCGCGCTTGGGCAGCATGCGATCGACCACCAACACGTCGTATTCGCGCTCGAAAGCCAGCGCCAACCCCTCCTCGCCGTCCGCCGCATGGTCAGCCACATGGCCGACCTCGCGGAAGGCGCGTGCGATGTAGTCGGCGGCGTCACGGTCGTCTTCAACGATGAGGATGCGCATGGGGACTCGGTCGATTTCGGCCGATCTTAGCGAAATCTCGCGGCCTGCGCTTGAGGTGCCCGGGGCGGCCGAGTTCCGGTCGGCGCCGGCCGGCCCAGAAACAGTGCCAGAAATAGTGCGAGGAGCGGCGGATTGCTCCGCCGCCCCTCGACCGATCTTGCTCCCGGCGGGGGCGACGAATGCCGGTAAGCAAGGGTCGGTATGAGTGGGGACGGGCTTTTGGCCCGCCCCCCGGGTTCGCTCCGCCGGCGGGGGCGACGAATGCCAGCGGGACGTCCCGATCTCCTGTGCCGCACCCACGTCACGGGCCTTTTCGGCTCCGGCCGCCGGTGCGGCGGTACGCATTACCCGGCACGCATCAGGCGCGGCCGAGCGGGATAGCGATGAAGCGCGTGCCGCGCTCCGACTTGACGCGAACCAGGATGCTGCGCTTGCCCTCGTTGCGGGCTTCGCTCAGCGCCGTGCGGAACTCCGCAGGGCTCGACACAGCCCGGCCGCCGACATCGAGAATGACGTCGCCAGCCTGGAAGAACTCGGCCGCAAAGCCGTTCGGATCGACGTTGGCCACGACCACGCCGGGCTCGCTGCCGGCCGGAGCCAGCGACAGGCCGAGGCGCGAACCATCGGTGCTGCTCGGATCGCGGCGATCGCTCCGCTCCCGATTGCTGCGGTCGCCGTGCTCGCGGCGCTCGCCACGGTCACGATCACGATTACGGTAGCTGCGATCGTCCTGTCGCGGCGGGGCGCGCCGGAGATCCTGATCGCTATCGTCGTCGTCATCGGGCCGAGCCTGCGGACGGGCCGGCTCGGCGCGAGCCTCCTGCACCGCCGGCAACTGGCCGAGCGTCAGGCTGAGCGCCTTCTCGGCGCCCTTGCGCATGACACCGAGCTTCACGGTGGTGCCCGGAGCCATGCTGGCGATCTTGCGAGCGAGTTCGCGCGGGTCTTTCACCGGCGCGCCATCGACCGACACGATCACGTCTCCGGACTCGATGCCGGCCTTGAGCGCGGGACCGTTCTTTTGCGGCTCGGCGACCAGCGCGCCTTCGGCCTGCTTGAGACCCAGGCTGTCGGCGATCTCCTTGGTCACCGGCTGGATCTGCACTCCGATCCAACCGCGCGTGACGGTGCCCTTGTCGCGGAGCTGCGCGATGACGGCCTTCACGGTCTCGGCCGGAATCGCGAAGGCGATGCCGACGTTGCCGCCAGACGGCGAGAAGATCGCCGTGTTCACGCCGATCACGCTGCCCTCGGTGTTGAAGGTCGGACCGCCTGAGTTGCCCTTGTTCACGGGCGCGTCGATCTGCAGGAAGTCATCGTAGGGACCGGCGCCGATATCGCGGCCGCGGGCCGAGACGATGCCGGCTGTCACGGTGCCGCCGAGGCCAAACGGATTGCCGACGGCGAGCACCCAGTCGCCGACGCGCGGCTGGACGTCCGAGAACTTCACGTAGGGGAAGTTGCCGGGACCCTCGATCTTGATCAGCGCGAGATCGGTGCGCGGATCGACGCCGATCACCTTGGCGGGATAGCTCTTGCCGTCGTCGAAGGTGACTTCGACGGTGGAGGCCTTGTCGACGACGTGATTGTTGGTGACGGCATAGCCGTCGGCCGAGATCAAGAAGCCGGAGCCCTGCCCGCTCGAAAACTCACGGCGAGGCGAATTCGGCGTGCCATCGGGCGTGCCGCGGCGGAAGAACCGCTCCATCGGCGAGCCCTTGGGGAACGGCGAATCCTCCGTCGCGGTGCGCGTGGCGTCCATCTTGACGCGAACCGAAATCACCGCCGGCTTCACCTTTTCGACGATGTCGGCGAAACCAACAGGACGCGCAACAGTCTGCGCCTGCTGCGACAGATTCTGCGCCATCGCGGCTGGCGCCTGCAGCGACAGATTGGGAGCAATGAAATACGCGCCGGCCGTCAGGCCGGCGATCGTGGTTGCGAGTAACGCGAAGCGGCGAGCCGAGAGGCCGCGCGGTTTCGGATTCGAGATCATGCTTTTTTGTCTCCGTCCTCAGGCCGGTGGCCCGATGGCACCTTCTGGAGACCGAAGATGGGTAGCTCAGCCTTACCGATGAATGGCTGCGGAATTAAACTTTAGTAATGTGAGGGCATCGACAATTAGCTCATTATTTCAAAGCATTACACGCTTTCAGCAATTCCGGTCGCGGCCCAGGCGGCGGCGCTGCTATTCGGACTTGAGCAATTCTGTGACCCGGTCCTGCTCGCTCGGCGTCAGCGCGGGCTCTGGCGCCAGTGCGGACGCGGCGCGATGGCGGCGCATCAGCATGAAAAACGCCACCACTCCGGCCAGCAGCACGCCTGCTGGCGCACCCCACAGCGCGGCCGTGCGCCAGGAAAAGCGCGGCCGCAGCAGGACGAATTCGCCGTAACGCGCCGTGAGGTAATCGATCACCATCGAGTCGCTGTCGCCGGCTTGCAGCCGTTCGCGCACCAGCACGCGCAGATCGTGCGCCAGCGGCGCGTCGGAATCGTCGATCGATTGGTTCTGGCACACCATGCAGCGCAACTCTTTGGAGAGCGCCCGCGCGCGCACCTCAAGCGCGGGATCGGCCAGAACTTCGTCGGGCTGCACCGCGAAAGCAGGAGCTGCGCCGAAGAGCGCGAGCGTGACCAGGAGCGCAATTGTGAGCCCGCGCAGCCAATGCATCGCTCACTCCGCCGGCTGTAGCGTCGGCTTCTCAGCACTCTTTTTGGTGCTCTTCTCGGCATTCTTCTTGGCGGGCTTGGGCGCGCCAACGCGCAGCCGCCGGTCGCTGAGCGACAGGGCGCCACCCATCATCATCACCACCGCACCGAGCCAAATGAGCAGCACCAGCGGCTTGTGATAGATGCGCACCGCGATCGAGCCGTCCTCGCGCGGATCGCCAAGCGAAACATAAAGCTGGCTCACGCCGCGCGTCAGCAGCGCCGCCTCGGTGGTGGCGCTGCCGCGCGAGGGAAAATTGCGCTTCGATGGCTGCAGAACGGCGATCGCGTTGCCGCCCTCGCGCACCGTGAATTGCGCCGTGAGCTCGCGGTAGTTCGGGCCATCGCGCGTCGCGAGCCCATCGAACGTCAGGTCGTAGGAGCTGATCGACGTCGTGGCCTTGGGCTTCATCTCAACGATCCGCTCCGAGGCCCAATTGGTCTCGCAGACGATGCCCAAAAGAGTCACGCCAAGCCCGAAATGCGCAACCGCCGTGCCCCAGGCCGAGCGCGGCAGTCCGCGCGCGCGGGTGACGCTCGTTGCCAGCGGCACACGGAAAAGCCCCGTGCGCTCGACCAGATCGGTCATCGCGCCGGCCATCGCGAACACCGCAAGCCCGATGCCGAACGGAGCGTATACGGAGCCGCCGACTGTCGCCGAATAGGTTACCGCGATGCCAACAAGCGCAAGCGCCGCGGCGCCAATCAGGCGTTGCGCGGCCCCCAGCAGATCGCCGCGCTTCCACGCCATCAGCGGCCCGAACGGCACCGCGAACAACAGCGGCAGGAACAGCGGCCCGAATGTGAGATTGAAGAACGGCGCACCGACCGAAATCTTTTCGCCGGTCAACATTTCGAGCGCGAGCGGATAGAGCGTGCCGACGAACACCGTTGCGCAGGCTGCAGTGAGAAAGAGATTGTTGAACACCAGCGCGCCCTCACGCGACACCGGCGCAAACAGCCCGCCCTGCTTGAGCATGGGCGCGCGCCAGGCATAGAGCGAAAGACTGCCGCCGATGAACGCCACCAGGATCGCCAGGATGAACACGCCGCGCGTCGGATCGCTCGCGAACGTATGCACAGAAGTCAGCACGCCGGAGCGCACCAGGAAGGTGCCGATGAGCGAGAGCGAGAAGGTCAGGATCGCGAGCAGGATGGTCCAAACCTTCAGCGCGTTGCGCTTTTCCATGACGACGGCGGAATGAAGCAGCGCGGTGCCGGCGATCCACGGCATCAGCGAGGCGTTCTCGACAGGATCCCAGAACCACCAGCCGCCCCAGCCGAGCTCGTAATAGGCCCAGTAGGAGCCCATCGCGATGCCGAGCGTGAGAAACATCCAGGCGGCGAGCGTCCACGGCCGCACCCAACGCGCCCACGCAGCATCGATGCGGCCTTCGATGAGCGCCGCCATCGCGAACGAGAATGAAATCGAAAATCCGACATAGCCGAGATAGAGCAGCGGCGGATGAATCGCGAGCCCCATGTCTTGCAGGATCGGATTGAGGTCGCGACCTTCAAACGGCGCCTCACCGTAACGCAGGAATGGATTCGAGCTGGCGAGGATAAAAAGATAGAAGGCGGCGGCGATCCAGGCCTGCACGCCGAGCACATTGGCCTTCAGCGTCGCCGGCAGATTGCCGCTGAACACCGCCACCAGCGCGCCGAACAGCGCGAGGATCAGCACCCAAAGCAGCATCGAGCCTTCGTGATTGCCCCAGACGCTGGTGAATTTGTAAACCAGCGGCATCAGCGAATGGGAGTTCTCGAACACGTTGACGACGGAGAAGTCGGACGTGACGTAGCAGGCCATCAGCGCGCCGAACGATACGGCCACGAAGGCAAACTGAATGAGCGCGGTCGAACCCGCGACCGCCATCAGCGCGTGATCGCGCGTGCGGCTGCCGATCATCGGCACCACGCCCTGAACGAGGGCAAGCGCCAGCGCCAGCACCAGTGCGTAATGGCCTATCTCTGCGATCATCCTAGGCTTCTCGTCGCTTGCCACTTGATCGAGGTTAGAACGCCTTGTCGCGCAACTTCGACGATGATTTTTGTCTCAAAGCAAACGAAATCGACCAAATAAGGACCCACCAAAAGCTCTGGCGGGCGCCGGTCACGCCCAACTCTCCCTTCCAGGGGGAGCGTGTCTGCGGCGCTGCTGTCGCATCATGGGCCATCTGATTTCCTTGTCTGATCTTTTGCACGCATGCGTCTTCGTCCTCGCGGCGCGGTTAGCGTCGTAGTTTGGGGGAAGGCCGTACCCTCGGATCAGTCCGAGGGGATGGAGCGCCGGTCGACGCCACATCTCGATCACGCCTCGTCCACCGATGGATTACTCCACCGGGGACAAACCGGCGTGGCGCCCAAAACGGGGGCGCGCGCCGGCCGACGCTCCATCGCGGCGATTTTTGGCCCTCGGAACCGTGACTGACAAAAACCGGCAGCGAACTCGCGCTCGCCCTGATCCCGGCGGCTTACGCCGCCGTTCATCCGGTCCCCGTGTCACCCAAAACTGGGCGCCCCTCGTAGTAGGGGGGACAGTTACCCGAGGCCTCCCGGGGAT